>NZ_LQPJ01000144.1 GCF_002101785.1 Mycobacterium palustre
TACCTGCCTCACCAGCACCGGCTGATCATCCCGCACTCCTGGCCCGAACCATCAACCGACAGTCCGAAAGGTAGGGCACCATGACGCAAGCCCCCGACCGCGAAAAGGCCCTCGAGCTGGCGATGGCCCAGATCGAAAAGAGCTACGGCAAAGGCTCGGTGATGCGTCTCGGCGACGAGATGCGTCAGCCGATCTCGGTCATCCCGACCGGATCCATCGCACTGGACGTGGCCCTGGGCATCGGCGGCCTGCCCCGCGGCCGGGTCGTGGAGATCTACGGCCCGGAGTCCTCGGGTAAGACCACCGTCGCGCTGCACGCGGTGGCCAACGCCCAGGCCGCCGGCGGCGTCGCGGCGTTCATCGACGCCGAGCACGCCCTGGACCCCGACTACGCCAAGAAGCTTGGCGTCGACACCGATTCGCTGCTGGTCAGCCAGCCCGACACCGGCGAACAGGCGCTCGAGATCGCCGACATGCTGATCCGCTCCGGCGCGCTGGACATCCTGGTCATCGACTCGGTGGCGGCCCTGGTGCCGCGCGCGGAGCTCGAGGGTGAGATGGGCGACAGCCACGTCGGCCTGCAGGCCCGGCTGATGAGCCAGGCGCTGCGGAAGATGACGGGCGCGCTCAACAACTCGGGAACCACGGCGATCTTCATCAACCAGCTCCGCGAAAAGATCGGGGTGATGTTCGGGTGCATGAACTATTCGACGCGAGTGACTCTTGCCGACGGCTCCACCGAAAAGATCGGCAAGATCGTCAACAACAAGATGGACGTCGAGGTGCTGTCCTACGACCCGATATCCGACCGGGTTGTGCCGCGCAAGGTGGTCAACTGGTTCAACAACGGTCCCGCCGAGCAGTTCCTGCAGTTCACCGTCGAAAAGTCGAGCGGTAACGGCACGTCGCAGTTCGCCGCCACACCTAACCACCTGGTCCGCACGCCCGGTGGATGGACGGAAGCGGGTGACCTCAACACCGGCGACCGGGTGCTGGCCGCCGAACCGCATCTGCTCAGCGACCAGCAGTTCCAGCTGGTATTGGGATCACTGATGGGCGACGGAAACCTCTCGCCCAATCGCCACGATCGCAACGCAGTCCGTTTCCGGATGGGACACGGCGCCGAGCAGTCGGAGTATCTGCAGTGGAAGACCGCCTTGATGGGCAACATTCCGCACTCGGTGCGAGCGAACGCCAAGGGCGCAACCTTCGTCGACTTCACCCCACTGGCGGAGCTCGCCGAATTACGGCGTGCGGTCTATCTCGGAGACGGCAAGAAGTTCTTCTCCGGGGAGTATCTCAAGGCGCTGACGCCGCTGGCTCTGGCTATTTGGTACATGGATGACGGGTCATTCACGTTGCGTTCCAAGGGATTGCAGGAACGTACCGCCGGCGGCAGCGGGCGCATCGCGATCTGTGTCGAGGCCATGAGCGAAGGCACGCGAGTGCGGTTGCGCGATTACCTGTGCGACACATACGGATTGGACGTGCGCCTGCGCTCCGCCGGCTCGGCCGGCAAGGCGGTGCTGGCGTTTTCGACCGCGGCCACGGCGAAGTTTCAGGAGTTGGTCGCACCATTCATGGCACCGTCGATGGAGTACAAGCTGCTGCCCAGGTTCCGTGGTCAAGGGACGGTAACGCCACAGTTCGTCGAACCCACGCAGCGGTTGGTGCCGGCCCGTGTTCTCGATGTGCATGTCAAACCGCACACCCGGTCGATGAATCGGTTCGATATCGAGGTCGAGGGCAATCACAACTATTTCGTTGATGGTGTGATGGTGCACAATTCACCCGAAACCACCACGGGCGGTAAGGCTTTGAAGTTCTACGCGTCGGTGCGCATGGACGTGCGCCGGATCGAGACGCTCAAGGACGGCACCAACGCGGTCGGCAACCGCACCCGGGTCAAGGTCGTCAAGAACAAGGTGTCGCCGCCGTTCAAGCAGGCCGAATTCGACATCCTCTACGGCAAGGGCATCAGCCGCGAGGGCTCGCTGATCGACATGGGTGTGGATCAGGGCTTCATCCGCAAGTCCGGTTCGTGGTTCACCTACGAGGGCGAGCAGCTCGGCCAGGGCAAGGAGAACGTCCGCAACTTCCTGATGGAAAACGCCGATGTGGCCAACGAGATCGAGAAGAAGATCAAGGAAAAGCTCGGCATCGGCGCGGTCGTGACCGACGATGACGTCCTGCCCGCCCCAGTCGATTTCTGAGCCCTCCCGCGAGGAGCAGGCGCGGGCGTTGTGCCTGCGCCTGCTCACCGCGAGGGCGCGCACCCGCGCCGAGCTGGCCGGCCAGCTGTCCAAGCGCGGCTACCCCGACGACGTGCGCGAGCGGGTGCTCGACCGGCTGGCCGCCGTCGGCCTGATCGACGACGCCGACTTCGCGCAGCAGTGGGTGCAGTCCCGCCGGGCGAAGGCGGGAAAGAGCAAGCGCGCCCTGGCCGCCGAGCTGCACACCAAGGGCGTCGACGACGACGTGATCACCGCGGTGCTGGGCGGGATCGACGCCGGGGCCGAGCGGGACCGCGCCGAGCAGTTGGTGCGGGCCAAGCTGCGGCGCGAGACGCTGGGCGGCGACGACGCGCGGGTGGTGCGGCGGCTGGTCGGGATGCTGGCCCGCCGCGGCTACGGCCAGAATCTGGCGGCCGATGTGGTGCTGTCCGAGCTGGCCGCCGAACGGGAGCGCCGCCGCGTCTAGCGCCGCGCCGGCGATCGCCACGAGCTGCGGGTTCATCCGCGGCGGCCGGCTCGCCGTAGCATTGGCCCGTGACTTCGACGGTGGCCCGAGGCGTTTCGGGGGTGCGCACCTACCAAGTGCGCACCTACGGCTGCCAGATGAACGTCCACGACTCCGAGCGGCTGGCGGGCCTGCTGGAGGCGGCCGGCTACCGGCGCGCGGCCGACGGCTCGGATTTCGGGGACGCCGACGTGGTGGTGTTCAACACCTGCGCGGTGCGCGAGAACGCCGACAACAAGCTGTACGGCAACCTCAGCCACCTGGCCCCGCGCAAGCGCGTCAACCCCGACATGCAGATCGCGGTCGGGGGCTGCTTGGCCCAGAAGGACCGGGCCGCGCTGCTGCGCAGGGCGCCGTGGGTCGACGTCGTCTTCGGCACCCACAACCTCGGATCGCTGCCCACGCTGCTGGAGCGGGCCCGCCACAACCGGGTCGCGCAGGTCGAGATCGCCGAGGCGCTGCAGCAGTTCCCGTCGTCACTGCCCAGCGCCCGCGAATCCGCTTACGCCGCATGGGTTTCCATCTCCGTCGGCTGCAACAACAGCTGCACGTTCTGCATCGTGCCGTCGCTGCGGGGCAAGGAGGTCGACCGCAGCCCGGACGACATCCTGGCCGAGGTGACCTCGCTGGTCGCCGACGGCGTGCTCGAAGTCACCCTGCTGGGCCAGAACGTCAACGCCTACGGGGTGTCCTTCGCCGACCCCGCGCAGCCGCGCAACCGGGGCGCGTTCGCCGGGTTGCTGCGCGCCTGCGGCCGCATCGACGGGCTGGAGCGGGTGCGGTTCACCTCGCCGCACCCGGCCGAGTTCACCGACGACGTCATCGAGGCGATGGCGCAGACCCCGAACGTGTGCCCGGCCCTGCACATGCCGCTGCAGTCGGGCTCCGACCGGGTGCTGCGGGCCATGCGGCGGTCGTATCGCGCCGAGCGCTACCTCGGCATCATCGACCGGGTCCGGGCGGCCATGCCGCACGCGGCCATTACCACCGACCTGATCGTCGGGTTTCCCGGCGAAACCGAAGAGGACTTCGCCGCCACGCTCGACGTGGTGCGGCGGGCTCGGTTCGCGGCGGCGTTCACCTTCCAGTACTCCAAGCGCCCCGGCACGCCCGCCGCCGAGCTCGACGACCAGGTGCCCAAAGCCGTGGTGCAGGAGCGCTACGAGCGGCTCGTCGATCTGCAGGAGCAGATCTCGCTGGAAGGCAACCGCGCGTTGATCGGGCGGACGGTCGAATTGCTGGTCGCGACCGGCGAGGGCCGCAAGGACGCCCGCACGGCACGCATGAGCGGCCGCGCGCGCGACGGCCGGCTGGTGCATTTCGCGGCAGACCCGAACGTCCGGCCGGGCGACATCGTCACCACCGAGATCACCGGGGCGGCCCCGCACCACCTGATCGCCGACGCGGGCGTGCTCACCCACCGCCGCACGCGCGCGGGCGACGCGCACGCGGCGGGCGAGCGCCCAAGCACCATCGGCCTGGGCATGCCGACCGTCGGCCCCTCCGCCGACCCGCTCGAACCCCAGGGATGTGCCCGATGAAGAAACAACACACCGACCTCGACGCGCTGCGGACCGAGATCGAGGACGCCGAACGCCGGGTGGCCCGCGAAATCGACCCGGGCCCAAGGGCTTTGGTCGTGGCGATCCTGGTGTTCGTGCTGCTGGCGTCGTTCGTGCTGCCCCACACCGGCTCGGTGCGGGGATGGGACGTGCTGTTTGCCAGCCACGGCGCCGGGACGGCCGCCCTGGCCCTGCCGTCGCGGGTGTTCACCTGGCTGGCGCTGGTGTTCGGGGTGGGCTTTTCGATGCTGGCGTTGCTGACGCGGCGCTGGGCGCTGGCCTGGGTCGCGCTGACGGGTTCGAGCGTCGCCGCCGGCGCCGGGTTGCTGGCGGTGTGGTCACGCCAGACCGTGGCCGCCGGGCATCCCGGGCCCGGGGTGGGCCTGATCGTCGCGTGGATCACCGTGCTGCTGTTGACGTTTCACTGGGCGCGCGTGGTGTGGGCGCGCACCGTCGTGCAACTCGCGGCCGAAGAGCGGCGCCGCCGGGTCGCCGCGGAGCGGCAGTCGATGACGTTGCTGGAAAGCCTGGACACCGACGAGAAGGACGGGCCCGAAGACTAGGGCCGATGGTGGCGACCCGCTTCGCCCGGCTTCGCCGCGCTCGCGATCGCCCCTAGGGCCGATGGTGGCGACCCGCTTCGCCCGGCTTCGCCGCGCTCGCGATCGCCCCTAGGGCCGATGGTGGCGACCCGCTTCGCCCGGCTTCGCCGCGCTCGCGATCGCCACTAGGGCCTGCGGGTCAGCGCCTCGGCGGCCGCATCGGCCCACTGCCGCCACTGTTCGGCGTTGGCCTTGGCCTGCTCGGCCTCCTCGGTGCGGCCGGCCGCCTCCGCCTTGCGGGCCTGCTGCTCGTACTGCTCGGCGCGAATGCGGAACTGCTCGGCCCGGGCCTGCGCCTGAGGATCGGACCAATCGGCGTCGCCGGCCTCGCGGACCCGCTTCTCGACCGCCCGCAGCCGCCGCTCCAACTCGGCGGACCGTTCCCGGGGCACCCGCCCGATCGCGTCCCACCTGTCGGCGATGGACCGCAGCGCCGCCCTGGCCGCGTCCGGGTTGCTGGTGTCGAGCTTCTCCGCCTCGGCCAGCAGGGCCTCCTTGGCGGTGGCGTTGGCCGACAGCTCGGCGTCCTTCTCCGCGTGCGCGGCGTTGCGGGCGGTGAAGAAGGCGTCCTGGGCGGCCTTGAAACGGCGCCACAGGGCGTCGTCGACCTCCCGGGTCGTCCGCCCCACCGCCTTCCATTCGGTGAGCAGCTTGCGGAATTCGGCGCTGGTGGCGGACCAGTCGGTCGAATCCGACAGCTCTTCGGCGCGCTCGCAGAGCCTTTCCTTGGACTGCCGCACGCCCGAGCGCTCCCGGTCCAGCTCGGCGAAATGCGATCCCCGGCGCCGGTTGAACGTCTCACGGGCCGCCGAATAGCGCTTCCACAACGCGTCGTCGACCTTGCGGTCCAGCCCGGTGATCGTCTTCCACTCGTCGAGGATGGCGCGCAGCCGGTCGCCGGCGGCCTTCCACTGGGTCGAGTTGGCGGCCAGGTCCTCGGCCTCGGCGGCCAGCGCCTCCTTGCGCGCGGTCTGGGCGGCGCGATGTTCCTCGCGCCTGGAGCGGTCCGCGGCGATCGCCGCGTCGGCGCGCTCGACGATGCTGGTCAACCGGCTCGCCAGCGCGTCGATGTCGCCCAGCACGGACGCCGTCGGCAGGGCCTCGGCCAGCGCGCAGGCGTGCGACTTGATCTTGCGGGCGTCCCCGGTGCCCGATGCCAGCCGCTCCTCCATCAGCGTGACCTCGGTGCCCAGGTCGTCGAACCGGCGCCCGAAGTGGGCGAACGCCGCCTCGCGGTCACCGGCCTGCCAGGACCCGACGACGCGCTCGCCGGCCGAGCTGATCAGCCACACCGTGCCGTCGTCGTCGACGCGTCCGAAGCGGTGCGGATCGCTGCGCGGGGGCGCCGCCACCGCGTAGGGGGCGGGTCGCGGCCCGGGGCTCGCCGGCCGGGGGCCCGGACGCGGTCCCGGGCGCGGCGCCGGCTTGGGTGAATCGCCGCCGCGTGGCTCGTCGGCCGTCATTCGCTCGTCACCCACCTTTCCGCCTCGCTGCCCTTTCCGCCAAACCGGCCCCCACAGTATTCAAGCAGCTTGGCCGGCGGAGCGCCGCCACCTTCCCGGGCCGCCCGGGCGGCCACGCGCATCACAGTTCGGTCCCACCGTCGCTTCGGACCTCGGTCGGCACCGCGTGGGCGGGTAGCGTGACGGGAGCGACTGCTGTTTTAGGTGCGGCTCAAGGGGGATCGCGCGCCTGTACATGCCTGTAAAAAAGGTTTGCCGGGGGCGCACTTTTGATGGGCCGTCTGATGGGCCGTCGGCGCGGCAGCCGGTCGAGGACCCGGCGCGGCGGCACTACAGTTGTCGTTGAACCGCGACCGAACAGCGCGTGACACGCAGCTCTCCGAGGAGATGCTGTTTAGAACGCCAGTAAGGGGGTCTCGATGTCGAAAGTCGACATCGCAGCGCTGCTCGCGTTGTGCGCGGCGCTGGCCTCGGCCGTCGGCGACGTGATCCGGCAGCGCTCCGCCCAGGAGATCACCGACAAACAAGTCGGCCACCTCGAGCTGTTCCGGATGTCGTTGCGCGACAAGCGGTGGTGGCTGGGCGGGCTGGCGGCGGTGACGAACTACAGCCTGCAGGCCGGGGCCCTGGCCTGGGGCTCGGTGGTGCTGGTGACGGCGCTGCAGGTCACCGCCCTGCTGTTCGCGTTGCCGATCTATGCGCGGCTGACAAACCACCGCGTGACGCGCTGGGAGTGGGTCTGGGCCGTCGTCCTGGCCGCGGCGCTGGCCGTGGTCATCATCGTCGGCGATCCGAGTTCCGGACGGGAGCGCGCGCCGCTGGCGACATGGCTGATCGTCGCCGCGGTGCTGGGCCCGCTGCTGGTGGGCTGTGTGCTGGGGGCGCGGATCTGGTCCGGCCGCCCGGTCGCGGCGGTGCTGCTGGCGCTGGTCGCGGGTTCGTCGTTGGCGCTGTTCGCCGTGCTGACCAAGGGGGTCGTCGAGGTGGCCGAGGGGGGCGCGGTCGCGGTGCTGACCGCGCCCGAGTTCTATCCCTGGCTGGCGGTGGCCCTGTGCGGGATGATTTTCCAGCAGTCCGCATTCCGCGCCGGCGCGCTGACCGCGTCGTTGCCCACGATGACGGTCTGCAAGCCCGTGGTGGCCGGCGTGCTCGGCGTGACCGTCCTTCAGGAGACGCTCGGGAACAGCGGCCCGGCCGCGCTCGTCCTGATCTCGGCGATCGCCCTGGTGATCGTCGCGACGGTCGCGCTGGCCCGGGGCGAGGCCGCGTCGATGGTCGCCGAGGTTGGCCGAGACCTGGCCGAGCCGCCGGGCGCCGCCGGTGCGCAGGAGCCGCCCGGCCACGGACCGGTGCCCCAGAGCCCGGTCCGGCCGGGCTGACGCCGCGGTTCGGCGCTCGTTAGTTTGGTGGCGTGCTGGGCGCCGTCGCGATCGTTCCCTCCGCGCCGCTGCTCGTTCCCGAGCTCGCCGGGGCGGCCGCCGCGGAGGTGGCCGACCTGAGCGCCGCGGTGCTGGCCGCCGCGGCCCTGCTGCCGCCGCGCTGGGTGGCGGTCGGCACCGGCCCGGCAGACCTCGTTCTCGACCCCGACGGCCCCCGTTCCAGCGGCACCTTCGCCGGCTTCGGCGTCGACGTGCCGGTCCACCTGTCGCCGCGGGCCCACGACCCCGTCGAGTTCCCGGTCTGCGCGCTGCTGGCCGCGTGGGTCCGGGGCCGGGCCCAACCCGAAGCCAGCGTGCAGGTGCGCGTCTATCGAAGCGGCCACGACGCCGACGCCGCGCTCGCGATCGGCAGGCGGCTGCGCGTCGCGATCGACCGGGCGCCGGAGCCGGTCGGGGTGCTGGTCGTGGCCGACGGCGCGAACACGCTGACCCCGGCCGCCCCCGGCGGCCACCACCCCGGCGACGCCGACGCGCAGCTGGCCCTCGACGACGCGCTGGCCGACGGCGACCTGGCCCCCCTGACCCGGCTGCCGCCGCAGATCCTGGGGCGGGTTGCGTTCCAGGTGCTGGCGGGCCTGGCCGAGCCGGGGCCGCGATCAGCCAAGGAGCTCTACCGGGGGGCGCCGTACGGCGTGGGTTACTTCGCCGGCTTTTGGCAGCTATGACAACCGCCCGGCCCGTCGCGATCATCGGGCCCACCGGGACCGGCAAGTCGCAGCTGGCGCTCGACTTCGCAGAACGGGTGGGTGCCGAGATCGTCAACGCCGACGCGATGCAGCTCTACCGCGGCATGGACATCGGCACCGCCAAGCTGCCCGTCGGGGCGCGCCGCGGCATCCCCCACCATCAGCTCGACGTCCTCGATGTCACCGAGACCGCCACCGTGGCCCGCTATCAGCGAGCCGCCGCCGCGGACGTCGAAGCGATCGCCGGCCGCGGCGCGGTCCCGGTGATCGTGGGCGGCTCGATGCTCTACGTCCAATCCCTGCTCGACGACTGGTCGTTCCCGGCGACGGATCCCGAGGTGCGGGCGCGCTGGGAGCGCCGCCTCGCCGAGGTCGGTGTGGGCGAGCTGCACGCCGAGCTGGCCCGCCGCGACCCGGCGGCGGCCGCGGCGATCCTGCCCACCGACGGCCGGCGCACGGTGCGCGCCCTCGAGGTCGTCGAGCTGACCGGCCAACCGTTCGCCGCCTCGGCGCCGCCCATCGGCGCCCCCCGCTGGGACACGGTCATCGTCGGATTGGACTGCGACACAACGATCCTCGATGACAGGCTGGCCCGGCGCACCGACGCGATGTTCGACCAGGGCCTGGTCGAGGAGGTCCGCGGCCTGTTGCGCCGCGGCCTGCGCGAGGGCGTCACCGCCTCGCGGGCCCTGGGGTACGCACAGGTGCTGGCCGCGCTCGACGCCGGCGGCGGCGACGAGGAACTGCGCGAGGCGCGCGAGCAGACCTACCTGGGCACCCGGCGCTACGTGCGCCGGCAGCGGTCGTGGTTTCGCCGCGACCACCGGGTGCATTGGCTCGACGCCGCGGACGGCGCCCGCCTCGTCGACGAGGCGTTGCGGCTGTGGCGCGACGTACCCTGAACTGGTGATCCGCGCCGGCGACGATGATCCCGGTGCAGCCGGGATCAAAGGAGTGGCGCAATGATCTTCGCCAAGGGCCACGGCACCGAAAACGACTTCGTGCTGCTGCCCGACCTCGGGGCCGAGCTGGCGCTGTCGTCCGACCGCGTGGCGGCGCTGTGCGACCGGCGCCGCGGGTTGGGCGCCGACGGGGTGCTGCGGATCACCACCGCGGGCGCGGCCGTGGCGGCCGGCGTGCTGGAGCGGCTGCCCGACGGGGTGGCCGCGGGCGACTGGTACATGGACTACCGCAACGCCGACGGATCGACCGCGCAGATGTGCGGCAACGGCGTGCGCGTGTTCGCCCACTATCTGCGCGCCAGCGGGCTGGAATCCCGCGACGAGTTCGTCGTCGGCTCGCTGGCCGGCCCGCGGCCGGTCACGCTGCACCGCGCCGGGGACACCGACGCCGACGTCACCGTCGACATGGGCAAGGCTAACCGGCTCGGCAGCGGGCAGGCGATCATCGGCGGCAGGGCGTTCACCGGCCTGGCGGTCGACGTCGGCAACCCGCACCTGGCCTGCGTGGCGCCGCGGCTGACCGCCGCGGAACTCGAGGCCCTTGACGTGGCCGCGCCCGTGCAATTCGACCGCGGCCAATTCCCCGACGGCGTCAACGTCGAGGTGCTCACGTCGCCCGTCGGCGGCGCGGTGCGGATGCGGGTCCACGAGCGCGGGGTTGGCGAGACCCGCTCGTGCGGCACCGGAACGGTCGCCGCCGCGGTCGCCGCGCTCGCCGACGTCGGCGCCGACACCGGCACGCTGACCGTCCGCGTTCCCGGCGGCGACGTCGTCGTCACCATCACCGACGCCACCAGCTACTTGCGCGGGCCGTCGGTCCTGGTGGCCCGCGGCGACATCAGCGAGGAATGGTGGCGCGCCCAGCGGCGTTAAACCGGGTGCGCGACGCCTATTTCGCGTGCACTATTGCTAGTTGCCTATGACATATCCCGAATTTCTCAACGAAGCCGAGCCGAGCGCCGGCGAGCTCGCCCTCGAAGACCGTTCGGCGCTGCGCCGGGTCGCCGGGCTGTCCACCGAGCTGGCCGACGTCTCCGAGGTCGAGTACCGCCAGCTGCGGCTGGAACGCGTGGTGCTGGTGGGCGTGTGGACCGAGGGCAGCGCCGCCGACAACCGGGCCAGCATGGCCGAGCTGGCGGCCCTGGCCGAGACCGCGGGCTCCCAGGTCCTCGAGGGGCTCATCCAGCGCCGCGACCGGCCCGACCCGTCGACCTACATCGGCTCGGGCAAGACCGCCGAGCTGCGCCAGGTGGTGCTGGCTACCGGCGCGGACACCGTGATCTGCGACGGCGAGCTGTCCCCGGCGCAGCTGACCGCGCTGGAAAAGGCCGTCAAGGTCAAGGTCATCGACCGCACGGCGCTGATCCTGGACATCTTCGCCCAGCACGCCACCAGCCGGGAGGGCAAGGCGCAGGTGTCGCTGGCCCAAATGGAGTACATGCTGCCGCGGCTGCGCGGCTGGGGTGAGTCGATGTCCCGGCAGGCCGGCGGCCGCGCCGGCGGCAGCGGCGGCGGGGTGGGCCTGCGCGGTCCCGGTGAGACCAAGATCGAGACCGACCGGCGCCGCATCCGCGAACGGATGGCCAAGCTGCGCCGCGAGATCAAGGACATGAAGCAGGCCCGCGACACCCAGCGCAGCCGCCGCCTGTCCGCCGACATTCCGTCGATCGCCATCGTCGGCTACACCAACGCGGGCAAGTCCAGCCTGCTCAACGCGCTCACCGGCGCGGGGGTGCTGGTCCAGGACGCGCTGTTCGCGACGCTGGAGCCCACGACCCGGCGGGCCGAGCTTCACGACGGCCGGCCGTGCGTGCTCACCGACACCGTCGGGTTCGTCCGGCACCTGCCCACCCAGCTGGTCGAGGCGTTCCGTTCGACGCTGGAAGAAGTGGTCGACGCCGAGCTGCTGGTGCACGTGGTCGACGGCTCGGACGTCAACCCGCTGGCGCAGATCAACGCGGTGCGCCAGGTCGTGTCCGACGTCATCGCCGACCACGGGGTCGATCGCGGCGACGCGCCGCCGGAGCTGCTGGTCGTCAACAAGGTCGACGCCGCAAGCGATCTGGCGCTGGCCAAGCTCCGCCACGCCCTGCCGGGGGCGGTGTTCGTCTCCGCCCGCACCGGCGAAGGCATCGAGGCGCTGCGGCGGCGCATGACCGAGCTCGCGGATTTGGCGAAGCCCACCGACACCGCCGTCGACGTCGTCATCCCGTACGACCGGGGGGACCTGGTGGCCCGCCTGCACGCCGGCGGCCGCGTCCAGCAGGAGGAGCACAACGCCGACGGCACCCGCATCCGGGCCCGCGTGCCCGTCGCCCTGGCCGCCAGCCTGCGGGAGTTCGCCGCCCGGTGATCGGGGCGCCGGGTCCGCCCGGTGATCGGGGCGCCAACCAACCGTCCGGTTGGTATATGTTGGGCGGCAGAGTCTCACCTGCCGGAGGTCATTTATGAGTGCGGCCATCAAGTACGAGCGCACGCTGTTCGAGCCGGAGCACGAATTGTTCCGCGAGTCCTACCGCGGCTTTTTGGAGCGCCACGTCGCGCCCCATCACGACGAATGGGAGAAGGCCAAGATCGTCGACCGCGGAGTCTGGCTCGAGGCCGGCAAGCAGGGGTTTCTGGGCATGGCGGTGCCCGAGGAGTACGGCGGCGGCGGCAACCCGGACTTTCGGTACAACACGATCATCACCGAGGAGACCACCGCCGGGCGCTACAGCGGCATCGGCTTCGGCCTGCACAACGACATCGTGGCGCCCTACCTGCTGGCTTTGGCCACCGAGGAGCAGAAGCAGCGCTGGCTGCCCAAGTTCTGCACCGGCGAGCTGATCACCGCGATCGCGATGACCGAGCCGGGCACCGGCAGCGACCTGCAGGGCATCAAGACCCGCGCCGTCAAGCAGGGCGACCATTACGTGCTCAACGGCTCAAAGACGTTCATCACCAACGGGATCAACTCCGACCTGGTGATCGTCGTCGCGCAGACCGACCCCGACAAAGGGGCGCAGGGTTTTTCGCTCCTCGTCGTCGAACGGGGCATGCAGGGTTTCGAGCGCGGCCGGCACCTGGACAAGATCGGGTTGGACGCGCAGGACACCGCCGAGCTGTCGTTCACCGACGTGCACGTGCCGGCCGACAACCTGCTCGGCGAGGAGGGCATGGGGTTCATCTACCTCATGCAGAACCTGCCGCAGGAACGGATCTCGATCGCCATCATGGCGGCCGCGGCGATGGAGCAGGTGCTAGAGCACACCCTGCAATACACCAAGGAGCGCAAGGCCTTTGGCAAGCCGATCGGCAGCTTCCAAAACAGCCGTTTCGTCCTCGCCGAGCTGGCCACCGAGGCCACCGTGGTGCGGATGATGGTCGACGAGTTCGTCCGGCTGCACCTGGACCACAAGCTCACAGCCGAACAGGCCGCCATGGCCAAGTGGTATGCCACCGAAAAGCAGGTGCACCTGATCGACCGCTGCCTGCAATTGCACGGCGGCTACGGCTACATGCGCGAATACCCGGTCGCCCGAGCGTATTTGGACGCCCGGGTGCAGACGATCTACGGCGGCACCACCGAAATCATGAAGGAGATCATCGGCCGCAGCCTCGGCGTTTAGCGGCACAATCGCGCTGCCGCGCAAAAGATGCCGCGGCGGCCCCGAAAATGGGGAATGGCGCAATTGGGCGTTTTCACCGGGTAGATCGCCACTCAGATAACGGCTTCGGTTAACGTCGGCTCATGCGTTCGGTATATCTCGACACCGCGGCTTTGACACGCGGGGGCATCGGGGGCGTTCCGGGCAAGCGATGGCAGAGCCGGTGTCGAGACGGGCAGCGTTCGGCATCATTTCGACATCGGCGCGGTATCCGTTTCTGCACTATTGACGATTTGACTTCGCATTTTCCGGCGGTGGGAGCAAAGTTATGCGGGCCCGGCGATAGTACGGATCGCAACGGGGTTACGTCCCGTGGCGGGGTTACGACCGGCGCGCCGGGTCTGCAGGGTGCGGGCGCGGCCACAGATCGGGGCCGATGCGTCGGCTGGGAGGCGTGGTGAACGGGCAGAGAGGTCGGATGCGCAAGCGGGTGGGCCGTGCCCTGCTCGGCATGGCGACGACAGCGGTGGCCGCCGGGTTGCTGGCGCCGGCCGCCGCCGCGTCCCCGATAGGCGACGCCGAGGCCGCGATGATGGCGGCGTGGGACAAGGCCGGCGGCGACACGTCGCCGCTCGGGGCCCGCAAGGGCGACGTCTACCCGGCCGGCGACGGATTCGCCCTCGACTTCGACGGCGGCAAGATGTTCTACACCACCGACACCGGGGCCAAATTCCTCTACGGGCCGATCCTGGACAAATACGAGTCGCAGGGCGGACCGGCCGCCAGCGATTTGGGCTTCCCGACCATCAACGAGGTGCCCGGCCTGGCCGGGCCGGACAGCCGGGTGGCCACCTTCTCGGCCAGCGACAAGCCGGTCATCTTCTGGACGCCCGACCACGGCGCGTTCGTCGTGCGCGGCGCGCTCAACGCCGCCTGGGACAAGCTCGGCAGCTCGGGCGGCGTGCTGGGCGCCCCGGTCGGCGACGCCACCTACGACGGCGACGTCACCTCGCAGAAGTTCAGCGGCGGCGAAATCTCCTGGAGCCGAAAGACCAAGGAGTTCACCACGACCCCGCCGGCACTGGGCGACCAGCTGAAGGGGCTGCAGGTGCCGATCGACCCGACCGCGGCCATCAACCTGGCCTGGCGCGCGGCCGGCGGGGCGAGCGGCCCGCTGGGCGCCAAGCAGGGCGGCACGTATCCCATCGGCGGCGACGGCGTCGCGCAGAACTTCGCCGGCGGCAAGGTCTTCTTCAGCCCGGCCACCGGCGCGAACGCCCTCGAGAGCGACGTGCTGGCCAAGTACGAGTCGCTGGGCGGTCCCGTCGGCAGCGACCTCGGGTTCCCGATCGCCAACGAGTCCGACGGCGGCTTCGGGACGTCCAGCCGAAGCGCCGCGTTCTCCGCGGCCGACAAGCCGGTGATCTTCTGGACCCGCGACCACGGCGCGTTCGTCGTGCGCGGCGCCATTAAAGCCGCCTGGGACAAGCTGCGCGGTCCGGCCGGCAAGCTGGGCGCCCCCGTCGGCGACCAGGCCGTAACCGGTGACGTGTTCTCGCAGCAGTTCACCGGCGGCAAGATCTCCTGGAACCGGGCCAAGAACACCTTCAGCACCGACCCGTCGAACCTGGCGCCGCTGCTGTCCGGCCTTCAGGTGTCCGGGCAGAACCAGCCGAGCACCGCGGCGATGCCCGCGCACGGCAAGAAGTTCACCTGGCACTGGTGGTGGCTGCTGGCCGGCGTCCCGGTGCTGCTGCTGGCCCTGGCGGCGCTGGGGGCGGTCGGCTGGCGCCGCCGGCGGCGGCCCCCCTCGGACGTCGTCGGCTACCAGCGGGAGCCGGCGGCGGACGCCGGCTACGAACCCGCGGCCGACGGGCATTGGTCCCGCGACGACGCCGAGGGGGCCACCGACCACCTGCGGTTCGGCGGCATGGCCCCGCGCGAGCCGGACGCCGGCCGGGTCAGCTGGGGCCGCGGGGCCGCGTCAGCCGCCGCGCCGGCCGAAGCGGCGCCCGAGTTCAACGAGGGCGCAAGCCGTTTCGCGCAGGGCGAGGAAGACCCCGACGCGGTGGACACCGATTCCATCCCCGTCGTCTCACGGGCCGCCGCGGCCGGGGCCGGCTATGCCGTCGCCAGCCGCGGCCCCGGCGAGCACGACTACCCGGAGGTCGGCTACGACGACGATGGTGCCGAGCCGGGCTACCGCGATGTCGTCGCCCCGCGCACGCCTCCCGACGTCGGCGCCCCGGAGGAGGCCGAACCGCAGGAGGCGTATCCCGAGGTTGCCGTCCCGGACGTCACGTACTCGGAGGCCGCCGCCCCGGAGGCCGAAATCGCTGACGCCGAAGTGGTGGAACCCGATGCCGCCGAAGCCATCCCGGGTGACGAGCCGAGAACCGGCAGGCACGCGGCCGCCGACCCCGAAGCGGGCGGGGCCCGGCCCGGACCGGCGGGGCGCCCGACCATCCACCTGCCGCTGGACGACCCCTACCAGGCGCCCGACGGCTATCCGATCAAGGCCAGCGCCCGGTCCGGCCTGTACTACACCCCCGGCAGCGAGCTGTACCACGACACGCTCGCCGAAATCTGGCTGGCCAGTGAGGAAGTCGCGCAGGCCAACGGCTTCATCAAGGCCGACTGAGCGCGGCTAGACCTTGCGGATCACCGTCACGACCTTGCCGAGCACGGTCGCGTCGTTGCCCGGAATCGGGTCGAACGCCGGGTTGTGCGGCATCAGCCACACCTGACCGCCGGCGCGCTTGAAGGTCTTGACGGTGGCCTCACCGTCGATCATGGCCGCGACGATGTCGCCGTTGTCGGCGACGTGCTGCTGGCGCACCACCACCCAGTCGCCGTCGCAGATCGCGGCCTCCACCATCGAGTCGCCCACCACCTTGAGCAAAAACAGCGTGCCCTCGCCGACCAGCTCACGCGGCAGCGGGAAGACGTCCTCGACGGCCTCCTCGGCCAGGATCGGGCCGCCGGCCGCGATGCGACCCAGGACCGGCACGAACGTGGGTTCCGGCAGCGCGTCCGACCCGGCGACCTCGGTCGCCGGCGCCACCGGCGCGGCGGCGTCGTCGGCGCCGCGGACGTCGACGGCCCGGGGGCGGTTCGGGTCACGGCGCAGATACCCCTTGCGCTCCAGGGTGCGCAGCTGGTGGGCGACCGAGGACGTCGAGGTCAGCCCCACGGCGTCGCCGATCTCCCGGATGCTCGGCGGGTAGCCGCGGCTGGTGACCGACGCGCGGATGACGCTCAAGATGGTGCGCTGCCGTTCGGTCAGCGATGAATCCGTGCCGGGCAACCGGCCCTCGGGACCGGCCGATGAGATGTCGTTGCTGTCGCTCATGCACCGAATGTAGCCGCAGCGCGGCACAGAATCAAACATGTGTTCGACTCGCGTGTCGCGCGGCGGCGTGCCGGCCCGATCGCCGAAAAAACTCGGGCAAATAACAGGCGTGTAACTCTGCGGCGCATCGGGTACTTCAACCGCATGTCAGTCGGTGCACCGGCGAACTTGTCGGTGGGGTGTTCTAGCGTTTGCTCGTGCGACACGCTTCGCTCAAATGTTCGGGATTCGAACACACGAGCGACTATGGTCGAACACACGAGCGAGAACTAGGTGACCGGAGGACGCAGATGACCATCATCCACACAGCCGCGCCGCGTACCGGCAGCAGCGTTCGGCGGCCGGGCTCGTTCCCCGGTGGACCGCCGCACGGTTTTCGTTCGGGCCGTGACGGGCTGGGCCGCTCCCGCCGGCCGGGCCCGGGCCGGCCGGCGATCGCGCCGCCGCGCTACGGCGGCACCGGGGTCGCGATGTCCGTTGCGCCGCACCGCCGCCGCCCCGTCACGGTGGCGACGACGGTGGGGTTGGCCCTGGTCGCCGGCCTGATCACGCTGTGGCTCGGGCTGGTGGCCAACTTCGGCCAGGCGGTCAACGGCGACGCCACCGGGTCGTCCGGCCACGTGCCGGACCGGCTGGCCGTCGTGCGGGTCGAACCGGGGGAGTCGCTGCAGGACGTCGCGCACCGGGTGGCGCCCGACGCGCCGGCGCGCCAGGTGGCCGACCGCATCCGTGAGCTCAACGACCTGAACTCGCCGGGGGTCGTCGCGGGCCAGACCCTGATCGCGCCGGTCGGCTGACGCGGTGCGGCGGGCGCGCGGGTACGCTCGCAGTGTTCGGCGAACCCGTATGTCGGCACGGCGAAGGAGCGGTCATGCACTGTCCGTTCTGCCGCCATCCCGATTCCCGGGTGATCGATTCGCGGGAAACCGATGAAGGCCAGGCCATTCGGCGCCGCCGGTCGTGCCCGGAGTGCGGGCGTCGTTTCACCACCGTGGAGACCGCCGTGCTCGCCGTCGTCAAGCGCAGCGGCGTAACCGAGCCCTTCAGCCGGGAGAAGGTCATCAAGGGGGTCCGCCGGGCCTGCCAGGGCCGCCAGGTCGACGAGGACGCGCTGAACCTGCTTGCCCAGCAGGTGGAGGACACGGTGCGCGCCGCGGGGTCGCCGGAGGTCGCGAGCCACGAGGTCGGCCTGGCCATCCTCGGTCCGCTGCGCGACCTCGACGAGGTGGCCTACCTGCGGTTCGCCTCGGTGTACCGCTCGTTTGAGTCCGCCGAGGACTTCGAACGGGAGATCGAGGCGCTGCGCGCCCACCGGAAGGTCTCGGCCCCAGGCTGACCCGGCTTCTCGCTAGGCTGTTTTCATGCCCGACCTGCATCCCGATCTCGCGGAGCTCGCCCCCCTGCTGGGCACCTGGGCCGGTGAGGGTTCGGGGCATTACCCGACGATCGCGCCCTTCGAGTACTCCGAGGAGGTCGTGTTCTCCCACGTGGGCAAGCCGTTTCTGGCCTACGCGCAAAAGACCAAGTCGGCAGCCGATAACAAACCTTTGCACGCCGAGACGGGATACCTTCGGGTGCCGCGGCCCGGCCATTTGGAGCTGGTCTTGGCCCACCCGAGCGGCATCACCGAGATCGAGGTCGGCACGTACTCGGTTAGCGGCGACGTCCTCGAGGTCGAGCTGTCCACGAAGGACATCGGGCTGGCGCCCACCGCCAAAGAGGTGACCGCGCTTGGCCGTTCGCTGCGCATCGACGGCGACGAGCTGTCCTACTCGTTGCGGATGGGGGCGGTGGGACAGCCGCTGCAGGACCACCTGGCCGCGGTGTTGCACCGGCGGAGCTGAAACCGTCAGGCGATCTGGCGCACGCCGTCGTGGACCACGCGCCCGGCCACGCCCACCCAGCCTTCGGCGTTCCAGGCGGTTTCGATCAGCGATCCCTCGCCCTGCGTGATGCGCAGGTCGCGGCTGAGGAAGTCGGTGATGCGCATCGCCGCCGAGCCCGTCGCCTCGTCCTCCGGCACGCCCAAATTGGCGGCGAACATCCGCGACCGCAGCGATCCCGCGGACCGGTCGAGCCAGCACCACAGATAGTGCGCGGTGCCCTCGGGAAAGTCGGCGGGGTCGGCGGCCAAAAGCGCCTCCACCGAATCGAATTCGTGGATGGCCACCTCGGGGGCCCACTCGCAGCGCGCGCTGATCACCGTGCGGTCGCCGTCGTAGCCGACCTGCACCAGGCCGGCCGGCACCTGCAGCGTCTTGATCGGGCGGCCGTTGTCGCGCAGCCACCACGCCGCGCCGACGCACGGGTGCCCGGCGAAGGGGAGCTCCGTGCGCGGGGTGTAGATGGTGGCGTGCGCCGTCGCGGAGCCGGCGGCCGGCACGTCGACGAATACCGTTTCGCTGTAACCCAATTGGGCGGCCAGCCGCTGCCGGTCGCCCACGTCGACGCCGCCGGCGGACACCACGCCCAGCGGGTTGCCGAAGCCGCCGTCCGGATCGGTGAACACCCGCAGCACCGTGACGTCGATACCCATGGCTCAGGTGGCGCTGCGTTCGTCGGATCCCATGGCGTTCAGCACCGCGACGCGGGTGTCGGCGGGGCCGGTTACGGCCGTCGCCCCGCCGCCGGTGCGCAGCAATGCGCGCAGGGCGGCCTGGTCGTATTCGGCGGGCTCGGTGCTGTCGATGAAGCGCTGGACGACGTCGATGAAGCGGGCGGGGTCGTCGTGGAACGGGAAGTGGCCCGAGCCCTCGAAGATCTCGAGGCGGGAGCCGGGCATCGCCGCGTGCGCCATCCACGCGTGACGGACCGGGACCACCGCATCCTTTGTGCCCCAGACGATTTGAACCGGGATGGCCTCGGTCAAATAACATCGGTCCAGCATGGTCACCATCTGGCCGCGCCAGTCCACCACCGCCCGCAGGGTCCGGCTGAACGCCGCCGAGGCCGTCGGCTCGGGCAGGTCGCGCAGGATGCGCAGCACGTTGGGCAAATCGCGGCCCAGGCCCGTCGACCCGATCGCCAGGCCGGCCACCCGGCCGGCCAGCTGAACCGCCGGCAGCACCAAAGGCAGCCGCAGCAACGCCAGGGCTTCGCTGCCCATCGGCAGCGACGCCACCCGGAAGGCCATGTTGACGTCCTTGGTGACGCCGCCGGTGGCGACGAGGATGAGCCGTTCGACCAGATGCGGGAACTGGTAGGCGAATTGCATCGCCACCCCGCCGCCCAGCGAATGGCCGATGATGGTGACCCGCTCGATGTCGAGCACGGACAGCAGGTCGCGCATCCCGTTGGCGTACGCGGCCACCGAGTAGTCGGCGCGGGGTTTGTCGGACCTGCCGTGGCCGAGCAGATCGGGGGCGATGACGGTGAACCGCTGCGCGAGCTTGGCCTGCACCGTGTTCCAGGTGGTGGAGTTGTCCCCGATGCCGTGGATCAGCAGGATCGCCGGCCCGGAACCGGCGATGCGGTAGGCCCGCCGGTAGCCGTGGATGGTGCGGAACTCCAGCGTGGGCGCCGTGACCTCACGCACCGGGCGCAGATTGCTCTTGCGCTTCCGCTCGGTCATCTCGCCAACCTTGGTGTCGGGCCAAGCTTGGGGCTTGGGGGAGTGAATCTCAAAGGCGCTGTGGGACACTCACGCCTGGTCGTCGTCGTCGACCTTCTTCTCTGCCTGTTGGGCAAGGAATCGTTCGAACTCGGCGCCAAGCTCGTCGCCGCTAGGCAGATCCCCGTCGCGAGTTAGTAACGACCTGTTCTCCTGAGCGTCGATGAACGCATCGTACTGACGCTCGAGCGCGGCCACCACTTGAGCGACCTCGGCGCTCGCCCGGACCTGCTCGTCGATTTTGGCTCGGATCTCGGCCGCCGCTTCGGTCAACGCCGACAACGGCAGTTCCAGCGATCCGCTCTTGGCCACCTGCTCGAGCAGGGCCTGGGCGGCGGCGGGGTAGTCGGTCTGGGTCAAGTAGTGCGGGACGTGCACGGTGAACCCGACCACCTCGTGGCCGTGCTGGGCCATCCGGTACTCCAGCAGGTTGGACGCGCTGCCGGGGACCTGGATCTCGGAGATCCACGGCTGGAAGTCGGCGATCAGTTCCTTGTTGTTGGAGTGCGCGGTCAGCGTGATGGGGCGGGTGTGCGGGACGGCCATCGGGACCGTGCCCAGGCCGATGGTCCGCCGCACCCCCAGGTGCTCGGCCAGCAGCCGCACCGCGGTGATGAAGCGCTCCCACTTGAGGTCCGGTTCCATGCCGGCCAGCAGCAAAAACGGCGTGCCGACGCTGTCACGCAGCGCGTACAGGCTCAGCTCGGGGTCGTCGTAGTTGGTGAAGTGGTCGGTCCTGAAGGTCATCAGCGGCCGCCGCGAGCGGTAATCGAGCAACTCGTCGATGGCGAACGACGCGACCAGCTCGGTGTCCAGCGCGGCCTTGAGGTGGGTGGCGGCCAGGCGGATGGCGTGGCCCGCGTCCGAGAAGCCCTCGAGGGCGTGCACCAAGACCGGGCCCTGGCCGTCGGCCGTCGACAACTGGGGCGCCGGAAACTCCAGCTCGTAGATGCCGAACTGTCCCGGCAGGTCGTGCGCGTCGTCTGGGTGTTGATGGCGGGCCATGGAACTCCTCCCTTCGAGGTCTCTCCAGGGTGCCCTGGCAAGTGTCGCGCGAATCAGTCGGGCACCCATTATGAAACAGCAATGCGCGTCCGCTTTTATGTTCGAAACGCGGCGCCGACGCGTGGGATTCCGCCTGTCCCACCCTGGTCAGGCATGATGGACACCAAATGCGCATCGGGATCGTGTTGCTGTCCTCGGGGGTCGGCGTTGCGACTTTGCTGACGTCGTGCATCCGGCCCGCCGACCCCTCCGCGCGCCCCACCATCACCGCTCCGGTGGCGACCGGGCCGGTGGTCCAGCGCCTCAGCCAGCCCCAGCAGAAGGCGGTCGCGGGCCCCGTGGACCCGGACCGGCGCGTCGGCGCGATCTTCATCAACGACGGCCCGCTGCACGTCTGCACCGGCGCGGTGGTGCACTCGACGACCGGAAACCTGGTGATGACGGCCGCACACTGCCTGGCCGGGGCCGCCAAGCTGGTCTTCGTCCCGGGATTCGCCGGTGACGCCGCCCCCGCCCCGGCCGACACCTGGAAGGCCGACGCGG
Source organism: Mycobacterium palustre (assembly GCF_002101785.1). Lineage (GTDB taxonomy): Bacteria > Actinomycetota > Actinomycetes > Mycobacteriales > Mycobacteriaceae > Mycobacterium > Mycobacterium palustre. The sequence continues at coordinate 21,551 of NZ_LQPJ01000144.1, forward strand.
TCTACCTCGACCAGCGCTGGACCGCCGGCAAGGACCCGCACGCCGACTACGCGATCGCGCGGGTCAGCAACGACGCCGGCGTTTCGGTCGAGTCACACGTCGGCCTGGCCCTGACCCTGGGCACCGCGCCCCCTCCGGGCAGCCACGTCACGGTGATGGGCTATCCGGCCGGCGTCGGCGGCTCGCCCATCGGCTGCCAGGCCAGCACGTCGGTCAACGACGCCGGGTTCCCGTCGTTTCCGTGCGAGGGCCTGGTGGACGGCACCAGCGGCGCGCCCTGGGTCAGCGGCACCACGCTGACGGGCCTGATCGGCGGTTTCGAGCGCGGGGGCTGCGCCACGAACGTGTCCTACTCGGCGCCGTTCGACGCCCAGACCGCCCAACTGCTGGCCCGGGCCGAGGCCGGTGGCCCCGGCGACCCCATCCCCAACGACCTCGACGACAGCTGCTGATCAGCGGCGGAACTGGCTGAGCGCGCGCATCTTGTTCGTGACGTCCAGCGCGGCGACCTTGTAGGCCTCGGAGAACGTCGGATAGTTGAACACCGCGTCGACCAGGTAGTCGATGGTGCCGCCGCAGCCCATCACGGCCTGCCCGATGTGCACCATCTCGGTGGCGCTGGTGCCGAAGATGTGCACGCCCAGCAGCTTGCGGTCCTCGGTGGACACCAGCAGCTTGAGCATGCCGTAGGAGTCGCCGGCGATCTGGCCGCGGGCCAGCTCCTTGTAGCGCGCCACGCCAACCTCGTAGGGGACGGCGTTCTTGGTCAGCTCCACCTCGGTGGCCCCGACGTAGGAGATCTCGGGGATCGAGTAGATGCCGATCGGCTGCAGGTCGGTCATGCCGACGGTCGGTTCCCCGAACGCGTGGTACGCGGCCAGCCGCCCCTGCTCCATCGAGGTGGCGGCCAGCGCCGGGAAGCCGATCACGTCGCCGACGGCGTAGATGTGTTCCACCTTGGTCTGAAACGTCGAGTCGACCCAGATGCGCCCGCGCCCCTCGACCTCGAGGCCGGCGTTGTGCAGGTCGAGGTGGTCGGTCTGGCCCTGGCGGCCCGCGGAGTACATGACCGTCTCGGCGGGGATTTGTTTGCCGCTGGCCAGGGTGGTGACGGTGCCCGCTGAGCCGACGTCGACGGCGGTCACCTCCTCGCCGAAGCGGAACGTCACCGCCAGGTCGCGCAGGTGGAACTTCAGCGCCTCGACCACCTCGGGGTCGCAGAACTCCAGCATGTCGTCGCGCTTTTCCACGACGGTCACCTTGGTGCCCAGCGCGGCGAACATCGACGCGTATTCGATGCCGATCACGCCCGCGCCGACCACGACCATCGAGGCCGGCAGCGACTTGAGGTCGAGAATGCCGTCGGAGTCGAGCACCCGCTCCTCGTCGAACTCGACGCCCGACGGCCGCGCCGGCCGGGTGCCGGTGGCGATGACGATGTATTCCCCGCTGACCGTGGTCAGCTCCCGGCGGCCCGGGTCCTCGATGACGATGGTGTGCGGGTCGACGAAGCGGCCGTGGCCGACCAGCAGGTCGATCCGGTTGCGCATCAGCTGGTTGCGCACCACGTCGATCTCCTTGCCGATCACGTGCTGGGTCCGGGCCAGCAGGTCGGCGGGGGTGATCCGGTCCTTCACCCGGTAGCTGGCGCCGTAGAGCTCGCGCTGGTTCATCCCGGTGAGGTAAAGCACCGCCTCGCGCAACGTCTTCGACGGGATCGTGCCGGTGTTGACGCACACCCCGCCGAGCATGCGGCCGCGCTCGATGATGGCGACGGACTTGCCGAGCTTGGCCGAGGCGATCGCCGCCTTCTGGCCGCCCGGCCCCGAACCGATGACGACGATGTCGTACTCCTGCATCGAACCCATGGGATAGACGATAAGGCCCACAGTCCAGACTTTCTCCACAGACGAGTGGCTCGATCCCGTTGCGCGAGCGCCTCTTGACGGGGCCCGCCGTCAGCGTGGGTGCTCATGACGACGCATCGACGAGATTTCGACCTCAACCGCCCCGGAGCGCTGATCGCCGCGCTACCGGCCGTTCTCGGCTTCGTACCGGAAAATTCATTGGTCCTCGCCTCGGTGGACGACGGCGCGCTGGGATCGGTGCTGCGAATCGACCTGTCCGAGGACATGGACGAGCAGCTGGGGCACCTGGCGGCCGTCGCCGCCGCGGCCCGGCCCCAGGCCGCGATCGCGGTGATCGTGGACGCCGAGGGCGCCGGCTGTCCCGGGTGCAACGAGGAATACCGGCAGCTGTGCGGCACGCTCGCAGAATCATTGGCGCGCAACGGCATTGAGCTGTGGGCGGCCCACGTGGTCGATCGGGTGGCCCTGGGCGGGCGCTGGCATTGCGTCGACGGCTGCGGTTCCGGCGGGCCGGTGGAGGACCCGTGCGCCTCGCCGTTGGCCGCCGCGGCGGTGCTGGACGGCCGGCGGCTCTACGCGCGCCGCGCCGACCTGCAGGCCGTCATCGCGGTCGAGGATCCGGTGCACAGCGCCGCGCTGGGCGACGTGGTCAAAAAGCAGGCCGCGGCGCGGGAGGCGGCGCCGGGCGCCGATCTCGTGCGGCGCCGGCGCCGCGACGTGCGGAACGCGATGGCCGCCGCCGCGCAAGTCGCCCGCGGCCAGACGTTGTCCGACGGCGAGCTGGCGGAGCTGGCCTGCGCCCTGAGCGACGTGGAGGTGCGCGACACGCTGTACGCGCTGGCCGTCGGGGACCGCGCCGGCGACGCCGAGTCGCTGTGGGCGCTGTTGGCGCGCACCCTGCCGCCGCCGTGGCGGGTGGAGGCGTTGGCGTTGCTCGCGTTCTGCGCCTACGCCCGCGGCGACGGCCCGCTCGCCGGGGTGTCGCTGGACGCCGCGCTGCGGTGCGACCCCGACCATCGGATGGCGGGCATGCTGGACCGCGCGTTGCAGTCCGGTTTGCGGCCCGAGCGCATCCGCGATCTCGCGGTCACCGGCTATCGCCTGGCCAGGCGACTGGGGGTGCGGCTGCCGCCGCGACGGGCGTTCGGCCGCCGGGCGGGGTAGGGGGGCGAAGCGGCTCAGACCTTTTCGACCTTGACGGCGTGCGCCATCGCGTGCGGGAGGGTGACGTTCTCGTGGCCCGGGATGAGGATGGTCACCCCGGCGGGCCCGGTCTCGACGGTCACGCGCGCGTTGGGCACCACGCCGGCGTCCTTGAGCCTGCTGATCAGATCGATGTTGCCCTGGACGTGTTCGGTGAGCTGGCGCACCACCACCGCCACCGGCGACCCCGCGGGCAGCTCGGTCAGCCGCACCAGGTTGGCGTCCTCGGCGCCGAACTCCGGGCCCACGCCCAGGTCCAACAGGCCGGGGATCGGATTCCCGAACGGCGAGGTGGTGGGGTGGTTGAGCACCTTGACGAGCCGGCGTTCGACGTCCTCGCTCATCACGTGCTCCCAGCGGCACGCCTCGGCGTGCACTTCCTCCCATGGCAGGCCGATGACGTCGACGAGCAGACGTTCGGCGAGGCGGTGCTTGCGCATCACGGAGACGGCCAGTGCGCGGCCCTTGTCGGTGAGCTCGAGGTGGCGGTCGCCGGCGACGTGGAGCAGGCCGTCGCGCTCCATGCGGGACACGGTCTGGCTGACGGTGGGGCCGCTCTGGTCGAGGCGCTCCGCGATCCGGGCACGCAGCGGCGTCACGCCCTCTTCCTCGAGGTCGTAGATGGTCCGCAGGTACATCTCGGTGGTATCAACCAGGTCGTTCATTCAGCACCCTCCGTTGACCCCGAGTCTACTTCGCCAGCTGCGTGAATGGGTGTAACGCTGCCTAGGCAAGCAGTATGCCCGCCGCTGACGCGGCGGGCATACCGTCTTGCTACTGGCTTTGTCTGCCGATGGCTCCGTGGAGAACCTAGCTGGCGTACGACCGCAGCCGGTCGGCGCGCTCGCCGTTGCGCAGCTTGGACATCACGTCGCGCTCGATCTGGCGGACCCGCTCGCGGGACAGGCCGAACAGCTTGCCGATCTGGTCCAGGGTGCGGGGCTGGCCGTCGTCGAGGCCGAAGCGCAACCGGATCACCTGGTGCTCCCGCTCGTCGAGAGTGGCCAGCACGCTGCGGATGTCGGTGTGCAGCAGCTCGGCGATCACCGCGTTCTCCGCCGACATCGCCTCGGCGTCCTCGATGAAGTCACCCAGCGGGGCTTCCTCTTCGGAACCGACGGGCATGTCCAGGCTCACCGGGTCGCGGCTGTGCTCCAACAGGTCGTTGATCTTTTCGACCGGGATGCCGGACTCGGCGGCCAGTTCCTCGTCGGTGGCCTCGCGCCCGAGGTTCTGGTGCATCTCCCGCTTGATCCGGGCCAGCTTGTTCACCTGCTCCACCAAATGGACCGGCAGGCGGATGGTGCGGCTCTGGTCGGCCATGCCGCGGGTGATGGCCTGGCGGATCCACCACGTGGCGTAGGTGGAGAACTTGAAACCCTTTGTGTAGTCGAACTTCTCCATCGCGCGGATCAGCCCGAGGTTGCCCTCCTGGATCAGGTCCAGCAGCGGCATCCCGCGGCCCGTGTAGCGCTTGGCCAGCGACACCACCAGACGCAGGTTCGCTTCGAGCAGGTGACGGCGCGCCTCCTCGCCATCGCGCACTACGGCCTCGAGATCGCGTTTGCGGTTCTCGCCGAGGCGCTTACGAGTTTCCAGCAGATGCTCGGCATACAGTCCCGCTTCGATGCGCTTGGCCAGTTCGACTTCGCCTGCCGCGTTGAGCAACGCCGTCTTACCAATGCCATTGAGATATACGCGCACTAGGTCCGCTGCGGGGCTTTGGGCATCTAGATCGCTGTCAAACCTGCTTGTGGTGGCATTCGCCATAGCGACCTCCCGTTTGGCTTGTACTGTCATGTCGTCTAACGACATATCCGCCTTGGGAGTTCCCGCGGCCTCCGGATCTCACACGCCTTGACGTGCAGAAATGTGCCGACGACCTGAGAATGTCCTGAGAAGTGCGCCGATCGGGCGGTTACCCGGAACCGTCGTCGTAGGTGCGGTAGACCGATTCGGTTCCGGGGTCGCCCGGTTGCCGGGGCTCGACGGCGCGCCGCTCGGCCCGCGGGAAAAGCGGCGTGCGCTGACGCGTCTGGTCGAACCGGCGCGGCTCGTCGGAACGGCGGGGCGGGCGGTCGTTGGCGATCAGCACCGCCATCCACGGCAGCGGAATCGAGGCGGCCACGATCAGCAGGGAGATCAGGCCGTTGTGCCAGGCGCCGTACGCCACGGCGGCCAAGATCAGCGCCGGAACCCGAAATGCCATCAGCGTCAAGTACTTTCGCACCCGGGCGCGGTGCTCCTCCTCGTAGGAAGGGGCGGCGGTGGTGATCAGGACCGGGCGGCCACTGTCGTCAAAGCCGCCGAAGTCGGTCTTCGGGCGGCGCTTCATACCTCCACTGTCCCACACCGGGTGGATTCCGCCACCAGTGAGTTTCGAGGCACATGAGTTTCGAGGCACAATGTCAGGCATGGAGATGTCAGGTTTGCAGACCCAGACGATCGAGCGCACCGACACCGACGAACGCGTCGACGACGGGACCGGCAGCGACACCCCCAGGTACTTCCATTACGTCAAGAAGGACAAGATCGCCGAGAGCGCCGTCATGGGCAGCCACGTGGTGGCGCTGTGCGGCGAGGTGTTCCCCGTCACTCGCGCGGCCAAGCCGGGCTCGCCCGTCTGCCCGGAGTGCAAGCGGATCTACGAGCGGCTCAAGAAGGACTGATCGCGCTGTTCGCCGGCGACTCCACCGTCGGCCTGCGGCCGCGCGTGCGCGCCAGCACCCAGTTGCGCAGCCGGTGCGCGTGCGTCTTGGGCGCGGGGAATTCCTCCTGGATGGCCGCGTTGAGCTCGGCGCCCACCATGATCGCGAAGCCGCCGAAGAACGCGAACAGCAAAAACGCGATCGGCGTGGACAGCGCCCCGTAGGTGTAGCCGGTACTGGTGATCCACCTCAAATAGAAGCGCAGCCCCAGCGTGGCGATCAGGAAGACGGCGGTGGCCAGGACCGCGCCGTAGATCAGGCGATGCGACGGCAGCGGCACCGGCAGCGACACCCGGTACAGGATCATCACGGCGATCGTCAGGCCGAAGATCAGCGCCGGGTAGTAGCCGTAGCGCAACGCGTTGGCCAGCCCGACCGGGATGTGTTCGGAGACCTTGCGCGGCCCGACCACCACCAGCGGCGCCGTCGCGACCACCACCACCAGCCCCACCACGTACAAGAACAGCGCGAACAGGCGTTGCCGCACGGGGTGGCGCAACGGCGTCTGGTCGTGCGCCTCGACCACCGAATCGACGAACGCCGAGATGGCCGACGATCCCGCCCACAGCGAGATCAAAAAGCCCAGCGAGACCACCTCTCCGCGGGCGTTGCTGGCGATGTCGCGGATGGTCGGCTCGATGATCTCGTTGACGACGCTGGGGGAGAACACGCTGTGCGCCGTCGAGATCACCTGGCGTTCGATGCTGGGCAGCATGTCGGGGCCGAACAGCGGCGCCACGTAGGCCAGGGTGCCCAGCAGCCCGAGCAGCAGCGGCGGCAAAGACAGCGCCGACCAGAAGCCGGCCTGGGCCGACTCGGAGAAGATCGAGTCGTCCCAGCTCTTGGACAGGGTCCTACGGCTGATCCGCCAGATGTGGTGTCGGGACGGCTTCGCGGCCTGAGCGCTCATACGCGTCCAGCATTACCGATGACTGCTCTCGCGCTCCACATTGCCTAAGGGTGAGTCGACTCTCGGTGAGCCCGGTTGGCTCCCTAGCGCCCGCTGACCTCCAGCACGGCGTCCAACTCGGTCAGCTTGGCCTCGTGCTCGTTGGCGTGGTGCTGGCAGAAGAGAAGCTCAAGTCCCGAAGGCAGCTTGGCACGGACACGAGCCGCGGCACCGCAGCGGTCGCAGCGGTCTGCCCTGGTCAGCTCGGGACTGGTCAGCGTTGCGTTCATGGGCTCTCCGTTCTCGCACATTCACTGTCTCAGACGTATCTGGTTTTCGCGTTGTTCCCCGATCGTTATCGGGTGTGTCGTTTCTCACGACCCCTGGGCGCCGGCGTGCCGCGCCTCTTTAGGGTGGGCGACTGTGACGTTCGCGCCCGGCGTGCTGGTGCACATGTGCGGGGTCGAGGAATGGTCGCGCGCCCGCAGCCGCGGCGCGATCGATCCCGCGCCCGGTGATGCGTTCATCCACCTGTCGGCGCCCGAGCAGGTGCACCTGCCGGCCAACCGCCTCTACCGCGGCCGCGACGACCTGGTGCTGTTGCACGTTGACCCCGCCCGGCTGGACGCACCCGTGCGATGGGAGCCGGGGGTGCCAACGGATCCGGAGTCGATGCTGTTTCCGCATTTGTACGGCCCGCTGCCGGCGCGCGCCGTGATCGCCGTCACCGCCTACCGGCCGTCGCCCGACGGCGCCTTCCCCCCGGCGGTGACGTAGGCGTCGGCTTCGATCTCGACCAGCAGCTCGGGCGCGATCAGCGCGGAGACCTCGACCATGGTGGCCGCCGGACGGATCTGGCCGAACACCTCCGCATGCACCGCCGCGACCTCGCGCCAGCGCGAGATGTCGGTCACGTACATCCGGGTGCGGACGATGTCGGTGAGCGACGCGCCCGCCTCGCGGAGCGCGATCTCGATGCGGCGCAACGCATCTCGGGTCTCGCCGGCGATATCGTCGGCGGCCCCCGCGCCCGTCGTTCCGGCCACGGCCACGTGCGGGCCCACGCGCACCGCACGCGAATAGCCGACGGCCGCTTCGAAGTCGGATCCGGACGAGACGAGGCTGCGGTTGCTCGGCATGCGGCCACGCTACGACGGCCGGGCGGCCGGCGCACCCGAATTTCAGCCGACCCGAATTGCTTTGCGACTAAACGGGATCCGCTCCGGGTCGAGAGCCCGTGCCCCGCTCAGTCCAGGTAGTCGCGCAGCACCTGAGAGCGGCTGGGGTGGCGCAGCTTTGACATCGTCTTGGACTCGATCTGGCGGATGCGCTCGCGGGTAACGCCGTAGACCTGCCCGATCTCGTCGAGGGTGCGGGGCTGGCCGTCGGTCAGGCCAAAGCGCAGCCGCACCACGCCGGCTTCGCGCTCGGACAGCGTCTCGAGCACCGATTGCAGCTGGTCCTGCAGCAACGTGAAGGACACCGCGTCGACGGCCACCACCGCTTCGCTGTCCTCGATGAAATCGCCGAGCTGGCTGTCGCCCTCGTCGCCGATGGTCTGGTCCAGCGAGATCGGCTCGCGCGCGTACTGCTGGATCTCCAGCACCTTCTCGGGGGTGATGTCCATCTCCTTGGCCAGCTCCTCGGGCGTGGGCTCGCGGCCCAGGTCCTGCAGCAGCTCGCGCTGGATGCGGCCCAGCTTGTTGATCACCTCGACCATGTGCACGGGGATGCGGATGGTGCGGGCCTGGTCTGCCATCGCGCGGGTGATGGCCTGACGGATCCACCACGTGGCGTACGTGGAGAACTTGTAACCCTTTGTGTAGTCGAACTTCTCGACCGCGCGGATCAGGCCGAGGTTCCCTTCCTGGATGAGGTCGAGGAACGCCATGCCGCGGCCGGTGTAGCGCTTGGCCAGCGACACCACCAGCCGCAGGTTGGCTTCCAGCAGATGGTTTTTGGCGCGGTCGCCGTCGCGGCAGATCCACATCATGTCGCGGCGCTGCGCGGCGGGCAGTTTCTCGCCCTTCTCGGCGTACTCGGCCATCAGCTGGGTGGCGTACAGGCCGGCCTCGATCCGCTTGGCGAGCTCGACCTCTTCCTCGGCGTTGAGCAGCGCGACCTTGCCGATCTGCTTGAGGTAGGCGCGAACCGAGTCGGCCGACGCGGTTAGCTCGGCGTCCTTGCGGGCCTGCCGCAGCGCCTCGGATTCGTCTTCGTCCCACACGAAATCGCCGGAGGCCTTGTCCTTTTCCGAGGGCTCGGCGATGTCCTCGTCGTCTTCGTTGGCGGACTCGCCGCTCGCGGCGACCGGCGCGGCGGGCTCGTCCTCGACGTCCACGGCGTCGTCGGCGTCGACCGGATCGAGGTCGGCATCGTCGGCGTCGGCCACCACCTCGTCCTCGAGGTCGTCGAGGTTCAGGTCCTCGGCGTCGATCTCGAGGTCTTCTACCGGCTCGCCGTCGAGGTCGGGTTCGGCGTCGAGATCCTCCACCACGCTGTCGGTGTCAAGGGCATCGTCCAGGCCGGCGTCGGCCTCTGCCGGCGCTGCCTTGGACGCCTTGGTGCCGCGCGTCGCCGTCTTGGCGGCGCCCTTGGCCGCCGACCGCGTCTTCTTGGCGGTGTCGCTCGCCTTGGCGGGCTCGGCGGTCGACCTGGCCCGCGGCGCGGCCTTGGCGGCCCGTTTCGCCGGCGCGGAGCCGTTGGCGGCCTTGGCCGCCGGTCGCTTGGCGGGGGCGGATGCAGACTTCGTGGCGGTGCGCTTTACCGGCTCGTCGGTTGCCGTGCTTGCCTTGCTCGCTGCCACTTACACCCCTTCGGTCGGACGCACTTTCGGTGGGTTTGGGCACGGTGAACCGAAAGTGTCTGCTATGTCGAATGTCGGCGTTGATAACTGCGTGTGTACTCGCACGCTTTCAGTCGGGCTGGTCGCCGAGGACCATTGTAACGACAGCGCGGCCTTACACCGGCCTACCGGCCAAAATCAGTGCGTCACGTCGGAGGTCGCGGCCATCGCCGCGCCCACGATGCCGGCGGTGTTCTGCAGCGCGGCGGCCACCACCGGGGTGCGGTTTTCCAGCAGCGGCAGCCACTTGTCGGCCTTGCGGCTGATGCCGCCGCCGGCGATGAACAGGTCCGGCCAGATCAGGTTCTCGATGGCCACCAGCACCCTGGTGACCTGCTTGGCCCACTTTTCGTAGCTCCAGCCGTTTCTTTCTTTGACCGACGACGCCGCCCGATGCTCGGCCTCCTTGCCGCCGACCTCGATGTGGCCGAACTCGGTGTTGGGTATCAGCGCCCCGTTGTGGATGACCGCCGAGCCGATCCCGGTGCCGAAGGTGAGCAGCACCACCAGGCCGGACTGCTCCCGGCCGGCTCCGTAACGCTCCTCGGCCAGCCCGGCCGCGTCGGCGTCGTTGAGGATGGTGACCTCCTGGCCGCCGAGTTCGGCGCTGATGATGTCGCGCGCGTTCGTTCCGATCCACGACTTGTCGACGTTGGCCGCCGTTTGAGCGACGCCGTGGGTGACGACGCCGGGATAGGTCACCCCGAGGGGGCCGGTCCAGCCGAACCCGTTGACGACCTCCGCGATGGCCTTGGCGACCGCCGACGGCGTCGCCGGCTGCGGCGTCAACACCTTGATGCGTTCGCCGATCAACAGCCCGGTGTCCATGTCGACGATGCCGCCCTTGATGCCGCTGCCGCCGACGTCGATGCCGAACCCCCGCCGCTGCGGCGTGCCGGCCGCCGGTCCGGCGCCGGGCGTGTCCGTGGTCGAGTCGGTGCTGGTCATCGGAGCTCCTGCGGGAGATGAGGCTGTGCGCCCACCTTAGCCCGGTGACGATGCGCGCCGGGACGGTGCGAGGAGGAGGCGGGCAATGGGCTGAGCCCGGTGACGATGCGCGCCGGGACGGTGCGAGGAGGAGGCGGGCAATGGGCTGAGCCCGGTGACGATGCGGGTTCGGGGGCGTCTGCGTGGCCGCGCCGTCTGTGGTGCGATAGAGCGGTGACGCGGCCCGCAGTTCAGTCAGTCGAGCCCGCGCGGTTGCGTGCGGTGGCCGAAACGCTGGCCACCGAGGCCGCGGAATTCGTGCGGCACCGTCGCGCCGAGGTGTTCGGCGCCGCCGCGGCCGGCGTTTCCGGCGCGGCCAGCGGCGCGGTGCGGTCGAAGACCACCCCGACCGATCCGGTCACCGTCGTCGACACCGAGACCGAGCGGTTGCTGCGAGATCGGTTGGCCCGGTTGCGCCCCGGTGACCCGATCCTGGGGGAGGAGGGGGGCGGACCCACCGACCCCGCGACCACGCCGCACGCGGTCACCTGGGTGCTCGATCCCATCGACGGCACCGTGAATTTCGTCTACGGCATCCCCGCCTACGCGGTCTCGGTCGGCGCGCAGATCGACGGGGTGTCGGTGGCGGGCGCGGTCGCCGACGTCGTGGGCCGCCGGGTGTATTCGGCGGCGGTGGGGCTGGGCGCGCACGTCATCGACGACCACGGGGCCGAGCCGTTGCGGTGCGCCGAGGTCGGCGACCTGTCGATGTCGTTGCTGGGCACCGGATTCGGCTACGCACCCCGGCGCCGCGCCGCACAGGCGAAGCTGTTGGCGCAGCTGCTGCCGCTGGTCCGCGATGTGCGCCGCATCGGTTCGGCGGCGCTGGATTTGTGCATGGTGGCCGCGGGCCGGCTGGACGCCTTCTACGAGCACGGGCTGCAGGTCTGGGATCGCGCGGCCGGCGCGCTGATCGCGGCCGAGGCGGGCGCGCGCGTGGAGCTGCCGGCGCCGGACGGCGCGGGGCTGGTGGTGGCCGCCGCCCCCGGCATCGCCGACGAACTGTGGGCGGCGCTCGAGCGGTTCAACGGCCTGGAGGCGATCCCGGACTGAGTCGACCCGACCGATGGGTCAGCAGCTGCTGGCGTGAATCTTTTGCAGCAGCGCGGGATCCGACGGCTCGGTGGCGCCCGGCTTGAGGCCGGCCAGCACCGCGTCGATGTCGTCGTTGTGGGCCAGCGCGGTGAACTCGGTGCCCAGCACGAGGTCGACCGAGTCGTCGGCGCGGTTGTCGTTGAACAGCTCCGTGCACGGGGCCACCAGCCACACCGCGGCGGCGGTCGCCTGCCCGGCCGTGCCGAAGCGGATCTGGCCTTGGCAGTTCAGCCGGGTGCCGGCGTAGAGCGGGTCGTTGGCGGCGGTGGGCTGCGCGAAGCCCAGATCCTTCAGCGCGCCCGCGACGTCTCCGGCCTGGCCGCCGCGGCCGCTGGCGTTGAGCACGCGGACCTTGGTGTCGGCGAGCTTGGCCGGCGCGACGTCGGCCATCGCGCTGCGCGACACCTGCTCACCGAGCTGGGCCGGCGACGAGCCCCCGGCCGGCTGCGGAGGCGGGTTGCACACCACCGCCTCGTGCACCTTCGCCGGGCGCGTCAGCGCCACGGTCCACACCACGCCGGTCACCACCACCAGGAAGGCCAACACGAAGATCGCGGGCCGCGGATTGCGCCGGCGGAAGGGCCTGCCGTGCTTGTCAAAGGCGGTACCCTCGGTGATTTGTGCGACCACAGCTGCACTCTAAACGCACTGTTTAAGACGCATGACAAGGGTCAAATCACATGTGTGACGTAAATCACACCAGATGGGGTCGCGATCCGGGCACGAATCATTTGGTGGATGCGTTCGACGCTGGTACAAAGCGTTGCTTGGGTTAGAGGGCATTCGAGGGGATGAGGCGAAAAAATTATGCCTACCGATTATGACGCTCCACGGCGCACCGAGACCGACGATGTCTCAGAAGACTCGCTAGAGGAGCTCAAAGCACGACGCAACGAAGCGGCGTCGGCGGTGGTCGACGTAGACGAATCCGAATCGGCCGAATCGTTCGAGTTGCCCGGCGCCGACCTGTCCGGTGAAGAGTTGTCGGTGCGCGTGATTCCGAAGCAGGCCGACGAGTTCACCTGCTCGAGTTGCTTTTTGGTGCAACACCGCAGCCGGCTGGCCAGCGAGAAGAACGGCGTGATGATCTGTACCGATTGCGCGGCCTGAGCCCGAAGGTCAGCTGCGCAATGCCGACAGCACCCGCTCGGGGTGGCGGCAGCTCACCAGCCAGTACGGCGTGGGATCGTCCGGGTCGTCGAGGACTGCCAGAACCATGGGGCCCACCCACGCCCGGTGCAGCACGAAGGCCGCCGGGTCGAGTTGGCGGCCCAGCGCGGCGGACTTTGCCGAGCGCGCTACCTCGGCGGACCGGGCGATCACGTTGACCGGCAGGTGCGCGTCCCCGGCCCACAGTTCCACGCCGCCCGGCGCGGCGGGGTCGGCGACGACGCGGATCTCCACCCGGCCCAGCCACAGCAGCGCCGCGGCCGCCACCGCGAACAGCGTCGCGTACGGCAGCCAGTGGGGCAGGGAGCGGACCCCGAGGTTGACCTCGAAGGCGATCAGCGCCGCCAACCCGAACCCCAGCGGCCACCACCACCACGGGACCCATAGCCGTTCGCGATATCGCACGCTGTGCGGCGCGACGCGCGTGGAAGACACGCGGTCAAGGGTAGTCTGTGGCCCCGTGTCAACCAGTCTCGCCATCGTCCGTCTGGACCCCGAGCTCCCGCTGCCCAGCCGTGCCCACGACGGCGACGCCGGCGTCGACCTCTACAGCGCCGAAGACGTCAATCTGGACCCCGGCAGACGGGCCCTGGTGCGGACGGGCGTGGCCGTCGCCATCCCGCACGGGATGGTCGGCCTGGTCCACCCGCGCTCGGGTTTGGCTGCGCGCGTTGGGCTTTCGATCGTCAACAGCCCCGGCACCATCGACGCGGGCTATCGCGGCGAGATCAAGGTGTCGCTAATCAACCTCGACCCCGACGAGCCCATCGTGGTGCACCGCGGCGACCGGATCGCCCAGTTGCTGGTGCAGCGGGTCGAATTGGTCGAGCTGGTCGAGGTGTCGTCGTTCGACGAGGCCGGGCTGGCCCAGACGTCCCGCGGCGACGGCGGTCACGGTTCCTCCGGAGGGCACGCGAGCTTGTGACCGCCAGCGACGATTCAGAGCGGGAGCGATGAGGAGGAGTGGCGTAGCAGATGGCGGGATTCGGTAAACGTGGCAAAGACGAGGGTGAGGTCCAGGCCGCCGGCCTGCACGCCGATGACGAGCCGGAAGAGCTCGAAGAGCTCGAGGGCCCGTTCGACATCGACGACTTCGACGACCCCGCGATCGCCGAGCTGGCGCGGCTCGACCTGGGCTCGGTGCTCATCCCGATGCCGGAGACCGGCCAGCTCCAGGTGGAACTGACCGAGGCCGGCGTCCCCAGCGCCGTGTGGGTGGTCACGCCCAACGGCCGCTTTACCATCGCGGCCTACGCGGCGCCCAAGACCGGCGGCCTGTGGCGTGAGGTGGCCGGCGAGCTCGCCGAGTCGCTGCGCAAGGACTCGGCCAAGGTCAGCATCAAGGACGGGCCGTGGGGTCGTGAGGTGGTCGGCACCGCGTCCGGCGTCGTGCGCTTCATCGGGGTCGACGGCTATCGCTGGATGATCCGCTGCGTCATCAACGGCCCGCAGGAGACCATCGACGCGCTCGACCAGGAGGCGCGCGCGGCGTTGGTCGACACCGTGGTTCGCCGCGGCGACACGCCGCTTCCCGTGCGCACGCCGCTTCCCGTGCAGCTGCCCGAGCCGATGGTGGAACAGCTGCGGGCCGCCGCGGCCGCCCAGCAGGCGCAGCAACAACAGGGGGCGCAGCCGCCGAGCGAGCCGGCCGCGCGCCGCAGCGCCGAGGGATCGGCCATGCAGCAGCTGCGGACCACGACCGGCGGCTAAAGGTCGGCCAGGGCCGCCAGGCAGGCCGCGCCCAGCGCGGCGGTGTTTGCGCCCATCTCGTCCAGCGTCACCGTCCGCAGCGCCGCGCGCGGGGCGGCGGCGACCCAGTCGAGGGCCACCTGCAGCGGGTGGATCGGATCGTCGATCGCGGCGGCCACCGCCAGCGGGGCGCGCAGCCCGGCCAGGTCGGCGCAACTCGGTGCGACGTAGGCCGCCGCCTCCTCCATGGCGTCGGGCAATTGCGGCCACTGGGCGCGCCAGGACCGGGTCAGCTCGTCGGCCAGCCACGGCGGGCTCGAGGCCCGCATCTGGCTGGTCGTAGCCGCCAGCCCGTCGGCGCGCAGCCGCGCCGCCGAATACCGCGCCGCCTGCGCGGCGGGCGCGGCGTGCGGGTCGCCGGCCCACGCCGGCAGCGCGGCCAGCACGACGACGGCGCGATCGGGATGTTTTAGCGCCCAGGCGGTCGCCACCGCGGCGCCGATGGAGACGCCCCCGACCCCGATCGGACCGCGTCGCGCGGCCCGGTCCAAGGCCGACAGGTAGCCGTCGATCAACCGATCCGGCTGGGGCGGCGGGGCGAGCAGGACGGCGCCGGCTTCGGCCAGCGGGCCGCGAAACGCCCGGTCGACGTAGTCGTCGTCGGAGCCGGTGCCCGCCAACAACACCGTCGTGACACCGCGCAGATCGACAGCCACCCCTCGATATTGCCCCGCCGTCCGGGGCGCCTTAACACCGGAGTTTGGGTCGGTTGGCGCCAGGGAACCAACAGGTCTACGGTGTCCGTTGGCATAGATGGAAGCGTCGAAGCTTTACCACTATTTTCAGGAGTGGCCATGGGGGCCCAGGCTTATCTTCGCCGGCTCACCCGTCGGTTGACGGAGGATCCGGAGCAACGCGACTCCGAAGAACTGACCGGCGAAATCGCGACGGCCGGCGCGCAGCGCGCGATCGACTGCGAGCGCGGCCAGGAGGTCACGATGGTCGGCACCCTGCGTAGCGTCGAGACCAACGGCAAGGGTTGTTCCGGCGGCGTTCGCGCCGAGTTGTTCGACGGCACCGACACCGTCACGCTGGTCTGGCTGGGGCAGCGCCGCATCCCGGGCATCGACTCGGGCCGCACCCTGCGGGTGCGCGGGCGGATGGGCAAGCTGGAAAACGGGACGAAGGCCATCTACAACCCCCACTACGAAATCCAGCGGTGACGCCGCCCAGCAACGTCACCAACCGCGTCGGCGCCGATCGCCTGCTGGCCCAGGTGGGCGGGGTCAGTGGTGTCGTCTACTCGTCGGTGCCGGTGGTCGTCTTCGTGGCGGTGTCCGGCTTGGCGGGGTTGATGCCGGCGATCGGGTTCGCGCTGGGCGCGGCCGCGCTGGTTTTGTTTTGGCGGCTGATCCGGCGCGAATCCACGCAGCCGGCGGTGTCCGGGTTCATCGGGGTCGCCGTCTGCGCGTTGATCGCCTACGCGGTGGGCCAGTCCAAGGGCTATTTCCTGCTGGGCATTTGGATGTCGCTTTTGTGGGCGATCGTGTTCGCCGTGTCCGTGCTGGTCCGACGCCCCCTGGTCGGTCATCTGTGGAGCTGGGCCACCGGCCGTGACCGCGCCTGGCGCGACGTGCCGCGGGCCGTCCACGCGTTCGACGTCGCCACGGTGTGCTGGACGCTGGTCTTCACCGCCCGGTTCGTAATCCAGCGGCTGCTCTACGACGCCGACCAGACGGGCTGGCTCGGTGTCGCGCGGATCGGCATGGGCTGGCCGCTGACGATTTTGGCCGCGCTCGCGACCTACGCGGCCGCAAAGGCCGCCCAGCGCGCCATGCCCGCAACCGAGGAAGCCGACGCCGACCCCGCCTAGCCCCGTCGGTCGGTGGGCTCGGTGGTCGGCAGCAGCAGCTTGCGCAGCTCCTCTTCGACCTCGGTGACCGCGACGAACAGCAGTTCGTCGCCGCCCTCGAGCGGCTCGTCGGCCTCGGGCACGATCACCCGCGGCCCGCGCAGGATCGTCACCAAGGCGGCGTCCCGGGGCAGCTGCAACCGGCGCACCGGCTTGCCGCCCCACGGCGTGTCGTCGGGCAGGGTGATCTCCACGAGGTTGGCCTGGCCCCGACGAAATTCCATGAGCCGCACCAGATCCCCGACGGCCACGGCCTCTTCGATCAGCGACGCCAGCATGCGGGGCGTGGACACCGCGACGTCGACACCCCAGGCGTCGGTGAACAGCCACTCGTTGCGGGGGTCGTTGACCCGGGCCACCACCCGCGGCACCGCGAACTCCGTCTTGGCCAGCAGGCTGAGCACCACGTTGGCTTTGTCGTCGCCGGTCGCGGCGACCACCACGTCGAAGTCCTCGAGGTGCACCGACTGCAGCAGGCTCAGCTCGCAGGCGTCGCCCAGCCGCCAGTGCGCGGCCGGGATCGCGTCGACGTCGACGTGCTCGGGGTTGCGCTCGATCAGCGTCACTTCGTGGTTGTTGGCGATCAGCTCGCGGGTGACCGAGCGGCCGACCGCCCCCGCGCCGGCGACGGCGACTTTCATTTGCGCCACTCTCCCCCGCGAGCGGGCGCTACCCTCACGCTCCCGGCTCGAAAAACAGGCAAGCGGGCGTCTTCGTCGGCGGCGGTCTTCACGGCTCCAAGTCCTCGCTCGGCGGCAGCGCCGCGATGGCCGCCGCTTCGGCCGCGCGACCAGAAATCGCCGCGAGGTAAACCCGGTCGCCGGCCTGCAGGACGGTCTTGGGTTCCGGCAGCACGCCGGTGCCGAACCGGATCAAGAACGCGACCCGGGCGCCGGTGGCCTGCTCGAGCTCGGTCGCCCGGTGGCCCACCCAGTCCTCGTGCAGGTCGACCTCGGCCACCGCGACCGTGCCGGTCGGGTCGCGCCACTTGGCGGTCTCGCTTTCCCGGGTCAGCGCGTTGAGCAGGCGGTCGGTGGTCCACGGCACCGTGGCGATCGTCGGGATGCCCAGGCGCTCGTAGACCTCGGCGCGCTTGGCGTCGTAGATCCGCGCGACGACGCGCTGCACGCCGAACGTTTCCCGCGCCAGCCGGGCCGAGATGATGTTGGAGTTGTCGCCGGAGGACACCGCGGCGAAGGCCTCGGCCTCCTCGATGCCGGCCCTGAGCAACACATCCCGGTCGAATCCTTGGCCCAGCACCCGTTCGCCGGCGAACTCCGGGCTGAGCCGGTTGAACGCGGCGCTGTCGCGGTCAATGACCGCCACGTCATGGCCGATGCGGGAGAGCCCGTCGGCCAGCGACGAGCCCACCCGGCCGCAACCCATCACAACCACGCGCACCTGAGGTCCCTTCGGCTCCGTCCTGCGCTATTCCCATCGGCAACCGGGTTGGCCAGCCGATATGGTCCGCCGGCGAACATTCTCGCCTACGGAACGCTACCAAGCCGGGGTGGGCTTACCCTTGGCTCTCGTGTCCAAACTTTCCACGGCCGCGCGCCGGTTGCTCATCGGCCGGCCGTTTCGCAGCGACCGGTTGAGTCACACCCTGCTGCCCAAGCGGATCGCGCTGCCGGTGTTTGCCTCGGACGCGCTGTCGTCGGTGGCGTACGCGCCCGAGGAGATCTTCCTCATGCTTTCGGTGGCCGGGGTGACCGCCTACGCGCTGACGCCGTGGATCGGACTGGCGGTGGCGGCGGTCATGCTGGTCGTGGTGGCCAGCTACCGGCAGAACGTGCACGCCTACCCGTCGGGCGGCGGCGACTACGAGGTGGTCACCACCAACCTCGGCGACACCGCCGGCCTCGTGGTGGCCAGCGCCTTGATGGTGGATTACGTTCTGACCGTTGCCGTTTCGACCGCCTCGGCGATGTCGAACATCGGCTCGGCGATCCCGGTCGTCGCGCACAACAAGGTGTGGTTCTGCGTGGCCGCGATCCTGTTGGTGATGGCGCTGAACCTGCGCGGGGTCCGCGAATCCGGGGTGGCGTTCGCGATCCCGACCTACGCGTTCATCATCGGGGTGCTCGTCATGATCGGGTGGGGCCTGTTCCGGATCTTCGTGCTGGGCAACCCGTTGCGCGCGGAATCGGCCGGGTTCCAGATGCACGCCGAGCACGGGCAGGTCGTGGGCTTCGCGCTGGCGTTTCTGGTGGCGCGCTCGTTTTCGTCCGGATGCGCGGCGCTGACCGGTGTGGAGGCCATCAGTAACGGCGTGCCGGCGTTCGAAAAACCCAAGTCGCGCAACGCCGCAACGACCCTGCTGATGCTGGGCGTGATCGCGGTGACCCTGCTGATGGGCATCATCGTGCTGGCCGAGAAGATCGGCGTCAAACTGGTCGACGATCCCGCCACCCAGCTGTCGGGGGCGCCGCGGGGGTACTACCAGAAGACCCTCGTCACCCAGCTGGCCGAGACCGTGTTCGGCAGCTTCCACATCGGGTTTCTGCTGATCGCCACCGTCACCGCGCTGATCTTGGTGCTGGCGGCCAACACCGCGTTCAACGGCTTCCCGGTGCTCGGCTCGGTGCTGGCGCAGCACAGCTACCTGCCGCGCCAATTGCACACGCGCGGAGACAGGTTGGCGTTCTCCAACGGGATCCTGTTCTTGTCGGCGGCCGCGCTGCTGGCGATCATCGCGTTCCGCGCCGAGGTGACCGCGCTGATCCAGCTCTACATCGTCGGGGTGTTCATTTCGTTCACGCTCAGCCAGGTCGGGATGGTGCGGCACTGGACCCGGCTGCTGCGCACCGAGACCGATCCCCGCGCGCGGCGCAAGATGATGCGCTCGCGGGTGGTCAACACGGTCGGGTTGCTGTCCACCGGGGCGGTGTTGCTGGTCGTTTTGGTCACCAAGTTCGTGGCCGGGGCGTGGATCGCCCTGTTCGCGATGAGCGCGCTGTTCATCCTGATGAAGATGATCCACCGCCACTACGGCACCGTCAGCCAGGAATTGGAGGAGCAGGAGGCCGCCCAGCACGACGTGGTGCTGCCCAGCCGCAACCACGCCCTGGTCCTGGTCTCCAAGCTGCACCTGCCGACCCTGCGGGCGCTGGCCTACGCGCGCGCCACCCGGCCCGATGTGCTCGAGGCCCTCACGGTCAGCGTCGACGACGCCGAAACGCGCGAGCTCGTCCACAAGTGGGAGGAAAGCGACATCAGCGTGCCGCTGAAGGTCATCGCCTCGCCGTACCGCGAAATCACCCGTCCCATCCTCGAATACGTCAAGCGGGTCAGCAAGGAGTCGCCGCGCACCGTGGTGACGGTGTTCATCCCCGAGTACGTGGTGGGCCATTGGTGGGAGCAGGTGCTGCACAACCAAAGCGCGCTGCGGCTCAAGGGCCGCCTGCTGTTCATGCCCAACGTCATGGTGACTTCCGTTCCCTGGCAGCTGAATTCGTCGGAGCGGCTCAAGGCGTTTCAACCGCACGCGGCGCCCGGCGACGCCCGTCGCGGAATCTTCGATTGACCGCCGAACTGACGCTTCGCACCGGCGCCCCCGCCAACGGGGGCAGCTGCGTGGCGCACCACGAGGGCCGCGTCGTGTTCGTCCGTTACGCGCTGCCCGGCGAACGGGTGCGGGCCCGCGTCACCGCCGACCGCGGATCCTATTGGCACGCAGAGGTTCTCGAGGTGGTCGAGCCGTCCGACCACCGGGTCGCGCCGCTGTGCCCGATCGCCGGTGTCGGCGGCGCGGGGTGCTGCGACCTGGCGTTCGCCGCGCCGGCGGCGGTCCGGGCGCTCAAGGGCGAGGTGGTGGCCAACCAATTGCAGCGGCTGGGCGGGTACCGCTGGAGCGGCGAGGCCGACCCGCTCTCGGACGGCGGCCCCACGGGCTGGCGCACCCGGGTCCGGCTGGACGTGGGCGCGGATGGTCGTCCCGGCTTTCACCGCTACCACAGCGACGAACTGGTCACCGACCTGCGCTGCGCGCAGTTGCCGGCGGGAATGCTCGACGGGCTGGCTCACGATTCGTCGGGGGCGGACTGGCCGCCGGGCGCCCAGCTGCATGTGGCCGTCGACGACGACGGCGCGCGCCACGTGGTGCGCACCCTGCGGCGGGGCAACAGGACCGTCACCGCGGTGGTGGAAGGCGGCTACGAGGCGGTGCAGCGGGTGGGCGCGCGCAGCTGGCGCGTGCCCGTCACGGCGTTTTGGCAGGCGCACCGCGACGCGGCGCCGGTCTACAGCGGCCTCGTCGCCGACTGGGCGCAAGCCGAAGCGGGCATGACGGTCTGGGACCTCTACGGCGGCGCCGGGGTTTTCGCCGCCGCGCTCGCCGAGGCGGTCGGGGAGTCGGGGCGGGTGCTGAGCGTCGACACGTCGCGCGCGTCGACGCGGGCCGCCCGCGCCGCGCTGGCCGATCTGCCCCAGGTCGACGTCGTCACCGATTCGGTGCGGCGGGCGCTGGCGTCGCAGCGGGCGCGCGCCTCGAGGGCCGACGTCGCGGTGCTGGACCCGCCGCGGGCCGGCGCCGGGCGGGATGTCATCGACCGGGTGGCCGCGGCCGGGGTGCGGCGCGTCGTGCACATCGGTTGCGAGGCAGCGTCTTTCGCGCGCGACATCGGGCTGTACCGCGGCCACGGCTACGCCGTCGAGGCCATCAAGGTGTTCGACGCCTTCCCGCTGACCCATCACGTCGAATGCGTGGCGCTGCTGACCTGCGCTTAGCGGGACACGGGCGGCGCCGAACGGCTAGACTGCCTCGCGGTGTGCCGGGAAGTCTGGTCGGCGATGTCCTTGTCGTCATCGTCGACCGATCGAGAGGCCCCAGTGCGCACCATCACACGGCGGTGCCGGATCGTCACCCGATTGCCGCGGCCGTGAGCGACAGCCTTCGCTACGCGCTCGTCGTGTTGTTCTCCAGCGCGCTCGGTTTGGTTGCGGTGCTGGCGAACCGCCTGACCGAGCGGGTCAAGATCCCGGTGCCGCTGCTCGTGCTGGTGGGCACCGCGCTGGCGATGCACGCCCTGCCGGCCGTCCGGGCGCCATCCGAGCGGGTCGTCGAGCAGGTCATCACCATCGCGCTCGTGCTGGTGTTGTTCGACGGCGGAATGCACATCGGGCCTTCCCGTTTCCGCGCGGCGGTTGCCCCCATCCTGTCGCTCGGCGTCGTGGGCACCGCGCTCACCGCCGCCGGCGCCGCGCTGATGCTGCACTATGCGTGCGAAGTCGGCTGGTTCCCCGCGGTGCTCGTCGCGACCGCGGTGGCTCCCACCGATCCGGCCGTGGTCTTCTCGGTCCTGGGCAAGCGCGAGATCAGGGGCCGCAGCAGCACCATCCTGGAGGGCGAGTCCGGTGCCAACGATCCGGTCGGCATCTCGTTGATGTCCGGCCTCATCGCCGCCGGTGGCCTTAGCGCCGCCGGGTTCGCCGGCGTGGCAGCGCAATTCGTCCTGCAGATGGCGATCGGCCTGGCCTTCGGCGTCGTCGGCGGCCGCGCCCTGCTCGTCTTCATGCGCCGCGTGGCGTTGCCGAGCGAAGGCCTCTACCCGCTGCGGACGCTGGCATCCAGCCTGATGCTGTACGGCATCACCACGCTTGCGCACGGATCGGGGTTTTTGGCGGTGTTCGTCGCCGGCATCGCGATCGGCGACGCGCGCGCGCCCTACAAGCCGGAGATCAAACGATTCCACGCCGCCCTGGCCGGCCTGGCCGAGATCGTCGCGTTCGCCATCCTGGGTCTGACCGTCGACGTCGACGTGCTCCTCCATCCCGACGTGTGGATTCCCGGGCTCCTTCTCGGAGCGGCCCTGACGGCGCTGATTCGTCCGGCCGCGGCGGGCGCCTGCCTGCTTGGCGTGCGACTCGAGCGAAACGAACGCCTCTTCATCCTGTTCGCCGGCCTCAAGGGCGCGGTGCCGATCCTGCTCGGCGAGTTTTTGCGGGCCGCCCACGTCGCCGACGCCGAACGTCTGTACGGCATCGTCGTCGTGGTCGTCGTCTTCTCCGTTCTGGTGCAGGGCGGCGCGGTGCCCGGCGCCGCTCGGCTGCTGCGCCTCCCGATGCGCACCGTCGAAACCCGGCCCTGGGAGATAGGGGTCCGGCTGGCGGACGAGCCGCACGGCGTCCACCGCTTCAGCGTTGCCCCCGGGTCTGCCGCCGAGGGGTGCACCGTCGAGGGCCTCGGTGACCGCGTCGGCGACATCTGGGTCAGCATCGTGGTCCGCACCACCGGCCTGGTGCCGGTGCGCGGCGACACCGAACTGCGGGCCGGCGACGAGGTCGTCCTTTTGGCAGATCCCGAACTTCACGACACGCTGGCCGACCTGTTCGGCCACTCGTAGGCCCGGCGGGCCCCCGCCGGTGCGCTGGTATCCCCGCGGTCGCTGCGTAGACTGACGAGATGCTCGAACAGATCCGCGGGCCCGCCGATCTGCAGCACCTTTCCCAACAGCAGCTCCGCGATCTCGCCGGCGAGATCCGCGAGTTTCTGATCCACAAGGTCGCTGCCACCGGGGGACACCTGGGACCGAATTTGGGCGTCGTCGAGCTGACCCTGGCGCTGCACCGGGTCTTCGACTCGCCGCACGACCCGATCATCTTCGACACCGGGCACCAGGCCTACGTGCACAAGATGCTCACCGGCCGCAGCCACGACTTCGAGAGCCTGCGCAAGAAGGGCGGCCTGTCGGGGTATCCGTCGCGCGCCGAGAGCGAGCACGACTGGGTGGAGTCCAGCCACGCCAGCGCCGCCCTGTCCTACGCCGACGGGCTGGCCAAGGCGTTCGAGCTGGCCGGGCACCGCAACCGGCACGTGGTGGCGGTGGTCGGCGACGGCGCGCTCACCGGCGGCATGTGCTGGGAGGCGCTGAACAACATCGCCGCGTCGAAGCGCCCGGTGATCATCGTGGTCAACGACAACGGCCGCAGCTACGCGCCGACGATCGGCGGGGTCGCCGACCACCTGGCGTCGCTGCGGCTGCAGCCCGCGTACGAACAGATGCTGGAGAAGGGCCGCGACGCGCTGCGCGCGATGCCGCTCTTCGGCAAGATCGCCTACCGGTTCATGCACAGCGTCAAGGCCGGCATCAAGGACTCGCTGTCACCGCAGCTGCTGTTCACCGACCTCGGGCTGAAGTACGTCGGGCCGGTCGACGGCCACGACGAGCGCGCGGTCGAGGTCGCGCTGCGCCACGCCCGCGGCTTCGGGCGCCCGGTGATCGTGCACGCCGTCACCCGCAAGGGCATGGGATACGCCCCGGCCTTGGACGATGAGGCCGAGCAGATGCACTCCTGCGGCGTGATCGACCCGGCCACCGGCCAGGCCACCAAGGTCGCCGGCCCGGGCTGGACGGCGACCTTCTCCGACGCGCTCATCGCCTACGGCAAGAAGCGCCGCGACATCGTCGCGATCACCGCCGCGATGCCCGGCCCCACCGGGCTGAGCGCGTTCGGCAAACAGTTCCCGGACCGCCTGTTCGACGTGGGCATCGCCGAGCAGCACGCGCTGACGTCGGCGGCCGGGCTGGCGATGGGCGGCATGCACCCCGTGGTGGCCATCTACTCGACGTTCCTCAACCGGGCCTTCGACCAGATCATGATGGACGTGGCGCTGCACCGGCTGCCCGTGACGATGGTGCTCGACCGCGCCGGCATCACCGGCAACGACGGCGCCAGCCACAACGGGATGTGGGACCTGTCGATGCTGGGCATCGTGCCCGGCATCCGGGTGGCCGCGCCCCGCGACGCCACCCGCCTGCGCGAGGAGCTCGGCGAGGCCCTCGACGTCGACGACGGCCCCACGGCCCTGCGCTTCCCGAAAGGCGATGTGGGCGAAGACATTCCGGCCCTCGAACGCCGCTCGGGGGTCGACCTGCTCGCGATGCCCGCGCCGGGGTTGAACCACGACGTGCTGCTGGTGGCGATCGGCGCGTTCGCGCCGATGGCGCTGGCGGCGGCCAAGCGGCTGCACAACCAGGGCATCGGCGTGACGGTGATCGACCCGCGCTGGGTGCTGCCGGTGTCCGACGGCGTCGTGGAGCTGGCGGCGCAGCACAAGCTGGTCGTCACGTGCGAGGACAACGGCGTCAACGGCGGCGTCGGCTCGGCGGTGTCGGCCGCGCTGCGGCGCGCGGAGATCGACGTGCCCTGCCGCGACGTCGGCCTGCCGCAGCGGTTCTACGAGCACGCCTCGCGCGGGGAGGTGCTGGCCGAGCTCGGCCTGACCGACCAGGACGTGGCCCGCCGGATCACCGGTTGGGTGGCGGCGCTGGGCAGCCCGCTGACCGAGCCGCAGATCACCGAGCAGCTCGACTAGCGCGGCCCGTCGGCCGGCGGCTGCAGCGCCCGGGCCAGCGCCGGGCCCACCAGTTCGCGCTGCCAGGGCCGCGCCCGGCCGGCGCGCAGGAATGCGTCGACCGCCTCGAGGGGGTCCGGCGCGCCCTCCCAGTCCCAGCACAGCCGTCGCACCAGGTCCGGCGACACCAGGTTCTCGGTGGGGACCTTCACCCGCTCCGACACCTCGCCCAGCGCCGCCCGGGCCGCCTCCAGCCGGGCCGCGGCCTCCGGTTTGCGCCTGCTCCACCGCGCCGGCGGTGGCGGCCCGTTGGCGGCCTCGACCTCCCCCGGCGGTTCCTCGTTGTGCCGCGCCGCCTCCAGCGCCGCCAGCCAGATGTGCGCGCTGCGGCGCTGGTTGCGGCCCCCGAACACCGGCAGCGCGACCAGGTCCTCGACGGTCTTCGGGTTGGCCAGCGCGGCGTCGATGATCGCCGAGTCCGGCAGGATGCGCCGCGGGGCGATGTCGCGGCGCTGGGCGATCAGGTCGCGCGCCGCCCACAGCTCGCGCACCGCGGCCAGGCCCCGGCGGTCGCGCACCCGGTGGATCCCCGACGTGCGGCGCCAGCGCTCGCGCCGCGCCGTCGGATCGCGCGAACCGGCGGTGCGCAGGTAGTCGAATTCCTGTGCGGCCCAATCACTTTTGCCCTGTTCGGCCAGCACGTCGGCGATCGCCGCGCGCAGCTCGATGAGCAGCTCCACATCCAGCGCCGCGTAGTTGAGCCATTCGGGTGGCAGGGGCCGCTTGGACCAGTCCGCCGCGCCGTGGCCCTTGGCCAGCCCGAGGCCCAGCAGCCGCTCGACCATGGTGGCCAGGTTCACCCGCTCGAACCCGGCCAGCCGCCCGGCGAGCTCGGTGTCGTAGAGCGCCGGCGGGCGCATGCCGACCTCGGCCAGGCAGGGCAGGTCCTGGTCGGCCGAGTGCAGGATCCATTCGTCGGTGCCGAGCACCTCGGCCACCGGCCGCAGCACGTCCAGCGGGTCGCCGCCGTGGCTGACCGGGTCGATCAGCACGGTCCCGGCGCCGGCGCGCCGGATCTGGATCAGGTAGGCCCGGCTCGAGTAGCGGAAACCCGACGCCCGCTCGGCGTCCACCGCGAACGGCCCGCTGCCGCGGTCGAGCCGCCGCGCCGCCTCGGCGATCTCGCGGGCCGACACCGAAAGCGCCGGGACGCCGTCGGCCGGGTGGAGCAGCGGGGTGGCCGCGGGCGCGGTGCTGTCGGGCCCGTGGGCCGACGGTTCGCCCATGTCAGGCGCGTGACCGCGAGCTCAGGTTGGTGACCCCGCTCGGCGGCAGGCCCGCGGCGTGCTCGAGGACCTCGCAGAACGCCTCGACGTGCACCCCGACCGCCGGGGTGGTCGCCGTCCACGACGCGCGCAGCTCCAGCTGGTGGGCCCGCGGCGGCCCGGAGATGTCGCCGTAGCGCACCGACGTGGTGGCGGTGACCGTGCCGCCCAGGGCGGTGGTCTGCTCGAGGCGTGCCGTGAGCGCGTCCACCAGCCAGCTCCACGCGACCTCCGGCAGCAGGGGGTCGACGGCCTCGCTGGGGTCGAGGTCGGCCTGGATGTAGGCGACCAGCCGGATGGTGCCGTCCCAGGCGTCGGCGCCCTCGGGGTCGTACAGCAGGATCAGCCGGCCGAACGCGTCACCCTCGGACCGCTCCGGGACGATCTCGAGGTCGGGGTGCTTGACCTCGGCGCCCAGCGCGTAGCTGAAGGGTGCCAGCCGCTGCGGCGGGCGGATCGGGCCCAGCTCGATCTCCGGCCGCACCGTCACGGCGTTCATCGCCGCCACCGCCTCGCGAAAGGGGGCCGGTTCAGCTGAACTGGTCACAGCGTTCGACGCTAGACCCATCCCCCGACACGCCGAAACAGGCGCGCCGACTTTCGCGCGCGCCGCGACCAAGCCGTTACGCGCGCCCATTGCGGCCCCGCGACCCGTGTTTGCCCTGCTCAGGTCGCGGCACCGCCGGTGAATCGGGCCGGCCGCTTCTCGCGGTGCGCGGCCAGGCCCTCCCGAACGTCGGGCCCGCCGAAACTGACGAATTCCAGGCCCAGCGACGTTTCGAACGCGGGCCCGAACATGCGGTACCAGTAGTTGAGGCTGTGCTTGGTCCAGCGGATGGCGTGCTGCGCGCCCCGCGCCAGGTCCTCGGCGATGCGGGTGGCCGTCGGCAGCACCTCGTCGTCGTCGACGCACTTGGAGACCAGCCCGATGCGCTCGGCCTCCTCGCCGACCAGCGTCTCGCAGGTCAGCAGGTAGTACTTGGCCTTGGCCATGCCGACCAGCAGCGGCCAGCAGATCGCGGCGTGGTCGCCCGCGGCCACCCCGAGCTTGGTGTGGCCGTCGATGAACCGCGCGGTGCGGCCGGCCACCGAGATGTCGGCGAGCAGCGCCACCACCAGGCCGGCGCCGACGGCGGGTCCCCGGATCGCCGAGACCACGGGCTTGTCGAAGTTGACCATGTTGAGCACCAGGTCGCGGGCCTCGCGCATGATGCGGACCCGGCCTTCGAAGTCGCCCATGGTCTCCTCGATCAGATCGAAGCTGCCGCCCGACGAGAAGGCCTTGCCCTCGCCGCGGACCAGCACCACGCGCACGTCGGGATCGCGGTCGAGGGCCGGCCAGATGTCGGCGAGGTCGCGGTGCATCTGCGGTCCCACCGAATTCAGGCCGGGCGCGTCGAGAACGAGCGTCAAAACGCCGTTATCGCCGGGTTCGCACCGCAGGCCGGGAAACTCGTCGTAGTTGACTGGCACCGGGTTGATGTTACGCAGGCGCCCGCGGGCCGCCGTGGCAGCATTGATGCCGATGGACACTTTCCGCCGCGAGCTTCCCGACTCCCCGTATCTGGCCGCCGTCACCGGACGCAAGCCCGGCCGGGTGCCGGTGTGGTTCATGCGGCAGGCCGGCCGCTCGCTGCCGGAGTACCGGGCGCTGCGCGAACGCCACAGCATGCTCGAGGCGTGCTTTCAGCCCGAGGTGGCGTGCGAGATCACGCTGCAGCCGATTCGCCGCTACGGCGTGGACGCGGCGATTTTGTTCTCCGACATCGTGGTGCCGCTGCGCGCCGCGGGCGTCGAGCTGGACATCGTCGCCGACGTGGGGCCGGTGATCGCGCACCCGGTGCGCACCGAC
The DNA here is from genome assembly GCF_002101785.1 of Mycobacterium palustre. Taxonomy (GTDB): domain Bacteria; phylum Actinomycetota; class Actinomycetes; order Mycobacteriales; family Mycobacteriaceae; genus Mycobacterium; species Mycobacterium palustre. The sequence goes on from NZ_LQPJ01000144.1 coordinate 49,390, forward strand.
GCCGACATCGATGCGATGAAACCTCTTGACCCGCAAGCGGTTCAGCCGGTGTCCGACGCGGTGTCGCTGCTGGTCGGCGAGCTGGGCGACGTCCCGCTGATCGGCTTCGCCGGTGCGCCGTTCACGCTGGCGTCCTACCTCGTCGAGGGCGGCCCCAGCCGCAACCACGCCCGCACCAAGGCGATGATGCTGGCCGAACCGGCGAGCTGGGACGCGCTGATGTCCAAGCTCACCGACCTGACCATCGCGTTTTTGCGCGCCCAGATCGACGCCGGGGTCGACGCCATCCAGATGTTCGACTCGTGGGCGGGGACCCTGTCGCTGGCCCACTACCGCAACTACGTGCTGCCGCACAGCTCGCGGGTCTTCGCCACCCTGGCCGAATACGGCGTGCCCATGACGCATTTCGGGGTCGGGACCTCCGAGCTGCTGGGCGCGATGTCGGCGGCGCTGAAGTGCGGCATGCGGCCCGGGCAGGCCACCGTGATCGGGGTGGACTGGCGCACGTCGCTGATCGACGCCGCCGCCCGGGTCGAACCCGGCACGGCGCTGCAGGGCAACCTCGACCCGGTCGTGCTGCTGGCCGGATGGGACGTCGCCGCACACGCCGCCCGCGCGGTGGTGACCGAGGGCCGCCGGGCGGTCGACGCGGGCGCGACGGGCCACGTCTTCAACCTGGGCCACGGGGTGCTCCCGGAGACCGATCCCGGCGTGCTGGCCGACGTGGTGGCGCTGGTCCATTCGCTATGACCCCCTCGTATTGCGTTGTTGGCGGCGGGATTTCGGGGCTGACGGCCGCGTACCGGCTGCGGGCGGCCGCCGGTGCGGACGCGACGATCACCCTGTTCGAGCCGGGGGACCGGCTGGGCGGGGTGTTGCGCACCGAGCAGGTCGGCGGGCGGCCGATGGACGTCGGCGCCGAGGCGTTCGTGCGGCGCCGGCCCGAGATGCCGGCGCTGCTGGCCGAGCTGGGCCTGTCGGACCGCCAGCTGTCGACCACCGGCGCGCGGCCTTTGATCTACAGCCGGCGGCGGCTGCACCCGCTGCCCGCGGGCACCGTCGCCGGGATCCCGTCGTCTGCCGCGTCGATGGCCGGATTGGTCGACGAGGCGACGGTCGCGTGGATCGACGCCGAACCGACCCGGCCCCTGGGCTGGGAGCCGGGCGGCGACCCCGCGGTGGCCGACCTGGTGGGGGAGCGGTTCGGCGAGCAGACCGTGGCCCGGTCGGTGGACCCGTTGCTGAGCGGGGTGTATGCGGGCTCGGCCTCGACGATCGGGCTGCGCGCGGCGGCCCCCAGCGTGGCGGCGGCCCTGGACCGCGGCGCGCCCAGCCTGACCGACGCGGTCCGGCAGGGGTTGCCGCCGTCGACCGGCGCGCCGGCGTTCGGGGCCATCGACGGCGGCTACGGGGTGCTGCTCGACGAGCTCGTCGAGCGGGGCCGCCCGCGGTGGGTGCGCGCCGCGGTGCGGCGGCTCGACCCCGCCGGGCCCGGCTGGTCCCTGCTCGACGACACCGGCGCCCGCTGGCACGCCGACGCCGTGATCCTGGCCGTGCCCGCGCCGCGGCTGGCGGCGCTGCTGCGGGAGGTGGCCCCGCGTTCGTCGGCGGCCGCGGCCCGCATCGCGACCGCGTCGTCGGCGGTGGTGGCGCTCGCGGTGCCGGCCTCGACGCCGCTGCCCGACGCCTCCGGCGTGCTGGTGGCCACCGGGGAGCCGTTGCGGGCCAAGGCCGTAACGCTGTCTTCCAAGAAATGGGGGCGCAAGTTGGGCGGCGGGGACGTGCAGCTGCTGCGGCTGTCGTTCGGCCGCTTCGGCGACGACGTGGCGGCCAGCACCCCGGACGACGAATTGCTGGGGTGGGCGCTCAGCGACCTGGTCGACGTGTTCGGGCTGACCGTCGAACCCGTCGACGCCCGCGTGCAGCGCTGGATCGACGCGATGCCGCAGTACGGCCCGGGCCACGCCGAGGTGGTCGCCGAGGTGCGCGCCGGCCTGCCGCCGGGGCTGGCGGTGGCGGGCAGCTACCTCGACGGCATCGGGGTGCCGGCGTGCATCGGGGCGGCCGGGCGCGCGGTCGAGGCGCTTCGGGCGGAAGTGGCACGATAGTTTCATGGCCAAACTCGACTACGACGCCCTGAACTCACAGCTTCGCTACCTGATGTTCTCGGTGTTTGCCGTGCGGCCGGGCGAGCTCGGCGAAAAGCGTGACGCCGTGATCGACGACGCGGCGAGGTTTTTCAAGGTGCAGGAGGAGCGCGGCGTCGTGGTGCGCGGCCTGTACGACGTGGCCGGGCTGCGCGCCGACGCGGACTTCATGATCTGGACCCACGCCGAGCGCGTCGAGGCGCTGCAGGCCACCTACGCCGACTTCCGGCGCACCACCACGCTGGGCCGGGCCTGCTCGCCGGTGTGGAGCGCCGTGGCGCTGCACCGGCCGGCCGAGTTTAACAAGAGCCACATCCCGGCGTTCCTGGCCGGCGAGGAGCCCGGCGCCTACATCTGCGTGTATCCGTTCGTGCGGTCCTACGAGTGGTACCTGCTGCCCGACGAGGAGCGCCGCCGCATGCTCGCCGAGCACGGCATGGCCGCCCGCGAGTACAAGGACGTCCGCGCCAACACCGTGTCCGCGTTCGCGCTGGGCGACTACGAATGGATCCTGGCGTTCGAGGCGCCCGAGCTGCACCGCATCGTCGACCTGATGCGCCAGCTGCGCGCCACCGACGCCCGCCGCCACACCCGGGCCGAGACGCCGTTCTTCACCGGGCCGCGGGTGCCGGTCGAGCAGCTGGTGGGGGCCCTGCCGTGAGCGCTCCCGACGTGAACGATCCCACCCGCTTCGAGGAGATGTACCGCGACGACCGGCTGTCGCACGGCCTGCCCGCCGCCACGCCGTGGGACATCGGCGGCCCGCAGCCGGTGGTCCAGCGGCTGGTGGCCCTGGGCGCCGTCAAGGGCGAGGTGCTCGACCCGGGCACCGGTCCCGGGCACCACGCCATCCACTACGCCTCCAAGGGCTACGCGGCCACCGGCATCGACGGGTCGGAGGGCGCCCTGGAGCGGGCCCGCGAGAACGCCCGCAAGGCCGGGGTGTCGGTGAACTTCGAGCTGGCCGACGCCACCACCCTCGACGGATTCGACAACCGCTTCGACACCGTCGTCGACTGCGCCTTCTACCACACCTTCAGCACCGAGCCCGACCTGCAGCGCTCCTACGCGCGGGCGCTGCACCGCGCGACCAAGCCCGGGGCCCGGCTGTACATGTTCGAGTTCGGCGAGCACGACGTCAACGGCTTCAAGATGCCGCGGTCGCTGTCCGAGGACGACTTCCGTCAGGTGCTGCCGGCCGGCGGCTGGGAGATCACCTACCTGGGCCCGACCACGTACCTGGTCAACTTCAGCGCCGAGGCGATCGAGGGGATGGCCGCGCGCAACCCCGACATGGCCGACCAGGTGCGGCCGATGCTGGAACGCTTCCGGGCGATGGAGCCGTGGCTGACCGGCGGGCGCGTGCACGCGCCGTTCTGGGAATGCCACGCCACGCGGGTGGACTGAGTTCCCGCCGGACCGGGCTGGCGCTAGCCGTCCGCCGGCACCAGCCGCAGCGAGATCGAGTTGATGCAGTACCGCTGATCCGTCGGCGTCGGGTAGCCCTCGCCTTCGAAGACGTGCCCCAGGTGGCTGTGGCAGTTGGCGCACAGCACCTCGACGCGCCGCATCCCCAGCGAATCGTCCGGGCGCAGGATCACCGCGTCGGAGCTCGCCGGGTCGAAGAACGACGGCCAACCGCAGTGCGACTCGAATTTCTCTGTGCTGCGGAACAATTCGGCACCGCAGGCCCGGCATTGGTAGATGCCTTCGGTCTTGGTGTCGGTGTACTCACCGGTGAACGGCCGCTCGGTGCCGGCGCGGCGCAGCACCTGGAACTCTTCGGGCGTGAGCTTCTGCCGCCACTCGTCGTCGGAGAGCTCAAGCTTGGGTCGGGTCATGCATCCACGCTAGCGTCGATTTCGCGCTCGCGCTCGGGCGCCAGCCACGCCGGGTCGATGCCCTCGTCCAGCCGGTTCTCGGCCTTGGCGTCCAGGTAGCGGAAGCACAGCACCGTGAACACGACGATCAGCAGCAGCGACCAGCCGTAGGTGATCTTCAGGTAGTGCAGCGCCCGGCCGTACCTCATGTACCGGTAGATCAGCCAGTCGTCGAGGGTCAAGAAGCCGTAGACCCCCAGCCAGGCCGGCCAGTTGCGGATCACCGAGTTGCGCAGCACGACCGTCATCAGGAAGGGGAACAGCATCATCGAGTAGTAGCCCTGCGCCAGCGGCAGCGCCAGCCACGACCACAGCAGCAGCACGCCCGACGAGGTGGCAAACCAGAACAGCGGGTCGCGGGTGCGGTAGTAGCGGTACAGCAACCACAGGGCGCCGATCGCCAGCAGCGTGAAAAGGATCCGCAGGAACAGGATCAGCCAGGTGGGCAGCCCGAAGTACACGCCGTTGCCCTCGACCGAGCTGTTGAAGTAGTCCCGGGTCCCGCCGATGTAGGGCAGCGTCTTGGTGAAGAAGTCCATCGGGTGGCTGACGAGCGGCAGCGCGGCCAGGTTGATCACCACGGGGACCACGATCGCGGCCACCACCGCGCGCCACTGCCGGTTCAGCAGGGGCAGCAACAGCAGCGGCCCGAGCAGCGGTTTGAGCGTCAGCGTCAGGCCGATCGCGATACCGGCCCACCACTGCCGGCTGGGGCGCCCGTCGAGCAGCCACGAAAAGAACAGCATTTCCGCCAGCAGCACGCAGCCGTTGATGTTGGTGAAGACGAGCGTGCTGGTCACCGTCTCGGTGCAGAACATCGCCAGCAGCAGGGCGGGCGCGGCCACCGAGGACAGCGTGAACTTGAACAGCCGCAGCAGCAAATACCAGGCGATCAAAATGGCCACGGTGTTGATCAGGATGAACAAATACCGCGACGGCGTGAAGGACAGGTACCCGAACGGCGCCATCAGCAGCGTGCCGCCGGGCGGGTACAGGTAGTGCGGGTCGACGTAGTCGAAGTGCTCGTTGTAGATGTCCCAGCCGTGCCGGAAGTTCAGCACCGCGCGGTAGACCGGCTTGAAGTCGTCGGTGACGTTGCCGTTGAGCGTGAGCACGATGCTGCGGTGCAGCACCGACAGAATCGCCAACGGCCACAGCGCGGATCGCAGTACCGTCGCCGCGCTCGGCGCACTGGTGCGGGGACCCAACGCGGCCAGCATCCAATTCACCAGCGCACCGTACACCGATGCCGGCGGCCAACTCTCAGGCGGGACAGTACGTGTCGGTCCCCGGCAGCTTGCCGCTGTTGAGGTAGCCGATCAGCGGCGGCACCGCGCACGGCGAGTAGACGCTGGCGCCGTGGCCGATGCCCTGCCACATCACCCGCTTGCTGGCGGCGTTGGCGTTGATCACGGTGGCCGCCGTCGCGGCGACCCCTTCCATGCCGACGATCGGGTCGTCCTGCACGCCCGCCAGCAGGACGTCGACCTTGAGGTCCTTGGGCGGGGCCGGCGGCGAAACCACCGGCCAGTGCACGCATTTGACCATGTTGAGCGCGGCGACCGTGCCGAACTGCGGATAAAGCTTCCCCCACGCCACCACGAGCTCGCGCACCCGGTCGGGGGTCGGGCGGTTGACCGCGTCGCTGCAGGAGTTGACGAACTGGCCGTCGGAGTCGGTGACGGAAAAGGCGTGGCCGATCAGGTTGTTGAGCGGGCCGGCGTCGCCGGAGCGGGCCGCCGCCAGGGCGTTGGCCAGGCTGGTGGTGGCGCCGACGCGGCCGCCGGACGGGAAACCCAGCGCGACGGTGATGGCGTTGGCCACCGCGGCCACCGTCACACCGCCGGGCCCCTTGCCGGCGCGGGCGTCGGCCAGCAGCGCGCTGACGGCCCCCTTCGGGTCCGGGCCCAGCGCGCAGTTCACCGCGACGCACTGGGCGGCGAACGCGTCGAGCGCGGCCTGCTGGCCCTTGACCTGTTGCTCGGCGGCCGCTTCGGCGTTGACGCCCAACGCGACCGGCGAGTCGAGGATCAGCCGCGCCACCCGGTCGGGCCGCGACGCGGCGTAGGCCAGCGCCACCTGGGCGCCGTTGCCGATCCCGACCAGCGCGACGGCGGGCACGTCCCACAGGCTGCGCAGCCGCTCGATGTCGGAGGCGGCGTGGGAGTTGTCGTAGTCCGAGGCGCCCGGCGCGATGGCGTCGGTGCAGTTGGTGGTGGCGGTGTTGGAGATCTCGGAGAGGTTCGCGACGGGGTCGTCGCCGGGCTGGAACTGCGCCTGATCCCGCATCGCCTGCCGGTCCAGCTGATCGCGGCAGTCGATGGGGCTCGACATGCCGATGCCGCGGCGGTCGACGGCGACGATGGGCCGGCTCTGCAGCACGTCGGCGCCGCCGCGGGCCAGCCACACCGGCAGCTGCGCCGACGACGGCAGGTCCGAGCCGGTGGTGAAGACGAGCGGGCCGGCGTCGCGCGGGGTCTTGTCCGATCGGGCCCGCACCACGCCGATGGACAGCGTGCCGCCCCCGCCGCCCGCGGGGTCGAGGTCGGTGTCGTAGGTTGCGCAGTCGAGCTGGACGCCCGGCGCGGCGGGGACGGCCGCGTCGCCGAACACCCGCGACGTGCAGTCGCGCCAGGACAGGTCGTTCTTGGGCGCCGCGATCGGCGGCGGGCCGCTGGGCGGCGGCTTGGTCGGGGCCACGCCCTGCGGCCTGGCGCCGGAATTGGTGGCGAAGCGCGGGTCCGCGGCCAGGCCCGGGACGCAGCCGGCCAGCACGGTGGTCGCCGCGATCGCGATCGCGGCGGTGGTGAGGCGCCGACTCATGCCGACCACAGTAGCCAGAAAACCGTCAGGCCTTAACGTAGCGGGCGTACAGGTAGCCGGCGTCGTCGCCGAGGAGGTGCGCGCGCCGCATCCGGGTCAGCGCCTGCTCGGGCCCGGTCGCGATGCGCCGGGCCAGGCCGCCCACGAGGTAGGGCGCGATCGTCAGACACAGCTCGTCGAGCAGGTCGCGCCGGATGAACGCGCCGAGCAGGGTCGGGCCGCCCTCGGTCAGCACGCGGCGCAGCCCGCGCGCGGCCAGGGCGCCCAGCAGGGCCGTTTCGTCGACCCGGCCGGGATCGGGGCCCGAGCAGTCGACCACCTCGCACAGCCCGGCGAGCCGGCGGCGCGTCTCGGTGACCGCCGCCGCGCAGGTGAGCACCAGCGGCGGCACCTCGGTGCGGGTGAACACCGTCATGTCGCGGTCGAGGCGCCCCGACCCGGTCACGATCGCCAGCGGCGGGACCTCACCCTGCCCGCGCGCCTGCCGCCGCTGCCGATCGGCGGCGCCCAGCTGCGCGCCGGAATAGCCCTCGATGCGCACCGTGCCCGCGCCGACGACGATGACGTCGGCGAGCTCGCGCAGCAGCTCGAAGATCAGCCGGTCGCCGGTTCCGCCCATGCCGCCGCTCTTGCCGTCGGCGGTGGCGCCGCCGTCGACGCTGGTGATGAAGTTCGCCCGCAGCCACGTGCCGTCGCGCTCGGGATACGCATAAAGCCGGGGAAGTTCGCCGTCGTCGAGTTCGCGGGTCGACCCGAGCAGCGTCAGCATGAGCTCGATTGCAGCACGCCGCTACAGTCCGGTGCATGCGCGGGTCCGGTCCTTCCCGGGTGGCTCGCCTGGTCGATCGGCGTCCCAGCGTCTCACCGGAACGGCTGATCGCCCAGCTGCGGCCGCCCCCGACGTTCGCCGACGTGAGCTTCGCCACCTATCGCCCCGATCCCGCGGAACCGACCCAGGCCGCCGCCGTGGTCGCCTGTCAGGACTTCTGCCGGCGGGCCGTGGCGCGGCGGGCCGGGCGGCGCAAGCTGTTCGGCGGGCGCGAGGTGCTGCCCGGCGTCGGGCTCTACCTCGACGGCGGGTTCGGGGTCGGCAAGACCCACCTGCTCGCCTCGGCCTACTACCAGCTGCCCGGCGACGGCCCGCAACCCCCAACTCCCAAGGCGTTCGCCACGTTTGGCGAGCTCACCCAGCTCGCCGGGGTGTTCGGCTACGTCGAATGCATCGACATGCTCGCCGATTACACCGCGGTGTGCATCGACGAGTTCGAGCTCGACGACCCGGGCAACACCACGCTGGTCTCGCGGATGCTGTCCGCGCTGGTCGAGCGGGGCGTGTCGGTGGCCGCCACCTCCAACACGCTGCCCGAGCGGCTCGGTGAGGGGCGCTTCGCCGCCCAGGACTTCCTGCGCGAAATCAACACGCTGGCAAGCATTTTCACCACGGTTCGGATCGAAGGCCCGGACTACCGGCACCGCGGCCTGCCGCCCGCCCCGCAGCCGCTGTCGGACGCGGAGGTCACCGCGCGCGCCGCCGCACTCGACGGGGCGACGCTGGACGACTTCGACGCCCTGTGCGCACACCTGGCCACCATGCACCCGTCGCGCTACCTCAGCCTGATCGAGGGCGTGACGGCGGTGTTTTTGACCGGCGTGCACGGCATCGACGACCAGAACGTCGCGCTGCGGCTGGTGGCGCTCACCGACCGGCTCTACGACGCCGGCATCCCGGTGGTGGCGTCGGGGGCCAAGCTCGACACCATCTTCAGCGAGGAGATGCTGGCCGGCGGGTATCGCAAGAAGTACTTGCGGGCCACGTCGCGCCTGGTGGCCCTGACCTCGATGGGGCGGGCGGGGATCAGCCGAGCTCGCGAACCATGACGTAGTCGTTCTCGAGGCGCGCGCCCACCCGAAAGGTCCTGGTGCCGTTGACCGTAAAGCCGCTCTTGGCGTAGAAGCGTTGGGCGCGTCGGTTGGCCTGGTTGACGCCCAGCCACACCGAGCGCGCGCCCCAGCACCGCGCGGTGGCCAGCGCGCGGTCCATCAGCGCGGCCGCGACGCCGGAGCCGTGGTGCTCGGACAGCACGTAGATCTTCGACAGCTCGGCCGTGTCGACGGCCGGGTCGCGAATCAGCATGGCGTAACCGATGATTCGGCCGTCGCGGGCCGCGGTGAGCACCGCGCGGTGAGGGTCGGCCAGGTACTCCGCGAAGCGTTCGGCCGACAGGTGGGCGTCGACGAACGCCGCGATGTCTTCGGCGGCCGTCCCGGGCGGGCACGCCAACGGAAAGGTTTGCGCCGCAACGGCGGCCAGCTCCGCGGTGTCGGCCGAACCCGTCGCCAGCGATACCGGTCCCCCGCGGGTCACAGATTCCATTGCGCCAGGTGGTAACCCGTCTTCTTGTCCAGCAGCACCACCGTCGAGACCGGATCCCGGTAGGCGTCCCAGTAGACCCCGCCGCGCACGATCGCCCCGTTGGGCGCGTTGGTGAGCACGTTGTCCAGGGCGTCGGGCGCGTCGGACGGCCGCGGCTTGTAGGCGTCGGCGTACGGGGTCACCCCGTCGAAGCTGAAGACGGTCGCCATGACGAACGGGTTGGGCACCCGGACCGCGCGGACCGTCACGTCGGCGCGCTCGACGGAGCTGCCGGGAAAGCCCCTGAAGGTGCCTTCGCGGGTGTAGCCGAATCCCGGCGGCGGGTCGACGGGGCCCACGCCGCTGACCGTGACGTCGGCGACGTAGGTGCCGGTGTCCACCCGCAGGGTGTCACCGACGTGCCCGATTGGGGCGTCGCCCGCCCATGCGCGGGGCGCGGCGGCGCCCGCGGCGGCGACCAGGAGCATGGACAGGGCGATCAGCCAACGGCGCATCTTGGCATGATCGCACACGCGCTATTGCGCGGGGGAGGGGTTGTTGCCGCTGGTCAGTGCGTCGAGCGCGGCGATCAGGTCCGCCTCGGCGCGGTCCTTGTCGACGCCGGCCCGGTGCAGGGCCCCGGCCCCGTCTTCGAGTTCGAGCAGGGCCAGCAGCAGGTGTTCGGTGCCAATGTAGTTGTGCCCGAGGCGAAGCGCCTCGCGGACGGTCAGCTCGAGGGCCTTGCGGGCCGGCCCGCTGAACGGGAGGAGCTCCGGCGGCTCGGCGGCCGCCGGCGGGAGCGTCACGGCGGCGCGCAGGGCGTCGACGTCGACCTGCTGCCGGGTTAGCAGGACGCTGGACAGCGCCGCCGGGTCGCCGAGCATGCCGAGCAGCAGGTGGTCGGGAGTGATCTCGGAATTGCCGGCCTCGTGCGCCGCGTTCTGCGCGGCGACCACCGCGTTGCGGGCCCGCGGCGTGAAGCGCCCGAAGCCCTGCTCGAGGTCCGGCGTGGCGGGCTCGGCGCGGGGGACGAAGCGCTTCTGGGCGGCCTGCTTGGTGACGCCCATGCTCTTGCCGATGTCGGTCCAGGAGGCCCCCGAGCGGCGGGCCTGGTCGACGAAGTGTCCGATCAGGTGGTCGGCGACCTCGCCCAGGTGCTCGGCGGCCAGTACGGCGTCGGCGAGCTGGTCGAGCACGTCGGTGTGCACCCGCTTGATGGCGTTGATCAGCTCGTCGAGGCGGACGGGGTAGGCGATGGGCGTCGGCTCGGACATGCCGTCAACTCTAGGTTGACGCTGACGCGCGTGTCAACTCGCGGTTGACGCTCGTTCGGGATGCGGCGCGGTCGCTCCTCTGCGATGATCACTGGCCGTGAAGCCGCTGCTCCTGACCCTGACGAGCCTTGCCACCCTCGTCGGCATGGCGGTATCCGCGCGCGCCGACAGCAACGACGACGCGTTCCTCGTCTCGCTCAACGCGGCCGGCATCACCTATCCCGATCCGGCCCGCGCGATCTCGGCCGGCAAATGGGTGTGCCAGGCGGTCGGCCAGGGAACGCAAATGGCCGACGTCGTCAAGAAGGTCCAGGCTCAGAACTCGGGGCTGCACGGCGACAACGCCGCCCGGTTCACCGCGATCGCCGCCAATGTGTACTGCCCCCAGGCGTTGTCGGCCGTGGGCGGCAAGCCGGCGCCGTAACCGCCTAGCCCCGGTCCTCCGTGCCCCGGCTGGGCATCGCCGGCAACGCGGCCGGCGCCGCCATCTCGCTTCGTTGCCTGCGCCACCCGCCGAGCCGCCCGACGTACCACTTCCACACATAGGTCTCGGAGGTGCCCAGCCGGCGCGCGATCGCGGCCGCGCGGAGGTCGTGGCCGCGCGCCTCCACCCACCGTGCCACCACCCACAGCCGGTCGACGTCGTCGTCGGGAACCTCGAAGGTCCACGACAATTCCTCGTCGTCGCAGCACATCGACGGGCGCGTCGCCGGGCTGGGCGGGGAGGCCTCGAACGGCGCGCCGTCGGCCTGCAGGCCGAGCCCGACGTCGTAGCGCACCACCGGCCCGACGATCCGCAGCGTGGCCTGGAAGCGGGCGATGTTGCGGCGCCGCGGCTGCAGGCGTTCGCTCACCAGCGCGACGCCCTTCGTTCCGGCCGTGCGACGCCGCCCGCGCACCGCGGTCCACAAGGCGGCGAGGCCAACCATGGCGAGGATGCCGACGAAGACGTCCAAAATGATCAGCGTGGCAATCACCCCCTTAACTTAGGTCGGGATGGCGGCACCCGCGGCGACATCGGCCGGCACGACCGTGTGCGCGCGCTGGCAGACACCGCGTCGACGGAGCATGAGATCCTGGGAAACCTGCAGCAGCGCAACGGATTTACCGGCAACGGCGCCGCCAGGTTCACGGTGATCGCGTGGGCGCCTGTTGCCCGCAGCACATCAGCGGTGAGGGCCGCGGGCCAAGCCTGAGGGTACGGTCGGCGAGTGAGCCCTGACATGCCCACGTCCCGCAAAGTGCTGTGCGCCGTCTACGGGGTGATCGCGGCGGTGGCCCTGGTGGCATGCTGGAGCCAGACCGTCGCCTACGTCCACAGCCCCACCGACTTCTTCGTAAACTTCTGGCGCGACGCCAAAATCACCCCGGCCTCGCGGAACATCACCGCCGACGCCCTCATGCTGGGCATCGCCGTGGTCATCCTGATGGTGATCGAAGCCAGGAAGCACGAGGTGCGTTTCGTGTGGGCCTATATCGCCGCGTGCTACTTCGTCGCCATCAGCGTCGCTTTTCCGCTGTTTTTGATCGCCCGCGAATTGCGAATGGGCGCCGCCGAGCCGCCGCGCCTGCATGCGCCGGATACCGTTCTGCTCACGCTGATGGCGGTTGCCTTTGGGGCACTGACGATTTGGATCGACGTGCCGTGAAGGGCGCGGCGATCGTCGGCGCGGCCGGCGTGGCGGCGTGGGGCGCGGCGCCGCGCGAACGGCTCACCGCCGGGCCGACGGGGGAGCGCGCCGCCTCGCCGCGGGCATACCCAGGGCCCGGCTGGGTTTCCGTGCCCGACGCGGGGCACCTGTTGAACTGGGAAGCGGCCGACGAGCTGATCGAAGTCGTGAAATCCTTTCCCTCCCAACGGGTTACCTTCGCCGAGGGCTGACCGACCTAGCTAGGAGCGGCCCGGGCGCTCCACGTGAAGCTGTGCATGTCCGGGATGCGCGGCGCCAGCGCGCAAGCCACGTCCCGCCCGATCCGGTCGGCGGCCGCCAGCGGCGTGTCGGGGTCGAGAAACCCCTCCACCTCGACGCGCAGCGTCCGCCCGGTCCATCGCGCCCGCGCGTGCGCGTGCGTGACGCCGGGGACGGCGGTGGCGGCGGTTTCGGCCGTCGCGATGATTTCGGGGTCGACGCCGTCGAGCAGGCGGTGCGCGATGTCGGCGGTCACCTCCCAGCCGACGTGGCAGATGAACCCCGTGACCGCGACGCCGGCGATCGCGTCCGCCCAGCCCCAGCCGAGCGCCACGCCGATCAGCCCCAGCAGCGCCCCTGCCGAGGACAATGCGTCGAGCCAGGAGTGCTTGGCGTCGGCCACCATGGTCGCCGAGCGGATCCGCCGGCCCACCGTCAGCTTGTAGCGGGCGACGAGCTGGTTGCCGGCGATCCCGACGGCCGCCGCGGCGATGCCCCAGCCCAGGTGACCGGTGCCGCCGTGACGGAGCAGCTTGGTGACGCTTTCGAACCCGGCGACGGCGGCGCTGCCCCAGATCACCAGCGCCACGCCGACGCCGGCGAGGTCCTCGGCGCGTTCGTAGCCGTAGGGGTAGCGCTCGGTCGGGACTTTCCGCGACGCCCGGAATCCGACGAACACCAGCGCGCTGGTCGAGACGTCCGAGAGGTTGTGCAGCGCGTCGCCGAGCAGCGCGACCGATCCCGACACCAGCGCGATGGCCAGCTCGACGAGACCGGTGAGCGCCAATCCGAGTGCGCTGACGGCGACGGCGCGGTTGGCCTGGCGGCGCTCGTGGGCGTCGTCGGCCGTGGTCTCGAGGGGAAAGCTCGCGGCGGGGTCCCGGACCCCGGTGATCACATGCATGCCGTCAAGCATGCCCCTGCGCGGGCGGTTTCACTCGTCGGCGGGTGCTACGTTCCGGCCGTGAAATTCGTGGTGGCCGCCTACGGAAGCCGCGGGGACGTCGAGCCCTGCGTGGCCGCCGCCCGGGAGCTATCGCGCCGCGGCCACGACGTGCTCGTGGCGGCGCCGCCCGACAAGCTCGGCTTGGCCGAGGCGGCGGGGCTGGCCGCGGTGGCCTACGGGCGGGACACCCGCGAGCAGCTGGCCGCGGCCAACGAATTCGCGCGCGGCGGGGCCAATCCCTTCGCCGCGCTGCCCGGCGTGTTGGAGCGTCTCATCGCGGTCTGGACGGAGAAAACCGAGGTGCTGGCGCGGCTGGCCGAAGGCGCCGACCTGCTGGTGGCGGGCATCAACGAGGAGGAGATCGTCGCCAATGTCGCTGAGTCCCAACGCATTCCGGTGGCGGGGCTGCACTTTTTTCCTCGACGGATCTTCTCGACCGGGCCGCTGTATTCGTCGATGACGAGGGAAGCCGCCAACGCCCAGCGCCGGGCGCTGGGCCTTCCGGAGTTGGACGAGGCGGCACGCGCAGCGCTGGAGATACAGGCCTACGACGAGATGTGTCTGCCCGGTCCGGCCGCCGGATGGGTGGTACCGGGTCGGCCGTTCGTGGGGGCGCTGACGCTCGGGCTGCCGGCGGCTGCCGACGACGAGGTTCTGTCGTGGATCGCCGCGGGCACGCCGCCGATCTGCTTCGGCTTCGGCAGCACGCCGATCGCGGGGGCGGACACGGTCGCGTTGATCGGTTCGGCGTGCGCCGAGCTGGGGGAGCGGGCGTTGGTGTGCAGTGGGCCCAACGACTTCGACGGCGGGCCGCGCCTCGACCACGTGCTGGTGGTGGACGCCGTCAACCATGAGGCCGTCCTGCCGGCCTGCCGCGCGGTGGTCCACCACGGCGGGGCCGGGACCACCGCCGCGGGTCTGCGGGCCGGGATCCCCACGCTGATCCTGTGGCAGTGGCTCGACCAGCCCGTCTGGGCGGCCGGGGTCGAACGCCTGGGAGTCGGCTGGGGCCGCCGGCTGTCCGCCACCACCTCCGAATCGCTGGTGGCCGACCTGCGCGCCCTCCTTTCACCGCGATACGCCGCGCGCGCCCGCGAGGTCGCAAGCCAGATGACGACTTGCGCGGAAAGCCTCGAGCGGGCCGCGGATCTTTTAGAGGACGCGGCCCGCCGGGGACGCGCCGGCTGACCGCTCGCCGGCCGGCGCCGTCAGGGGAACCGTCAGGGGAATGGGAAGCCGGGCTGCGGCGGCAGAGATCCCTCGACGACCTTGTACGGCGGGTTGTGGCCGGGGTCCGAGATGCTGTGCCATTCGTGGCACACGCTCATGTCCCACGTGATCGGCTCGCCGGAAGACGGCAGGGCTTGGCCGGGGCACCATTTGACTTGCGGCGCGAGGCCGGGCCGAGCCGAAGCGGTGGCCTCGGCGAGACCGAATCCGGTCACCGCGACGCCGGCGGACAGCAGGGCCCCGGCAATGGCGCGCGTCATCGTGTGGGTGGCGTGCATCGTGCACCTTTCTGTGTTCGTGCGCCGCTTGATGCGGCGTCGTGCTCATTACACCTCGTCGGGGCTCGTTACCGATCCCAAGCGATGAGGTTGCTGGAGGCCACTTGCCGCGCGCTGGCGAAAATCTTGTGGAATCCTTGCGCCGCTACGTTCCCGCGCGGGCGGTGTCCTCCAGAAGGTCGGCGGTCATCGCGACGCTCTCGTCGGCCGTCGTCGTCTTGGCGCCGACCTCGCGGGCTTTCGCCGTGCACTCCGCGGTCAGGATGGAGCGCAAGTCCGCGACGAGCGACTGCTCTGAGGCGCTCCAGAACGGCCGGCCGATCCCGACCTCGAGGCGCTCGACGGCCGCCGCCCAGACCGGCTGATCGTCGATCTCGTGCCAGAGGATCAGGGTGGGGATGCCCGCCCGCATACCCGCGGCCGTGGTGCCGGCGCCGCCGTGGTGCACGACCGCGCGGCACGCGGGAAGTATCGCCGAGTGATTCACGGCCGCAACGACTTTGATGTCTTCGGACTGGCCGGTGACGTCGTTCGGACCGGTGCAGATCAACGCGCGCTCGCCCAGCCGCGCGCAGGCCGCGGCGATCACCGCGACCGTGGCGGCCGACGATGCGAACCTGACGGCGCTGCCGAAGCCGAAGTAGATCGGCGGGGGGCCGTGGGCGATCCATGACGCGACGTCCTCGTCGGCGTCGGTCGGCAGCTGCAGCGTCAGCGCGCCGACGAACGGGCGTCGCCGGCCTTGTTCCGCCCAGGCGGCGGCCAGCTCGGGAAAGCCGATTTGGTCGTAGGCCTGGATTTCCAGCGCTGTCTCAGGGGCCTCCGTCGTCGGGTCGAGCCCCAGCCGGCGGCGTTGCGCGTCTTCGGCGTCCCTGGTTACCTGCCCGATCAGCCCGGACGGGCGGTGACCGTCTCCCGGGAAGAAGTGCAGCGCGACCGCCGGAATGCCGTGGTACTCCGCGACATTGGCCGCCAGGCCTTGCTCACCGCGACCCGTCACCAGCAGGTCGGCGCCGCGCCCCAGCTCGGCCAGCGTGGCGCCCCACTGCGCGCAGGCCTCGGTGAGATGCCCGACGATTTCGGTGACCGCGTGGATCGGGTTCTGCGCCGTCGACGCCGGCGGGTCCGGCCCGAAGTTCGTCGCGGCAAGGCCCGCCGACTCGACGAAGCCGACCATGTAGGGCGGGACCGCGAGGGACACCTGGTGGCCCCGGTGGGCCAGCTCGCGGGCGAGCGCGGCGAAAGGCTCGACGTCGCCGCGGCTCCCGTAGCAGGCCAGCACGAACCTCACCGCCGGAATCTAACCCCATACGGTGGCGCGCTGCCGGGTCCCCCCAGGTCCCGGCAGCGCATCAATGGCTTATCAACTTCCCCGCGGCCCCGCAATTCACCCTCGGTGGACCGATTTGTCCACCCGGCGACCTACCGGTCAGGCACGCTGGCTAACGAGGAACCCTTCTCACGGCTGGGGCGGTGGCGCCGGGGGGTTATCCCAACTCCCCGGCGTGCCGACGGGCACCTGCATTCCCAGCCAGTTGCACGGCATCAACGATCGCCACGCGATGAGCGCGCACTGCTGCTCAGGCGTCAACGGACTAGGACCCGCGCACGGTGGCGTTCCCGGCGTACCGCAGATCGGATCAGCGGACGCGGTCGGTAGGCCGGCGAAGCCGCCGGCGGCGATCAGCAACGCAGCGGCCGTAACGAACCCGATGATGAAACGCTGAAGGCGGCTCATGGCTACCTCGAATCTGTAGACCGACGCGCAGATCGTAACTCCGGGCCCCGGTACCCGGCGGCCGTTTCAGAAGTGCGGGCCCTTTGCCGCCAGATCGCGAAAGATTATTAGCGTGGCTATCGGTTTTTGTAACCTTTGCGACCCCTAGCGCGGGCGCTTGCGACTCGAGGGAGTCCAGCCCGGCCTTATCGCGCGCATATTGCATGCAGAGAAAAAGGCCCGGTAGAAACCGGGCCTGATCTGGTGGAAAGCTGGTGCGCGATACTGGGATTGAACCAGTGACCTCTTCCGTGTCAGGGAAGCGCTCTCCCGCTGAGCTAATCGCGCCGAGGGTCAAAAGCTTGGAGGTGGAGACGGGAATCGAACCCGTGTGCACGGCTTTGCAGGCCGTTGCCTCACCACTCGGCCACTCCACCGCTGGGGATTGATGCCACTTGCACCTTCGAGCGGACGACGGGATTCGAACCCGCGACCCTCACCTTGGCAAGGTGATGCGCTACCAACTGCGCTACGTCCGCGCGCAACGAGCGAGATCGTCGCCCGGTGCGAAGGACGACGATAGTCCACGCGAACCGGCGCAGACAAATTTCCCGGTAAGTTGCGGCTCAAGGCTAGCGCGTGACCGCCCGGTGGCGCGTTTGGCGCGGCCGTTCTCGTGCTAGTCTTCGACGTCGTTCGCCTCTCGGCGCCGGTCCCGTGGCTCAGTGGGAGAGCGTCCGCTTCACACGCGGAAGGTCGCTGGTTCGATCCCAGCCGGGACCACCATTGCATCGGGCACCTCAGAGCATGTTCTGTATCGGCCCCGCAGTCAGGTAGCTAATTGATTTAGCCAGCTAAGTTTGCTCGCCGCAGTTGCGACAAACCTTCATCGCTGAGCGATCGGTTAAGCAGGCATGACCCCTGCAGGTTTTGTCCGGGGTGCTGGGTGCAGTGGCTAGTCATCAGGCTTCTGCTGCGATGCGGTCTATCTCGTCAGCGAAAAATTGCCGTCGGAAGCAGCCAAACCAATAAAAAGACGAGGAATTGGTGCTGGACGGTTCGAAGTTTGGCCACCGCGTCGACGCGCCCGCAACCTCGGTGAACTGGCGATCGCCGTCGGGGCCAATGCCGCTCGCCGACGGGCTTGAGGAATTTACACGCTCCTCGACGCAACGACCTTGTCGGTATAACCCGGCGACCGTCGGTCTCTACGCCGTCATTCTCTCCGGTCGAATCGAATCGCGATCGATGGCAAAGTGTCTGGCTCGTGGCGCGAGCGGGTCCATGCCGCACAGCAAATTGGTGACCTGTGCACCGCCGCGCGGTAGTAGCGTTAGCACCGCCTGGGGGAAGGGGTAGCTATGTTGGCGGCCACGCTGCGAGCGATGCCATGCAGCTGCGCTACATAAGCATCCCGGCGCTCATCGCCGAGGCCGGCGGCGACCCCTGGGCCATCGAGCACAGCCTGCAGGTGGGCCGGCCGGCGCAGATTTCGGATCTCGCCGAGGCATTCCACGCCGCGGGCCGCTGCACCGCCGAGTCCAGCCAGGCCTTCGACGACGCCCGTCGCCGCTTCGCGTCGTCGTGGAACCACGAGAACGGCGAGAACCCGATCAACGACTCCGCCGAGGTGCAGCGCGTCGCCGGGTCGCTGGGGGCGCAGTCGCTGCAGCTGCCCAAGATCGCGGCCGACCTGGAAAACATCGCCGCCGCCCTGGCCGAGGCCCAACGCACCGGCGCGACGCTGATCTCGACCCTCGAGGGACAGCTGCAGCAGCTCGACGACGAGATCGGCCAGGCCGTCGAAATCGAGAAGGACAACCACCTCAGCGCCGCGGACCGATCCGCGCTCGACGCGTTCATCCGAACCTGCGAAGACGACGCCATCGCCGACACCAAATCGGCGCTGGCCCAGCTGCAGTCGGTCCGCGCCGGCTACTCCGACTACCTCGACAGGTCACTGACCAACCTGCGCACCGATGGCTACGACCCGTCGGCCATCCAGGCCCTCGACGCGCCGGAATCCCCGGCGAAACCGCAAGAGCCCGTGCCGCTTCCGCCGCCGGGCAGCAGCGCCGAGGACGTCAACCGGTGGTGGCAGACCCTGACCCCGCAGCAACAGCAACAGCTGATCGCCGACCACCCGCCGGATCTGGGCAACCTCAACGGCATCCCCGTCGACGCGCGCGGGGCGGTCAACCACGCGGTGATGAACGACGACCTGCGCCGCGTCGAGGACCTGGCCAAGAACGGGGTCACCGTCTCCGACGTGCTCGCCGACCCCGGCAAGTTCGGGCTCACGCCGGCGGCGATCCTGCGTTACCGCAACGCGTGTCAGGCCCGCGACGGCCTGGCCAAGGCCGGACAGGCCGTCGACAAGTGGCCCGGCAACCACCCGCCCGTCTACCTGCTGCGCTACCAGCCCGAAGCGTTCGGCGGCGAGGGCGCCGGGGCCATCGCGATCGGCAACCCCGACACCGCGGCCAACACTGCCGTCCTGGTCAAGGGGCTGGGCACCGGCGTGCGGGAGGGCACGCTGTCCAACCCCGACGGGGTGCGCCTCTACGAGGAGACCGCGCGCGCCGACTGGGGCAAGGAGACGGCCGTCGTCCTGTGGGTGGGCTACGACGCCCCCAACACCTGGCACGACCCCGGCCTGTACGAGCCGAACATGGCCCGCACCGGCGGCCAGCTGCTGTCCGCCGACGTCAACGCCCTGGCGGTCACCCATCAGGGCGCGCCGACGCACATGACCGTCGTCGGGCACTCCTATGGATCGACCGTCGTCTCGGACGCCGCGGCGGCCTACGGCATGCACAGCAACGACGTGGTGCTCGTCGGCTCCCCGGGCACCGACCTCGCGCACTCGGCGGCCGACTTCCACCTCTCACCGGGCGGGCACCTCTACGTCGGCGCGGCGTCGGCGGACCCGGTGACCTGGTCCCCGGGTCAGGTGCGTGGGCCCGGCCTCATCGGCCCGACGCTGGGCGGCCTGGGCGACGACCCCTCGGTCGACGGCTACGGCTCGACCCGCTTCAAGGCCGAAAACCCGCAATACACCGCCAATCCGATCTACGACCACTCCCACTACTTCGACAACGGCTCGGAGTCGTTGTTCGGCATCGCCGACGTGGCGTCCGGCCATGGCGACGCGCTGCAGCACGACGGCATGACCGCGCGCCACCGCGGCGAATACGGCGTCGGCGGCTGGTTCGACCCCGAGGCCTTGCGGC
Source organism: Mycobacterium palustre (assembly GCF_002101785.1). GTDB lineage: Bacteria > Actinomycetota > Actinomycetes > Mycobacteriales > Mycobacteriaceae > Mycobacterium > Mycobacterium palustre. The sequence goes on from NZ_LQPJ01000144.1 coordinate 69,181, forward strand.
AGGGAACCACCGGCCACGTCCACAGCGGACCGGCCGGCTAACCGCGAGTGTGATAGGACGTGACGAGTGTGGAACCTGGCACGAGGCATCGCGGCCGCCGCGGCGACCGCCGGCCTGACGCTGAGCGGGTGCTCTGAGGTGAGTCACCCGATCTCCCCGCAGCAGGCCCGCGCCCAGGTCGTCGACGCCGCCCGCGACATCGTCAACGCCGTGCACGGCCAGGTGACCGAGGCGACGTTCAGCTACGAATCGTGTAATGACCAGGGGCAGCCGCCTTTTCGGGGGGCCGCGAAGGTGTCGTTCTGGGTGGGCGGCGTCCCGCACGACCAACCGGCCGACCCGCAGGCGGTGATCAAGGCGCTGGTCGCCGACGGCTGGAGCACCGACTCCGACTTTAAATCGCACTCGCCGACGCTGCGCAAGGGCCCCGTCAACATCATCCTCACCGTGCCGCCGAAACCCCCGGCCGGAGTGGAGCTGAAGGGCCACGCGTGGGTCGACGTCGACGGCGAATGCCGCGACACCACCGACCACCGCGGCGACGGCTCGCTGGTTCCGGTCAACATCGCCAACGAAATCCAGCCGCAGTGACGGCCACGAACCTGAAGGACGGTCGACGATGGTAGGCAACCAAGAAGGCATCGGCGTGCTCAAACTCGAGTGCCCGCAACGGCATCCGGTCGGCAGGATCCTCAAGGAGGCCCCGCATCAGTCGGTCCAGTACGACCCGGGCGCGACCGTCGGGCCGCGGCGCTTCTGGCCCGACGAGGCCGAGCAGCCAAACTTCAAGGCGCACTGCCGCTTCTGCGACAAAACGGTGGGCGAGGCCACGGCGACGCTGCAAAGCCAGCTGGCCACCTTGGTCGCCGACCCCGCCGCCGGCGTCGGGACCGCCACACTGCAGTACGCGTAGTGGTTCCGGCCCCGGCACGAATCGACCGCCGAAACTTGTCGTACCCCGCTGTGATGATGGGGGCATGTCTTTGAGGGCTTCTGCCGGCGTTGTGGAGTTGATTCCTAAAGAGCGGCTTGGGAA
>NZ_LQPJ01000145.1 GCF_002101785.1 Mycobacterium palustre
TCTCCACCCCGTTATAGGTGACCTTCGACCCCGGATCCATCACCAACCCAGCCCGCGACGCCACCATCGTCAACTTCATCTTCGGCGTGAAGCCGCCCCGGAACTGGATGTACACCAACACCACAAGCACCACGACGATCAGGAGCACGGCATAGGTGATCAATCGGTACGGCGGGGTGCGGGCCGAATTGATCTGCATGGGGCTGGAAGTCGTGGCCATGGCGACTACACCGTAAGTCGAACCGACCGGGACCCACAATTCGGGCGACGAGGCCGCGGCTACCGGCCGGTGCGTTCGCGGTGTTTGCAGCCAGGCCAACAGCAGGGCCGGCGCTTGCCTTCCTCCAGCTCCTCCTGCGTGCGGCGGATGCGGCGCTCTCGCGTCGTCTGTTGTTTGGCGTCTTGCACCCAACAAATGAATTCGTTGCGCGCCAAAGGCGTGATGTCCTTCCACGCAGCAAGCGCCGTAGAATTGGCGATCAACGCCTCGCGCAAGTCGACGGGCAGCTCGTGGACGACACCGCCGGGCACTCGCTCGTTGCTCACGGGGATAGGGTAGGGCGAGCACGAGACGGGAGGTAGCAATGAGCGATCACGAAGCGAAGATGATCGTGTTGTCGACCGACGACCTGGATGAATCGATACGGTTCTACACCGAGACCCTCGGGTTGCCGCTGAAATTTCGCGACGGGGCCCATTTTGCCGCCCTCGACGGCGGGCCGGTCACCATCGCGCTGGCGACCGCGGTCGACCATCCCATACCCGGCCACGTCGTGGTCGGTATCAAGACCGCCGACGTCGACGCCGCGGCGAAGGCCGTCGAGGCGAGCGGCGGTGCCATCGTGCGAGGCCCCTACAACGACGCACACGAACGCCGCGCCGTGGTCTACGACAACAAGGGCAACGGCTTGGTCTTCTACAGTCCGCTGCCGCGCTGAAAGGCGCGCGGCCGCACGGACATTGGAACTCGCGCGACGGACGCGCCGCGGCTACGAAGCCACAAACCCGCTTGGTGGGCGAAGGGGGACTTGAACCCCCACGTCCCGAAGGACACTGGCACCTGAAGCCAGCGCGTCTGCCATTCCGCCACTCGCCCGGACGAACAACCGATGGACCATACCACTCTAATGGCCCTGCGCCCCAATCGCCCCGGAGGGTCTCCGCGACCGTTCCGGCACCGGGACCCGGGCCCACCGGAGGCCTCTGACCTGCATCGATGCGATTCTCAGAGTTCCTGAGGTGCCGCGGGGTCACGCTCTGCCGATAACATGCTGGGGTGAGACGATACGGGGGCCGTTCGTTTGCCTCGGACCCGCGATACACCACGACAGCTGCGGGCGAGCGTTGAGAGATGGGTAGCCAAAAGGGCCTCGTTCAGCGCATCGAGCGCAAGCTCGAGGCGACCGTCGACAACGCGTTCGCCCGGGTCTTCGGCGGATCCATCGTCCCCCAAGAGGTTGAAGCTTTATTGCGCCGGGAAGCCGAGGACGGTGTTCGCGCGCTGCCGGGAAACCGGCTTTTGGCCCCCAACGAATACATCATTACCCTCGGTGTGCACGACTTTGAGAAGGTAGGCGCCGATCGCGATGTCACATCGAGCGCCTTCGCGAGGTACTTGGCCGACTACATCTACGAACAGGGGTGGCAAACGTATGGTGATGTCGTCATCCGGTTCGAGCAGTCGTCGAGCCTGCACACCGGCCAGTACCGCGCCCGCGGTGCTGTCAACCCCGACGTCGAGCCCCGCCCGACGCTCAACCATCCGCTCCGGCCACAATCAAATCATGCGTTCGGCGCAGAACGAGGAGTAGCAGCAATGACTGACAATTCGAGCTACCGCGGGGGTCAGGGGCAGGGTCGGCCCGGCGACGAGTACTACGACGACCGCTACGGCCGCCCGCAAGACGAGCCGCGTGGCGCCGAACCGCAGGGCGGACCGGCGCCCCAGGGCGGCTATCCGCCCGAGCAAGGCGGCTACCCACCGCCGGGTGGCTACCCACCTCCTCGCCACCCCGAGCAGGGCGGCTACCAGGGCCAGGGCGGCTACCCCGACCAGGGCGGCTACCAGGGCCAGCGCGGCGGCTACCCCGACCAGGGCGGCTACCAGGGCCAGCGCGGCGGCTACCCCGACCAGGGCGGCTATCAGGATCAGCGCGGTTACCAACCGCAGGGCTACCAGGAGCCCGGACGCGGCTACCCCGAGCCGGGGCAGGGTGGCTACCCGCCGCCGTCCTACGAGCAGCGCCCGCCGGCTGCCCCCGGCGGCTACGGCGCAGAGGGCTACGACCAGGGATACCGCCCGGGCGGCGGCTACGGCGCCCCCGCGGGTGGTCCGCCGCCCGCCGGCGGCCAGCCCGGCTACGGCGGTTACGGCGACTACGGTCGCGGGCCGGCTCGGCCCGACGAGGGCGGTTACGCCCCGCCGGCCCCGCCCGAGCAACCGCGACCGGGCTACCCCGAGCAGGGCGGCTACGAGCCGGGTTACCAGCAGGGCGGCGGATACGGCCAGCAGGACTACAGCGCCGGCGACTATACCCAATACGCCGAGAGCGTTCCGGGCGGCGGGTATGGCCCCCAGGGCGGTGGCTACGCCGAGACCGCCCACCGTGACTACGACTACGGCCAGCAAGCCGACTACGGCCAGCAAGCCGAGTATGGTCAGCCGGCCGACTACGGCCAGCCGGTGGGCGGCGGCTACGGCGGTTACGGGCAGGGCGGCTACGGGGCCGCCGGCACGTCGGTGACCCTGCAGCTCGACGACGGGAGCGGCCGCACCTACCAACTGCGCGAGGGCTCCAACATCATCGGCCGGGGACAGGACGCTCAGTTCCGGCTGCCCGACACCGGCGTGTCGCGCCGCCACCTGGAGATCCGCTGGGATGGACAAGTCGCGCTGCTCTCCGACCTCAACTCCACTAACGGCACCACCGTCAACAACGCACCGGTCCAGGAGTGGCAGCTGGCCGACGGCGACGTGATCCGGTTGGGCCACTCGGAGATCATCGTTCGCATTCACTGAACGCCCCGAGCTCAAAAGCTGCCGTGGCTGCGCCCCGCGTCGACCACCGTCAAAGTATCGTGACGTTGCTGATGTGCTCGGAGTCACGGGTGCGACGGGTGCGGCGCCAGGACGGAAAGGACGCCAGATGCAGGGACTAGTACTGCAACTGACGCGTGCCGGATTTCTGATGTTGTTATGGGTCTTCATTTGGTCCGTCTTGCGAATATTGCGGACCGACATCTACGCACCCACCGGCGCCGTCATGGTCCGTCGCGGCCTGGCCCTGCGGGGCTCGCTGTTGCCCGCACGCCAGCGCCGCCACGCCGCGCGCTATCTGGTGGTGACCGAGGGCGCGCTGACGGGCGCCCGCATCACGCTCAGCGGGCAGCCGGTGTTGATCGGGCGCGCCGACGACTCGACGCTGGTGCTCACCGACGACTACGCCTCGACACGGCACGCCCGGCTGTCTCAGCGCGGCTCGGAATGGTATGTCGAGGATCTAGGATCGACCAACGGCACTTACCTTGACAGGGCGAAGGTGACGACTGCGGTACGGGTCCCCATAGGAACGCCGATTCGGATCGGCAAGACGGCAATCGAGCTGCGCCCGTGACGCGCGCCGACGACGAAGGGGCCGGCCCGGCCCCTCGGGCCGGGATCGAGGAGCGGCGCTCGTGACCCTGGTCCTGCGATATGCCGCCCGCAGCGATCGCGGCCTGGTACGCGCCAACAACGAAGACTCCGTCTACGCCGGCGCACGGCTGTTGGCGCTGGCCGACGGCATGGGGGGTCACGCCGCCGGCGAGGTGGCGTCCCAGCTGGTGATCGCCGCGCTGGCCCACCTCGACGACGACGAGCCGGGCGGCGACCTGCTCGCCAAGCTCGACGCGGCGGTGCGCGCCGGCAACTCCGCCATCGCAGCGCAGGTCGAGATGGAGCCCGACCTCGAGGGGATGGGCACCACACTGACGGCAATCCTGTTCGACGGCAACAGGATTGGGCTGGTCCACATCGGCGACTCGCGCGGCTATCTGTTGCGCGACGGCGAGCTGACCCAGATCACCAAGGACGACACGTTCGTGCAAACCTTGGTCGACGAAGGGCGGATCACCCGCGAAGAGGCGCACAGCCATCCGCAGCGTTCGCTGATCATGCGGGCGCTGACCGGCCACGAGGTGGAACCCACCCTTACGATGCGGGAGGCTCGCGCCGGCGACCGCTACCTGCTGTGCTCCGACGGGCTGTCCGACCCGGTCAGCGACGAGACGATCCTCGAGGCCCTGCAGATCCCCGACGTGTCCGAGGCTGCCTATCGCCTCATCGAGTTGGCGCTGCGCGGCGGGGGGCCGGACAACGTCACCGTCGTGGTCGCCGACGTCGTCGATTACGACTACGGCCAGACCCAGCCGATCCTCGCCGGCGCCGTCTCCGGCGACGATGACCAGCTGACGCTGCCCAACACCTCGGCTGGGCGCGCTTCCGCCATCAGGCCCCGCGACGACGCCGCCAAACGCGTTGCGCCGCAAGAGGAAACGCAGCGGCGGTCGCGGTGGTCACGCCGGCGAATGGCGATCGTTGTCACCCTCGTCGTGCTGCTGGTGCTGGCCGGCCTGGGCATCGGGCGGGCCATCATCCGCAGCAATTACTACGTCGCCGAATACAACGGCATGGTGTCGATCCTGCGGGGAATCCAGGGGTCGTTGCTGGGCATGTCGCTGCACGAGCCCTATCTGATCGGCTGCCTGAACGCCCGCAACGACCTTTCGCTGATCAGCTTCAACCAGATCCACGGTCACCTCGACTGCCGCCTGATCCAACTGCAGGATCTGCGGGCACCCGAACGGGCTCAGGTTCAGGCCGGCCTTCCGGCCGGCACCCTGGATGACGCCATCGGTCAACTGCGGCGACTCTCGGCCAACTCCCTGTTGCCGCCGTGTCCGCCGCCGCGTGCCACCTCCCCGCCCAGCCCCCAGGCCCCGTCGACCGCCGGCGGGACAACGGAACCCAACGTCACAGCGCCCCCTACCTCGTCCAGCGGCATCCCGCCGGCCACCAGTTCGACCAGCACCCCCGCAAGCACCACTCCCGCAGCGCCCGCGACCACGTCGCCCACCACCACTCAAACGGTGACTGCGCTCCCGCCACCCCCACCGCAGCCGGGCATCGACTGCCGGGCGGTTGCATGACGACCCAGCTGCAGCCGCCCGTCGCGGTGACGCCTCCGCTGCCCACCAGGCGCAACGCCGAACTGCTGTTGCTGTGCTTTGCCGCGCTCATCACCGTCGCCGCGTTGCTCATCGTCGAAGCGAACCAGCAGCGCGGCCTGCGCTGGAACCTGCTGAGCTACGGACTGATATTCCTGATGGTGTTCGGCGCCGCGCACCTCGCCGTCAGGCGCTTCGCCCCCTACACCGACCCGCTCCTGCTGCCAATCGTGGCTCTGCTCAACGGACTTGGCTTGGTGATGATCCATCGCCTCGACCTCGTCAACAACGAGCTCAGCGGTCGTCGCCATCCCAGCGCAACGCAGCAGCTGCTGTGGACCGTGGTCGGGGTGACCGCCTTCGCGCTGGTGGTCACGTATCTGAAAGACCACCGCCAGCTGGCGCGCTTCGGCTACATCTGCGGGGTGGCGGGCCTGATCTTCTTGGCGATCCCAGCCCTGCTGCCCGCCTCACTGTCGGAACAGAACGGCGCCAAAATTTGGATTCGCCTGCCCGGCTTCTCCATTCAGCCCGCCGAGTTCTCCAAAATCTTGTTGCTGATCTTCTTTTCGGCGGTGCTGATCGCCAAGCGCGGCCTGTTCACCAGCGTGGGCAAGCATTTCATGGGCATGACCCTGCCCCGACCGCGTGACCTCGCGCCGCTGCTGGCGGCCTGGGTGATCTCGATCGGCGTGATGATCTTCGAAAAAGACCTGGGCACTTCGCTTTTGCTCTACACGTCGTTTTTGGTGGTCGTCTACCTCGCGACCCAGCGCTTCAGCTGGGTCCTCATCGGCCTGGCGCTGTTCGCGGTGGGGAGCGTTGCCGCGTACTTCCTTTTCGACCACGTCCGGCTTCGGGTGCAGATGTGGTGGGACCCGTTCGCCGACCCCGACGGCGGCGGATACCAACTGGTGCAGGCGATGTTCAGCTTTGCCACCGGCGGCATCTTCGGCACCGGTCTGGGCAACGGCCAGCCCGACACCGTGCCCGCGGCCTCCACCGATTTCATCATCGCCGCGTTCGGCGAAGAGCTCGGATTGGTCGGTCTGGCAAGCATTCTGATGCTTTACACGATCGTCATCGTCCGGGGCCTGCGCACCGCGATCGCCACCCGCGAAAGCTTCGGCAAGCTGCTGGCCGCGGGCCTGGCGTCGACCCTGGCGATCCAGCTGTTCATCGTCGTCGGCGGCGTGACCCGGCTGATCCCGCTGACGGGGTTGACCACACCGTGGATGTCCTACGGCGGCTCGTCGCTGCTGGCGAACTACGTGCTGCTCGCCATCCTGGCGCGTATTTCGCACAGCGCCCGGCGACCCCTGCGCACCCGGCCGCGGAAAACGTCGCCGATTGCGGCGGCCAGCACCGAGGTAATCGAGCGGGTATGAACGCCTCTCTCCGCCGGATCTCGGTGACCGTGATGGCGTTGATGGTGCTGCTCCTGCTCAACGCCACGATGACCCAGGTCTTCGCCGCCGACGGGCTGCGCGCCGACCCGCGCAACCAGCGGGTGCTGCTCGACGAGTATTCGCGCCAGCGCGGCCAGATCGTCGCGGGCGGCCAGCTGCTGGCCTACTCGGTGGCCACCGACAGCCGCTTTCGATTCCTGCGGGTCTATCCGAGCCCCGCGGTGTATGCGCCGGTGACCGGGTTCTACTCGCTGCGCTACTCGAGCTCGGGGCTGGAGCGCGCCGAAGACCCCCTGTTGAACGGGTCCGACGAGCGGCTGTTCGGGCGCCGGCTGGCCGATTTCTTCACCGGCCGCGATCCGCGCGGCGGCAACGTCGACACCACGATCGTCCCGCGGATCCAGCGGGCCGGGTGGGACGCCATGCAGCAGGGCTGCGGCGGGCCCTGCAAAGGCGCCGTGGTGGCCCTGGAGCCGTCCACCGGCAAGATCCTGGCCATGGTGTCGTCGCCGTCCTACGATCCCAACCTGCTGGCGTCGCACGACCCCGAGGTGCAGGCGCAGGCCTGGCAGCGGCTGCGCGACGACCCGGACAGCCCGTTGACCAATCGGGCTATCTCCGAGACCTACCCACCGGGTTCGACGTTCAAGGTGGTCACCACCGCGGCGGCGTTGCAGGCCGGCGCGACCGAGACCGAGCAGCTCACCGCGGCGGCCGCCATTCCGCTGCCCAACAGCACCGCCGTGCTGCAGAACTACGGTGACACGCCGTGCGGCAACGAGCCGACGGTGTCGCTGAAGGAGGCGTTCGCCAAGTCCTGCAACACCGCCTTCGTCGAACTGGGCATCCGCACCGGGGCCGACGCGCTGCGCACCACGGCGCACTCGTTCGGGCTGGACAGCACACCCAGCGTGATTCCGCTGCAGGTCGCCGAATCGACCGTCGGGATCATCCCGGACGCCGCGGCGCTGGGGATGTCGAGCATCGGTCAAAAGGACGTGGCGCTGACGCCGCTGGAAAACGCCGAGATCGCCGCGACCATCGCCAACGCCGGGGTGACGATGCAGCCCTACCTGATCGACAGCCTCAAGGGACCGGACCTGTCCAACATCAGCAGCACCGTGCCCTACCAACAGCGCCGCGCGGTGTCCCCGCAGGTCGCCGCTAAGCTAACAGAGCTGATGGTCAGCGCCGAGAAGGTCGCGCAGCAGAAAGGGGCCATTCCCGGCGTGCAGATCGCATCCAAGACCGGTACAGCAGAGCATGGCACCGACCCGCGCAACACTCCGCCGCACGCGTGGTACATCGCGTTCGCGCCCGCGCAGGCGCCGAGGGTTGCCGTGGCCGTGCTGGTGGAGAACGGCGGCGACCGGCTGTCCGCGACCGGCGGCGCGTTGGCCGCGCCGATCGGGCGGGCCGTGATCGAGGCCGCGCTACAGGGAGGACCATGAGCCCGCGAGTTGGTGTGACGCTGTCTGGCAGGTACCGCCTGCAGCGCCTGATCGCCACCGGTGGCATGGGTCAAGTGTGGGAGGCGGTGGACAGCCGGCTGGGCCGACGGGTCGCGGTCAAGGTGCTCAAGCAGGAGTTCTCCCAGGACCCCGAGTTCATCGAACGGTTCCGCGCCGAGGCGCGCACCACCGCGATGCTGAACCATCCTGGAATCGCCCAAGTGCACGACTATGGCGAAAGCCAGCTGGACGGGGAGGGGCGCACGGCGTACCTGGTGATGGAGCTGGTCAACGGCGAGCCGCTGAACTCGGTGCTCAAGCGTACCGGCCGGCTGTCTTTGCGCCACGCGCTGGACATGCTCGAGCAGACCGGCCGGGCGCTTCAGGTCGCGCACGCCGCCGGTCTGGTGCACCGCGACGTCAAACCGGGAAACATCTTGATCACGCCCACCGGCCAGGTGAAGATCACCGACTTCGGCATCGCCAAGGCCGTCGACGCCGCGCCGGTGACCCAGACCGGAATGGTGATGGGCACCGCCCAATACATCGCCCCGGAGCAGGCCCTTGGCCACGACGCCACCCCCGCCAGCGACGTCTACTCGCTGGGAGTCGTTGGCTACGAGGTGGTTTCGGGCAAGCGGCCGTTCACCGGCGACGGCGCGTTGACGGTGGCGATGAAGCACATCAAGGAGCCCCCGCCGCCGCTGCCCGCCGAGCTGCCGCCCAACGTGCGCGAGCTCATCGAGATCACGCTGGTCAAGAACCCGCAGATGCGCTACCGCAGCGGCGGGCCGTTCGCCGACGCCGTCGCCGCCGTGCGAGCCGGCCGCCGGCCCCCGCGACCCAGCCAGTCACCCCCGCCCGGGCGGGCCTCGCCGGCGGCCATCCCGTCCAGCCCGCAGGCCAGGGCGGCCGTGCCCGGCCGCACTCCCGCCCGCCGATCCGGGCCGCACACGGGTGGTCGGCGGCCGCCCCCGGCCCGGCGCACTTTCTCGTCGGGCCAGCGGGCGCTGTTGTGGGCCGCCGGGGTGCTCGGGGCGCTGGCGATCATCATCGCGGTGCTCATCGTCATCAACTCCCGCGCCGACACCGAACAGCCGCCGCCCCCGACGGTCACCGACACCGGGACGCCGCCGACCGCTACGAGCAAGACACCGACCGGAGCGGCTCCGCGGTTGCGGCTGGATTGGACGGATGGCGCGCCGATAGGTAATTCTGGACTTCACAGCGGGCCGCCCGAACCACGCTGGGTGGGTCCTTTGACGCCCGGCCCGTCGCCGGCCCCACACGAGATACCGCAATGACCACCCCGCAGCACCTGTCCGACCGCTATGAGCTCGGCGAAATCCTCGGTTTCGGGGGCATGTCCGAGGTTCATCTGGCCCGCGACGTCCGATTGCACCGTGACGTCGCGGTCAAGGTGCTGCGCGCCGACCTGGCCCGCGACCCCAGCTTTTACCTCCGCTTCCGCCGCGAGGCGCAAAACGCCGCCGCGCTGAACCACCCGTCGATCGTCGCGGTCTACGACACCGGTGAGGCCGAAACGCCCACGGGGCCGTTGCCCTACATCGTCATGGAGTACGTCGACGGCGTGACCCTGCGCGACATCGTGCACAACGACGGCCCGCTCCCGGCCCGGCGCGCGATCGAGATCATCGCCGACGCCTGCCAGGCGCTGAACTTCAGCCACCAGAACGGCATCATCCACCGCGACGTCAAGCCGGCCAACATCATGATCTCCCACACCAACGCGGTCAAGGTGATGGACTTCGGCATCGCACGCGCGATCGCCGACAGCGGCAACAGCGTCACCCAGACCGCGGCGGTGATCGGGACCGCCCAGTACCTGTCGCCCGAGCAGGCGCGCGGCGACCCGGTCGATGCCCGCTCGGACGTGTACTCGCTCGGCTGCGTGCTGTACGAAATCCTAACGGGCGAGCCACCTTTCACCGGTGACTCACCGGTAGCGGTGGCCTACCAGCACGTGCGCGAGGACCCGATCCCGCCGTCGAAACGGCACGAGGGCATCTCCGCCGACCTCGACGCCGTCGTCCTCAAGGCGCTGGCGAAGAATCCGGACAACCGGTACCAGACCGCGGCCGAGATGCGCGCCGACCTGGTCCGGGTGCACAACGGTGAGACGCCCGAGGCGCCCAAGGTGCTCACTGACGCCGAGCGCAGCTCGTTTCTGGCGTCGGCGGCGTCGAACCTGGGGGGCCCGCGCACCGATCCGTTGCCGCGTCAACGCCTGGAGACCGCCGAAGAAGACCGCGCCGGCGGTTCCATCGGTCGGTGGGTGGTCGCGGTCGCCGTGCTCGCGGTGCTGACCATCGTGGTCGTCATCGCGTTCAACACGTTCGGCGGCAGCACCCGCGACGTCCAGGTGCCCGACGTGCGCGGCCAGGTCTCCGCCGATGCCATTGCGGCGCTGCAGAATCGGGGATTCAAGACGCGCACCCTGCAGAAGCCGGACTCGACGGTGCCGCCCGACCACGTGATCAGCACCGACCCGGGTGCCAACGCGTCGGTGAGCGCCGGCGACGAGATCACCATCAACGTCTCCACCGGACCCGAGCAGCGCGAGGTGCCCGACGTCTCGTCGCTGAGCTACAGCGACGCGGTCAGCAAGCTCAAGGCCGCCGGGTTCGGCAAGTTCAAGCAGGCGAATTCGCCGTCGAGCCCGGAGCTGCTGGGCAAGGTGATCGGGACCAACCCGCCGGCCAACCAGACGTCGGCGATCACCAACGTGATCACCGTCATCGTCGGCTCCGGTCCCGAGACCAAGCAGATCCCCGACGTGGCGGGCCAGACCGTCGACACCGCGCAAAAGAACCTGACCGTCTACGGTTTCAGCAAGTTCAGCCAGGCTCAGGTGGACAGCACCCGCCCGGCGGGCGAGGTGATCGGCACCAATCCGGCCAAGGGCCAGACGGTTCCGGTGGACTCGGTCATCGAGCTTCAGGTGTCGAAGGGCAATCAGTTCGTGATGCCCGACCTGTCCGGGATGTTCTGGACGGACGCCGAGCCGCGGCTACGCGCGCTGGGCTGGACCGGGTTTTTGGACAAGGGCCCCGACGTCGACGCCGGCAGCTCCCAGTCGCACCGGGTGGTGTATCAGAGCCCGCCGGCGGGGACCGGTTGCAACCGGGACGGCGTGATCACGCTGAAGTTCGGTCAGTAGCCGCCGCGCCGGCCTCGGAAGCCGGCAAATACGGCCGCACCGCCGCGCGGACCTCGTTTTCCAGCCTGCGTACCAGCGTGTCGTTGCGTGTCCAGCCGCAGCAGGCAAGCCAGTTGGCCAGCATCCGGTGGCCGCCCTCGGTCAGGATCGACTCCGGATGGAACTGCACACCGTGAATCGGCAGCTCGGTGTGCCGCACGCCCATGATCACGCCGCTGCGGGTCCGCGCGGTGACCTCCAGCGTCGCCGGCAACGATTCCGGCAGGATCGTCAGCGAGTGGTAGCGGGTCGCGGTGAACGGATCCGGAAGCCCTTGTAAGACACCGGCATTGGTGTGGAAGACGCTGCTGGTCTTGCCGTGCAGCAATTCGGGCGCGCGGTCCACGGTGGCGCCGAATGCGACGCCGATCGCCTGGTGTCCCAGGCAGACCCCCAGCAGCGGGGTGCGCTCGTCGGCGCAGCCTCGCACCATGCCGATCGAGGCGCCCGCGCGTTCCGGCGTGCCCGGCCCGGGGCTGAGCAGGACACCGTCGAATCGCGCGGCGACGGCGCGCTCGTCGGAGAGCCGGGCGTCGTCGTTGCGCCACACCTCGGCCTCGACACCGAGCTGGCCGAGGTACTGCACCAGGTTGAACACGAAGCTGTCGTAGTTGTCGACAACCAGGATCCGCATCGTGCCAGGGTACCGTCCGGCCGTCGGCGGGGATGCCGCTCAGTACCCCAGCGGGCCGGCCGGCTGCGCGTAATGCGTCCGCACGGGTTCGGAATGGCCGACGATCTGCACGTCCGGCTTGACCTCTTCGCGGTAGCCGAGGCCGAACCGGACCACGTACTGCTTGTAGAGGATCACCAGCGGGGCGGCGGCCAGAGCGGCCTGCATGGCCGCGGCGTTGCCGATCGCGCTGATCGTGTAGGGCGGGCTGTAGGTGCGCCCGTTGAGCAGCAGCGTATTGCCGACGCAGCGGGGCACGGACGTCGCGATGATCCGCTGGTCTTGCATCTGGATCGCCTCGGCGCCCGCGCTCCACATGGCGTTGATGACGGCCTGGATGTCCTGCTGGTGCACCACCAGGTCGTCGGGGGAGGCATCGCGTGGGAAGCGCCCGTTAGCGTCGCGCTGCGCGTCCTGCAGGGTCACCACCAAACCCGGCCCGTGGACGGGATCCAGGCCCGCCTCCGCGGCCAGCTCGGCGGACCGGCGCACCATGGCCGCCAGCGCCGTGTTCGCCGAGCGGCCGTGGGTCGAATCGATCTTTTGGACCAGCGCGTCGCGTTCGGCGCTGAGGCGATTCACCGAAGATTGCGCCTCGCGGACCAGATCCACCAGGCGCGGCGCGTCGCTGCGGCGGATCTCCGCACCGCCGGACACCCCGTGCGTCGCCGCCAGCAGCAACCCCGCCAACAGGCACACCAGGGGCACGCCGAAGCGCCAGGGGGAGCGGCGCTTGTCCAACATCGAGTCTCCGTTTTCCTGGTCACCGGGCCAGGTGAGTTAGTCTCGTAGCCGAGTTATTCGTGCAGCTGCAACCGTTATCGTCGCACCCCGCCGCGCACAACGCGTTGCCGAGTCGATCAAGAGCTATCACCCGAGGAAATCATGCCCAAGTCCAAGGTCCGCAAGAAGAACGACTTCGCCGTCAGCGCGGTGAGCCGCACGCCGGTCAAGGTGAAGGTCGGACCGTCCAGCGTGTGGTTCGTGTGCCTGTTCGTCGGGCTCATGCTGATCGGGCTCGTCTGGCTGATGGTCTTTCAATTGGCGGCCGTCGGAAGCCAGGCCCCGGCGGCGCTGAATTGGATGGCCCAACTCGGGCCGTGGAACTACGCGATCGCGTTCGCTTTCATGATCACCGGTTTGTTGCTCACGATGCGCTGGCACTGATCGACACCAGAGCCGTAATGAATTCATCTTGCGCTCGATTTTTAACTGGTTCAGCAACGTCCCGCACGCCCAATCACACGCGTGTGATTTATCCCCACTGTTGATAGCGCTTGTGGATAACTGCATCGGCAATGGTAGGGGGGCCTAGGAACCGCATGCAGCAAACGCAATGGGAGCCGCGCGCGACAGGAATCGCTGGTTGCGGGGCCGCGGGCGTTTTGATGGCTATCGCCTGTGTGACCCTAGTCACAGACGCGCCGGGCCGCATCCTCACCGGCATTGCCGCGGCGGGTCTGATCTTGTTTGCGGGGCTGACGTGGCGCGCGCGCCCCAAGCTGGCAATCACCCCGGACGGCCTGGTGCTGCGGGGCTGGTTTAGAACGCAGGTATTGCAACGGTCCGACATCAAGGTCATCCGCATCACCGAGTTTCGCCGACACGGCCGCACCGTCCGGTTGCTTGAGGTCGAAACGGTCGACGGCGGCCTGCGGCTCTTCTCCCGTTGGGACCTCGGAACGAACCCGTTGGAGGTGCTCGACGCGCTCACCGACGCCGGCTACGCGGGGCGCAACCGGGCGTGACCGCGGGCGTCTAGGAGATCGTGATCGACTCGATCACGACCGGGTCGGTGGGCCGGTCGTTGCTGTCGGTGGCCGTCGTCGCGATCGCGTCGACCACCTTTTGCGAGTCGGGATCGGAGACCTCGCCGAAGATGGTGTGGCGCCGGTTCAGGTGCGGGGTCTGGGCCACCGTGATGAAAAACTGCGAGCCGTTGGTGCCGGGACCCGCGTTCGCCATCGCCAGCAGGTAGGGCCGGTCGAATTGCAGCTCGGGGTGGAACTCGTCGGCAAACTTGTAACCGGGGCCGCCGCGACCGGTGCCGGTCGGATCGCCGCCCTGGATCATGAAGCCCTTGATCACCCGGTGAAAGACCGCGCCGTCGTAGAACGGGCCGGAGGGACCACCCGACGCGTTTTGGGTCGAGTACTCCTTGGTGCCCTGCGCCAAACCGACGAAGTTGGCGACGGTCTTCGGCGCGTGGTTTCCGAACAGGGCAACCTTGATGTCTCCGCGGTTCGTGTGCAGCGTTGCGGTAGCGGTCTGAAAGGGGTTAGTCACGGCAGCCAAGTCTGCCATCACGCGCGGACCCGGCCGCAGCGGGTGTCGTTCGCCGGTGGGACGGCGCCGTCACCCCGGTGCCCCCGATAGTCCCTTCGGCGTCGGTTTGGTGGCAGGCTGAAGGGCACCGAACGGGCGGCACAGAAAGGCGGCAGATGAGCGCGAAGACGGACAACCGACTGACCCCGCGGGCGCGACTGACCCGGGGCCTGGCCAACACGGTGTGGGGACCGGTGGACGTCACGCGAGGAGCGCTCGGCCTTGGGGTCCAGTCCGCGCAGGCGACCGCTTCGGAGCTTCGCCGGCGTTACCGCGAGGGCCGGCTGGCCCGGGAACTGGCCGCCGCGCAGGAGACCCTCGCTCAGGAGCTGGCCGCCGCGCAGGAGGTGGTCACCAACCTGCCGCAGGCGCTGCAGGACGCGCGCCGCAAGCAGCGCCGCTCCAGGCGCCCGCTCGTCATCGCGGGCGCCGCCGTGCTGGTGCTCGGCGGCGGCGCCATCGCGTTCAGCGTCGTCCGCCGTTCGATGCGTTCCGATCGCGAGGAGTCGTCGCCGCGGCCCCCCAGCGTCGAGGTGCAGCCGCGGCCGTAACGGGCGCTGCGGATCGGAGGATCATCGGACCGCCAACCGCAGAAACTTTCGGCGCCGTACCGGGGTGCTCGGCAGTCATTCCGTCGCCCCGTGATTGCAACGGTTTAAGTCGGGTCCGTGGAGCCTAGGGGAATCGTTATCTGCAGCTGATCGACCGATGAGTTCGACGTCCGCGACGGGCCTGACAATCTGCGAGCGCGGCCGTCACGTTCGGGTTATCTATAGGAATTCTTTGACGGGTGACAAAGCATGCGTCGAATCTCACATGGTGACCGGTACGCTCGCTCCGGTGAGCGATCTGCTTCCTAACCTCGATGCGCTGCTAAAGCAGCTATCCGGCGATGCCGCCGGACAGCGCGACGCCCGCGCGCTCGCTGAGGCCGTCGCTCAGGCCGGGAGCGAAGAGGACGTCGACACAGCGCTCGACGCCGTTATTGCCAAATGGCGGCAGTCGTCGTGACCACTGTGAACCGTCCGCGGTTGATGTCGTTGGAAATCCGCGGCTTCCGAGCGTTCGGTAATGAAGCGCGCGTCCTGCAACTCGACGCGCCGCTGGTTGTGGTGCACGCCGGGAACAGCCAGGGTAAGACCAGTCTCGCGGAGGGGATCGAGTTCCTACTCAGCGGCCGCAGCAGCCGCCGGGATCTGCTCGGCGGCGCCAAGGCCGAGTACAACGACAGCCTGCGCAACGCGCACTTACCGCCGACAGATACCGATGTCTACGTCGAAGCGGTGCTGCGCGGCCACGACGGCGTCACCCACCAAATCCGCCGTGAACTGCTGTGCGACTTCGGACAAGGCACCGAATGCGAGAGCCGTCTGCTGCTCGACGGCGTCGAGGTCACCGATCTCGAGCAGGTCGGCCTGACCCTAGCTGATCCGCCGGTGCGCGCGCCCGTGCTTCTGCAACACACCTTGCGCCACGTGCTGTCCACCGAGCCCAAGCAACGCGTCGGCTATTTCAAAGCCTTGTTGTCGTTAACCGACCTCGATCAATTTCGTGAGCGGGTCAGAGCAGCGCGTGGACGCGTCGAGTCCGAGCAGCCAGGCGCCGCGCTGAAGCTGGTGGAGGCGCTTTCTGCTACGCCCGCCACCTCGGCCGGCGCGGCGATCACTGCACTCACGAAGAAGCCCCTCGGTGTAGACGCCGTCCGCACGGCGGTCGACGAGGCGTTGCTCGAGGCCGGCGCGGCGATCCTCACCGACCGCGACGGCGACGGCGCAACCCCTACCTTTGACACGGTCGACGACCTCCACACCGCAATCACCGCCGCCCTGAACGCCCAACGCGAACAAGCATTCCCGCTCTCGGCGTTCACAACCGGGACACCACCCGCTGGCACTGCGACCACTCCCGACCTCGTCGCCTACAGCCGGGCCCTGGCCGAATCCGACCAGCACGCGGCTCGACTCACACCCGTGCTCGAAGCCGTGCTCGGCGTCGATGAGTACGCCACGCTCGAGCATCCGACGCAGTGCCCCGTCTGCGGCACCGACGACGCACTGACGCCCGAACGGGTCGCCCTGCTGCGCGACCATGTGCGCCGCACCGAGGCCCTCGGTGACGCGGCTAGAGCCGTCGCCCGCACCTTGAACGACGCGCGCCACAGCCTCGACCAGTTCGCAACTGCCGCAGCCCAAACCGTGCCCCCTGCCGCCAATTGGACCGACGATCAACTGGTTCTGGCCACCGACGCTCTCCGTGACCTCCGCGTCGAGACCATCCTTGTCACCAACGCGAGAGCTCAAGCCAGCCGTGTCGCAGCGACCGCCAGCAGCCTCACTGCGGCGATCACCCTCGCGCGCGGCGGCGTCGAACAGGCCGGCGACGCTGTCGCCAGCCGCCAGGCCGTGCCGAGCGGACTGGACGCTTACTATCGCGAGATCAACACCGCTGCCCTGAACCTCATAGCAACCGCCGAGGAGTACAGCCGCCACGCTGGGGCACTGCGGATCGCAGTCGAGGCGGCGACGCGGGACCGCATCACTATTAGTGGACTCAGCGAGCTCGCCGAATTGCTCTCACGGCGCGCCGACTTGGTCACCGACGTTGTCGCAGAGGCGGTGCGACAGCGCACGATCAAACGTCTCAACGCTGCCGAGAAGGCGTTGCGCGAAGCCGCTGGAACGGTGTTAGACGCGCGCTTCGCCCAGATGAGCGACACGATCACCAAGTGGTGGGGCACCATCCGACCTGAGGAACTTGTCGGATTCGGCGGCATCAAACGTCGTGCCGGCGGCGCGCTGTTCGTTAACCTCATCGCCGCACTACGCGCCGATCCCGTCAGCGAGCCCGTCGAGCGGGAAGCCCTCGGCGTCTACAGCGACTCACAGCTCAACGCTTTGGGCCTGTCGATCTTTCTGGCCCGCACAGAACTGTTGGGCGCGCCGGTCGTCGTGCTCGACGACCCCATACCCGGCAGCGATGCCGACCATCGCCTCACCTTCGTTCAAAACACTCTGGGCCAGCTGCTCAACGCGGACACCCAGGTCATCATGACCACGTTCGACAGCAAGCTTGCCGAGTGGGCCCAGACCAACCATGGCGGAAGCGACTACATCGCGTACAACCTGGATCTGATCGACATCATCGCGGGTACTGAACCGACACAGACTTCGGACGTCTTCGGACAGCTGATGCTCGAGGCCGAAGAGAGCCTGTATGCGCCTACGGCGAAGGGCCGACGAGCCGCATGTAACACAATGCGGTCGGCCGCTGAGCGGCTCGCCAAGCAAATCGTGGCCACAGGCCTCACCGATTCCGGGACGCCGACCACAATCGATGACGTCGAGGCGAAAGCATCCACGCTCGGCGACCTGTTTCCGCTGGTGTTCCCGTTTGTCATCGATGGCAACGCGGAGAAGGGCCAATGGAAGACCTTCCCCAAGGTGCTCAATCCGGGCAGCCACGACGACGACGTCCCTTCCACCACCGACCTTAAAGTGGTGCGCGGCAACCTCCTTAAGATCTCGAAGGATCACCATAGACACTGGCCCGGC
Organism: Mycobacterium palustre; assembly: GCF_002101785.1. Lineage (GTDB taxonomy): Bacteria > Actinomycetota > Actinomycetes > Mycobacteriales > Mycobacteriaceae > Mycobacterium > Mycobacterium palustre. Next base: position 17,835 of record NZ_LQPJ01000145.1, read on the forward strand.
GGCCTCGTGCGGTAAGTCAGCCCGCCGACACCGCTCCCGCCAAGGTGTCGGTGGTCGGTTTTACGTTTCAGTCATGACCGAGTTATCTGCAGGCGCGCGTCGAGCGACGCTCACGGCGCGTGTGCGGCCCGTGACGGTACACGGGTCGCGGTCGTGGACACTCGTTGATGAGCGAGGGCTACCGCTCGTCGAAGTAGAGCAGTTTCTCAACTGGTTGCGCGCAGTCGATCGGTCCAGCAATACGGTCCGCTCCTACGCACTGCACTTGGCGCTGCTTTATAGGTGGCTGCGCGCACGCGGAATCGGTTGGGAGTGCGTGACTTTCGACAACCTCTGCGACTTCGTCGGCGCGCTGTCGGCCGGTCTTCCACCGCTGCCCGTGCGGGGTGGAGGATCCCGTTCCACAGGGACCGTCAAGGCAGTAAACGCCGCGGTGCGCGAATTCTACGAGTTCCATCGCATTGAGGGACGCGGACCGAAGGAGTTGGTACTCACACGTAACCCGGCTCGTGCGCCACGGTCGTCGCGTAGCTTCTTGGCACACGTAGAGAAGAAGCGCCCACAAAAGCAGCCGCGGCTGGCACGCCGGGGTAAACCCTCGGCAGAGACGGTGTCGGTTATCGATTTCGAGACGGATTTCGCCAAGCTTCAAGACCTCGCCACGTCGGCTCGGGATCGGTTGTTACTGTCGGCCCTTTACGACGTTGGCCTTCGCGTCGGTCAGGCGCTGGGGCTGCGCCACGCGGACCTCGACCCGATGCGGCGCCTCGTGTGGGTGCGGCGTCGCACCGACAACGCGAATGGCGTCCTGTCCAAGCAGCGCAGTGATTTCTCGGTGGACGCGCCGCAGCGGTTTTTCGACCTCTACGCGCACTATCTGTTAGGCGAACTGCGTGAGCTCGACACCGATTACGTGTTCGTCAACCTCTCGCGCCAACCCGTTGGAAAGCCGTTGTCGTACAGCAACGCCCACCAGTTGGTGGCTCGCCTCGGTTCTGCTGCCGGCATCGACGACTTGCATCCGCACGTTCTGCGGCATACCCACGCTACTGCGCTTGCACGCGCGGGCTGGACAGCGCCGGAGATCGCCGCGCGGCTGGGCCAATCACACGCCAGCAGTGCCGACGTCTACATTCATTTGGCAGCCGATCACCTCGGGGACCGGCTGCGCGCCACCGAACACCTGGTCTGGCGTCCCGCAGAGAATGCGTCTCGCTGATGGTGGCGGGCCAGCACGACAGGTTCGACAGATGGGACAACGTCGAACTCGACCGGATCGCTCGGCTCCCGATCGAACCGGGCCCCTGGTGCAATGAGCAGTGGCTCATCCGGGACGCCGCCGGTGACAACCGGCGAGGATCGCGTGGCGTGTGCGCGTGCCCGAACTGCGGCCGCGACGTGTACTGGCTTGGCGGCAACCCCGACGAGGGAGGTGATGGTGTCGGGCTGTGCTACGGACACTACTTCCGGTGGTGGCGCGATGGACGCGCTCCGATACGGAAATGGCTGGCCCGCGAGGGTCAGCGTCCTCTCGGCAGAACACGTGGCCGCCCCACACCCGGGCCCATCAATTTCACGGAACTGCCTGCCAGCGTCGCGCATGAGATCCGGTTCGTCGTCGGCCGAAAGATCAGCCGGGGCGACTGGACACCGAACCGCAGCCTGCGCAAGTTCCTCAAGACATTAATCCACGCGGCCAAAGGCCGCGTGGACGACTCGCTCCTCGAGCGTGAGCCCGATCAATGGCTGCTCCTCATCAGGCAGTTTTGGCCACCCGTCAGCAGCTTCGACAAGGTCTGCGCCCCCTATGTACGAAGCTTCTTCCGGCTGCTCGAAGGCGCCACCGACCCCGATCCGTGGGCTGACGACCGCTGGGCCTGGCGTGACAGTTTCGAGTTCGCGCTGCAGTCCGATGACGCGGCAAGCCCGGACACGCGCGCGCCGTTGGATTGGTCCGGCATCGCGGTGCCTTGGCTGCGCGAAGTCTTGCAGGACTTTGCGAAGCAGCAATTGGTCACCTCGGCCACAGCGTGGAACACCGTCGGCACGTGGATTCGCGCCGCGCGTGTGTTCAGCGAGTACCTTGTCGCAAACGGAGTGTCCGCACCGCAGTCCGTCGACCGGCCGCTATTTCTCGAGTACCTCGCGTGGGTCCGCAGCTCTCGTGGCGGAAGCGCGCTTGGTTCGGTGAACACCATGGCCTACCTGCTGGAAACGATGCGCGACACCGGTTTTGCGCCCGAGCTCGGGTCAGCGGTGTT
>NZ_LQPJ01000146.1 GCF_002101785.1 Mycobacterium palustre
CCGGCGGCGCAGCGTTGGGGTCGAAGCCCACGGGCGCCGCCGGCGGGGCGTCCGGAGCCGGTGGCGGGGGCAGGTCGGGGGCACCGATCGGGGAAACGTTCGGGTCAATGCCCATCGGCTCCGCGCTGGCCGTGGCGGATGGCACCGTCACCAGCGTTCCTGTGATCGCGGCGAGGATGAGCGTCTTGCGGACGTTCTTCAAATTTCTTCCTTTCGCGGTGCGCGCGCGCCAAAGCAAGCCCACGGCGGTGGGCTGGGATGCTTGATTGCTGCGGAATAGCTGCTTGGAACGTGCCGTCTCGTTCAGGCACGACAGCGGCGGGCTCAGTCTGGATCTGCCCGGCGGGGCACTGCCCCTGGCCGCGGCGCGGCCTACGCCGCCCGCAACCCCGCTCGCACGCGGGTCCGTGGATTCAATTTTTCGATTACTTCTCCGTTAACCCGTTTCGGGCTACCAGGGACCGTACGAAAACGGATCGCATTCGTCATCTCGGGATTTCGGATATCTCGTTTCGATTACGAGCCGATCACGCCGCGATCGCGCCGCCATTTTTCCAGGTCAACCGCGCGTTTTCGCCGCGCGTGCGGCCGCGAGGATTTCTCTCAAACCGTGACCCGAATCACGCAGATATTGTGAACTGGAACACGTTTGGGTGGCGCGCAGGCGCCGCGACGGGCACGAAACAGCGCGCCGCGGGGCGCGCGAGGGTCCGCGCATGCTACAGCAAGTGCCGTCGAAGTGACGTGCGACACGCCGTTACGGTACTCGGGGCGCCGCGACGCTGAACTCGTTGTGACGCAACGGCTTCCGGAAGGCTCATGCCGGGCCCGCCCGTGGCGTCGCTTGGACCGCGCGTGCCGACCGCCTTATACCTCAAGCGAATTCGTCCGTCGGTGGCCGCTGCGGACGGATCGGCCGAAACGGACCGCACGGCCGCACCGGCGAATCGCGACGATGCCGAAATCACCGCCGGGGCAACCGAATCCGAAATCGATCGGAAGGCGGGGCGCCGAGCGAGCAATTACGCGATCGCAATTGATTTACGGCAAAAAGAATGGTCGAAGTCGCCGCGCAATTGATCGCGTAAAGCTTCTAAATAAAAGCCATAAACCGCTTTGCGCCGAATTCAGACGCCGGGCTTCACGAGCGCGCGTAGTTCGGCTTCCGTGTTGACGTTTGCCAGCGACCGCGAATCCGGCAGGACGATCTGCTGGGCATCGGAGGCGTCGATCAGGGCGCTCATCCTGCGCTCGCCGGCGGCCACCAGCGCCTGGATCCGGTCCGCCAGATCGGTGCGGTACACCGCCGCCAGGTAGTGGCTGCGACCGTCCCACGGCAACACCACCTCGGCGTTGGTCTCCACCGCGAGGCGGACCAGATCGTCGATCAATTCGGGCTTGAGCAACGGCATGTCGACGGCGCCGACGAAAGCGAACTTCGCGCCCGCCTCCCCGGCCGCGCGCAGTCCCCTCCCGGCCGCGGGCAACGGCCCCAGGCCCCGCACCTCGTCACGCACGATGCGAGCGTTCAAGGCGGGCAACGGTTGTCCGGGGGCGGCCACGACGAACACCGGCTCGCAGCGCTGCCCGACGATGCCGACGACGTACTCGACCATGGTGGCGGCCCCGCCGGGTCCGGGCAGCGTGGCCTTGTCGCGGCCCATGCGCCGCGATTCGCCACCCGCGAGGATCACCCCGGCCAGTGACACTGCGTCGGGCTTGAGCTCGGCCACGTCAGTCGACGGTCCAGGTGTCGCGCCCGCGCAACAGCGACTGCAGGGCGGCGGAGTCGAACGGCTTGGACGACCGGGCGGCGCGGACCTGCGAGCGGGCCGCGTCGTCGTAGGTGGGCCGCTTGATGTCGCGGAAGATGCCCAACACCGTGTGGTCGAGGTTCTGGTCGGACAGCCGCGACAGCGCGAACGCGTAGGCCGACTCGTCCGCGTGCGCGTCGTGCACCACGATTTCCTCGACGGCCACGTCGGCGGTCTTGGCCACCTCCAGGCTGAACCCCGACTTGACCACGCAGAATTCGCCGTTGGCGCCGAACACGATTGGCTCGCCGTGGTGGACCCTGATCACCCGCTCCTCGGCGCCCTCCTTGCGCAGCGCGTCGAACGAGCCGTCGTTGAAAATCGGGCAGTCCTGCAGGATTTCGACCACCGCGGCGCCCCGGTGCTCAGCGGCGGCGCGCAGCACCTCGGTCAGGCCGGCGCGGTCGGAATCCAGGGCGCGCCCGACGAATGTCGCCTCCGCGCCCAGCGCCAGCGACACCGGGTTGAACGGCTGGTCCAGCGACCCCATCGGCGTCGACTTGGTGATCTTGCCGACCTCCGACGTCGGCGAGTACTGGCCCTTGGTCAGCCCGTAGATCCGGTTGTTGAACAGCAGGATGGTGATGTTGACGTTGCGGCGCAGCGCGTGGATCAGGTGATTGCCGCCGATCGACAGCGCGTCGCCGTCGCCGGTGACAACCCACACCGACAGGTCCTCGCGGGCCAGCGCCAGCCCGGTCGCGATGGCCGGCGCGCGGCCGTGGATCGAGTGGAACCCGTAGGTCTCCAGGTAGTACGGGAACCGGCTGGAGCAGCCGATGCCGCTGATGAAGACGATGTTCTCGCGGCGCAGGCCCAGCTCCGGCAGGAAGTTGCGGATGGTGTTGAGGATGACGTAGTCACCGCAGCCCGGGCACCAACGCACCTCCTGGTCGCTGGTGAAGTCCTTGGCCTTCTGCGGCTGGTCCTCAGGAGACAAAGCGGGCACGCCGTCGTTCTTGGTCAACCTCGAAGTCACGTCCAGGTCCGTACCTACCAAGTTGCCTACCAGGTCGGTCATTCGATAGCTCCCGCTCCAACCGTTGCCGCCGCCATCCGGGCGACCATCACCTTGTCTTGCTCGATTTCGGCCAGCGTCCCGCCGAGGGCGGCGCGGATGAGGCGCCCGATCTCGTCGGCGAGGAACGCCACACCCTGGACCTTGGTGACGGATTGCACGTCGACCAGGTACTTGCCGCGCAGCAGCAGCGCCAGCTGCCCGAGGTTCATCTCGGGGCACACCACCTGCGGGTAGCGCCGCAGCACGTCGCCGAGGTTCGCCGGGAACGGGCTGAGGTAGCGCAGGTGGGCGTGGGCGACCTTGATGCCCTTGCGGCGCGCCCGCCGGCACGCTTCCCCGATCGGGCCGTACGAGCTGCCCCACCCGATCAGCAGCAGCTCGGCGTCCCCGGTCGGATCGTCGACCTGCAGGTCGGGCACCTCGATGCCGTCGATCTTGGCCTGGCGCAGCCGGACCATCAGGTCGTGGTTGACCGGCTCGTAGGAGATGTTGCCGGAGCCGTTCGCCGCTTCCAGCCCGCCGATGCGGTGTTCGAGCCCGGGTGTGCCCGGGATCGCGAACTGGCGGGCCAGGGTTTCGGGGTCGCGGTTGTACGGCTGGAACGGTTCGTCCGCCTTCGCGAACGGGTGCTTGATGGGCCGCAGCGTTTCGACGTCCGGGATGCGCCACGGCTCGGAGCCGTTGGCGATCGCGCCGTCGGACAGCACGATCACCGGGGTGTGGTAGGACACCGCGATGCGCGCGGCCTCCAGCGCGGTCTCGAAGCAGTCGGACGGCGAGCGCGGCGCCAGCACCGCCACCGGCGATTCCCCGTTGCGGCCATACAGCGCCTGCAGCAGGTCGGCCTGCTCGGTCTTGGTGGGCAGCCCCGTCGACGGGCCGCCCCGCTGCACGTCGATGACCAGCAACGGCAGCTCCGTCATGACCGCGAGGCCGAGCGCCTCCGACTTCAGCGAAATGCCGGGTCCGGACGTGCTGGTGACCCCGAGGGCGCCGCCGTAGGAAGCCCCGATCGCCGCGCAGATGCCGCCGATCTCGTCCTCGGCCTGGAAGGTGATGACGTTGAAGTTCTTGTGCTTGGACAGCTCGTGCAGGATGTCGGAGGCCGGCGTGATCGGGTAGCTACCGAGCACCACCTGCAGGTTGGCCAGCTGACCGGCCGCGACGATGCCGTAGGCCAGCGCGGTGTTGCCGGAGACCTGGCGGTATTCGCCGGCGGGCAGGGTCGCCCGCGACACCTCGTAGGTGGTGCCGAAGGCCTCGGTCGTTTCGCCGTAGTTCCAGCCCGCCTTGAGCGCCAGCACGTTGGCCTCGGCGATCTCGGGCTTGCGGGCGAACTTCTCGCGGATGAACCGCTCGCTGGTTTCGATGGGTCGCCCGTACATCCACGACAGAAGGCCAAGGGCGAACATGTTTTTGGCGCGCTGGCCGTCCTTCTTCGATGCGCCGATCGACTCGACGGCACCGAGCGTAAGCGTGGTCATGGCCACCGAATGCACGACGTAGTCGTCCAGCTCGTCGGACTCCAGCGGGTTGGTGACGTAGCCCACCTTGGTCAGGTTGCGCTTGGTGAACTCGTCGGAATTGGCGATCACCATGCCGCCGCGCGGCAAGTCACCGATGTTGGCCTTCAGCGCCGCCGGGTTCATGGCGACCAAAACGTCCGGGCGGTCGCCGGCGGTCAGGATGTCGTAGTCGGCGATCTGGATCTGGAAGGACGAGACCCCGGGCAATGTGCCTGCGGGGGCGCGGATCTCGGCGGGATAGTTCGGCTGGGTGGCCAGGTCGTTGCCGAAAAGCGCCGCCTCGGAGGTGAACCGGTCGCCGGTCAGCTGCATGCCGTCGCCGGAGTCCCCGGCGAATCGAATGACGACCTGTTCCAGGCGCTGGCGTTCGGCTCCGTTGTGCGAGGGTGCCCCGTTGCCAGAGGAGCCATTGTGAGAATCAGAGCCGGCTCCGCTGCCGATCGGATCCACGTCTCCGCCTTCCTAATTCGTTAACCGGATAGGCACTCCGCTGGAGCTTTAGGTTACGCGCCGATTAGGCGACTCCCGCGCCCGCGAGCTTGTGTGTCACTAGTAGTACCAAGTATGGCACTTCTCTAAGGGTTATATGAGCGTCTCGGTGGCATTACATGTGGCGGAATTATTGTAAAAACCCGTAGTCAGGGCCCGATCGCGGCGCGGAAAACACCAAACTGTGTTATTGGTCACGTCCAGGGGCCCGACCGTCTTAAACCCGCGCGCCACCGGGCCGCGGAACCTCGGCAGGGCTCGCCGAAGCGACAGGCGGCAGTGCCGCCGTCATCGCCGAGTGGTTAGGCGCTCTTGTCGCGGCGCTCGCTGCGCGACGGCTTGCGCGGCACGATCGTCGGCAGCACGTTGTCCTGCACGGTCTCCTTGGTCACCACGACCTTGGCGACGTCGTCGCGGCTCGGGATGTCGTACATCACCGGCAGCAGCACCTCTTCCATGATCGCCCGCAGGCCGCGAGCGCCGGTGCCGCGGTGGATCGCCTGCTCGGCGATGGCCTCCAGCGCGTCGTCGGTGAACTCCAGCTCCACGCCGTCCATCTCGAACAGCCGGGTGTACTGCTTGACCAGAGCGTTCTTCGGCTCGGACAAGATCTTGACCAACGACTCCATGTCCAAGTTGGTGACCGAGGCGACCACGGGGAGCCGGCCGATGAACTCGGGAATCAGGCCGTACTTGATCAGGTCCTCGGGCATCACTTCGGCGAAGTGGTCGGTGGTGTCGATCTCGGCCTTGGAGCGGACCTCCGCGCCGAAGCCCAGGCCGCGCTTGCCGACGCGCTCGTAGATGATCTTCTCCAGCCCGGCGAACGCCCCCGCGACGATGAACAACACGTTGGTGGTGTCGATCTGGATGAACTCTTGGTGCGGGTGCTTGCGGCCGCCCTGCGGCGGGACCGAGGCCTGGGTGCCCTCGAGGATCTTCAGCAGCGCCTGCTGGACGCCCTCGCCCGAGACGTCACGGGTGATCGACGGGTTCTCGCTCTTGCGGGCGATCTTGTCGACCTCGTCGATGTAGATGATCCCGGTCTCGGCGCGCTTGACGTCGTAGTCGGCGGCCTGGATGAGCTTGAGCAAAATGTTCTCGACGTCCTCGCCGACATAGCCGGCCTCGGTGAGCGCGGTGGCGTCGGCGATGGCGAACGGCACGTTGAGCATCTTGGCCAGCGTCTGCGCGAGGTAGGTCTTGCCGCAGCCGGTGGGGCCGAGCATCAAGATGTTCGACTTGGTCAGCTCGACCGGCTCGGAGCGGGAGTCGCGGCCCTTTTCGCCGGCCTGGATGCGCTTGTAGTGGTTGTAGACCGCGACGGCCAGCGTCCGCTTGGCGGTGTCCTGGCCGATGACGTATCCCTCGAGGAATTCGCGGATCTCGGCCGGCTTGGGCAGTTCATCAAGCTTGACGTCGTCGGCGTCGGCGAGCTCCTCTTCGATGATCTCGTTGCAGAGATCGATGCACTCATCGCAGATGTAGACACCGGGTCCAGCAATGAGTTTCTTGACCTGCTTTTGGCTCTTCCCGCAGAACGAGCACTTCAGCAGGTCACCGCCGTCTCCGATGCGCGCCATGTTGCTGAGGGCCTACTTCCTTGTCGCCGTTCGTATAGCTGTGCCGCATGTAATCCCCGACGCTACCCGCTTGCTTGGGCCCGATGCGACCGTTAACACCGAATCGCGTCGTTGATATTCGTGGATTACATGCCGTTTCGTCTGGATGAAACATATAGGCAGACGGCGCCTGTCACTCGCCGAGACGCGCATTCCGTGTCTTTGGCGTGTCGCGGTCGTAACTCGACCGACGCAGACCACCAGGCAACAACCCTACAGTGGCGGGGTGGGATGGGTTCCGGGCGGCGAATCCGCGCTGATCAGCGACGGCGGCCTGGCAACCGAGCTGGAGGCGCGCGGCCATGACCTGTCCGATCCGCTGTGGTCGGCCAGGCTGCTGGCCGACGATCCGCGGCAGATCGTCGCCGTGCATGCCGCCTACTTTCGCGCCGGCGCCAGGATCGCGACGACGGCCAGCTACCAGGCGTCGTTCGAGGGCTTCGCGGCCCGCGGGATCGGCCGGGACGACGCGGCCGGGCTGCTGCGCCGCAGCGTCGAGCTGGCCAAGGCGGCGCGCGCCGAGGCCGGCGACGACGCGCTGCGCGTCGCGGCTTCGATCGGCCCGTACGGTGCGGCGCTGGCCGACGGGTCCGAATACCGTGGGCGCTACGGGCTTTCGATTGCCGCGCTGAAGCGGTGGCACCGGCCCCGGCTGGAGATCCTCGCCGGCGCCGGCGCGGACGTGCTCGCGCTCGAGACGGTGCCCGACGTCGACGAGGCCGAGGCGCTGGTCGACCTCGTTCGGTCGGTCGGGGTGCCGGCCTGGCTGAGCTACACGATCGCCGGGGCCCAGACCCGCGCCGGACAGTCGCTCGCGGAGGCGTTCGCGGTGGCCGCCGGGGTTTCGCAGATCGTGGCGATCGGCGTCAACTGCTGCGCGCCCGACGACGTGCTGCCCGCGGTCGAGACGGCCCGCGCCGTCGGCAAGCCGGTGATCGCCTATCCCAACAGCGGCGAGCGGTGGGATGGGCGGGCGTGGACCGGGCCGTCGCGGTTTCGAGCCCGACTGGCGAGGCAGTGGGTCGCCGCCGGGGCGCGCATCGTCGGGGGATGCTGCCGCGTAGGGCCGGCCGACATCGCCGAAGTGGCGACGGCGCTTGCACCGAGCCTGTAGGTGTCAGGCGGTTTGCGCCGAAAGCTTGCGGTACTCGAGAACCGTGTCGATGATCCCGTAGTCCTTGGCCTCTTCGGCGGTCAGGATCTTGTCGCGGTCGGTGTCCTTGCGGATGACCGAGGCATCCTTGCCGGTGTGGCGGGCCAGCGTCGTCTCCATCAGGGTGCGCATCCGCTCGATCTCGGCGGCCTGGATTTCCAGGTCGGAGAACTGGCCCTGGATCACCCCGGACAGCGACGGCTGGTGGATCAGCACCCGCGCGTTGGGCAGCGCCATCCGCTTCCCGGGCGTGCCGGCGGCCAGCAGCACCGCCGCCGCCGACGCGGCCTGGCCCAGGCACACCGTCTGGATGTCGGCGCGCACGTACTGCATGGTGTCGTAGATCGCCATCAGCGAGGTGAATCCGCCACCGGGCGAGTTGATGTACATGGTGATGTCGCGGTCGGGGTCGAGCGACTCGAGCACCAGCAGCTGGGCCATGATGTCGTTCGCCGACGCGTCGTCGACCTGCACGCCGAGGAAGATGATGCGTTCCTCGAACAGCTTGTTGTAGGGGTTGGACTCCTTGACGCCGAAGCTCGAGTGCTCGATGAACGACGGCAGGATGTACCGCGCCTGGGGCTGGGTGTGGGGATTGAGGGGACTCACTGGGCTTCTCCGTTGGTGATGGTGGCGGCGCGGGTGATGATGTGGTCGACGAAGCCGTATTCCAGGGCTTCCTGGGCGGTGAACCAACGGTCGCGGTCGGAGTCCGCCTCGATGCGTTCGATCGGCTGCCCGGTGAATTCGGCGTTGAGCCGGAACATCTCCTTCTTGATGACGGTGAACTGCTCGGCCTGGATGGCGATGTCGGCCGCGCTGCCGGTCACGCCGCCCAGCGGCTGGTGCATCAGGATGCGGGCATGCGGCAGCGCATAGCGCTTGCCCTTGGTGCCGGCGGCGAGCAGGAATTCACCCATGGAGGCGGCCATGCCCATCGCGTAGGTGGCGATGTCGCACGGCGCCAGGACCATGGTGTCGTAGATCGCCATCCCGGCGCTGATCGATCCACCCGGGGAGTTGATGTATAGGGAGATGTCCTTGTCGGTGTCCTCGGCGGCGAGCAGCAGGATCTGAGCGCACAGCCGGTTGGCGACCTCGTCGTTGACCTCCGAGCCGAGGAAGATGATGCGCTCGGAGAGCAAGCGCTCGTAGACCGAGTCCGTAAGGGTGAGACCCTGCGAGGGCACACGCATGTCAGTCACGACTGGGTTACCTGCTTTCTCGAGTTCTTCTATGCACCGACCCTAACCAACCGAGCCCGCTGTCGGGCGGCCACGCACCCCCTGGAATGGGCGCGTTCGCTCACAGCGTCAAGACTCGGTCGGTTCCGCGTCGCCTCCGGCTTCGTCGGTTTTGTCGGTCGCGTCGGCGTCGGCCGCGTCGGCCTCCTCAGCCTCGCCTACCGGCTCGGCATCGTCAGCCTCCGAAGCCCGATTGTCGGCCTCCTCAGCCTCCGAAGCCCGATTGCCGAAGAACTCGCTCGTGTCGATCGTGTTGCCCTCGGAGTCGGTGACGGTGGCCGCCCGCACCGCGGCGGCGATGGCCAGGCTGCGCCGCACGTCGGCGAACATGGCCGGCAGCTGGTTGTTCTCCTGCAGATAGCCGAACAGCTGCTGCGGCTCGATGCCGTACTGCCGCGACGTCGCCACCAGCCGCTCGGTCAGGTCGTCCTGGCCGACCTGCACGTCGAGCTCGTCGGCCAGCGCGTCGAGCAGCAGTTGCTTCTTGACCTCTGTCTCCGCGGCGTTGTGCGCGTCGACCTCGAACTGCTGGCGCGACTGGCCTTGCGCCCGCAGGGCCTCGGCGAACTTGGCCTCGTCGTGGTCGAAGCTGTGCAGCGCATTGTGGACCGCGCCGTCGACCTGGGCCTTGACGACCGCCTCCGGCAGCGGCACCTCGACGCGCTCGAGGAGCGCCTCGATGGTGGCGTCGCGGATCTGCTGCGCCTGCTGGGCGCGCTTGGCCTGACCCACCTGGTCGCGCAGGTTGGAGCGCAGTTCGTCGATGGTGTCGAATTCGCTTGCCATTTGGGCGAATTCGTCGTTGAGCTCCTCGAGCTTGCGCGCCTTGATCGACCTGACGGTGACGGTGACCTGGGCGTCTTCGCCGGCGTGTTCGCCGGCCGCCATCTTCGCGGTGAATTCCTTGGACTCGTCGACGGAGAGCCCCACCACCGCGTCGTCGAGTCCGGCGATGAGCCGGCCCGAGCCGACCTCGTAGGACAGCCCCTCGGCGCGCGCGTTCGGCACGTCCTCGCCGCCGACGGTTGCCGACAGGTCGATGGTGAGAAAGTCGCCCTGCTCCACCGGGCGGTCCACCTCTTCCAGGGAGGCGAACCGGGCGCGCAGCGATTCCAGCTCGGCGTCGACGTCCTCGTCGCGGACCTCGACCGGGTCCACGGTGACCTTCAGCTCGCCTAGGTCGGGGAGGGTGAGCTTGGGACGGACGTCGACCTCGGCGGTGAACGCCAGTTCCTGGCCGTACTCCTTCTTGGTGACCTCGATGCTGGGCTGGCCGAGCGGCTGGACCTCGGACTCCACCACCGCCTGCCCGTACCGGGCCGGCAGCGCCTCGCTGACGACCTGGTCGAGCATCGCCTCCCGGCCGAACCGGGCCTCGAGCAGCTTGGCGGGGGCCTTGCCGGGCCGGAAGCCGGGCAGCCGCACCTGCTTGGCCAGCTCCTTGTAGGCGCGCTGGAAATCGGGTTCCAGTTCGGTGAACGGCACCTCCACGTTGATCCGCACCCGGGTGGGGCTCAACTGCTCGACGCTGCTCTTCACGGTGGTGCTCCTCGATGGTCGGTGTGGCCGCGTTCGCGGCGCGGGGCGGGTGGCGCTGGTCGGGGTGACAGGATTTGAACCTGCGGCCTTCCGCTCCCAAAGCGGATGCGCTACCAAGCTGCGCTACACCCCGCGCTGACCTCGCGATCCTACGGCCCGTGATCACCAGGTTGGCCACCGGCTGCGGGGCGAGCTCGAGACCTCACGACGCGATCACAAAACCGCTTCGATTAGATTTGATGTTCGTCGCCAGATACAGTCTCGCTCGACTAAAACTTGCGGGCGTAGCTCAATGGTAGAGCCCTAGTCTTCCAAACTAGCGACGCGGGTTCGATTCCCGTCGCCCGCTCGGACACGTTCTACTCGACAGAAAGGCGCCATGAGCGACGTCCAAATCAAGGGCTCATGCGCGTCGGACTTCGTAGGAGTGCGCGACGCGTTTGAGCGCAACTTCGTGCTGCGCCAGGAGGTCGGCGCGGCGGTCGCCGTGTGGGTGGACGGCGAGCTGGTCGTCAACCTGTGGGGCGGCTGGGCCGACGCGGCGCGCACCCGGCCCTGGCAGCAGAACACCCTCACGACGGTGCTCTCGGGCACCAAAGGGCTGTCGGCCACCTGCGTCCACCAACTCGCCGACCGCGGCGAGCTGGACCTGCACGCCCCGGTGGCACGCTACTGGCCCGAGTTCGGCCAGGCCGGCAAGCAAGACATCACGCTGGCGATGGTGATGGGCCACCGCTCCGGCGTCATCGGCCCGCGCACCCGGATGAGCTGGGAGCAGGTCGCCGACTGGGACTTTGTCTGCACGCAGCTGGCGGCCGCCGAACCGTGGTGGGAGCCCGGCACCGCCCAGGGCTACCACATGACGACGTTCGGCTTCATCCTCGGTGAGGTGTTCCGCCGGGTCACCGGCCGAACGATCGGCCAGTACCTGCGCAGCGAGATCGCCGAACCGCTGGGCGTCGACGTGCACATCGGCCTGCCGCCGGCCGAGCAGCGCCGCTGCGCCGAGCGGGTCAACAAGCCGCACGCCCGCGACCTGTTGGCCGAGGTGGACGCCCCCGGCTACCCGACCAGCCTGGCCGAGCACCCCAAGGCGGCGCTGTCGATCTCGATGGGGTTCGCCCCCGACGACGAGCTGGGGTCCCACGATCTACAGCTGTGGCGAGCGCTGGAGTTTCCCGGCACCAACGGGCAGGTGTCGGCGCTGGGATTGGCGACCTTCTACAACGCGCTCGCGCAGGAGAAGCTGCTCAGCCGGAAGCACATGGAGTTGGTCCGGGTGTCGCAGGGCGGCTTCGAGCCAGACCTGGTGCTGGGGCCTCGCGTCGCCGACCACGGGTGGGGTCTGGGCTACATGCTCAACCAGCGCTGCGTCAACGGCCCAAACCCCAAGATCTTCGGCCACGGCGGGCTGGGCGGCTCGTTCGGCTTCGTCGACCTCGAGCACCGGATCGGCTACGCCTACGTGATGAACCGCTTCGACGCCACCAAGGCCAACGCCGACCCGCGCAGCGTCGCCCTCAGCAACGAGGTCTACGCCGCGCTGGGCGTCATCGAGCGGGCCACCACGTAAACCGCACCCCGCCGACAGCGGGGTGCGGTTGCTTGGAAGTGACGGGTCAGCGATGGTCCCAGCCGGGGCCCCCGGGTCCACCCGGTCCCCCGGGCCCGCGGAACGGCTCGGGATGTGGGTTCGGGCCGGGCCCGCGCCAGTTGTCATGGCAGTGCCCGAGGTCCCAGTTATCGCCCCAGCCCGGGTCCCAGAAGTCTCCCGGACACCACTGCGGGAGCGGGCCGGGCTGCGCCTGAGCCTCGGTCGCGGCGCCCAGGCCCGCCAGGCCCAGACCGATGAATATCGCGAATATCGTTGCAATCAAACGTGGATGAGTTTTCACGAGGGCTACCAATACCTCGCGGTGGCGCCGGTTAAACAGTAGACGCCAGCGTTTCTTCCTGGCAGTTTCCTGAAAGTCGCGCTACCGGCCCGCCCACCTGCGCTTTCGACCACGGCGCCGGCGGTGAGCTTCGTCACTTCTGGCAGGCGGGGCACCAGAACAGGTTTCGGCCCTCGAGCACCGCGGTGCCGATCGGCCCGCCACACACCCGGCACGCCTCACCGGGACGCCGGTAGACGTAGGTGCGGGGCCGGCCCGGCAGGTACGACGGCGGCCCGTGGTCGTGCTCGGGCCGGACCACGATGATCTTGCCGCGACGCAAGCCCACCTTCATCAGCGCCACCAGGTCGGTCCACATCGCGTCGAACTCGGCCTCGCCGATCCCGCGGCCGGGCCGCAAGGGGTCGATCCCGTGGCGGAACAGCAACTCGTTGCGGTACACGTTGCCGACACCGGCGATGACGGTCTGGTCCATCAGCAGAGCCCCAATCGGCCTGCGGGACTTGGTGATTCGGGCCCACGCCCACGACGGGTCGGCGTCGGCGCGCAGCGGGTCGGGGCCAAGCCTGGCCAGCACGTCGCTGACCTGACCTTCGTCGATCACTTCGCACACCGTCGGGCCGCGCAGGTCGGTGCCGTAGCCGCCGCCCACCATCCGCATCCGCACCTGCCCGACCGCTTCTGGGAGCGCGGCGCCGTCGGCGCCCCGGGGCGTCGCCCATTCGGTGAAGGCGCCGTACAGACCCAGGTGCACGTGCACGATCGGGCCGCCGGCGTAGTGATGGAACAGGTGCTTGCCCCAGGCGCTGGTCCGCTGCAGCACCCGGCCGTCCACCACGTCGGCCGCGAAGCGGCCCTGCGGGCTGGACACCGCGACCGGTGCGCCGCCGAATCGGCGCTGATGCAACCGGGCCAGCCGGTGCAGGGTATGCCCTTCGGGCAACGCTTCGGCCCCTCCTAATTCGGCGCGCCGGGCACCGGTGGCGCTTGGTGGGTGCGTTCGTATTCGGCGAGGATGTCGATACGCCGTTGGTGGCGTTCGGCTTTCGACCATTGCGCATTCAAAAACGCGTCCACGATCGCCAGCGCCTCCGGGACGGTGTGCATGCGACCGCCGATCCCGATCAGCTGGGCGTCGTTGTGTTCGCGGGCCAATGTCGCCGTCTCCACACTCCACGCCAGCGCGCACCGGGCCCCGGGCACCTTGTTGGCCGCGATCTGCTCGCCGTTGCCCGACCCGCCCAGCACGATGCCCAGGCTGTCGGGGTCGGCCACCGTGCGGGTGGCGGCGGCGATGCAAAACGCCGGGTAGTCGTCCTCGGCGTCGTAGCTGAAGGCGCCGCAGTCGATCGGCTCGTGCCCGGACGCTTTGAGGTGCTCGATGATCTGTTGCTTGAGCTCGAATCCGGCGTGGTCAGAACCGAGGTAGACGCGCATGCCCGACATCTTTGCATGCCGGGCCCGATCGACCCGCGGCGATCGCCAGCGCGGCCAACCCGGGCGCAGCGGGTCGCCGCCCGACCGACCCGCGGCGATCGCCAGCGCGGCGAAGCCGGGCGCAGCGGGTCGCCGCCCGACCTACTCAGTCGAATTCGGGCTTTTCGGTGCGGGTCCGCTTGAGTTCGAAGAAGTGCGGGTAGGACGCGAAGGTCACCGAGGCGTCCCACAGCTTGCCCGCTTCCTCGCCGCGCGGGATTTTCGAGAGCACCGGCCCGAAGAACGCCACCCCGTTGACGTGGATGGTCGGCGTGCCGACGTCGTCGCCGACGGCGTCCATCCCCGCATGGTGGCTCTTGCGCAGCGCGTCGTCGTAGGCCTCGCTGTGCGCGGCCTCGGCGAGCTCGGCCGGCAGGCCGGCGTCGGCCAGCGACAGCTTGATGACCTCCTCGAGGTTCTTGTTGTCCTCGTTGTGGATCCGGGTGCCCATCGCGGTGTAGAGCGGGCTCAACACCTCGGCGCCGTGGGCCTGCTCGGCGGCGATCGCCACCCGCACCGGGCCCCACGCGTGCTTCATCATCTCGCGGTACTTGTCGGAAAGGCCCTCGCGGTTTTCGTTGAGGATGGCCAGGCTCATGACGTGGAAGTGCACCTCGATGTCGCGGACCTTTTCCACTTCGAGGATCCAGCGCGACGTGATCCAACACCACGGGCACAGCGGGTCGAACCAGAAGTCGGCTTGGTTTTTCGTGGCCTTCTCGGACATCGCAGCGGTCCTCTCCTGCACGGTTAGGGACGGTCAGAACACCGTCCAGCACAACCGTAGTCATCGCGAGGCTGTTCCCGCCCCGCCGCACGGGTTACCTCGAATTCACCGACACGTTTAAGTTGGACACGTGGCCCTTCCTAACCTCACCCGGGACCAGGCCGTCGAGCGCGCCGCGCTGATCACCGTCCAGAGCTACCAGATCAGCCTGGACGTCACCGACGGCTCGGGTGCGCCCGGCGAGCGAACCTTCCGCTCCACTACCACCGTGGTGTTCGACGCCCTGCCCGGCGCCGACACGGTCATCGACATCGCCGCCGACACCATTCGCAGCGCCAGCCTCAACGGGCGCGACCTCGACGTGTCCGGCTACGACGAATCGGTCGGCATCCCGCTGAGCGGGCTCGACAAGCGCAACGTCGTCGTCGTCGACGCCGATTGCCGTTACTCCAACACCGGCGAGGGATTGCATCGCTTCGTCGACCCGGTCGACGACGAGACCTACCTGTATTCGCAATTCGAAACCGCCGACGCCAAGCGGATGTTCGCCTGCTTCGACCAGCCCGACCTCAAGGCCACGTTCGACGTGCGCGTCGTCGCGCCCGCGCACTGGAAGGTGATCTCCAACGGCGCGACCGTCTCGATCGAGGACGGGGTGCACACCTTTGCCACCACGCCGAGGATGAGCACGTACCTGGTCGCCCTGATCGCCGGCCCCTACGCCCGGTGGAAGGACTCCTACGTCGACGAGCACGGCGAGATCCCGCTGGCCATCTACTGCCGGGCGTCGCTGGCCCAGCACATGGACGCCGAGCGGTTGTTCACCGAGACCAAGCAGGGATTCGGCTTTTACCACAAGAACTTCGGGGTGCCCTACGCGTTCGGCAAGTACGATCAGCTGTTCGTCCCCGAGTTCAACGCCGGCGCAATGGAAAACGCCGGCGCGGTGACCTTCCTCGAGGACTACGTCTTCCGCAGCAAGGTGACCCGGGCCTCCTACGAGCGGCGCGCCGAGACCGTGCTGCACGAGATGGCGCACATGTGGTTCGGCGACCTGGTCACGATGACGTGGTGGGACGACCTGTGGCTCAACGAGTCGTTCGCGACCTTCGCGTCGGTGCTGTGCCTCAGCGAGGCAACGGAATTCACCGAGGCGTGGACGACGTTCGCCAACGTCGAGAAGTCCTGGGCGTACCGCCAGGACCAGCTGCCGTCGACGCACCCGATCGCCGCCGACATCCCCGACCTCGCCGCCGTCGAGGTGAACTTCGACGGCATCACCTACGTCAAGGGCGCCTCGGTGCTCAAGCAGCTCGTCGCCTACGTCGGGCTGGAGCAATTCCTGGCCGGGCTGCGCGACTACTTCCGCGCCCACGCCTACGCCAACGCCACCTTCGACGACCTACTCGCAGCGCTGGAGAAGGCGTCCGGGCGCGACCTGTCCACCTGGGGCGCCCAGTGGTTGAAAACCACTGGGCTGAACACACTTCGGGCCGATTTCGACGTCGACGCGGACGGCAGGTTCACCCGGTTCGCGGTGACGCAGAGCGGCGCCGCCCCGGGCGCCGGTGAGACCCGCGTGCACCGGTTGGCGGTCGGCATCTACGACGAGGATGGTTCCGGCGGTGCCGGCAAGCTGGTCCGGGTGCACCGCGAGGAACTCGACGTCGAGGGACCGGAAACGGAAGTTCCTGCGCTGGTTGGTGTTTCGCGGGGAAAGCTGATCCTGGTCAACGACGACGACCTGACCTACTGTTCGCTGCGGCTGGACCCCGAGTCGCTGCGGACCGCGCTGGAGCGGATCGCCGACATCGCCGAGCCGTTGCCCCGCACGCTGGTGTGGTCGGCGGCGTGGGAAATGACCCGCGAGGCCGAGCTGCGGGCGCGCGACTTCGTGGCGCTCGTCTCCGGCGGTGTTCAGGCCGAATCGGAGGTCGGGGTGGCGCAGCGGTTGCTGCTGCAGGCCCAGACGGCGCTGAACTCCTACGCCGAGCAGGGCTGGGCCCGCGGACACGGCTGGCCCCAATTCGCCGACCGGATGCTGGAATTGGCGCGCGCCGCGCAACCCGGATCGGATCACCAGCTGGCCTTCGTCAACGCACTGTGCTCGTCGGTGCTGTCGACCCGGCACGTCGTGACGCTGGCGGACCTGCTCGACCACGATCCCGCCGAGCTGGGCCTGGCCGGCCTGGAAGTCGACACCGACCTGCGCTGGCGCATCGTGACCGCGCTGGCCACCGCCGGCGACGTCGACGCCGACGGGCCCGAGACGCCGTTCATCGACGCCGAGGTGCAGCGCGACCCGACCGCCGCCGGCAAGCGACACGGCGCCCAGGCGGCGGCGGCGCGCCCGCAGCCGCAGGTCAAGGAGCAGGCGTGGACCACGGTGGTCGAGGACGACACCCTGCCCAACATCACGGCCCGCGCGATCATCGCGGGCATCGCGGCGCCGGGGCAGGCCGAGCTGCTCAAGCCGTTCACCGCGCGCTACTTCGAGGCGATACCCGGGGTGTGGGCGCGGCGGTCCAGCGAGGTCGCCCAGACGGTGGTGGTTGGCCTGTATCCGCACACCGACATCAGCGACTCCGGCATCGCGGCCGCCGACGAGTTCCTGAGCGACCCGGAGGTGCCGCCGGCCCTGCGCCGGTTGGTGCTCGAGGGCCAGGCAGGGGTGAAGCGGGCCTTACGGGCCCGCAAGTTCGACGCGTCCTGATCGAGCCTGCGCTCAGCGCCTGCGGCGCTTTGGACGCAGTCTCGATGCGAGGCGGCGGCGACTAGGCCGGGGAGATCCCGGAGCTCAGCACGCGGATCGCGCTGACCAGCCCGTCGACCAGGTTGCCCTGCTCGAACGCCGAAGCGGCGGCGGCCACGCCCAGCGGAGCGGCCGACTCGGCGCCGCGGCCCCGCACGCGCGAGCCGTAGACCACCTCGATGACGTGCTGGTCGGGCGAGACCGCGAGCAGCACGGCGTTGTCCGGGGTCGGGACGTGGGCCAGGATCTCGCGGGCCCGCGCCGCGGTGTCGCTGCCCAGGTCGCCGAGGTAGATGGCGAACCGGGCCCGGGACGCCCGCGAGCCGTACTTCAGCGCGTCGTCGATGGCGACCAGGTCCTTGATCGGGAACGGGAAGTGCACCGACACCTCGCCGGGCTCGGTGACCCTCGAGATCCGGCCGCTGGTCGTGATCGCCGAGCCCTTGCGCAGCTCGCTGCGCTCGATCGTCGCTACCTCACCACGTGCCACTGGCGCCACCTCCCACCGAGAACTCCGCGGCGCCGTGCCCGCCGTGCGCACCGCCGACGTCCTCGTCGGTGGCGGCCCACAGGATCGGCGGATGCGTCCACTTCTCCGCCAGTGTGTAGGTCGCCGGGTGCGGCCCCTTGCGCGACAAGATCAGCGCCGACAGCACGACCACCAGCAGCAGCGGTATGCCGATGAAGTACAGGTGAATCTCCGTTAGGCTCACGACGCAAACCGTATCCCACCGGCGATGCGGGGGCACAGCGAGACACCGGCCAATCAGGCCTAGGCGGCGCCCTCGCCGAGGTAGCGGGCCCAGGCCGGGTCGAGTTCCTTGACCGTCGACAGCAGCCGCCAGTGCTGTCCCGTCGGCGGCAGCGGCGCGCGGCGCAGCGTCCACCCCAGCTCGGTGAGCAGCTTGTCGCCCTTGCGATGGTTGCAGGTGGAGCAGCAGGCGACGCAGTTTTCCCAGGAGTGGTCGCCGCCGCGGCTGCGCGGCACCACATGGTCGACGGTGTCGGCCTTGGCCCCGCAGTAGGCGCAGCTGAAGCGGTCGCGGTGCATGAGCGCGGCCCGGGTCATCGGGACGCGGGCGCGGTAGGGGACCCGGACGTAGTTCCGCAGCTGGATCACCGACGGCACCACGATCGAGCTGGTCGCCGAGTGGATCACCGGGCCGGCCGGGTCGTGGTGGACCACGTCGGCCTTGCCGCAGATCACCATCACGATGGCGCGCCGCATCGGCAGCGCGGTCAGCGGCTCGTAGGTGGAATTCAGCAGCAGCACCCGGCGGCGACTCCAGATCGAGGCCCCGTCGTGCCGGGTCGGCGGATGGGTTTCGACGCTATGCAGGGATGACGCGGTTGGGGGCCCGGTTAACCCTGCCGCGGCAACCGAACTGCGGTGGCTGCGGCGTCTCTTGCCATGCGCCATAGATCCTCCGCGGATAGTCCACCATGATTCGCCGCCAAACGCACCCTTATTGCAGGTGCGCCCCGTGTCGAACCGGTGAACACCAGGAGCGCCCACGAACGCTCGAGCCCCGTCTCGTAGCCCTACCGCACCGATGCACCACAATGGAGGCGATGGATTCCCAGCAACAGTCCTTCTACGACGCCGTCGGCGGGGCCGAGACCTTCCACGCGATCGTGTCGCGCTTTTACGCGCAGGTCCCCGAGGACGAGATTTTGCGGGAGCTCTACCCCGCCGACGACCTGGCCGGCGCCGAAGAGCGGCTGCGCATGTTCCTCGAGCAGTACTGGGGCGGCCCGCGGACGTACTCCGAGCGGCGCGGCCATCCGCGGCTGCGGATGCGGCACGCGCCGTTTCGGATCACGCCCATCGAACGTGACGCCTGGCTGCGGTGCATGCACACCGCCGTGGCCTCCATCGACTCGCAGACCCTCGACGACGAGCACCGCCGCGAGCTGCTCGACTACCTTGAAATGGCCGCACACTCCCTGGTCAATTCGACCTTCTGATTTCGAACGGAGCGAGATTGAGCCCCGAGCCGTGGTGGTCGAGCGCGGTCTTCTACCAGGTCTACCCACGGTCGTTCGCCGACAGCAACGGCGACGGGGTCGGCGACCTGGACGGCGTGACGGCCCGCTTGGACCACCTGCAGTACCTGGGCGTCGACGCCATCTGGCTCAACCCGGTGACCGTCTCGCCGATGGCCGATCATGGCTACGACGTGGCCGACCCGCGCGACATCGACCCGGTGTTCGGCGGGATGGCCGCGATCGAACGGCTGATCGCCGCGGCGCACCGGCGCGGCATCAAGATCACCATGGACGTGGTGCCCAATCACACCAGTTCGCAACACCCCTGGTTTCAGGCGGCGCTGGCCGCCGGGCCGGGGACCGACGCCAGGGCGCGGTATTTCTTTCGCGACGGGCGAGGGGCCGCCGGGGAGCTGCCGCCGAACAACTGGACGTCGGTGTTCGGCGGGCCGGCCTGGACCCGGGTCGTCGAACCCGACGGCAAGCCCGGCCAGTGGTATCTGCACCTGTTCGACGCGGAGCAACCGGACCTGAACTGGGAGCACCCGGACGTGTTCGACGACTTCGAGAAGACGCTCCGTTTTTGGCTGGAGCGCGGTGTGGACGGCTTCCGCATCGACGTCGCGCACGGGATGGCCAAGCCCGCCGACCTGCCCGACGCCCCGGAGGGCGAGATCAAGGTGTTGCACCACAGCGACAACGACCCCCGCTTCAACCACCCGAGCGTGCACGAAATCCACCGCGGCATCCGCGCGGTCGTCGACGGCTATCCCGGGGCGGTCACGGTCGGCGAGGTGTGGGTCACCGACAACGCCCGCTGGGCGGAATACCTGCGGCCCGACGAGCTGCACCTGGGTTTCAACTTCCGGCTCGCGCAGATCGACTTCGACGCCGGGGAAATCCATGACGCGATCGTCAACTCGCTGGCCGCCACGGCCATCGAAAACGCCACGCCCACTTGGACTTTGTCCAACCACGACGTCGGCCGCGAGGTCACCCGCTACGGCGACGGGCCGACCGGGCTGCGCCGGGCGCGGGCCATGGCCATGGTGATGCTCGCGCTGCCGGGCGCCGTGTTCATCTACAACGGCGAGGAACTGGGCCTGCCCGACGTGTTGGACCTGCCCGACGAGGTGCTGCAGGACCCGACGTGGGAACGCTCGGGACACACCGAGCGCGGCCGCGACAAGTGCCGGGTGCCGATTCCCTGGTCGGGTGACGCGCCACCGTTCGGGTTCTCCAGCAGCGCCGACACCTGGTTGCCGATGCCGGCCGACTGGGCGGCGCTGACCGTCGACAAGCAGCGCGCCGACCCTGACTCGACGCTGTCGTTCTTTCGCCGCGCGCTGCAATTGCGCAGGGAGCGAACCGAATTCGAGGGCGGCGAGCTCGAATGGCTGGCCGCGCCCCGCGACGCGGTGATATTCGAGCGCAACGGCGGCAGCCTGGTGTGCGCCCTGAACGCCGGTGTCCGCCCGCTGGTTTTGCCGCCGGGAGAGCCGATCCTGGTCAGCGCGCCGCTGGTCGACGGAATGCTTCCCCCCGACGCGGCGGCCTGGCTGGTCTGACTCGGCAGGGCACAGCGCCGCGTCACGCGGCGCCGCGGGTCACCTTTGGCGGGCACGAAACGTCAGAAGTGTGTCGGAGCAACATGATCGACTGACTGACGAAGGAGCTTGCTATGCCGGCATTGATCGTGCGGTACGAGGTGGTGCCCGAGCACGTCGACGACATCGTGGAGGCCGTTGAAGTCGCCTTCGCCGCAGCGAACGAGCGGCAGCCCGAGGGCATTCGGTGGACTTACTGGCAAGGCCCGGGCGACACCGAATTCGGGGCGATCCTGGAACTGGCCGACGGAGTCGAGAATCCGCTACCGGGCATCGCCGCAGCGCGCGGTGTACAGGAGGCGATCGCCAAAGCCGTTGCGGGTGAACCGCCGACGCCGAAGCATGTCACCGTGATCGGCTCGTACGGCCCGGGCCGTTCGTCTGCCGGCGTGTGATTTCGACCGTTCAGCGCAATACCAGCGCCGGGTGACCGCGGCGCCGGTACACCGAACCGAACCTCGCGTCGACCCGCAGCCAGTTCGGCATAATCCGGACCCGGACCAGCTCGTCGACGCCGACCGGTGACGGCGGCAGGAAACCCATTGCGGTAAGGGCGAATACACAGCGCATCGGGACGCCGACGCTGACCCTGGCCCCGTCGGAGGCTGAACTGACCCGGACGACCTCCTGATCGAGCAGCGAGGCCGGCGGGCCGTGGGCGCTGCCATGGTCCTTGGCCAGCTGGGCGCCGCGCTGCGCCAGGTCGAGCATCACACCGGCGGGCACGTCGTCGAGATGGGTGAAGCCCGATTGCGGCGGCAGCGCCCCGCGCCACGCGGAGTCCATCGCGAAGCCCGGATCGACGTAGCCCGAGGCGTCCATCGCCGGCAGGCCGCGTGCCAGGGCGTCCGCACCCACGGACAGGTCGTCGGGGCGCACCCTGCCGACGACCACCCGGCTGGCCAGCACGTCGAAACCCGTTGCCACCCAAGCACTCAGCAGCCCGGCGGAGCGCGACCGCAATCGGATGACAGCGGTGTCGTCGAGTCGCAGCGCGTGATCGACGAAGGTGGCGAGGTCGTCGCGGTGGGCGGCGTCGCCGAGCCACAGCCCGCGCTCGGCGGCCCCCCCGTTGCCCTCCCCTAGTCCCGTAACCACCGCTGCAGATATTCCCGATGGGTCGGCGAGAGGCGCACCAGCCGCTGCTCCTGGATGTGCACGGCGGCCAACTGCGACTCGGCGATCACCGCGGGTTTGGACTGCGGATCGGCGTTGACCGATCGCACCTCGTAGCCCAGCGTGAAGTCGACGGCCCGCAGCCGCTTGGTCCAGATGGTCACCTGTAGCGGCGAATCGGCCAGCCGCAGTTGATCTTTGTAGGTGACGCGGACGTCGGCGATCAGCAACCCGACGGTGGTGATGTCGGCGCCGAACGGTTCGGACAGGAACGGCACCCGCGCCTCTTCGAGGATCGTGACCATGGTGGCGTGGTTGATGTGCTGATACATGTCGATGTCGGACCAGCGCACCGGCACTGGCGCGACGAATCCCACGCTCAACTCGACGAGCCCCTTCCGCTGGTGCGGGTCATGCGGCGGATCTGCCGTGCCGCCACCGAGAGCGTCGCGAGATCCTTTGCCCCGCTTTCCTGGATCTCGGTCAGCGTGCGGCGCGCGCGCTCCACGCGGGACGCGCTGATGTGTTCCCACTCGGCGATCTTTTCCTCGCCGCTTTCGTCAGGCTCCCCGACGGCCAGCACGTCGAAGCACAGCGAGCGCAGAGAGGCGTAGATGTCGTCACGAATCGCCAAGCGCGCCAACGATTGCCAGCGGTCGGCGCGTGGTAGCTCGGAGATCGCGGTCAGCAGCCCGTCGGTGCCCAGCCGGTCCATCAGGGCGAAATAGGTGTCGGCCACCTCGGCGGGGTCGATCTCGGTGATGTCGGCGATGTCGATGATGTCGAGCAGGCTGAAGCGATACAGGCCGACCGCGACCCGGTAGGCCAAATCCGGTGGCGCGCCCTGCTCGGCGAATTCCGCGGCCTCCTTGTCCACGATGGCCTTGTCGTCGCCGCGCAGCCACTCCGACATTCGCGGCGAGAGGTCTTTGACCTTGGCGGCGAATCGGTTGATCTCGGCGCCGACGGCCAAGGGCTGCGGGCGGTAGTTGAGCAGCCAGCGCCCGGCCCGGTCGACCAGCCGCCGGGTGTCCAGCGTCATCCGGTCCGATAGCGCGACGGGCAGGTTGGCCGCGCGGATGCGCCGCCAGATGTGACCGATGCCGAAGATGGCGTCGGTGGCCACGTAGGTGCGTATGGCGTCGATCGGCCCGACGCCGACGTCCTCGGTAATCCGGAAGGCGTAGCTGATGCCCGCGGCGTCGACCAGATCGTTGACCAGCATCGTGGTGACGATCTCGCGGCGCAGCTGGTGCGCGCGGATCTCCGGGGTGAACCGTTCGCGCAGCGGCGTCGGAAAGTATTGCGGCAGCCGGGATGCGAAGACGTCCTGCTCGGGCAGCTCGGTGGTCAGCATGTCCTCTTTGAGCGCGAGCTTGACGTGTGCCATCAGGGTGCACAGCTCCGGGGAGGTGAGCCCGATGCCGGCCTCGATGCGCCGGTGAATCTCCTTCTCCGACGGCAGCGCCTCCAGCTCGCGGTTGAGCCCGCGCCCTTCCAGGTACTTGATCTGCATCGCGTGCACCGGCAGCAGGCTGGCGGCGTTGGCGCGGCTGGTACCGATCAGGTCGTTCTGCTCCTCGTTGTCGGTGAGCACCAGTTGGGCGACCTCGTCGGTCATCGACTCCAGCAGCTCTTTGCGCTCGTCGGCTTTGACCTTGCCGGCGGTGACCAGCGAGTCGATCAAAATCTTGATGTTGACTTCGTGGTCGGAGCAGTCCACGCCTGCGGAGTTGTCCATCGCGTCGGTGTTGATCCGCCCGCCCGCGAGGTCGAACTCGACGCGGCCCAGCGCGGTCACCCCGAGGTTGCCGCCTTCGCCGATCACCTTGGCGCGCACCTGGTTTGCGTTGACCCGCACCGGGTCGTTGGCCCGGTCGCCGACGTCGGCGTCGGACTCGGATTCGGCCTTGATGTAGGTGCCGATGCCGCCGTTGAACAGCAGGTCGACGGGGGCCTGCAGGATCGCCTTGATCAGGTCCGGCGGGGCCATCTCGTCGGCGTCGCCGTCGATGCCGAGGGCGTGGCGGACCTGCGGGGTGATCGGGATGGCCTTGTGTTGGCGGCTGTACACCCCGCCGCCCTCGCTGATCAGCGACTTGTCGTAGTCGTCCCAGCTCGATCGGGGCAGGTCGAACATGCGCCGGCGCTCCTCCCACGAGGTGGCGGCGTCGGGGTCGGGGTCCAAAAAGATGTGCCGGTGGTCGAACGCGGCGATCAGCCGGATGTGCTTGCTCAGCAGCATCCCGTTGCCGAACACGTCGCCGCTCATGTCGCCGATGCCGACGACGGTGAAGTCCTCGGACTGGGTGTCGACGCCCATCTCGCGGAAGTGGCGCTTGACGGCCTCCCACGCGCCCTTGGCGGTGATGCCCATGGCCTTGTGGTCGTAGCCCACCGATCCCCCGGACGCGAACGCGTCACCCAGCCAAAACCCGTAGGACTTGGCGACGTCGTTGGCGATGTCGGAGAAGGTGGCGGTGCCTTTGTCGGCGGCCACCACCAAATAGGCGTCGTCGCCGTCGCGGCGTATCACCTCCGGCGGCGGGCTGACCTTCTTGGTGGCATGGTCGACGTTGTCGGTGACGTCGAGCAGCCCCGAGATGAACAGCTGATAGCAGGCGACGCCCTCGGCGCGGCTGGCGTCGCGGTCGGCGGCGGCCTCGCCCGACGGCAGCGGCGGCCGTTTGACGACGAATCCCCCTTTGGCGCCGACGGGCACGATGACGGCGTTCTTCACCGCTTGCGCCTTGACCAAACCGAGGATTTCGGTGCGGAAGTCGTCGCGGCGGTCGGACCAGCGCAGGCCGCCGCGGGCGACCGGGCCGAAGCGCAGGTGCACGCCTTCGACCCGGGGCGAGTACACGAAGATCTCGAACTTGGGGCGCGGCAGCGGAAGCTCGTCGATCAGCTGGGCGTCCAACTTGAGCGCGAGTACGTCGCGGGCCCGGGCCGAACCCGGCCGCGTCACAAAGTAGTTGGTGCGCAGGGTCGCCTGGACCAGCGACGCGAACGCGCGCAGGATGCGGTCGGTGTCCAGGCTCACCAAAGCGTCGATGTCCGCGGCGACCGCGGCGGCGGCCGCTTGGGCGTCGCGGCTGGTCTGCGAGCCCGTGGAAAAAGACGCCCGCGGATCGAACAGCGCCTCGAACAGCGTGACCAGCGAGCGCACCGTGGAGGGGTGCTCGTTGAGCACCGATTCGATGTGCGACTGGCTGTACGGAAAGCCGGCCTGGCGTAGGTATTTCGCGTACGCGCGCAACAGCACCACCTGCTGCCAGGTCAGCTGCGCCCGCAGCACCAGCTCGTTGAACCGGTCGATTTCGACGCGGCCCTGCCAGATCGCGGTGACCGCGTCGGCGAAACGCTCTGCGGTGGAATCGGTTTCGGTCGTCGGCGAGAGCCGGATCGTCGGGTGGGGTTGGATCTTGAACTGGTAGATCCACACCGGCATGCCGTCCGCGCGGGTGACGTTGAACGGTCGCTCCTCGAGCACCACGACGCCCATGCTTTGCAGCATCGGCAGCAGCTGGCTCAACGACGCGGTGTGCCCGCCCAGAAACCAGGTCAGCTGGGCGGCGCCCTCGTCGCCGCGGGCCGAGAACACCAGCTTCACCGAATCATCGGACAGCGCTTTGATGATCGCGATGTGCTCGATGGCGTCGGTGGGCGTGACGGCCTGCTTGTACACCTCGGAAAAGGCGGTGGCGTAGTGCTCGGCGTCGGCGCGGTTGACGGTGCCGTCGGCGAGGTTGGCCGTCGCGGCGATTAGGCGGTCACCCCAGGTCCGCGCGGCCTCGCTCAGCAACCCCTGGATCCGGACCCGGTTGGCTTCCGAGACGTCGACCGGCGCGGCGCCTTCCTCTTTTTGGGGCAGCCGGACCATGAAATGCATAAGCGCCCAAGGCGATTCGCTGACACGTGCGGTGAACTCCAGGCGCGTGCCGCCGAATTCGCGGACCAGGATGTCCTCGATCTGCAGCCGCACCGCCGTGGTGTAGCGGTCGCGCGGCAGATACACCAGGCACGACACGAAGTACTGCAGCCGGTCGGCGCGCAAAAACAACAGCGCGCGTTGTTGGGACCCCAGGTCCAGCACCGCTTTAGCCATCGCCAAAAGCCGCTCGGCGCTCAGGGTGAACAGCTCCGAGCGCGGCACGGTCTGGATGACGTCGAGCAGCAGCTGGCCGGGGTGGATGGGGTCGCCATCGGCCATCGCGAGCGCCTCGCGGACGCGCCGCGAGATCATCGGGATCTCCAGGACGTCGGCGTTCATGGCGGCGACGGTGAAGAGCCCGACGAAGCGGTGTTCGATGACCTCGCTGCCGACGTATTCGCGCACCGCGATCGCGTAGGGGTAGGCGCCGTAGCGCAGATAGCTGCCGACCACCGACTGGGCCAGGACCAGCAGGTGGTCGTCGTCGGTCAGCCGGGGCCGGGAGCCGGTGCGGCTGCGTAGCACGCCGAGACCCGTTGCGCCGGCGGGCGATACGAGTCCGTCGTGCACCCGGCACCGCTGATAGCCGAGCAGCAGGAAGTTTCCGTTACCCAGCCAGCGCAGCAGCTCGGCGACGTCCTGGCGGTCGGGTGCCGAAAAGTGACCGTCGGCGTTGGTATCGACGGCCGCGGCCAGCTCGCTCAGGGTGGTGATCAGCGTCGCGGCGTCGGTGGCGACCTGTTCGACGTCGCTGAGGACCTTGGGCAGCAGCTGCTCGACCTCGGCGAGGACCTTGCTGTCGACCGAGGGCGACAGCGGGACGTAGATCCAGGCCTCGCCGTCGTATTGCGAGCTGCCTGGGGCTTTGGGTTCGACGCTGAGCAGGTCGCCGGTGGGGCTGCGGTGCACGTCGAACACCGGGGTCATGATCCCGGCGTAGGCGACGCCGAGCCGGTGCAGCAGCACGGTGACGGAATCCAACAGCATGCTGCCGTGATGGGTGACCACCTGCAGCGAGGGCCCGAACCCTTCGGGGTCGTCGGCCGGGTGGACGCACACGCAGCTTCCGGACTCGGGTCGGCACTCGCCGAGGCGATAGTGCGCGCGCAGCATGGCCGGGGTGACCAAGGCGGCCGGGTCGACGCGCGCGGCTTCCGCGGCTCCCGGCTCGTCGCCGCGGGGGCCGCGATAGCTCTCGATGTAGGCGTTGGCGATCCAGTCCGGGATGTCTTCGTTTTTGGTGAACGTGGTCCAGGGCTTGAAGTCGTGCTTAGCCCCGGGATCGATCGCCATGCCGATT
Source organism: Mycobacterium palustre (assembly GCF_002101785.1). GTDB lineage: Bacteria > Actinomycetota > Actinomycetes > Mycobacteriales > Mycobacteriaceae > Mycobacterium > Mycobacterium palustre. Next base: position 27,208 of record NZ_LQPJ01000146.1, read on the forward strand.
GCTCCCAACTCGCGACGGACGCGTGTGCCGTGTGCCGCCCCCGCCCTCGACGGCCGCCCGGGCCGCGTCGTCGCGGGGCAGAGCTGACACTAGTCGCGCGTGAGCTTGCGGTGGGTAACCCGGTGCGGCCTGGCGGCTTCCACCCCGAGCCGTTCCACCTTGTTTTCCTCGTAGGCGCCGAAGTTGCCCTCGAACCAAAACCATTTGGCCTCGTTGTCCTCGTCGCCCTCCCACGCCAGGATGTGTGTGCAGGTGCGGTCGAGGAACCAGCGGTCGTGCGAGATCACCACCGCGCAGCCGGGGAACTTTTCCAGCGCGTTCTCGAGCGAGCTCAGGGTTTCGACGTCCAGGTCGTTGGTCGGCTCGTCGAGCAGGATCAGGTTCCCGCCCTCTTTGAGGGTGAGCGCCAGGTTCAGCCGGTTGCGCTCGCCGCCGGACAACACGCCAGCGGGTTTTTGCTGGTCGGGGCCCTTGAATCCGAACGCCGAGACATACGCCCGCGACGGGATCTCGTTCTGGCCGACTTCGATGTAGTCCAGCCCGTCCGAGACGACTTCCCACACCGTCTTCTTGGGGTCGATGCCGGCGCGACTTTGGTCGACGTAGCTCAGCTTGACGGTCTCCCCCACCTTGACCGTGCCGCTGTCCGGCTGCTCGAGCCCGACGATCGTCTTGAACAGCGTGGTCTTGCCGACGCCGTTGGGGCCGATGACCCCGACGATGCCGTTGCGCGGCAGGGTGAACGAAAGATCCTTGATCAGGGTGCGCCCGCCGAAGCCCTTGTCCAGGTGCTCCACCTCGACGACGACGTTGCCCAGCCGCGGGCCGACCGGGATCTGGATCTCCTCGAAGTCGAGCTTGCGCGACTTCTCCGCCTCGGCGGCCATCTCCTCGTAGCGCTGCAGGCGGGCCTTGCTCTTGGCCTGACGGGCCTTGGCCCCGGACCGGACCCAGGCCAGCTCCTCGGTCAGCCGCTTTTGCAGCTTGGCGTCCTTGCGGCCCTGCACCGCCAGCCGCTCGGCCTTCTTCTCCAGGTAGGTCGAGTAGTTGCCCTCGTACGGGTAGGCGCGGCCGCGGTCGAGCTCGAGGATCCATTCGGCGACGTTGTCCAGGAAGTACCGGTCGTGGGTCACGGCCAGGATCGCCCCGGCGTAACTGGCCAGATGCTGTTCGAGCCACTGCACGCTCTCGGCGTCGAGGTGGTTGGTCGGCTCGTCGAGCAGCAACAGGTCGGGCTTGGACAGCAGCAGCTTGCACAGCGCCACGCGGCGCCGCTCCCCGCCGGACAGGTTGGTGACCGGCTCGTCCGGCGGCGGGCAGCGCAGCGCGTCCATCGCCTGCTCGAGCTGCGAGTCGAGGTCCCACGCGTCGGCGTGGTCGAGCTCCTCTTGCAGCCGGCCCATCTCCTCCATCAGCTCGTCGGAGTAGTCGGTGGCCATCAGCTCGGCGACCTCGTTGAAGCGGTCGAGCTTGACCTTGATGTCGCCCAGGCCCTCCTCGACGTTGCCGCGAACGGTCTTCTCCTCGTTCAGCGGCGGCTCCTGCTGCAGGATGCCGACGGTGGCGTCGTTGGCCAGGAAGGCTTCGCCGTTGTTCGGCTTGTCCAGGCCGGCCATGATCCGCAAGACGCTCGACTTGCCGGCGCCGTTGGGGCCGACGACACCGATCTTGGCGCCCGGGAAGAAGCTCAACGTGACGTCGTCCAGGATCACCTTGTCGCCGTGCGCCTTGCGGACCTTCTTCATCGTGTAGATGAACTCAGCCATGCGCGGTTATGCCTTTCTGATCCGGATTGGTCTCGCGGACCATCCTAGGCAACCGCCGCGCGGCCCCGGCCGGGCCGCTAGGCCGACAGCGGCAGCGGGCCCGTGCCGGCGGACTCGGCGCCGTCACCGGCCTCGGCGTCCTCGCCGGCGGCTTCGGCCGCATCCGCAGCAGGTGAGGTGGCTTCGTCCGCCGTCGGACCGGTGTAGCCCGGCCGCTCGATGCGCACGATCGCGCGGGACACGTCGGGTCCGACGGAAGTGGCACGCATCTCCAGCGACGAGCGTCGGTTGCCGTCGCGGTCTTCGTACTCGCTCGTGTAGACGTGGCCCACCACGATCACCGGTGCGCCCTTGCCCAGCGCGGCGCCCACGCCGGTGACCAACCTGCCCCAGCAGTTGACGTTGATGAACAGCGAGTTGCCGGGCTCCCACTCGCCGTCGGCGGTGCGCCGGCGGGAATTGCTGGCGACGCGAAACTTCATGACCTCCTGGGTGCCGACCTGTCGGCGCTCGGGGTTGTTGACGATGTGGCCGACGACCGTCAGCGGTGTCTCGAACATGGGCTGATCCCTTCTCGGTTGCATTTCTCTCTTGGCGCGGCGACCGCGTCACCCGCCCTATCCGGCCTTCATTCAGCTCGGCACCACCGACGAGTCCCCCTCGACGCGCCGTCCCACCCGCCGCCCTTGTGGAGAAAACCGTGACTGTGGATAACTCGCCGAGTGCCTCAGGGGAGCATCGGTAAGCCGGAGCCGTTGACATACGGGCTGGTCGGCGCCTGGTCTCGGCGGATCACCCCGGAGCATCGGCTCGTCTACCGCGTGGTCGGCGATGGCATGCAAATCTTCCAAGCCCGTTACCACTACACCTGATCGCGACGCGCACCCTACGGTGGACGGCGTGGTGTCGGTCGGTGCGCTCGAGGTCGTCGACGATCTGAGCCCGGCGCGTTGGCTGACCGAGAGCATCCGTAGCTTTGCCCTCGACGTGGGGTCGCTCGTTCCGGCCGTCTTCGCCGCCTACGCCCGGGTGTTTCACCCCGCCCGCGACGGCGGGCTACCCGTGCGCTGGGCGCAGATCGCCCGCACCAACCGCAGGACCGTGCACCCGGAGATGCAGTTCACGCGGTTGATCGGCTACCGGTCGCGGTATTGCCCCGGGTACCCCGCCAACCAACCCGGCGTCTTCGACGAGGCGCCGGAGGTCGGGACGCTACCCGCCGATGTCGCCGCGTCGCTGGCGCGCGCCCTGGCCGGGCACACCGCGACCGCCCAGCGCTGCTGGTTCGCCGTGTGGTACGGGCACGGGGACCTCGACGAGGCGTTTCATGGCCGCCCGACGTTCCGGCTACCGCAGCGCAGCTACCACCTGGCGCGCGGTCCGGTCACCGCGGCGGCCCAGTCGGTGGGAACCGGTCCTTTTTCGCACCGCTCGTGCAACTTGTGGTGGCCCGACGACCGCGCGTGGTGCGTGGCCACCGACATCGACCTCGACAGCACCTATCTCGGCGGCTCCCAAGCCTGCATCGAGGAGATGCTCGCGGCCTCCGACTTGGAAGCGATGCCGATCGCCCCCGCCGCGGGGGTCACCGCCGACAGCGACGCCCTGAACCCCGCCTGAGATGGTCAGCGCGGCTGCGCGCTCCCGGGCTTCTCGCGTCGCGCCAGTTCGGCCAGCATCGCGTTGTAGGCCACCAGGTCGGCGTCGTCGTCGCGGTCGGCCGCGCGGTCCAGCCGCTTGGCGGTGCGCCGGTCGCTGCGCGCCCACTGGATCAGCAGCGCGAGCATCACGATCACCAGTGGCACCTCCCCGGCCGCCCAGGCGATCCCGCCGCCCAAGTGCTGATCCCCCAGCAGATCGGTGTGCCAGCTCAGCCCGAGCGAGCCGTAGTAGTCGGCGCCGAGGACTCTTCGCCAGCCCATCAGGACCACGCCGAAGAAGGCGTGCAGCGGCAGCGAGGCGAACACCACGCCCACCTTGGCCAGCGGCGGGATCGGCCGTGGCGTCGGGTCGACCCCGATCACGACCCAATAGAAGAGGTAGCCGCTGAGCAAGAAGTGCACGTTCATCGCCACGTGCCCGGCATGGCTGCTCACGGCGGTGTCGAAAAGGCTTGACAGGTAGAGCCCGTAGAACCCGGCCACGAACAACAGGGTCGCGACCAGGGGGTTGGTCAGGAACCGCGAGTAGCGGCTGTGCAGGGCCGCGAGCAGCCACTCCCGCATGCCGGGCGGGTCGCCGCGGCCGGCAGCGGGCAGCGCCCGCAGCGCCAGGCTGACCGGCGCACCCAGCACCAGCAGGATCGGCACCAGCATCGACAACCCCATGTGGGCCACCATGTGCATGCTGAACATCGCCGGCATGTAGCGCCCGACGCCCGACGAGGTCACGAAGAGCAGCGCCATACAGCCCAGCAGCCAGGCCGCGACCCGGCCCGGCGGCCAGCTGTCGCCGCGGCGGCGCAGCCGCACCACCGCGGCCACGTACAGCGCGGCGAAAACGATCGCGGCGGTGCCGAAGATCAGGTCGAAGCGCCAGTCGAACAGGATGCGCGCGGCGGTGGGCGGCCCGTCGAAGTCGTAGCCGATCTCGGCTTCGGCGATGGACGGGAGCCTGCTTGGGGGCGGTGGCGGCGGGGTTCGGCCGAGGCCGACCGCGACGCCGAACGTCAAGCCGAACACCGCGGCCTCGATGAGCGCCAGCCTGATCAGCGCCCTGCGCGCCCTCGTCGGGACCGAATCCGATTGCAGCGCAAGCACTGTCGAGCGCCGCTGGCGCCAGCCCAGCACGCCCAGCGCGCACAGCGCGACAAACTTGGCGACCACCAGCCGCCCGTAGCTCGTGGTCAGCAGGTCCGACGGCAGCACCCGCACCAGGGCGTTGACCGAGCCGCTGAGCGCCATCGCGACCCAGCACCACAGCGCCAGCAGCGAGAAGCGCCGCGTCGCGAGGCCGGTGTGGTCGCCGTGACGCAGCGCGTGGGCGAACAGCGCGAGCAGGCCGCCGGCCCACAGGCTGGCGGCCACCAGGTGGATCAGTAGGCTGTTGGTGGCCAGGTCGTGGGAACCGCCGGCCGACGAATGACCCGTCAGCGCGAGCGGGATCAAGGTCAGCAACGCCCCGGCCAGCAGCAGCGGCGTCCAGGACCAGCGCAGCACCGCCAGGCTCGCCACGGTGACGACCGCGGCCAGGATCGCGGTCCAGCACCACGCCGACGCGGTGTTGATCAGGCCCGCCAACGACCAGATTGCACCCGGGTCGAGGTCGGCCACCGGATGACCGGAGACGTCGGAGATGGTCAGCGGCACCAGCAGGGCCGCGCACACCGCCCACACCCCCGACGCCACGGTCCCCAGCCGAAGCGCGCGGTACCCGCCGGCGTCGAGGACGCCGCTGGGTAGCGGCGGCACCAGGAACGCCGCGAACAGGAACGACCCGACGGCCAGGACCGCGGCGATCTCCCCGGCCGCCCGCACGAAGGGCAGCCCCAGCGTGGTCGCCGGGCCCGGGTCCGGCAAGCCGGTGGCGGTCAGCGCGCCCGCCAGCGACAGCGCCCCGATCCCGGCGGCCGTGCAGCCCGCCAATACCGCCACCCCGACCAGCGGCGCCCACACCGGCGCGCGCGGCCTGGCTTGGGGTTGGGCCACCGTCATGCACCCAGCGTATTGGGCGCGCCGCGGCTACCGGATTTGGCTGTGCAGCCGCTCGCGGCGGGCCTCGACCTCGCGGGCGATGAACTGCTCGCGCGCGATCCGCTCGACGTGGTCGAAATCGTGCAAAATGTCGCGCAACTCTCGGCGGAAGGCGACCCGCCGCTGGGCCAGGTCGGGGCCGGGCCCGATCAGGTCCTGGTCGTCCGCGACCTGCCGCGCCGTGGCGAACAGCAGCGTCGACACCGATTCGCTGCTGCGCACCCGCGTCTGCGCCACGTATTGCCGCCCCACCCCGAGCGCCAGCTCGGTCAGTTCCTTGGATCCCACGCCGGCCGGCGCGTCACGCAACACGTCGGCGACGATCCCGTACGCCTCGAAGAACACCCGCAGCATCGCATGACACATCAACGGGCGCTTGGCGAACAGCATCGCGTCGATCTCGTCGCCGCCGGCGCTGACGTGCGCCTCCCAGTTGTCGTGCCAGCCCATCTCTTCGGCGATGTTGTTTCTGAACGTCGCCGAGTCGGCGAAGTAGAAGTCGAACTTCAGCAGGTCGCGCAGCCGCATCGCCTGGGTCCAGAACGCCTCGACGCGGTTGCCCTCGGCGCGCCGCGCGCAGGCCAGCGCGAGCTCGACGATCGAGGTCTCCAGGAACGCATGGATCAACGAGTTGCGGTAGAAGGCCGCGGCGTGCTCGTGCTCAGGAGCGATGCGCCACACCGGCTCCCGGCCGCCGTCGACGCGGGTGATCGGGTGCCCGTTGGACAACGCGTCGACCGCCGCGCGCACCCCGTCGCGGGTGCGCAACCGCAGCGCGCTCGCCGACATCGGGGTTTGCTTGCGTTGCAGATAGTCCAGGGAGTCCTGCAGGGTGTGGTGCAGCTGACCGAGCGTCAACGCCGCGCCGCGGGTGGTCAGCAGCAACGCGCACACCAGACCGGTCGCCGTCACCGGGGTGGCCCGCAAGATCCGCCACGCGACCTCGAACGACATCTTTTGCAGCGCAAGCCTTTTGGCGTCCTGATCGTGGGCCAGCGGGCCGTGCGGCGGCCCGAGGTACTGGCGCATCGAGACGGCCTCGGGGAACCGGACATAGATCTTGCCGTAGTTGCGCTCGCCCTGCGCCTTGATGAAGTTGTAGAGCCAGACGACACCCTCCGGCGTCTTCTCGCCGCCGCGCGCGTACGCGGCGTACTCGGCGGTCTCGTGCAGCTGGTCGAAGCCGATCGAAACCGGTTGCAACAGAATGTCTTGGCTGCGGCCGTCCAGGTAAGCGTCGGCCACATAGGACAGCAGCCCCAGCTTGGGCGGCAGCATCTTGCCGGTGCGGGAGCGGGTCCCCTCGATGGACCAGCTCAGGTTGAACCGCTTTTCGACGATGTAGCCGACGAACTCGCGCAGCACGTATTTGTAGAGCGGGTCTTCGCCGATGTTGCGGCGGATGAAGATGACGCCCGAGCGGCGCAGCAGCGGCCCCATCACCCCGAACGACAGGTTGATGCCGGCGAACACGTGCACCGGCGGCAGCCGGTTCTCCTGCATCGCCACCGGCACGACGGCGCCGTCGATGTAGGACCGGTGCGAAAACAGCAGCACCGCCGGGTGGTTGTCGAGCGCGGTGCGCATCGCCGCGACCTGATACTCGTCGTAGTCGATGTCCGGATCGAAGCCGCGGCTCAGGGCCCGGCCCAAGACGCCCACCAGGTCGACGGAGACCCGGCTCCAGCCGGTGGCCAGTTCGTCGAGCATTTTGCCGGCTTCCTCGACGGTGGCACCCGGGATTCGTTTCAGGCCGGCGCGAAACCGCGCGGACGCCAAGATCTCCGGTTTCACCAGCCGCGGAGATTTGTACTGCGGCCCCAGGATTCGGTATTCGGCGCGTTCCAACGCCAAGATGGCGCGGCGGGTGACGAATTGGGCGAAGTCGTGCTCGCCTTGCCCGACGGTGGTCTCGCGCCATTGCTGGCGCAGCTCGGCGATCTTGGCCGGCTCGCCGGCCACCACCCGCGCGCGTTGCGGATCGCTGCGCACGATCTGACGTTGCTGGCGCGGGCTGGGGTGATAGGGGTCGCGGCCGGGCAGCAGGCCGGCCAGCTTGGCGGCCCTGCCGCGGTCGGCCGGCGGCAGCCAGAACACCCGCACCGGCACGATCGAACGGTCCTCGCCGACTTCGGATTCGAGCCGCTCGACCAGCGCGCTGAGCGCCGTAGGCGGCGCATCGCGCTCCGGCAGGGCCAGCACCTCGAAGTTCGCCTCGGCGTCGGCGGTTCGCTTCTGGTCCAACCAGGCCATGACCAGATCCCGCTCCACCGGCGAGGCCATCGACGCCAACACCAGCGAATCCTGCGCGGTGAGCGCCGCGCTGGGATCGGCGGCCGATTTGGTCACGGCCCCCCTCGGGGCGACGAGGTCGGCGATTCGACGCCCGTGGCCTTCTGGGCGTTAGGCCCTTGTGCCGCACCGTCTTTGGGTGTGACCTTGGAGTGGTGCTTGGTGGCCTTGGCTGGCTTTTTGGCCGCGGTCTTCTTGGCGCCGGCCTTCTTCGCCGTGGCCTTCTTGGGGGCCGCCTTCTTTGCCGGCGCTTTTGCGGGCCGGGCCTTGGCCTTCCTGTCCGCCTTCTTCTCGGCGTAGAGCCCGACGTCGGGCAGTTGGTCGACCGGCCAATTGGCCAGCGTGTCCAGGTACAGCTGGCGCACCTCGGCGATGTGGTCGGGCAGCGTCTCGAGCGTCCAGTCGTCCACCGAAATCGGCGGGAACACCGCGACGTCGACGGTGCCGGGATTGACCACCGTGGAGTTTCTGGCGGCGACGATCTCGGCGTTGCGGATCACGATCGGGACGATCGGGATCCCGACCGCCATGGCGATGCGAAACGGCCCCTTCTTGAACGGCCCCACCTCGGTGGTGTCGACGCGGGTGCCTTCGGGCGCGATGACGATCGACAGGCCCCGCTTGGCGCGCTCTTCGACCTCGTGCATCGTCTCGACGGCGGCGACCGGATCGTCCCGGTCGATGAACACGCCGTCGAGCAACTTGCCGAGCGTGCCCATGATCGGGTCCTTTTCGAGTTCCTTCTTGCCCACGCCAATCCAGTTGTCGCGCACCAGCGCTCCCGCGATGACGGGGTCGACCTGGTTGCGGTGGTTGAAGATGAACACCGCGGGTCGCTGCGCGGTCAGGTTCTCTTCGCCGATGACGTTCAGGCGCACCCCGGCGATCGCCAGCGACAACTGGGAGAAGGTCGAGGTGAAGAAGTTGACGCCGCGGCGCCGGTTGCGGGTCAGCACGCCGATGCCCACCGCGCCTGCGGCGACGGGAAACATCGAGCCGAAGCCGGCGAGCGTCCGCAACTGCCGCCGGATGCCCACCCGGCCGCGGCTCTCGAATCGCAGAATCGGCCACCCGCGGCGCTTGGCCACCGCGGCCATCTTGCCCTCGGGATTCGTCGGGCGCGGGTTGCCGACCAAGTACATCAACGCGACGTCCTCGTCGCCGTCGGCGTAGAAGTAGCTGTCCTTGAGGTCGATGCCGTTCTCGGCCGCAAACCGTTGCACCGCAGCGGCTTTGCCCGGCCCCCACAGGATCGGCTTCTGCACGCCCCCGGTGAGGATGCCGTCCTCGTTGACCTCGAACTTGTTGGTGAGCATGTTGGTGATCCCGAGGAAGCGCGCGACCGGGTTGACCTGGATGGTCAGCGCCGACGAGCTGAGCACCACGGTGTGGCCGCGCGCCACGTGGGCCCGCACCAGCTCGCGCATTTCGGGGTAGATCCGCGACTCGATGCGCTGGACGAACAGCCGCTCGCCGATCTCCTCGAGGTCGTCGAGCAGCCGCCCGGCCAGGGCGGTGGCCGCCTTGCCGATGAGGTCTTCGAACTCGATGCGCCCCAACGTGTGGCTGAGGCCGGCCTGCACCATGCTGAGCAGCTCGCCGACGCCCATGTCGCGGCGCAGCAGCCGCTCCTGGGTCAGGATGACCGCCGTGAAACCAGCGACGAGTGTTCCGTCCAGGTCGAAGAACGCGCCGACCTTGGGACCCGGCGGGCTCGCCATGATCTCGGCGACCGACCCGGGCAGCCGCATGTCCTCCCCCGGCTTGGGGGTCTCCTGTTCTTGCGGCGGGCTCATGAGCCCGTTACCGTCCGCGCCGAGGTGGCCGGCTCGGTGAACGAGGCCGGCACCGCGTGGGGTGCGGGGTCACCGGCCAGCGCCAGGATCTCGTCGAAACCCTCCAGCAGGCACTGGGCGAACAACGCCTCGTTGCGCACCGAGGCCCGATCGTAGCGGACCGTGATCGTGCACCAGCCACCGCGGGAAATCAGCACCACCATCATCGCCACCCCCGGCAGCGGCCCAATCCCATACTGCCGCAACACCTTTGCCCCGGCGATGTAGGTGTCTCCCGGATACACCGGCACGTTGCTGGCCTGCACGTCTGAACCGATCACCGATCCGGTCAGGCCCTCGAGCACCGGCGTGGGCAGCACGCTCAGCAGCGGGGCGATGGACCCGACGATGTTCATCGCGGGCTCGTCGCGGCGCTGGGTCATCTGCGCGCGGATCTTCTTCATCCGGGCGACCGGGTCGGCGGTGCCCAGCGGCGCCGCCAGGTTGACGCCGGTGAACCGGTTGCCGCCGGCCGTGTCGGCCTCGGCCCGCAGGTTGACCGGCACCGCCATCGGCAGCGTGCTGATCGGCACGCCCAGGGCCAGGTGGTAGCGCCGCAGCGCGCCCGACAGGCCGGCAAGGTAGGCGTCGTTGATCGATCCGCCGCCGGCCTTGGCCGCCCGGTGCAGATCCGAGAGCGGGATGTCGATCGCCTCGGTGCGGCTGGCCAGGCTGCGTCGTCGCAGCAGCGGCGACGGCTCGGCGGCCCGGTTCATCACCCGCATGCCCGACATGACGTAGCCCACCGCTCCCCCGACCGTGGACACCGGGTCGAGCACCGCCTTGCCGGCGGCCGACACCGCCCCGGCCACCGCGCCCACCACTCCGTTGACGAGCGCGAACGGCAGCCGGCTGAGGCCCTGGAGCATCAGGTCGTTGGGCGTGAGATCCTGCGGAACGGGTTGCGGCGGCGTCGGTTTGGGTGGCGGGTCGCGTTCGAGGTCATAGATTTCGGCGAACATCTCCACCCCGCCGACACCGTCGGTGACGGCGTGGCTGACGTGCAGCAGCGTCGCAGCCTTGCCGTCGTCCAGGCCCTCGACCAGCGTGGCCGTCCACAGCGGGCGCGAGATGTCCATCGGCGACTGCAGCATCACCTCGGCGAGGTCGAACACCTCGCGCAGCGTGCCGGACCCCGAGACGCGGACCCGCCGCACGTGGAAGTCGAGGTTGAAGTCGGGATCGACCACCCACCGGGGGGCGGCCGTCGGCAACGTCGGCACCACGACCTTTTGCCGCAGGCGCCGCACGCGCCGGGACGCGTTTTCGAATCTGCTGCGAAAGCGCTCCCAGTCCGGCGTGGTGTCGAGCAGTTCCAGCGCCATGATGCCCGAGCGGGTGCGGGGGTTGGCCTCGCCGCGATGCATCAGGTAGTCGACCGGTCCGAGCTCGTCGGACAACTTCACGGCCCCGTCGGAGTCAGCCATGATCCCGGTCTCGACGCGTCAACCCTGTCACCGCAACAACGCTAGTCGGGTTGCCGCGCCGGTGAAAGGCGCGGTCCGGATGGCGCTCAGCTGGCCGAAGATGCCGACCGCGGCAACGAATCCGCCACCGAATCGAAGCGCCGCCCGTAGATGACGCCCAAGAAGTTGGCGACGGCGTCGGCGGCCAACCGGGACCGGACCGTCGGGGTGATGTCGAAGGCGTGGTGGGCGTTGGCGAGTTCGGCGTAGCCCACCGTGGCGGCCCCGGCCGCGCGCAGCGCCGCGCAAAACGCCCGCGCCTGCCCGGCGGGAACCAGTTCGTCCTTGGCGCCGTGCAGCACGAAGAACGGCGGCGCCCCGCGGTGCGCGTACGAGATCGGCGACGCCGCCCGGAACCGCTCCGGGTCGTCGGCGTAGCGGGCCTTCAACACGAAGTGCTCGAGGAACGGCAGCATCAGCTCGTGCATGTTCGCAGCGTCGGTGAAGTCGTAGACGCCGTAGTACGGCGCGACGGCCTGCACGGAGGTGTCCGCGTCCTCGAAACCGGGCTGGAACCTGGGGTCGTTGGGGGTGAGCGCGGCCAGCGAGGCCAGGTGTCCGCCCGCCGACCCGCCGGTGATCGCGACGAAGTCGGGGTCGCCGCCGTAGTCGGCGATGTTTTCGCGGACCCAGGCGATGGCCCTTTTTACGTCGATGAGGTGGGTGGGGAAGCTGCAGCGCGGGCTCTTGCTGTAGTTGATCGACACGCAGATCCAGCCAAGTTCGGCCATCCGGCTCATCAGCGTGTAGGCCTGCACCCGTTTGTCGCCGATGGCCCACGCCCCGCCGGGGACCTGGATCAACACCGGCGCCCGATGCCCAGGGGCCAGGTCGTGGCGGCGCCAGATGTCGAGCAGGTGCGCGGTGCCGCCCGGGCCGTAGGGGATGTCGGAGGTTTGCGCGGCGTAGCGGCGGTGCGGCCCGGGCCGGTTCAGCAGCCCGCTGCGCGGCGCGCAGCCCGACGCGGCGCAGGCCGGGTGGCGCACCAGGTCTTGGAAGTCGGGTCCGAAGCATTCGGTGAGCGCGGCGGTGAGGGCCCGGTCGGCCTTCTGTGCGGCCCAGCTGGCGCCGACGCGGCCGATGGACGGCGGCGACACCCGCGACAGCGCGTGTCCGGTCAGCACGTGGGGCGGGAATTCGGTGGTCAGCCAGCCGGCGAACCAGCCGACCGCGAACGGCGAGCCGCGCAGCAGCAAGGCGCCGGCTCGGTAGGTGTCTCTGGCGTCGGCCGCCATGCGCAGCGCTTGGGCACCGGCGCGCGAACAGCGCGAAGTCAGGTTCAAGGCCACGCTCATAGCAACGCCACCCCTCGACGTTATGCACACGCTTCGTTGCGGTAAACGGCTGCTTATCAACCGGTGTTGTGCGTGTGTCGAGGCTTCACACCATAACCGATAAGCGCGGTGGCGGAAGGGGTTTCGGGCGCGTCGCGCTCGGCGAGTCGTGCCGGCGTGTCGGGTTCGATAGACTGACCTGCGCATTGCCTCCGTAGCTCAGCTGGATAGAGCAAGGGCCTTCTAATCCCTAGGTCGCACGTTCGAGTCGTGCCGGGGGCACTCTGTATCGGCTGGTAGGCGGCCAGGGGCCGTAGGGTCGCTCTCGCGGCGGTCGTTCACCCGGGCGTTACCCGGGCGGGTGGGCGATTCACCCGGCGCTCGCCGAACGGACCTCAAGCGACACGCCTAACACAAGATGTTGTGTTCCGACGGATTGTCGCACCCAAGGGGTAGTATGCAGAGCGGAAGAAGACATGTTGTAGCTCAGCGGATAGAGCGCCCGCCTGCTAAGCGGGAGGCCGCGGGTTCGAATCCCGCCAACATCTTGAGAAGAGGCACGTCGAGCGCGACACCCGCGCTCCGTGCCTCTTCTGCTGTCGGTGCCCGGTGGGACCATGGAGTCATGACCTTTCGACCGCCGCCGGTGCCCCAGATCGTCCCCATGCAAGTTTGGCTTCGGACGTTCAGGATCACCGCCGGCAACCATTCGGCGACGTGCTTTGTGATTAGCCGCCACGACCGGCAGTGGCTGATCACGGCTAAGCACTTCATTGACGATGCGCTCCCCGGCGGCGGCACGATGACGGTTCATCAGCACCAAAACAACCTCCAAGAGCAGATTCAGCCCCAACGCGTCCCGTTGACAAATCCGGTGCTGACGTTGCAGTTTTTGCGCTCGGCGACAACAAACTTGTGGACGAACGCATGACGTTGACGCCTGCAGCGGAAGGGATAGCTCTAAGTCAGGGTGTGTTCTTCCTGGGCTACCCGCTCCCCGATAGGGCGGTGTATCGACCCACGGCGACGTGCTCGTCAACCTGACAGCGGATGGTGTTGACCTCAACGAGGTCTGGGCGGAAATCCAAGACGTACTGCAGCTCTACAACACGGAGCGCAAGAGCATCACGGACTTACTCTCGTACAAGACCGTCAACGTAGCCGACACCATCGCGCAGAGTATCAGCAGTGACTCCTTTGAGGAGGCAACTGAATTCGGTGTGCCGCGCGCAATCAGCCCGCCCGCAGATGTCCTCAAACTTGGGTACAATTTCAAAGATTTTGACATATCACTCAGGGCCACTTGGCGTTTTCTTAGAGAAGCCACCGCTGAGCAAATCACTGCCCAAGTTACACGAGTATTTGAGGCAGACAACAAGCTCTGCTGCGGAACGATTTTGCGTCGTTTGCTGGACCCCGCGACAAGTCTCAACGAGTGGGGCCACACATGTTACGGCTTATGGAATGCCGATGGCATGGTGCCCCCGCCCTACCTCGGCAAGACGTTTGCTGGTGACCGCACGCATTACCTCACCACCGGCTCAACAACTCTCGACTCTGGCGACGTTGAAGCCATGATCTACCACGTCTATGAGCAGGGGTAGGGCGTCCACCCCGCTACGCAATTCGTGTTGATCGTCAACCCGGTTGACTTCGACTTGTCGAAAATCGCGTCTTGGAAAGCTGGCGTTGATTACGGCGGGGCGACGGTCCCCAACTATGACTTCATCCCGAGCGCCCTTATGCCTGCGTGGATTTCCAACGAAACCATCCACGGCCCAATACCGAGTGCCGAGTACAACGGCCTTCAGGTCTGGGGCTCCTACGAAAATGCTTTTGTCATGAAGTCCCAGTACATGCCGCTTGGGTATGCGGTAGTGCTGGCTACGGGCGGGCCCAACTCCGACGCCAATCCGGTCGGCTTCCGCGAGCACGTCAATCCCGCCTATCGCGGCCTCAGACACATTCCTGGGCGCGGGCCGTACCCGATCCAGGAGTCATTCTTCGCCAGGGGCTTCGGCGTGGGCACGCGCCATCGGGGCGCGGCGGTGGTCGCCCAGATCACCACGAACGCCCTCTACACCGCCCCAGCCATCGAGACGTAAAGCCGTGGGCCGTCGTTACACTCACAACCCCGAGCCATACCGCGAGGTATCGCCCCCAGGGCAGTCGTTGTGCGGGGCGCAAGACCCGCTTCGGCTACATCGCGACCAAATCGGGGACCAGTCAACAGAGTTCAGTTTCGGCCCAGGGCCGGTCGCGCCGCACCTTAATGACCGGCCGCCGAGCGAGGGTGGTGTCTACCGCGCGCGTGCCCCGCGCATTGATCCGCCTGGACGGCGCAACCCTGAACGTGTCGGCCCGCCCCGGCAGCACCGCCGGCCACGCGAGGAGGCACAGGGCTTCCCCGGCTACACGCTCGGTGGATAAGGCAACAGAGAGGCAACCATGACCAATCAGCCACGAAGCGCACGCGCCATGTCACCAAGAAAGGCCGCACTGGGCCGTTCGTGAAATATGTTGGGACCGCGGATAAGCGCACCATTCAGCCGCATGAGTGGCGCACCCTAGGCATCGAGCTCAAAGACCCCAAAGCGACGCACGTATGGTCGAAAGACAATGGGTTTCTCATCGAGTCCAGCCAGTTCACCGACGCCCAGCTGGACCATCTGCTGATTGACGAGAAGCAGCACGGCACCAACGCGCCCGTCTTCGTTGAGGTTGACAGCGACGGCGTGCAGGTAGCCGGGTAAGACGTGGCCGGGGCGGGTTCTGAGGGGTTGCCGACCAACCTCCCCGCCCCGGCTACCGCCCCAAGAGAAGGGGAATAACACCGATGGCTACCAAGAAGCAAGCAGCCGCGCGGGCGAAGTTCGCCAAGGCCGCCCGCGCTAAGGGCAACACTAAGGTAGGTCGCCGCGCCAAGAGCAGCGCCGGACCAAAGCGCAAGCGCGGCAGGTAGCTACTGCTGCGCGCCCTGTTGACGGATCTCGGCGCGGTCCAGTGCCCGCATCAAAAGACTGGCCGTGGCGAGCATCTCCTTAGCTTCCGGCTCGCTTGTCCGGAGGTTCGGGCCGTGTCCGCGAGGGTTGCGCAATGCTTGCGCCCCGCCCATAAACAGGAATTTGAAACCCTCGCGCTCGTCTGCCTTCTGATTTGCATCTGCGTTGTCGGATGTAACGTCTAGAAGCGGACTCTGCTCGTTGAAGACCGCCGTCATCAATCCCTTTCCGCTGAGTGCAGCTCCACTCGAGTTTTTCGGTTGGCCGGCCAACACTTTCACCCGGTCCTCAACGGCCTTAAAGGCGTCGAAGACCGCATTGTCGTAGTGACCACTTGCGACCTGCGATCCACTGGCAGCAGAGATCAACGGATGCAGCCCAGGCAGGCTGATTGGTGTCGGCTGGCGCATAGCGAGTTTTGCTGATACCACCTCGTACTTCGCGGCCGTGTGGTCTAACCTGCCGCGGCCTCCCCGAAATGGGCTCTGGTGGACTTGCACCTCACATATCCGCATCGTCTTCGTTTTGCCGTTAGGCAGCGTGTCGGTGACCTCGTCGCCGACCTCGACATCGGCGTCAACGCTGAACGTGATGCCGTGCTCAAGCCCTAAGTCTTGGGCCTGGATGTCGAATTCGATGACAGTGCCGTCATCAGCAACGCGGCGCAGCTTCATGGTCTTGGCCTTTGTGCCGTGCGGAAGCATCACGCCCCTTCCATCGTCGGCCCGTCCCGACCGGCGAGTGTACTCACGCGCTGAGGTAGCTACAGGCACACACGCCGATCAGCCCGGCGTCACCCCGGCGACTGGGGGCATATTCGGCCCGTACCGAGCGCGTACTGAGGCCGTACTTCAGCCACTGGGAAACGGCTCATTACCTGCGGGTACGCGGTCGGAAGCCGCTGGTCGTGCGCGTGCCCGGTGAGTAACTTCTAATCCCTAGGTCGCACGTTCGAATCGTGCCGGGGGCACTGACCGAAGCCGCATGTCAGGGTGACATCGCTGGCACGGAGCAGCTTCGCTCAGGTGTTCGAGCACCGCTCTTGTCACCCATTTGTCACCCAAACTGCCCGCTGGCGGCTGGCCAGCAACTTCAGTCGATTTCGACCAACTGCGCACGTCCCGTCTGCAATCCGCACAATGTCTCCGGCCAGCATGTAGGTCCAGACGACACAGGTTTCGGCTTCGGCCTGGGTGATTTTGTCGTGGACTCCCTTGCTTGCGAGGCCATCCAGCGCGTTGAGGCGGGTGTAGAGGTCGCTGACAATTTGCATGACAGTCCGCCGCTGACGTGTGCCTTCGACCTGAGTGCGGACGTATTCGGTGAGGCGATTCTTGTAGCGTTCGTCGGTCATCCCACGCTTTACGCCGTCGATGCCCTCCACGTCTTCACCGGTAGCTGGGTAGAGAGCATCGGCTAGCTCTTTGATGACTCGGCGGCATGAGGTCAAGGCATGCGCGTAGTCCTCACTGGTTCCCGAGCTCAAGCGTTCTTGGGCAGCCACGAACATGTCGAGAGCTTCAGGCGCGTACTTCCTTAAAGCTTCGTTGATATACAGCTGCGCCCGCCGAAAGATGTCGCTGTTTGCTTTGCCCGCAAGTAGGTCCATTTCGACCGAAATCAGGTAGTCGTACACGTCCTGTCGAATCTTGCCGAGAATGCCGCGCCGAGTCTGCAGCACAGGGAGAAGCGCGCTTCTTGTTTTCTCTGCGCGCTCCCTTGCAAAAGCCGCGTCAATCGGCGTAAGGCCAGACGGCGGCTCTGCATCGTCATAGGCGCGCTCCATTGCGGCGACGTTTTCTTCCAGCTGCGACACCGACATACCAATGGCGTTTCCGTCGTCAGTCTGCCTCGTCCGCCAGTAACTTTGGTACTGGCGTTGGCTCTCTTGCCCGGCTTCAATTGCGCCGACGAAGGTTGCTAGCTGTTCCTGCGCCTCAACAAACGCAGTTATCTTGCTTGCCTTCTTCTTGCTTGCAATTGTTCACGTCCCGGGGTGTGGTGTAAATAGCGGCGTGTCGGTGCCGATGTGGAGGGGCCATCGCGTGAGTCTCTGTGGTGAAACGACCAAGAATCACTACCGAGAGGAACATCGCGATGGCCCTGGACCAGTCTGCCTTGCTGGAGGTGCTTGACGCACTACGTCGTCGGCATCTTCCCCGACCGCGACGCACTGATCCGCCTCGTCGGGGCGGTACCGGCCGAACAACACGACGAATGGGCCCAATCGCGGCGCTACCTCGGCCTCGAGGTCCTCAGCAAATCCCGAGCAGACCACAACTCGTCGACCCAACAGGAGGCCACCCCCGCGGCACTAACCGCCTAAACCACCAACTCGAACAATCACACGACGACGACGTACACCACGTCCCTGGACTTGACCCATCGCCGCTCTTGGCTGCTAGATCGATCGTTTGATAGGTGAATCTGGCTGTGACAGCCTGATTTGGCCCCGGGTGGGCGGTCGAAAGTGGCCCCACCTGTGTGGTCGCGGGTGTGCTGTT
>NZ_LQPJ01000147.1 GCF_002101785.1 Mycobacterium palustre
GGCTGTGGGGCCAGCCGGGGCCTGCACGCCCATCATTTGCGGCACTGGGAAGACGGCGGCCCCACCGAGTTGGCCAACCTGGTGCTGCTGTGCCCCTATCACCACCGGTTACACCACCGCGGCGTCATCACCATCGGCGGGCACCCCGACGATCTGGTCGTCACCGACAACACCGGCGAGACGCTAAGCCCCGCATCGCTGGCGCGTCCCCCGAACTTCCCCCCGCCCGACGTGCCACCGTGCCGCGGGCCGCTCGGCGAGCGCGCCGACTGGTGGTGGTACCAGCCCTTCGAGCCAAAACCACCACCCACCAACTGACGGGCCAAACACGTTGGCGCACAACGGGTGGAGGATCGGGCGTCAGCCCGGTAATCCTCCACTACCGCTTCATCATTCGCGCCACGACGGGCAATACCAGCGGGGTGGGCAGGAACCGGGCCGACCCTAGTGCGAGCTTTACGTGCGGTCCCGGGACGACGGACCCGCGACCGTGGTCGGCCGCCTTGAGCGCGTCGGCGACAACCCGCTCGGCGGACACATGGGCGAACGACGGTATCCGGGTCACCACGCAGTCGGCATCGTTGGTGGCCTGGAACTCCGTCGGCGCCGGACCGGGGCAAACCGCGGTGACCGTCACGCCCGTGCCGGCGACCTCGGCGTTCACCGCCTCCGACAACCACGTACGCCTTGGCCGCGGCGTAGCCGGCGTTGTACGGCGCCGGCTGGAACCCCCGACACCGACGAGAGGTTGATGATCGCCCCGCGACCCCGCTCGACCATGCCGGGCAAGTAGCGCGGCATCAGGTCCGCCACCGCCTCGACATCGACGCGAAGCATTTGCAGTTCCTTGTCACGCCCCTCGGCGCCAAACTTCGTGTAGATGCCCAACCCGGCATTGTTCACCAGCAGATCGACCCGCGCGCCAAGCTCCTCGATGCGGGCCGCGAGCCGGGGCGGTCCTCAACGGGCTGTGCCGGGCGGCGCTTCCTGCAACCGCAGCCGCAGGCCGCTCGCCCGCACCGCGCGCCGCTCGATGGCGGCCCGCACCGACGCCTCGGTGCCCACCACGCGCACCTTGGCCTTCGCCCTGGTCACCGCCGTGTACAACAGCTCACGGGTCAGCAACCGCGAATCCTGCGGCGGGACAAGGACGGTGACCTCGTCGGCCTGGCTGCCCTGACTCTTGTGGATCGTCATGGCGTGCATGGTCTCGATGTCGGCCAGCCGGCTGGTCGCGAAGTCGAGCGGGCCGGCGGCGCCGGCGATGACCGCCCGCAAACCCTCGGGACCGGCGACCGCGACGCCGGTGTCCCCGTTGTAGACGCGCAGGCCGTAGTCGTTGGCGGTCACCAACAGCGGACGCCCGGGATACCACGGCGACCACGCCGGCTGACCCGTCTCCTCGGCCAGCCACCGCTGCGCCTGCCGGTTCCAGTACTGCACTCCGAACGGGCCGCGCCGGTGCGCGCACAGCAGCCGGTGCTCGTCGAGCGTCGCCAGCGCCGTCGGCACGTCGCCGGTGATCGCCGCCTCGCGCAGCCGCAAGGCGTGCGGCAGCAGGACCCCACGCAGCGGCGTCGAGGGGTCGGCGCATTCGACGAATTCGACATCGTCATCGCCCGAACGAAGCTGTGCCACTGCGCGATCCGCGTCCCCGGCCCGGATCGACTCGGCCAGGGCCCCGATGGTCTCGCCGAACCGGTGCGACGTGCGCAGCGCCGCCACCCGCACATCGCGGCGGGCGGACAGGCCGTCGACGAGATCGGCGAGCACCGCGCCGGCTTCCACCGAGGCCAACTGGTCGGCGTCACCGACCAGGATCAGCCGCGCGTCCGGGCGCACCGCCTCCAGCAGCCGGGCCATCATCGTCAACGACACCATGGACGTTTCGTCGACGACGATCACGTCGTGCGGCAGCCGATTGCCGCGGTGGTGCCGAAACCGCACCGAGGTGTCCGGGCGGCTGCCCAGCAGCCGATGCAGCGTCACCGCCTGCAGGCCGGAAAGCCGTTGGCGATCAACGTCTTCGAGCTTGCTTACCTCGGCCGCCACGGCTTCGGACAACCGGGCCGCGGCCTTGCCGGTGGGCGCGGCCATGGCGATCCGCAGGCGGGTGGCGCCCGAGGTCTCCGCCTGTTCGGCGAGCAGCGCCAACAGCCGTGCCACCGTGGTGGTCTTGCCGGTGCCGGGCCCGCCGGTCAGCACCGTGACCGCTTGGGTGACCGCGATTTCGGCCGCCGCCCGCTGTTCGGAGTACTTCGGCAGCGGGAACAGCCGATCCAGGCCGGACAGGTCGGGTTGCGCCGCGGGAACCGACAGCCTGAGCAGGTCGGCGCAGACCTGCTCCTCCTCGCGCCAATAGCGGTCGAGGTACAGCAGCCGGTCGTCGTACAGGCGCAGGACGGGCGGATCGCTCAGCAACCGGCTGGCCCGCAACGCCGCCAGCCAGCCAACCGGGTCCGGCCACGGCAGCCCGCCGACGCCGGCGTCGTCGGCCACCGTCGTCAGGTCGACGCACACCGAGCCGCCGCGCAGCGCCCTGGCGGCGAGCGCCACCGCCAGCGCCACGGCGTGATCGGTCTCCTCGGCCAGCGCCGTGATGCGTTGGGCCACATGCACGTCGGCGCACTCCAGCACCCCGGCCGCATTGAACGGCCGCAGGGCGGCGTCGGCGCCGAGCGCGATCCGCCAGTCCAGGGCATCGTCCAGGTCGCCGACGCTCATGCCCGGACCCCGTCCAGCAGATCCGACACCGCGGTCACCATCGCGGCCGGCGGTTGCCAGCCGAACACGCCGGTGGGGTGGCCGCCGACGGTCGGGGTGTGCGGCCCGCACATGCCCCGCACGAACAGGTACAAGACACCGCCCAGGTGCCGCTCGGGCCGGTAACCGGGTTGGCGCCAACGCAGAAAGCGATGCAACACAACGGTGTACAGCAACGCCTGCAACGGGTAGTCCGAATGCAGCATCGCCTCGGCCAGCCGGGGGTAGCCGTAGTCGGCCGCGGTGGCGCCCAGCATGTTCGTCTTGTAGTCGACCACCACGTAGCGCTGCCCGGGCAGGCGCAGCACCGCATCGATCGACCCGGACAGGTAGCCGCGCAGCGACTGGCCGCCGAGCGCGTCCGCCAGCAACCGGTCGCTGTAGCTCGCCAGCGGGTCGTCGAGCGCCAGGTGCTCACGAACCAGCGCGCCGAGGTCGGCGAGGCGAACCGGCGAAACCGCGTCGCGGCGGTCGCCGCCCGCCAACGGAATCTCGAAGTCCAACTCCCGCAACCGATCCCGCAGGCCGATCTGGCGCAGGGTCAGCCCCGCCGCCAGCGGGCCCAGCGGCGTGTCGTGCATGGGCAGCAGCGCCGCCGCCACGGCCGCGGGCTCGGCGTCCACGGGCCACCAGGCCGAGTGCTTGCGAACGTGGTCTTCGAGTTCGGCCGCGAGGTCGGCGGCGAAGGGATCCGCGGTTTCGAGCACCGCGTGCACGAGCGACCCGAACGTCGCGCCGGCGGGCAGCTCCGCCATGGGGGAGACGACGTCGGCGCCGGCGGCCGGCGCCTCGGGGGCGACGGCCAGGGCGGCGTCGTCGATCTCGTCGTCGCGCGGCGTCATTTCCGGTTCGCTGCCCACGCCGGGGTCGGGGGACTCCTCGGCGCCGCGCACCAGCGCCGAGTACGACGTCCGCCGCCACGTGGTGTCGATCGAGGCGTGAAAGTGCCGCACCGCAAGCTCGCCGGGCGGTGCCGGGCGATGCGCCGCCAGCGCGTCGAGGACCGACGACTCTTCGATCACCGGGCCGCCCGCGGCCTCCCACTCGCGAAGGCAGGCCAGGGCGTCCTCGTCCGAAATCGTCGGGGGCACACAGCTATCCGGGACCTCGGCCTCTCCCAGGCGTCGGCCCCGCAGCAGCCGCGACAGCCCGCCGTTCGGCTCGTCCTTGGCGGGCGCCCACCACGCCACCACCTGCGACTGCGCCCGCGTCAGCGCGACGTACGTGAGCCTGATGTCGTTGCGGGCCGCCTCGGCGCGGCTGAACGCCTCGATGCGTTTGCGGTCGGCACCGCCCGGGCCGCCGACGTACAGGCACCGGACGCCGTCGTCGTCGTGGTAGAGCGGAATGTCGTCGATGAAGACGTGCCGGTTGAACGCGAACGGCAGGTAGACGATGGGAAATTGTAATCCCTTGGCGCCCCACACCGTCAGGATCTGCACCGCCGCCGCGTCACTGTCGATCCGTCGGCTGCGTTCGGGCGCTCCCGCGCGCTCCTCGCACTGCCGGCGCAGCCAGTCGCGCAGAGCCGGCAGCGTCAGCCGGTCCCGGTGGGCCACGGCGTGCAGCAGCTCGGCGATGTGGGCCAAATCCGTCATGGTGCGCTCACCGCCCTGCTCGGCGAGCACCCTGCGGCCCATGCCGGCCAGCTGCGCGGCCTCGAACACCGCGGCGGGCCCGCGATTGCGCAACTCGTCGGACCAATCGCGCAGCGTGGCGGCGATCCGGTCGGTGAGGTCGTCCCCGCCGGCGGCCAGATCGCGGGCGGTCTTGCCGAAGAACACCGTCGCGGCCGCGGCCCGCACCAGCCCGGCGCGGTGGGTCTGGTCGAACGCGTCGAGCAGCAACAGCCAGTCCCTGGCCGCATCGGCGGCGAACACGTCGCCGTCGCCGGTGTAGACGGCGGGAATCCCGGCCTGCGTCAAGGCCGTTTGGCAGGCCCGGGCGTCCTTGCCCGATTCGACGATGACCGCGACGTCGCCGGCGCGGACCGGGTTGCCGTCGAAGGTGGCGCCGCTGGCCAGCAGGGCGGCGACGTCGGCGGCGAGATCGGCCGGGATGTGGCGACGCAGCCGGTCGATGGAAATGGTTCGGTCCTGCTCGCAACCGAAGGCCGCGCGTTTGACGACCCGCAGCCGAAACGGCGCGTTGTGCGGCGCGCCGCGCAACCGGTGCCCGCCGACGCGCGCCTCCACGTCATGAACCACGATGTTGGGGTCGCCCAGGGCGGCGCCGCGCAGCAGCGTCTGCAGGCTGTCGACGAGCGCCTTGTCGCTGCGCCAATTCACGCTGAGCGTGCGGCGCTCGCCAGCCGTTTCGGCGGCCCGCAAATAGGTGTAGATGTCGCCACCCCGGAAGCCGTAGATCGCCTGCTTGGGGTCGCCGATCAACACCAGCCGGGAATGGCCGTTGAAGGCGCGGTCGACGACCTCCCATTGAATCGGATCGGTGTCCTGGAACTCGTCGACCATGACGATCGACCAGCGGCGGCGCATCCGGTCGGCGGCGGCCGAATCGGCCGACCCGCCAGGGCTTTTCAGGGCGCCGGCCAGGCGACTGAGCAGGTCGTTGTAGCTGAAGATGCCGAGCCGGCGCTTGCGCAGTTCGAGCTGGTCCAGCACGTCGGTGGCGAAACGCAGCCGGACCGCGGCCACGGACTGCGGGTCGGGGTGCTGCGGTCGCAGCTGCGCGCAGGGGTCCTCGACGATCGTCCGGGCCAGCGCCAGCGCGTCGCGGCGACTCAGGGCCACCTCGTCGCGCTGCGATCCAAAGTGTGCGAGGTACAGGTCGTCGACGATCTGCGCGACCAGGTCGTCGAGGCTTTCCACCAGCGTCGCGTCGGTGTCCGTATCCCCGGCCACCCCAAGCGATTTGAGCACCAGATGACAGAACTGATGCGTCGTGCAAATCGTGGCGGCGTCGAAGTCCGAGAGCGCGTCACGCAGCCGCGCGCACCGCTCGCCGCGTTCGGCGTCGGTGCCCGCGGTCAGGTGGGCGAGCAGGTCGGTGAGCCGGCCGGGCATCGAACCCTCCAGTGCCGCGACGGCTTCGACGATCTGGCAACGGACACGTTCCCGCAGTTCCCGGCTGGCGGCCTTGCTGAAGGTGATGAGCAGCATTTCGTCGAGCTTGCCGACCCCTTCGGCGATGAAGCGGGTCACCAGCCCGGCGAGCGCGAAGGTCTTGCCGGTGCCCGCGCTGGCCTCCAGCACCGTCGTGGAGCCGCTGGCCGGCAGCGGGCCGAGCAGATCGAAGCGCTCCATCAGCCCAGCTCCCGCGCCGAGCGTTCCGAACGCAGCAGCGGCGCCCACAGCCGGGCGGCCAGGGCGCCGAGCCGCGTGGTCTCGCCGGGGACCTCCTCGCCGGGGCGCGGCGGCCCCAGCAGCGCGTCGAGCCGAGCCGTTGGGCCCCACACCCTAACGTGTGCGGGCTCGGCGTTCTCGCCGCGAAAGTTGTTCTGGGAGTTCCACCGGTATCCCGCGGCCCGCAGCGGGTCCCGGTCCGCATTGCGCGCCTCCGCCCAGGCGAACGACGTCCGCAACGGCAGGGGTAGCGGCTCGCAGCGGCCGGTGTCGTACAGCCGCACCAGCTCGCGCAGGGCAGCGAGGGAGTCCGGCGGCGGGCCCAGCAGCCGGCGCTCGATCCGATCGTCTCGCCGGCCGCGCCCGACGCACAGGGCGGTCCAGTCCCGCCGCGGGTCGCTCGCCTTCAAGGCCAGCAGCGGCACCCAGGATTCCAGCAGGTGCTTGCCGCCGAGCCTGGAGTAGGTGACCGACACCGTGCGGGTGCCGAACACCGTGCTCACCGTGCCGGTCAGCCGCCGCCCGCCGCCCAGCGGGAGGTCGACGTCGTGGGCGGCGGGCACCCCGACGCGATGCCGCAGCGCCTCGGCGGCCAGCTCGGCGGCCCGGCCGCGGATCTCTTTGGCTTTGCGCCACCCGAGCTGCCCGGGCGGCAGGGTGCCCCGGCGCCATTCGGCCTCGGCGGCCTTACCGGGATCCAAGCCGCGCAACATGTCTCGCAGCATGCGGTCGCCGACCGACCACTCCTCCAGGTTGTCGATCTCGACGGGCATCTCGTCTTTGATCTCGTCGACCTCCCAGGGCAACGCGTAATCCAGCGCGCGGAAGAAGCCCTTGACCGGATCGCGCAGAAAGGCGAGCAGGTCGGCCAGGACGACGTCGTCGGGCGCGGGCTGGGGGAGCGGATCGGTGAAGAAGCGCGGCCGTGGGTGTCGTTCGCCGGCGGCGGCCCGGGCCGCCACCAGGGCGGTCGGATCGAAGGTGAAGGGTTGGCCCGGCAGCAGCTCGCCGGGCGTGACGTTGCGAATGTCGAACGGCTGCAACGGATGTTCGGTCAGCACCCGGTCGCGCACCGGCGCCGGGGTGGTCCGGTCGAGCGCGTCGAGCAGCTCGGCCAGCGGCACCGACGGCGGCCGCGGGTGTCCGGTGTGCTCGTCGGCGCCGGTGTAGGTGATGACCAGCGTCTCGGTCGCCGCGCACACCGCGTCGAGCAGCAATTGCCGGTCCTCCGAACGGATGTCGCGCTCGCCGGTCATCGGCGCGCGGGCCAGCACGTCGTCGCCGTCGGGCAGCGCGGACCGCGGGAACACGCCGTCGTCGAGGCCCACCAGGCACACCACCCGGTGCGGCACCGAGCGCATCGGCACCATCGTGCAGACGGTCAGCGTCCCGGTCCGAAAGTTGGCGCGGGTGGGCCGCCCCGCGAGGCGCTCGGCCAGCAGGGCCCGAACGTCGGACAACCGCAGCCGGGCGTCGCCGCGGAAACCGGCTTGCGCCAATATCGTTGCGAACTCGCGGTGGAGCTGCCCCGACTGCCAGGCGTCGGCGGCGTTTACCCGGGTCAATTTCGCGACACCGTCGGCGAGCGCGTCGATCCACTCGGCCAGCGGGCGGGCGCCGTGCAGGGAGTCGACCGCCGACTGCAGCCGGTCGACGTATTCGGCGAGCCGCCCGGCGAGCTCGACCCGGTTGCTGCCGACGTCGTCGAGCGGAAGGGCGGTCGCCAGCCACGCCCGCGAGTCGTCGGACATCGCCACCCCGGTCAGGATCCGGTCGAGGCCGAAGCGCCAGGTGTTTCCCACGACGTGGTCGAGCCCGTACGGCTTGCGGTGCCGCGTGTCGAAGCTCCAGCGAACACCGGACTCGCGCACCCAGCCGGCGATCGTGTCGAGGTCGTCGTCGGTGAATTCGAATCGCGCCCGCACCGGCGCGGCCTGCGCCAGGTTGAGGACCTCGGTGGCGGTGGCGCGGCCGCCGGCGATGGTGAGCAGCTCGCCGGCCACCCCGAGGAGCGGGTTGGTCTGGGTGAGGGCGCGGTCGGCCAGCCGCACCCGCAGCCGGTGCGCGGGGTGGTTGGGGCCGGAAAGTTCGCCCAGGCCGAAGGCGGCGACGATCAGCGGCGCGCAGCTTTCGATGTCGGGGCACATCACGATGATGTCGCGCGGTTCCAGCGTGGGATCGTCCTGCAACAATCCGAGCAGCACCTCCCGCAACACGTCGATCTGCCGGGCGGTGCTGTGGCAGGCATGCACCTGGACCGAACGGTCGTCGGCGGCCAGCACCCGGCGCCCGGGCCGGACCGCGTTGGCCGCGATGTCGGACTGCAACCAGCCCAACAAGGTCTCGGGTTGCCTTGCGGGCCCGAGGTATTCGTCGGTCGCGCGCGCCGGCGGCAACACCGTTTGCAGCTCGCGAAGGTCGCGGCCCAGCGTCTGCAGCAGCGGGTGGTGGGCGCGGCGGCGGCTGGTGTCGCAGGTGCGGGGCATTGGGCCGGCGATGCCGGTGAGCGCGCGCCACAGCTCGTCGCTGGGGTGGGGCAGCCACAGGTGCAGGTCGTGGTGGGCCGACAGCGCGTCGAGCAGCTCGATGTCGGTGGCCGGCAGCCGCGTGTGACCGAACAGCGACAGCCGCGCCGGCAGGTCGCTCGGCCCGTCCCGCAGCCGCGCCACGGCCGCCCGGTGGCGGACGTGCGGGGGCTCGGCTGGGACGCGCTCGACCAGCGCGCGCCACAGTTCCGGCTGCCAGGCCAGGTCGGCGTCGAGCCCGGCGGTGTTGCCGTCCAACCAGTCGACGAGCAGTTGGGGACGCTGCCGGGCGTAGGAGGCGAACAGCCCGGCCAGCCGGCGCGCCACGGCGTAGCGGCGTCCCTTGCGCAGCTCGGCCTCCTCGCCGGTGTGGAAGTGCCCCAAATGCGTTGCAAGCGTTGCCAACCACGGCTCGTCGAGGTTGGCGTCGATGACCTCCAGCAACGGCCACGCCATCGCCTCGGGGGACCACGGGTCGACGTCGCCAGCGGTGCCGGTGATCGCCAAAATCTCCGCGATCAGCGAAGCCGGGCTGCGAAACGTCACCCCGGCGCACACGCCGTCGCCCTGCCCGGGCCGGCATCCCAGGACGTGCGAAAGCCGCTGGCTCAGCCAGCGTTCGACGCCGCGCGCCGGCACCAGCACCAGGTCCTCGGCGAAGGGGTCGGCCGGGGGACTGGCCAACAGGGCGCCGAGACCGTCGGCGAGCAGGTCGGTGCGTTCGGCACGGTGAAGATGAAGCGCCATCGAGCGCCACCCTAGAGCCTGGCACCGACGAAGCGGCGACCAATCGCGGACGACTAGCCTGAAAACCGGCAGGAAGGACTTAAGGGAACGACATGGAAGCTTGGGACGCGATCTGCGCGCGGCGCAACGTAAGGCAGTACAGGCAGGAGCCGGTCTCCGACGACGACCTGAACCGCATCGCCGAGGCGGGCTGGCGGGCCCCCTCGGCCAAGAACCGGCAGCCGTGGGACTTCGTCATCGTCACCGACCGGGCCCAGCTGCAGGAGCTGTCGACGGTCTGGCGCGGGGCGGGTCATATCGCCTCCGCCCCGGCCGCCATCGCGCTGGTGGTGCCCGTGCCGCCGGACGAGCGCCGGCTGGTCACCGACACCTACGACATCGGTCAGGCCACGATGGCGATGATGATCGCGGCCACCGACCTGGGGATCGGGACCGGGCATTCGTCGGTGGGGGATCAGGACAGGGCGCGGGCCATCCTGGGCGTTCCCGAAGACCACCAGGTCGCGTTCCTGCTCGGCATCGGCTATCCCGCCGACCGCCCGCTCACCCCGATTCGCAAGCCCGATCGGCGGCCCTTTGCCGAGGTCGTGCATCGCGGTCGTTGGTGATCGGCGCCGCGAAAAGCGTTCGGCGCCTGGGCGGGTCGTAAGGTGGTGATCGTGCCCGACCATCGGGGCGAGTACGGCATCGACGGGTCATTCAAGACCGTCTCGGCGCGCGGGCAGGCGATCGGTGTCGTCGCCCAAGCGGCCGCCCTGGCGGTGTGGGGCGGGATGAGCTTGGCGCGCGGCAGGCGGGTCGCGGGGGCGCTGGGCGGCGCGTTTGCCGCCGCGCTGATCTCGATGCTGACGTGGTACATCTACGCGACGCGCTCGGGCAAGTTCGTGGTGTGGGACCGGGTCCTTGACGACCTGCGGCTGCGCGGCGACGAAACGGTGCTCGACCTCGGGTGCGGACGGGGCGCGGTGTTGCTGGCGGCCGCCAAGCGGTTGCCGCGGGGCCACGCGATCGGCGTGGACCTGTGGCACGCCGACCAGACCGGCAACTCGCGGGACGCCACGCTGGCCAACGCCGCGTTGGAAGACGTCGCCGACCGGGTCGAGGTGCGCACCGCCGACATGACGGCCCTGCCGCTGCCCGACGAAAGCGTGGACGTCGTGGTCAGCAGCCTGGCCATCCACAACATCCCGGCCCGCGCCGGCCGCCGCCAGGCCTTGGACGAGGCGGTTCGCGTGCTGCGCCCGGGAGGCCGGCTGGCCATCGCCGACCTGTGGGAGACCCGTCAGCACGCCGATCATCTGCGCGCACTGGGTTGGCGAAATGTGAAGCGCCGCAACCTCGGATGGCGCATGTGGTATGGCGGTCCCTGGTTCTCCACGCGCCTGGTCACCGCCACCAAACCGGGCTAAGGCCTAGAGCCGGGCCAACGGTATAGAGGGGTCGTTTGTCGCAGACGTGGCTGCTCATCTGGTAACCCGAATCCACCACGGTGGGTAGCTGATATCGAGGACCGTGGTCTCGCGGTAGCCCGCCCAGGTGGGCACGCCGTGTGGCTGTCCCCGATACAACCCGCGGGCGGCAGCGACCACCCGGTCGCGTTGGGTCGGCCACTGGAGCTCCGCTGCGATGTCGTCGAGCACCTGACGATCGCGCGCGAGGACTCGGTCGACGATGTCGACGGCGGGCAGCAGGTTCCCTTTGTCGCCATTGCAGCGGCTACACGCAAGGACCAGATTGGCCGGGCCGTCGATGCCCACTAACGACCAAGGCAGAACGTGGTCGATCGGGTTGTTTGCGTGCAAATGCGAACCGCAATAGAAGCAGTGCGCGCCAAAGGCGTCTATAAATGGTCCGCGGACCGCAGCTAGCGCGATGCGTTCCCGTCCGAAGAGGTGGCCAGCGATATCCGGGACGTTCTCGTCGAGGAACTTGTTCATCCTTCGTACGTCCTCGACCCACATGATTTCCAGCGCCGGCTTCAACAGGCCCGCCAACCTTGCCAGCCCGTATGCGACGCCCGGTTTGAGCTCCACGGCGTCCCCGTGCGCGCGTAGCGTCCTACGTGAGATCTGGTCATGCAGGAATGAGTCGTCGTAGAGAAAGTCATCACTAGTTGTTTTGCCCGGCAATCGTTGTAGGCGGTGTAGCGGCTGCTGCGCCAAACAAAGGGTGATTTCGTCGATAGTTGCCTGGTAGACCGCAGGGTGTCGAAGCATTGCGACATCGATCGACGTGCCACCGCCCACAACGCCGCGGAATTCATTGACCGCAATAAGGATCCGCGCCCGGGGTTGCGTCGACTGCCTAAGCTCCCGCCCGTCGAACGGCCGGACCTGACGCCAATAAATTTCGAGGACTCGGCGCGCCAAATCTGGGATCGGCACACTTAACGTGTCGGCGGGGTCCTCGGGAAGGTGCTCGATGCAATGATCGAGCAAGGCCATCAATGTAGCGAGCTTGTACGTTGCGGTTCGCAGCCCGGTCTCCAGAATCGCCACCACGCGTTGACCTAACAGCAGCGGGTCGACCGGTTCAGCCATGTCGCCTCAGTTCGGGCGTGCTGGGTGGAATCGCATGAACCTTCAGTATGCCAAAGAAGATTCGCTGCGTCGGGCCAAATGCGGGTGCATGCTGATTCCCATGACGAGAAACGAACTTACCGAACAAATCGTGGTGTCGCGCCTGGCGAAGGGGCTCTCCTGGCAGGAGCTGGCCGACGCGATCGGCAGGCCGGTGGTGTGGACCACCTCGGCGCTGCTGGGCCAGCATCCGATACCCGCGGAGCTCGGCAAGGTCCTCGTGAAGATGCTCGACCTCGACGACTCGGCGGTGGCCGTGCTGGCCGCGCCCCCGATGCGCGGCGGCCTGCCCACCGCCGTGCCGACCGACCCGACCATCTACCGCTTCTACGAAGCCCTGCAGGTGTACGGCGGCGCCATCAAGGAAGTGATCCACGAGCAGTTCGGGGACGGCATCATGAGCGCGATCAACTTCAGCGTCGACCTGCAGAAGAAACCGCACCCGTCCGGCGACCGCGTCGTGGTCACGTTCGACGGGAAATGGCTTCCCTACCAATGGGTTTCGGCCAATGAATGAGCCATGCCGACGAAGCTCGGCGGCGGCCGAGGCGCCCCCCGGGCGGGGTGCGCCGCCCGGGGTGAAGTGACTGCGCGGCGCGCACGTGTCACACTTGCGTCGAGGAGGCGAGCAGCGCGGTGGTCAGGTCTTTTACCGGCCACCGCGTTCGCCATCTCTAGTTCATCAGCACCTGCGGTGAGAGCTCTTTGAGCATCGCGTTGGCCCAGCGCATTTGGCGCAGCGTCTCAGGGTGACAGCGCGACGCCAGGGTGAGCAGCTCGGAATCCTTGGCCGCCTGGGCGCCCTGGGCCAGCAGCTCCCAGTCCAGCGACACCCCCGCGGCCACGCGATGGAGCCGGCGCAGGTCGGCCAGCAGCAGCAGCCCCGGTTCGGGTCGGTGCCGCAGCACGCCGCTCACCCGCGACTGCAGAAAGCCCGTCAACGCGGTGGTGCGCGGCTCGGCGGACAGCCGCAGCCCGTAGTGGCGGCCGTGCCCGGCCAGCTCGCGCAGGTGCCGCCGCGACCAGCCGGCCAAGTCCTGCGCCAAATGACAGATGTCCTGGTCGCTGTGGTGGCGCGCGGCCATCACGTGGAGTTCGTGGGCCAGCTTGCGTTCGGAGCGGTGCAGCTCCCGGATCGCCAATGCGAGTTTCACCGCCCGGCTCCCGTCGGCAGCACCTCGGCCACGCCGGCCGCGGCCCCGCCCACGGTGGCGGGCACGGCGCCGTTGACCGGTGCGGACGCCGCGGTGGTCGGCGCCGCCGCGGCGCCGTTGGTCGCCGCGCGCCGATGCCGGCGCTTTGCCAACCGGGCGGCCGCCGTCTTGTAGATCGGCTGCTTGGACACCGGGTCCCAATCGGTCAGCGTGAGCTCGTTCCCGGCCCGCCGATGCCCCCGGTCGCCGACCCCGTCCCGCTCCAGATCCCAGTAGCCGTAGTGAAAGGGCACGAACAGCACGCCGTCCCGGATCCCGCAGATCCGCGCGGCGCACCTGACGGCGCCGCGCGGCGTGCTCACCTCGACGGCGTCGCCCTCCCCGATGCCGAGGCGGTCCGCGTCACGCTGCGAGACCTCGACCCACACGTCGGGCGCGGCCAGCTCGAGTTGCGGCGCCCGCGCCGTCTTCGTCCGGGTGTGAAAGTGGTACACGGTGCGGCCGGTGATCAGCACGAACGGGTAGTCGGGGCTCGGCCGCTCGTGTGGGGGCACGTATTCGGCCGCCTTGATGATGGCCTTGCCGAAGGGGTTCATCGAGCGGTACTCGTCCGGCTGCAGCGGCGCCCCGGTGATCAGATCCTTGCCGTAGGCCTCGCAGTAGTCCGGTGCCGCCCAGAATTTCGCGTCGCCGTACAGGCGCTCGGTCCCGTCGGGATGCTCTGCGTTGCAAGGCCATTGGATACCGCTGCCGCCCCTGAGCTTCTCGTAGCTGAGGCCGGTGTAGTCGCACGGCCCGCCCGCGCTGCACTTCTTCCACGCCTCGAATGCCGACTCCGGATCGGTCCAGGGTGGGAACGGCTGGCCGTCGGAATCGCGAAATTCCATCCGCCGCGCGTAGTTTAGGAAGATCTCGAGGTCCGAGCGCGCGGAACCCGGTGGCTCCACAGCCTTTTCGGACAGGTGCACGGTGCGGTCGGCGTTGGTGAACGTGCCGGTCTTTTCGCCCCAGGCCGCCGCGGGCAACACCACGTCGGCCAGCGCGGCGGTCTCGGTCATGAAGATGTCCTGCACCACCAAAAAGAGCCGCTCCTGCGACAGGATGTCGCGGATGCGGGGCAGCTCGGGCAGCGACACCGCCGGGTTGGTCGCGGTGACCCACAGCATCCGCAGGGTCCCCTCTTCGGCGAAGCGGAACATCTGCATCGCGTGCGTGGGCGGCGCGTAGTGCGGAATCTGTAGCGGCGCAAGGTTCCACAGCTTCGCCAGCTCTTGTATGTGCGCGTCGTTGGACCAGTTGCGGAAACCGGCCAGGTCCCCGTCCGCGCCGCACTCGCGGGTGTTCTCCGCGGTCGGCTGCCCGTTCATCTGCAACACGCCGCAGCCGGGCCTGCCGAGCATGCCGCGCACCAGGTGGATGTTGTTGACCTGCACAGCCGCAGCGGTTGCCTGGTGGGACTGGTAGAAGCCCTGCAGCACGGTCGACAGCAGCCGCTCCGCGGTGCCCAGCAGCCGCGCCGCGTCCCGGATGTCGTCGGCCGAAACGCCGCAGATCTCGGCGACCCGCCCGGGCGGAAACTCCTCGACCCGCCCGCGCAGCTCCTCGAAACCCACTGTGTGCGCGTCGATGTAGTCCCGGTCGATCCAGCCGTGGGCGATGATCTCGTGCAACAGGCCGTTCATCAACGCCACGTTGGTGCCGGGCAGCGGGGCCAGGTGCACGGTGGCGCGCCGGGCGACGGGCGTGAGCCGGGGGTCGACGCACACGATCGCCGGCGGTGCGTCGCCGGCCAACCGGTCCAGCATCCGCGCCCACAGCACCGTCTGCGTCTCGGCGACGTTGTGGCCGAACAGCGCGATGACGTCGGCATGATCGACGTCGGCATAGGACCCGGGCTGCCCGTCGCAGCCGAACGATTCCTTCAGCGCCTCGGCCGCGGTCGCGGTGCACAGTCGGGTGTTGCTGTCGACGTGGTTGGTGCCGATCGCGCCGTGCGCGATCGCCGCCTGGGTGTAATACGCCTCGAGGAACAACTGCCCCGAGGTGTAGAAGCCGATCGAGCTGGGGCCGAAGGTGTCCAAAAGCTCCCGGCTGCGCGCGACGATACGGCCCATCGCGGTGTCCCAGTCGCACGGCCGCAACTCGCCGCCGACGCGGATCAGCGGGGCCCGCAGCCGATCGTCGGACGCGTTGGCCTGCCAGCCGAACAAATCCTTGGGGTCGAGGCGGCCGTGGTTGACCCGGTCGACGGCGCGGCCTCGCACGCCCACGATCCGGCCGTCCTTCACGGCGATGTCCAGGCCGTCGCCGTTGGAGTGCAACACCGCCGCCGACTGCACCCACCGGTCCACCGCCTCGGGGGTGACCCCGTCGGCCAGGTAGGTGTCGACGCGATCCGGCCACCGGGTGCCGGGTTCGTACGGCGTACGTGTGCCCCAGGGTTCGGCGATCCGGTCTACAGCCACGCCCGAACGCGTACCCGGCCGGCGGCCCGCAAAACCTTGCTGACCAGGCAGCCCGCGGCCTCAGAGGCCGAACTCGGCTTCGATCCCGTCGATGCCGGCGCGGATGGCCGACAGCGCGTCGGCGCGGGCGCGCAGCTTGGTCGCGGCGTGGGCCTGCTGGTGCAGGCCGGCGAATTCGCGCGCGGCCTCCTCGGCGCGGCTGACCACCATCTCGGGTAGCACGATCTCGTCGACAAAGCCGGCGGCGAGGGCGGTTTCGCCGAAGAAGGTCTTGGCCAGGCCCGCGGCCTGCTGGTAGGCCGACCGGGTCAGCCGCAGCTTCATGATCTCCAGGGCGGCGTACGGGATGGTCATGCCGATCGCCACCTCGTTGGCCTGAATGTTGTACGCGTGGGCCGCGACCCGGTGATCGCCGGACGACAGCAGGAACGCGCCCATCGCGATGGCATGCCCGGTGCAGGCCATCACCACCGGCTTGGGGTAGGACAGCAGCCGATACGCCAGCTCGAAGCCGCCCCGCAGCATGTCGATCGCGGGCTGCACCTCACCGGAGGTCAGGATCTTCAGATCGAACCCGCCGCTGAACACGCGCTCGTTGCCGGTGATCACCAGCGCCCCGACGTCGTCGCCCTCGGCGCGGTCGATCGCCTCGCCCAGGGCCCGCTGCATCGTCGGGCCCAGCGCGTTGACCTTGCCGTCGTCCATCCTTATGACCGCGATGGAGTCCTGGTGGCTGTAGTAAACCGGGCCGCTCATGGGTGCTCCCTTTTTCGATGCTGGGTGCGTCAGACGTGCTGACCGCGGTGCTTGCCGAGGTCGGCTTCGGCGTTGCCCCAGCGCACGCTCACGTCGGTGGGCTCGTCGAGCAGCCGGGTGCGCCACCGCTCCTGCGTCTCCTGGACGGCGCCGTTGATGCGTTCGATCTCGCTGCGGAACACCTCGGGGCGCGTTTCCTTGCTGGCGTAGTGGAAGTAGGTGAGCAGGCCGCGCAGCAGCTCCAGCTTCTGCTTTTCCCGCTTGGCCAGGTCGTGCGTCGTCATCAGCTCGATGCGCTGCACCGGCGGGAGCGCGTCCCAGTCCAGCACGACGTCGGTCTGCAGCCGGGGCCGCTCGCGCCGCCAGAACCGCCAACCGCGCGGCGTCTCGGGGCGGTCGTAATAGATCACCGTGCCGGTGAAGCGAGACTCGATCCCGGTCCCGATTTCGGCTCGGTCGAGCGCCGAATCCCACACCATGCGCCATTCCTGTCCCGGAGCGAGCACCGGCAACTCGCGCGGCAACTGCAGTTCGACGACGTCGGCGTAACCGTCGGCGGCATTTTCGTATTCGGCCACCGTCGGCGGATTCGGAAATGAGAACCGGATGTCGTAGGCGGCGGTCTGCCCGAAATTCCGGACCACCAACTCGATCACGTGCCAGTCGGCGGGATGGGGCTCCATGAACATCGCGACGTGGGGCCGGACCTTCTCGGCGGCCAGCCGCCGATTCAGCTTGAGCTGCCGGTTGGCGAACAAAAGCGCCACGATAGCCAGCAGAATCGCCGCCCACGCCGCCCACGCAAGCCAGGTGCTGGACCCCACATTGGTGACCCCGTGCCAACCGTTCTGGACCCACCCCATGGAATCCACCCTTCCGCTTATATCACAGTGGCCGTGGCCGGATATTTCGCTGGACCGATAGTAGAGGCGTTCGCCGTGTATTGCCGACCGCGTAATCGCGGCGCACAAATTGGTTGCTGGTTGACCCGGTGCGCTAGCCGCCCATCAACATTCGCCACTGATCCAGATCGGTGGCCCGATACACGTAGTTGGAGCGCTTGACCTCCGATAGCGAGGCGCTCGGTTCCGCCGAATACCAGTGCCCGGGAAACACCGTAGGGTCCCCGGGCAGCGCGGCGAGCCGCTGCAGGCTGCGATACATCTCGTCGGAATCGCCGCCGGGAAAGTCGGTGCGCCCGCAGCCGTCCAGAAACAAAGTGTCGCCGGCGACCAGGCGGCCGTCGAGCAGAAAACACTGGCTGCCGGGCGTGTGGCCCGGGGTGTGCAGCAGCTCGATTTCGATGTCCCCGACGCTGACCTTGTCGTGGCTTTCGTGGGCGGTGAGGTCACCGAGCCCGATGCCGGTGACCCGCGAAACCCAAAGTGCCTCATGGGTATTGACGTGCACCGGCACGGGCGCCCGCTCCAGCAGCTCGGCCAGGCCCTTGAGCTCGAAGCCCATCATCGCCCCGCCCACGTGGTCGGGGTGGTGGTGTGTCACCAGCACGCCCGACAGGTGCATGCCGTCGGCCTCGAGCGCGTCGAGCAGGTCGCCGGCGGCGTACGCCGGGTCCACCATCACGCAGTCCCCGGTCGCACGGTCGCCGATCAGGTAGGCGAAGTTGCGCATCTGCGTGGCGAACACGTCGCCGGCCGCGAAATCGCGGCCCGAGAGCAGTTGGCGGAAGTACAGCCGATCGGTTGACACATGACCAGACTATTGACTCGTCGGGGCGACTTGGTATTCGGGCGGACTTTGCCGGAATTGGGCCGTCGGCCGTCGGTTGCCGTAATGGGCAATGGGTATTGTTGGCACATGAAGAAGAGGGTCGAGATCGAAATCGACAACGAGCTGGTCCAAGAGGCCATACGTCGGTTCCATCTGGCTGACGCGCGGGAGGCCGTGCACCTCGCGTTGCGGACCTTGCTCGGCGAAGCGGGCGCAGAGGATGCGCAAGAGGACGAGTACGACGAGTTCAGCGACCTCAGCGCGTGGCAACCCCGCCGCGGCGGCGATGGCGGGTGAACGTCAGCCGCCGCCGAATCTTTTTAAGACCCAATAACAGCCAACGGCTCTGGCCGCCGCCGGCCCAGAGGCGCTGGTTTGGTGCCGTTGCGCGCCAGGCTGTACCCTCTTTTAGGCCCGCGGCACGACTGTCGCTTGGGTGAACGG
Source organism: Mycobacterium palustre (assembly GCF_002101785.1). GTDB lineage: Bacteria > Actinomycetota > Actinomycetes > Mycobacteriales > Mycobacteriaceae > Mycobacterium > Mycobacterium palustre. The sequence goes on from NZ_LQPJ01000147.1 coordinate 18,467, forward strand.
CCCCCTTAGCTCAGTCGGTAGAGCGTTTCCATGGTAAGGAAAAGGTCAACGGTTCGATTCCGTTAGGGGGCTCGGCGGACGCCGGGCAGGCTGGCGGCGCGTAGCAGAGGCGATGTAGCTCAGTCGGTTAGAGCGAACGACTCATAATCGTTAGGTCGCCGGTTCGAGTCCGGCCATCGCTACAACACAACAACGCAGCGCGGCCAGAGACCGCGAGCAGGATCCGGGAGAGAAACGTCATGGCTTCCAGTACCGACGTGCGGCCAAAGATCACGTTGGCGTGCGAGGTGTGCAAGCACCGCAACTACATCACCAAGAAGAACCGCCGCAACGACCCCGACCGGCTCGAGCTGAAGAAGTTCTGCCCGAACTGTGGCAAGCACCAGGCGCACCGCGAGACGCGCTAGCTTAGGTAGGTTCTAGACCCGTGCCGTTGACCACGAACATCGTCGGGATGCACTACCGCTATCCCGATCATTACGAGGTGGAGCGGGAAAAGATCCGCGAGTACGCGGTGGCCGTGCAAAACGACGATCCCGCGTATTTCGAGGAGGACGCTTCGGCCGAACTGGGGTACAAGGGACTGGTGGCGCCGCCGACGTTCATCAGCGTCTTCGGCTACAAGGCTCAGTCGGCGTTCTTCAAGTACGCGGGCATCACGGTCACCGACCAGCAGATCGTCCAGGTCGACCAGGTGCTCAGGTTCAAGCTGCCCATCGTCGACGGCGACAAGCTCTACTGCGACGTCTGGGTCGACTCGGTGCGTGAGGCGCACGGGACGCAGATCATCGTGACCAAGAACATCGTCACCAACGAGGCCGGTGACATCGTGCAGGAGACCTACACGACCCTGGCGGGCCGTGCCGGCGAGGATGGAGAAGAGGGATTTACTGATGGCGCTGCGTGAGTTCAGCTCGGTGAAAGTGGGTGACCAGCTTCCGGAGAAAACCTACCCCCTGACGCGCCAGGATCTGGTGAACTACGCCGGGGTCTCGGGCGACTTGAACCCGATCCACTGGGACGACGAGATCGCCAAGGTCGTCGGGCTGGACACCGCGATCGCCCACGGCATGCTCACCATGGGCATCGGCGGTGGCTACGTCACCTCGTGGGTCGGCGACCCGGGGGCGGTCACCGAGTACAACGTGCGGTTCACCGCCGTGGTCCCGGTGCCCAACGACGGCAAGGGCGCCGAGCTGGTCTTCAACGGCCGCGTGAAGTCGGTGGATCCGGAGAGCAAGTCGGTGACGATTGCGCTCACCGCCACCACCGGGGGCAAGAAGATCTTCGGCCGCGCCATCGCGTCGGCGAAACTGGCGTAACCCGATGGCCCTCAAGACCGATATCCGCGGAATGATCTGGCGGTACCCGGACTACTTCATCGTGGGCCGCGAACAACTCCGCCAGTTCGCGCAATCCATCAAAAACGACCACCCCGCGCACTATGAAGAGGCGGCGGCCGCCGAGCTCGGCTACGACGGCATCGTCGCCCCGATGACCTTCGTGACGATCTTCGCCAAGCTGGTGCAGCTGGACTTCTTCCGCCACGTGGACGTAGGCATGGAGACCATGCAGATCGTCCAGGTGGACCAGAGGTTTTTGTTCCACAAGCCGGTCCTGGCCGGCGACAAGCTGTGGGCGCGGATGGACATCCACTCGGTGGACGAGCGTTTCGGCGCTGACATCGTCGTCACCAAGAACATCTGCCATAACGACGAGGGCGAGCTGGTGCTGGAGGCCTACACCACGCTGATGGGGCAGCAGGGCGAAGAGTCCGCCAGGCTCAAGTGGGACAAGGAATCGGGACAGGTCGTCAGGACGGCGTAATCAGCAACGATTTCCTGCCCTAATGGGAATCGAGTACACTCGGACCTCGGGGTTTTCCCAGCGATCAGCGCGCTTTCCGTGAGTAGAACACTCGGGGGGCGCGCGTGTCATGTAAGCCCCGCTAGGTAAGCGCAGGTTGGCCTGCCAACCGCGAAGGGGCGTAGCTCAACTGGCAGAGCAGCGGTCTCCAAAACCGCAGGTTGCAGGTTCAAGTCCTGTCGCCCCTGCTGACGGCGGACCCCGCCATGGTGGACACTGGAAGAAGTGCCCACCAAGATGGGACGGTTCGCGGGACACTAGCAAACAAAGGAGCATGCGGTGAGCGACGAGGGCCCCGACATCGGTGCTGCCAACGACGCCGCACGCGACGGCGGCGACGCCGAGGACGGCGGCGCGCGCGGCGGCCGGACGGCGGTGGTGACCAAGCCTGTGGCGCGGCCACAGCGGCCTACCGGCAAACGGTCGCGGCAACGCCCCGCCAATGCCGACGTGCTCGGGACCGAGTCGACGGAGGAGGCCGAGGCCGGCGACGAAGCCAAGACCGGCAAGACCGACAAGACCAAGAAAGCCAAGGCGGCCAAGAAGCCGAAGAAAGCCGGGCAGCGCTCGGCCAACCCGTTCGTGTTCGTCTACAACTACCTCAAGCAGGTCGTTGCGGAGATGCGGAAGGTGATCTGGCCGAACCGCAAGCAGATGCTCACCTACACGTCGGTGGTGCTGGCGTTTCTGGCCTTCATGGTGGCGCTGGTCGGCCTCGCCGACTTCGGCCTGGCCAAGCTGGTGCTGCTGGTGTTCGGCTGAGCTTCGAAAGTGATAGAGAGGACTACAACCGTGACTACCTTCGACGGTGACACGTCCGCGGGTGAAGCGGTCGACCTGCAGGAGGCTGCCGAGCCCCAAGAGCCGGCCGAGGAGGTCGACCCGGCCGCCGCGCTGAAGGCGGAGCTGCGCAGCAAGCCCGGCGACTGGTACGTCATCCACTCCTACGCGGGCTACGAGAACAAGGTCAAAGCCAACCTGGAAACCCGCGTGCAAAACCTGGACGTCGGCGACTACATCTTCCAGGTGGAGGTGCCCACCGAAGAGGTCACCGAGATCAAGAATGGCCAGCGCAAGCAGGTCAACCGCAAGGTGCTGCCGGGCTACATCCTGGTGCGCATGGACCTGACCGACGACTCGTGGGCCGCCGTGCGCAACACCCCGGGAGTGACCGGGTTCGTCGGCGCGACGTCACGCCCGTCGGCCCTGGCGCTCGACGACGTGGTGAAGTTCCTGCTGCCGCGGGGCGCGACGAAGAAGGCCGCCAAGGGCGCGGCCAGCACCGCCGCGGTCGCCGAGGCGGGCGGGCTGGAACGTCCGGCCGTCGAAGTCGACTACGAAGTCGGCGAGTCGGTCACGGTCATGGACGGACCGTTCGCCACGCTGCCGGCCACCATCAGCGAGGTCAACGCCGAACAGCAGAAGCTCAAGGTGCTGGTGTCGATCTTCGGCCGTGAAACCCCAGTCGAATTGACGTTCGGCCAAGTCTCGAAGATTTAGACCCCACACAAGTCCGCAGGAAGGAAAACCGACATCTCATGGCCCCGAAGAAGAAAGTCGTTGGGCTGATCAAGCTGCAGATCCAGGCCGGGCAGGCCAACCCCGCCCCGCCGGTCGGGCCCGCGCTCGGCCAGCACGGCGTCAACATCATGGAGTTCTGCAAGGCCTACAACGCCGCGACGGAGAACCAGCGCGGTCAGGTCATCCCGGTGGAGATCACCGTCTACGAGGACCGCAGCTTCACCTTCGCGCTGAAGACCCCGCCGGCCGCCAAGCTGCTGCTCAAGGCCGCCGGCGTCGCCAAGGGCTCCGCCGAGCCGCACAAGGCCAAGGTGGCCAAGGTCAGCTGGGACCAGGTGCGCGAGATCGCCGAGACCAAGAAGGCCGACCTCAACGCCAACGACGTCGACGCCGCCGCCAAGATCATCGCCGGCACCGCCCGGTCGATGGGCATCACCGTCGAGTAGCAACCCGTCGGACGACGATGCGGGCCGGTGGCGGCCCGTGGAGAAGTCCGACAAAATCAACAGCGTGGGAGGGCCAGCTTCGGCCCGCCAACCACGACCCAACACCCGATTGGATGAATTAATGAGCAAGACCAGCAAGGCATATCGCGCCGCCGCCGAGAAGGTGGACCGCAACACCCTCTACACCCCGCTGCAGGCCGCCAAGCTCGCCAAGGAGACGTCGTCGGCCAAGCAGGACGCGACCGTCGAGGTGGCGGTCCGGCTCGGCGTGGACCCGCGCAAGGCCGACCAGATGGTCCGCGGCACGGTCAACCTGCCGCACGGCACCGGGAAGACGGCGCGGGTCGCGGTGTTCGCGGTCGGCGACAAGGCCGAGCAGGCGCAGGCCGCCGGCGCGGACATCGTCGGCAGCGACGACCTGATCGAAAAGATCCAGGGCGGGTTCTTGGACTTCGATGCCGCGATCGCCACCCCCGACCAGATGGCCAAGGTCGGTCGCATCGCGCGCATCCTGGGTCCGCGCGGCCTGATGCCGAACCCCAAGACCGGCACCGTCACCCCCGACGTCGCCAAGGCCGTCGCCGACATCAAGGGCGGAAAGATCAACTTCCGCGTCGACAAGCAGGCCAACCTGCACTTCGTCATCGGCAAGGCGTCCTTCGACGAGAAGGCCCTGGCCGAGAACTACGGCGCGGCGATCGACGAGGTGCTGCGGCTCAAGCCGTCGTCGTCGAAGGGCCGCTATCTGAAGAAGATCACCGTGTCGACGACAACGGGCCCCGGCATTCCGGTGGACCCGGCGATCACCCGCAACTTCGCCGAGGCGTAGCCCCACCGCCGACCGTCGATCCCGAGGCGTAACCCGTGAGGACCGGGCGCTAGCCCCCGCACTCGGCGATGCGCCGCCGCAGGAAGTCGCGGCCCGGCTCGGAACCGTTGGCGTCCAACGCAATTCGATACCACGTCAGGGCCTCCGCGGGCCGGCCCGCGCGCCGCAGCAGGTCGGCTCGCACGGTCGCGACCAGGTTGGAGCGGCTGAGCCGGGGATCGTGGGCCACCTCGTCCAGGGCGGCCAGCCCGGCGCCGGGGCCGTCGCGGAATCCGACGGCCAGCGCGCGGTTGGCGCGCACCACCGGGGAGTCGGTCAGCCCTACCAACCGGTCGTAGGCCGCGCAGATCGCGGGCCAATCCGTCTGCTCCCACGACGGCGCCGTCGCGTGCAGCGCGGCGATGACCGCCTGCGGCAGGTACGGGCCCGTCGACCCCTGGGCCCGCCGCAACCGGTCCAGGCCGCGGGCGATGCGGGCGCGGTCCCAACGCCGGCGGTCCTGCTCGTCGAGGGGCACCAGCGCCCCGGCGTCGTCGACCCGGGTGGCGCGCCGCGAATCGTGCAGCAGCATCAGGGCGGCCAGCGCGTGGGCCTCCGGCTCGTCGGGCATCAGCGCGCACAGCTCGCCGGCCAGCCGGACCCCCTCGTCGCACAGCTCGTCGCGAATCGCCGACGGGCCGGCCGTCGACCAATAGCCCTCGGTGAACACCGAGTAGATGCAGCCGAGCACGTGCGGTGTGCGCTCGCCCAGCAGCTCGGCGGGTGGCACCCGCAGCGGAATCTTGGCATGGCGAATCTTGTTCTTGGCGCGCGTGATTCGCTGGCCCACGGCCGCCTCGGTCTGCAGCAGCGCCCGGGCGATCTCGGCGACGGTCAACCCGGACACCAGCCGCAGGGTGAGCGCCAGCTGCGACTGCCGGTCGAGCGCCGGGTGCGCGCAGGTGAACATCATCCGCAGCTCGTCGTCGACGACCGGGTGCGGGTCGGCGCGATCGGTGCGGGCTCGGATCTGGTCAACCACGGCCGCCAATTCCTTTCCCGGGCGCGCCGATTCGCGGCGCAGCCGGTCCCGGGCGCGGTTGCGGGCCACGGTCAGCAGCCAGCCGCCTGGATGATCGGGGACCCCGTCGCCGGGCCAGGTGCGCAGCGCCTCGGCGCAGGCCTCCTGGACGGCGTCCTCGGCGACGGTAAGGTCACCGGACCACCGCGCGAGCGCGGCGACGGTCGGCCCCCACTCCCGCCGAAAGACGCCGTCCAGGTTGGTCATTGGCTCATCTAGAGCCCGGACACCCCGGCCAGCTGCCGCAGTTGCACGGTCGACGCGGGGATCATCGAAGCGAGCTTGACCGCCTCGTCGCGGTCCGCGGCGTCGAGGAGATAGATCCCGGTGGCGATCTCGGCGCCCTCCACGTAGGGGCCGTCGGTGATCAACACCTCGCCGTCGCGCACCCGCACGGTCGTCGCGGTGGACTTGTCGTGCAGCGCGGCGCCGCCGATGATGTGATCGCCCGCGGCGGCGTGCAGGTCGGCGTGCTTTGCCGCCACCGCCTCCCACTCCGGCGTGCCGGGCGTGTGTGCGGATGGCGCCGGTTCCAGCAGCAGCGCGAGCCAGTCATTCCCGGTGAGCTTGCGGGACAGGTCGACCGAGTGAACCGTGGGCCACACCTCCACGGCGCCGAACCGGGCGATCGGGACGTCGCGGGCCAGGGCCAGCGCCTCGTCGAGGTTTTCCGCCTCGAACATGTAGAAACCGCAGGCCACCTCCGCCGCCTCGGCGAAGGGCCCGTCGGTGACGACCGGGGAATCCGGGCCGCCGGTGATGACCGCCGCCGCGGCGGCGGGAGCCAGCGCATCTCCGGATTTGATCGCGGGGCCGGCCTGGGCGTGGAAGCTTTCCCATTCCGCCATCGCGGCGGCCGCATCGTCGGGCGTGCGCTCTTGTTCCCTGCTGATCAACAAGGCGAAGTACTGCATGTGTCGTCACCTTTCGGTAGTGAGCGAAACCCTGTGTTCCACTCTCTACCTACTCGACGAACGGCGCAGCCCCGATCCGACAGCTAGGCGGCGCCCGGCTTGAGGTAGGTCACCAGCCGGACGTCGAGCATCTCGTCGGTGAAGTAGTGCTCGCAGCCGCGCAGGTACTTCATGTAGCGGTTGTAGACCTCTTCGGAGGTGATCTCGATGGCCTTTTCCCGGTTGGCTTCCAGCGCGTCGCCCCAGATGTGCAGCGTCTTGATGTAGTGCGGACGCAGCGAAAGCGATTCCGGCACAACGAAACCGGCCTTCTCGCCGTGCTCGACCATCATCTCGGCCGACGGCAGCCGGCCACCCGGGAAGATCTCGGTGATGATGAACTTGATGAAGCGCGCCGTTTCGAAGCTCAGCTTCTTTCCGCGTGCCGCCATGTCGAACGGGTGATAGCCCACGCTGCTCTGGATCGTCATGCGGCCGTCGTCGGGCATGATGTCGTAGCAGCGCTTGAAGAAGTCGTCGTAGTTCTCGTGCCCGAAGTGCTCGAACGCCTCGATCGACACGATCCGGTCGACGGGGTCGTTGAAGTCCTCCCAGCCGTGCAGGCGCACCTCGCGGGAGCGGTCGGTGTCGAGCGCCCCCAGCACCTGCTCGCAGCGGGCGTGCTGGTTGTTCGACAGGGTCAACCCGATCACGTTGACGTCGAAACGCTCGACGGCGCGCTTCATCGTGGTGCCCCAGCCGCAGCCGACGTCCAGCAGCGTCATGCCCGGTTTGAGGTCGAGCCTGTCCAGGTTGAGGTCGATCTTGGCGTACTGCGCCTCCTCGAGCGTCAGGTCCGGCGGCTCGAAGTACGCGCAGCTGTAGGTCCGGGTCGGGTCCTGGAACAGGGCGAAGAAATCGTCGGAGACGTCGTAGTGCGCCTGAATGTCCTTGAATTGGCGCGTCCGCGTCTTCGTCGGGCTCGGTTGATCAGCCATTTTCCTTCTTGTTCTCCTGGATGAGGTCTAAGCCTAAGAACCTTACTTGAAGCTCACTTTTGCAAGGTGAACTGGTTGCAGTCGATGTAGCCCATCCGGAACGCCTTGGCCGACCCGATCAGGTACTTCATGTAGCGCTCGTAGACCTCTTCGGACTGGATCGCGATGGCCTCGTCCTTGCGCGCCTCGAGCGCCTCGGCCCAAAAGTCGAGGGTCTTGGCGAAGTCCAGCTGCAGCGACTGGCGGCGCGTCACGGTGAAACCGACCTTTTCCGAGTGTTCCTCGACGGTCTCGATCATCGGCAGCCGGCCGCCGGGGAAGATCTCGGTCACGATGAACCGGATGAACTTGGCCATCTCCATCGTCAGCGGGATGCCCCGCTCCATCACCTGCTTGACGTGCAGCCCCGTGATCGCGTGCAGCAGCATCACGCCGTCGGCCGGCAGGGCCTCGTAGGCGAACGTGAAGAAGTCGTCGTAGCGGTGAAACCCGAAGTGCTCCAACGCCTCGATGACGACTATGCGGTCCACCGGCTCGTCGAACTCGCCCCAGTCGCGCAGCAACACCCGCCGCGAGCGGTCGCTGTCCACCGAGTCGAGGACCTGCTGGCAGTAGGCGTGCTGGTTCTTCGACAGCGTCAGCCCCACGACGTTGACGTCGTAGCGCTCCACGGCGCGCTTCATCACCGAGCCCCAGCCGCAGCCCACGTCGAGCAACGTCATCCCCGGTTTCAGGCCCAGCTTGTCCAGCGTCAGGTCGATCTTGGCGACCTGCGCCTCGTGCAGGTTCATCCCCTCGCGCGGGAAGTACGCGCAGCTGTAGGTGCGGGTCGGGTCGACGAACAGGGCGAAGAACTCGTCCGACAGGTCGTAATGCGCCCTGACGTTGTCGGAGTTGGACCGCGTCCGCGTAGCGCCCACTCGATTTTCAGCCATAGGTCCTCCCGACTGCGGCCGTCCTCGGCACCCTACACGGGGTAGGGCGCAGCCCTTGCATTTAAAATCGCTTGCCCGTGACTTTCTCCAAGGTGAACTGGTTGACGTCGATGTAGCCGATGCGGAAGGCGTCGGCACATCCGGTCAGGTATTTGACGTAGCGCTCGTAGACCTCTTCGGACTGGATCGCGACGGCCTCGTCCCGGTGGGCCTGCAGCGCCTCGGCCCACAGGTCGAGGGTCCTGGCGTAGTGCGGCTGCAGCGACTGCCGGCGCGTCAGGGCGAAGCCCGCCTTCGCCGAGTGGTCGGCCACCATCTCGATCGACGGCAACCGTCCGCCCGGGAAGATCTCGGTGACGATGAACTTGATGAACCGGGCCATCTCGAAGGTCAGCGGGATGCCCCGCTCGACGCACTGCGGCCCCGTCAGCCCGGTGATCGTGTGCAGCAGCATCACGCCCGGATCGGGCGGGCCGGGCAGGACGTGGCGGGCCATCGCGAAGAAGTCGTCGTAGCGGTCGTGGCCGAAGTGCTCGAAGGCGCCGATCGAGACGATCCGGTCGACGGGCTCGTCGAACTGTTCCCAGCCGGCCAGCAGCACGCGGCGGGCGCGGGGGGTGTCCATCTGCTCGAAGACCTTCTGGACATGTTCGGCCTGGTTCTTCGACAGCGTCAGGCCCACGACGTTGACGTCGTACTTCTCGATGGCGCGCCGCATGGTGGCGCCCCAGCCGCAGCCGATGTCGAGCAGCGTCATCCCCGGCTGCAGCCCCAGCTTGCCCAGCGCCAGGTCGATCTTGGCGATCTGCGCCTCCTGCAGCGTCATGTCGTCGCGCTCGAAGTAGGCGCAGCTGTAGGTCTGGGTGGGGTCCAAAAACAGCCGGAAGAAGTCGTCGGAGAGGTCGTAGTGCGCCTGGACGTCGTCGAAATGCGGCGTCAGATCCTTGCCCATGGCGCCATGCCCCTCCCTGCGGCCGCGCCGGCCGCCGGTCACCTCACTTGACGAGGGTGAATTGCGCGACGTTGATCAGTCCGCGCCGGAACCGTTCCGCACAGCCGGTCAGGTAGTGCATAAAGTTGTCATACACCTCTTCGGACTGAATGGCGATGGCCCGCTCCCGATTGGCCTTCAAGTTGGCCGCCCAGGTGTCGAGGGTCTTCGCGTAGTGCGGCTGCAGCACCTGGGTTTCCTCGAGGGAGAACCCGGCGGCGGCGGCGTTGTCGACGATGTCGGGCTCCGAAGGCAGCTCGCCGCCCGGAAAGATCGACTCGCGCAAAAACTTTAGGAAGCGCAGGTCGCTCATCGTCAGCGCGATGCCCTGCTCGTGCAGCCACCGGCGGTCGTAGGTGAACAGGCTGTGCAGCAGCATCCGGCCGTCGCCGGGAAGGATGTCGTAGGAGCGTTCGAAGAACGCGCCGTAGCGCTCCTTGTGAAACGCGTCGAACGCCTCGAAGGACACGATCCGGTCGACCTTCTCGTCGAATTCTTCCCAGCCCTGCAGCCGAGCCTCCGCGTGCCGGTTGGTTTCAAGCTCGGCCAGCCGGGCCTTGCTGCGCTCGGCGTGGTTGTGGGACAAGGTAATTCCGATGACGTTGACGTCATACTTCTCCACCGCGCGCACCAGGGCGCCGCCCCACCCGCAACCGACGTCGAGCAGGGTCATCCCCGGCTCGAGGTTCAACTTGTCCAGCGCCAAATCCAATTTGGCGAGTTGGGCCTCCTGCAGCGTCATGTCGTCGCGCTCGAAATAGGCGCAGGTGTAGACCCACGTCGGGTCGAGGAACAGACCGAAAAACTCATCCGAAATGTCGTACGCCGCTTGCGAGTCTTCGTAATACGGTCTCAGCTCGGCCATTGTTAGACACCCTCCTAACGCCCAACCGTACAACCTGTGGGTGGATTTCTCCGACCGGCATGGCCCACGTCAGCCGGATCGCGCGAAGTTGCTAGTCAGCACTCCGATGACCTGATCCCACAGCTGCTGCGGCAGATCATGGCCCATGCCGTCGAATAACGCCAATCGGGCGTCGTCGATCGCCCGGGCCACCGCGCGGCCCCCGAAGGGCCGCATCAACTTGTCCGCCCTGCCGTGCAGAACGACGGTCGGCGCCGTGATCTTTCGGTCGTAGCGCACCAGGCTGCCGCTGCCCAGGACGGCATCGAAATGGCGGGCGATTCCCCACGGGTAGTAGCTGCGTTCGTAGCTTTCGATGGCCTCGGCCCGAAGTTGCTCCTCGGGCGGCAGGTAGCGCGGGCTTCCGATGATCTTGCTCACCCGGATGGCGTTGTCGACGATCACGTCGCGTGGCGAGTTCGGCGGCGGGCCCTTGATGAGGGCCAGCAGCTGGCGAGGACCGGGCGGCGGCAGGAACGCCGCGTTGTTGCTGGAGAAGATGACCGCAAGGGTCTTCGTCCGCTCGGCAAAGCGTGCGGCGAAGATCTGGGCGATCATGCCGCCCATCGACGCCCCGACGATGTGGGCGCGCTCGATGCCGAGGTGGTCCAGCACCGCGGCGGCGTCGTCGGCCATGTCCTCCAGCGCGTACGGCGCCTTGCTGCGCAGGCCGAGCCACGAGCGGACCAGCCGCGTCACCAACGGCTGCCCCGCGCCGCGGCGCTCGGTCTTGCTGGAGAGCCCCACGTCGCGGTTGTCGTAGCGGATGACGCGCAGGCCCTTGCCGACCAGCCTCTCGCAGAATTCGGTGCGCCACAGCAGCAGCTGGGCGCCCAGCCCCATGATCAGCAGGACGGGCGGGTCGTCGACGTCGCCCATGTCCTCGTAGTAGAGCTTCAGGTCACCCGAGGTGGCGGTCCCGGTGCGTATCTCCATCGGGCCGCCGCTACACCTCGACGTCGCTCTGGTGCTCGCGGCTGACCTCGACCATGAAGTTGGCGAAGTATCCGGTCAGCTGCGGATCGGACATCATCTGCCACTTCGGCGCCAAGAGCTTCATGTACCGCTCGACGTAAAGAAATTGCTTGCCGATCAGGACCAGCTCGCGGGGCAGCTTGACGTCGTAGGCGTCGGCCAGCGCCGAGAGCTGCCGCCCGATGTCGGCATACGACATGTCGCCCAGCGTCTGCATGGTCAGCGGGGTGGCGAACTTCTCGAGGTCCTTGGCGGCCTGGGCCTCCGGCTTCATGGTGCCCACGGCGCCCATCAGCACGACGATCTTGCCCGCCGCGGCGTGGTCCTTCTTGACCAGCAGCGCGTACACCAGCTCGCGCAGCAGCCAGCGGGTGCGCGGATCGATGCGGCCCATGATGCCGAAGTCGAAGAACACGATGCGGCCCGCATCGTCGACGTAGAGGTTGCCGGCGTGCAGGTCGCCGTGGAACAACCCGTGCCGCAGCCCGCCCTCGAAAAGCGAGAACAGCAACGCCTTGACCAGCTCGGTGCCGTCGAACCCGGCCTGGCGGATGGCCTTGACATCGTCGATGCGGATGCCGTGCACCCGCTCCATCGTCAGGACCCGGTCGCTGGTGAAGTCCCAGTACACCTGCGGCACCCGGATGTTGCGGCCCAGCGGCGAGGCGTGCAGGTGCGCCACCCACGCCTCCATCGACTGCGCCTCCAGCCGGAAGTTCAGCTCCTCGGCCAGGTTGTCGGAGAAGTCGGCGACCACGTCCTGCGCCGACAGCCGGCGGCCCAGCTTGGCCAGCTCGACGGCCTGGGCGAAGCGCTTGAGGATCTGCAGGTCGGCGGCGACCCTGCGGCGGATGCCCGGCCGCTGGATCTTGACGACGACCTCCTCGCCGCTGTGCAGCGTCGCGTAGTGCACCTGCGCGATGGACGCCGACGCGAACGGCGTCTCGTCCCACTTGGCGAACAGCTCGGCGGGGTCGCCGCCGAGCTCCTCGACGACCAGCTCGTGGACCTCGGCCGGGTCGGCGGGCGGGACCCGGTCCAGCAGGCCGCGGAACTCGCGGGACAGCGACTCGCCGAACGCGCCCGGGCTGGACGCGATGATCTGTCCGAACTTCACGTACGTCGGCCCGAGGTCGGCGAAGGTCTGCGGGAGCTGCTTGATCACCTTCTGCTGCCACGGCCCCCGGGCCGGCAGCTTGGTGAGGACGCGGGCGGCGCTGCGCGTGACTTGCCAACCGGTGGCCGCCATCCGGGCCGCTTCGACCGGTAGGGGCACCCGGTCGAGCTTGGCCACCTCGCGGTGCTTGGTAGAAGCCATTCCAGCAGTCTGCCAAATCGGCGGGGTCAAGTCCCAATCGCTGAGCGCGGTGCCGCTACGCGTCAGCGCGCTTCGGCCGCGCCTGCCGGGGTTGCCAGGGCGTCACCCATCCGTCGATCGTCCAGCCCTCCCGCGCGGCGATCAACTCATACATCGTGGCGCCGTCGATCGTTTCGCGGACGATGTCGGCGTGGCCGGCGTGCCGGGCCAGCTCGTTGATCACGTGCAGGATCACCCAGCGCACCGACCACGCCTTCTGGTTCCTGGGGAACCACGGGATGTCACGCGGGACGGGCACCGTGGCGTCCAGATCCGCGGTTTCGGCCAGGCGCAGCGACTGCGCGTTTTGCGCTTCGAACGCGCGCAGCAGCCCATCGAGGGTCTCGTCGGGCCGCATCACGTGCTGCTCGCCGAACTCCTTGGCGATCTCCTCGAAGGGCCGCGGGTCCTTCGGCGGCGCGTCGGGCGCGGCGGCCACGCGTGCCATCCAGGTGCGCTGCATGGCGGTGACGTGCTTGATCAAGCCGCCGACCGACAGGGCGCTGGCCGACGGGGTGGCGCGGGCCTGTTCGTCGGTGAGGCCGTAAGAGACGGCGAGATAGGCGCTTTGGTGGAAGGCCATGAATTCGCGCAGGGCGTTGCGCTCGTCGGTGACGGGAGGGGCGAGGGCGGGCATGACCAGATCCTAGGTCCAGATGCCTCCGCCGCGGCCCCTCGCGTCGTAAGGTGCGGGGGTGCAGGTCATTTCGGCGGACTCGACGGAGCTGTTCGTCGGTCCGCCGGACGCGCCGCTGCAGCTGGCGCGCATCGGCCTTGCGGGCTGCGTCGCCCCGACCCCGGTCCGCATCGACGGCGACGGGCTGAGCGGCGCGGCGACGGCCCAGCCCGGGTCCGGTGCCGTGGAGGTGCCGGTCACCGTCGCCGGCGCGGTCGTCGGTGAGCGGCGGGCGGCACGGGTGCACGCCGGCGGCGACATCACCGAGTTCGAGTTCACCATCGCCGAGCCCGGCTGGACCATGTTCATGGTCAGCCACTTTCACTACGACCCGGTCTGGTGGAACACCCAGGGCGCCTACACCAGCGAGTGGGTCGCGGACCCGCCGGGCCGGCAGGCCAACGGCTTCGCGCTGGTCCGCGCGCACCTGGAAATGGCCCGCCGCGAGCCCGAGTACAAGTTCGTGCTGGCCGAGGTGGACTACCTGAAGCCGTACTGGGACACCCACCCCGAGGACCGCGCCGACTTGCGCCGCTTCCTCGCCGAGGGCCGCCTGGAGGTGATGGGCGGCACCTACAACGAACCCAACACCAACCTCACCGGCCCGGAAACGACGATCCGAAACCTGGTGCACGGCATGGGTTTTCAGCGCGACGTGTTGGAAGCCGACCCGGCCACCGCGTGGCAGCTCGACGTGTTCGGCCACGACCCGCAGTTTCCGGGGATGGCCGCCGACGCCGGGTTGACGTCGAGCTCGTGGGCCCGCGGGCCGTTCCACCAGTGGGGCCCCGCCCACGGCGAAGGGGTGGACCGCATGCAGTTTCGCAGCGAGTTCGAGTGGATCGCGCCGTCGGGCCGCGGCCTGCTGACCCACTACATGCCCGCGCACTACGGGGCGGGCTGGGGGATGGACGAAGCCACCACGCTCGCCGACGCCGAGGAGGCGACCTACCGGCTGTTTTGTCAGCTCAAGGGCGTCGCTTTGACCCGCAACGTGCTGCTGCCCGTCGGCACCGACTACACGCCGCCCAACAAGTGGGTCACCGCGATCCACCGCGACTGGGCGGCGCGCTACACCTGGCCGCGCTTCGTGTGCGGGCTGCCGCGCGAGTTCTTCGCCGCGGTGCGCGCCGAACTCGCGCGGCGCGGGGGCGAGCCGTCGCCGCAGACCCGCGACATGAACCCGATCTACACCGGCAAGGACGTCTCCTACATCGACACCAAGCAGGCCAATCGGGCCGCCGAGGACACCGTGCTGGCCGCCGAGCGCTTCGCCGTGTTCGCCGCGCTGCTGGCCGGCGCCGAGTACCCGCAGGCCGCCCTCGCCAAGGCGTGGGTGCAGCTGGCCTACGGCGCGCACCACGACGCGATCACCGGGTCGGAATCCGACCAGGTCTACCTCGACCTGCTGACCGGGTGGCGCGACGCCTGGGAGCTCGGCCGGGCCGCCCGCGACAACTCCCTGTCGGTGCTGTCCGGCGCGATCGGGGGCGACGTGATCGTGTGGAACCCGTTGGCGCAGCGGCGCACCGACGTCGTCACCGTCCGCCTCGACGCGCCGCTGGGCCCCGGCGTGCGGGTGTTCGACCCCGGGGGCGCCGAGCAGCCCGCGCTTGTCGAGCACGACGGGCGGTCGGTGAGCTGGCTGGCGCGCGACGTGCCGTCGCTGGGCTGGCGGGCCTACCGGCTGGTTTCCGACGCCGAACCGCGCCGCTGGGAACCGATGCGCGGCACGGCGATCGGCAACGAGCACTACCGGCTGGCCGTCGATCCCGCCCGCGGCGGGGCGGTGGCGTCGCTGGAACGCGACGGCCGCCAGCTCATCGCCGGCGGCCGGCTGGGCAACGACCTCGCCGTCTACGAGGAGTACCCGGCGCACCCGACGCAGGGGGAGGGCCCGTGGCACCTGCTGCCCAAGGGTCCGGTGGTGTGCTCGTCGGAGTCGCCGGCGCGGGTGCGGGCGTATCGCGGGCCGCTGGGGGAGCGGCTCGTCGTGCAGGGCCGGGTCGGCGGCGTGCTGCGCTACACCCAGACCCTGACCCTGTGGCACGGCGTGGCGCGGGTGGACTGCCGCACCGTCATCGACGAGTTCACCGGCCAGGACCTGCTGGTGCGGCTGCGGTGGCCCTGCCCGGTGCCCGGCGCCATGCCGGTCAGCGAGGTGGGCGACGCCGTCGTCGGGCGGGGCTTTGCGTTGCTGCACGAGCCTCCCGGTGGCGGGCGCTCGGTGGACACGGCGCGGCACCCGTGGACGCTGGATAACCCGGCCTACGGCTGGTTCGGGCTGTCCTCGGCGGTCCGGGTGCGGATCGGCGACCGCGTGCGGGCGGTGTCGGTGGCCGAGGTGGTGTCGCCGGACGAGGCGGTGTCCGGGCCGCTTGCGCGCGGGTTGATGGTCGGGCTGGTCCGGGCCGGCGTCACGGCCACCTGCAGCGGCGCCGACCGGCCGCGCTACGGCCACCTCGGCGTCGACTCCAACCTGCCCGACGTGCGCATCGCGCTGGGCGGCCCGTCCCGCAACTCGTTCACCAAAGACGTTCTGACCCAGGCTGATTCGTGGTACACCGACGAACTCGAACGGCAGCTGGCGCAGACGGGCCGGGCCCGGGTGTGGGTGCCGGCCGCGACGGCGTTGGCGGCCGTGTGGGTGCCCGGCGCCGACCTGCGCGCGCCGCTGGCGCTGCCGGTCCTGATCGTCGACGGCCGCGACGACGACGGCCTGGCCGCCGCGATCGCGTCGCTGGTCGACGAGCTGGGTGGCGCCGAGATCGGCGTCACCCAGCGGGCGCCGTCGGGCTTAAGCTCCTTCGAAGACCGCTTCGAAGACCGCACCGTCGCGCTGCTCAACCGCGGGGTGCCCAGCTTCGCCGTCGACACCGACGGCACGCTGCACACCGCGCTGATGCGGTCCTGCACCGGCTGGCCGTCGGGCATCTGGATCGACGACCCGCGCCGCACCGCGCCCGACGGCTCCAGCTTCCAGCTGCAGCATTGGACCCACGCGTTCGACTATGCGCTCGTCACCGGCGACGGCGATTGGCGGCGCGCCCAGATCCCAAGCGCCAGCGCCCAATTCGCCCACCCGCTGCTGGCCGTGCGCCCCAGCCCGCCGGGCGGCGACCTGCCGCCGGAGGGATCGCTGCTGCGCGTCGAACCCGACGGCGCGGTGCAACTGGCGGCCCTCAAGGCCGCCGGCAACCCGCTGGCCGCCGGCCGCGCCCGGCGGGCCGACCCCGCCGAGGTGGCCCTGCGGCTGGTGGAGGCCACCGGCGCCGGCGCCCGCGTGACCGTCCGGTCCGACCACGCCGACGTCGCCGGGCTGCGGCTCGCCGACCTGCTGGAAAGCCCGCTGGGCCCACCCGCGGGATCGGTCGACCTGCACGGCTACCAGGTGGCCACCGTGCTGGCCCGACTCGAAACACCGGGCGCACCAAGGGGTTCCGGCGAGCTGGCCCCGAACGCCGAGGCGGCGCAACCGCTGTACGCCCGCTACTGGCTGCACAACCGCGGCCCCGCGCCGCTCGGCGGCCTGCCGGCCGTCGCCCACCTGCACCCCCATCGGGTGGCCGCCGACCCCGGCGAGCGGGTGGCGCTGCGCCTCACCGCGGCCAGCGACTGCACCGACGCCGCCCTGAGCGGCGCGGTGCGGGTGCTGTGCCCCGACGCCTGGTCCGCCGCCCCCGCCGAGCTGCCCTTCAGCCTGCGCAGCGGCGAGCACCGCGAGGCCGACGTGGTCGTGACGATCCCGGCCGGCGCGCCGCCGGGCCTGTATCCCGTGCGCGCCCAGCTCCGCGTCGCCGGGGACGGCGTGCCGGCGGCGTGGCGCCAGGCGGTCGAGGACGTGTGCGTCGTCGAGGTCGGGGCCCCCGACGAGGCGGACCTCGTCTACCTCGTCGACGGGCCGGCCGACGTCGAGGTCGCGGCCGGGGCCACGGCGCGGCTGGCCGTCACGGTCGGCACCCACGCCCGGGCCCCGCTGGCGCTCGAGGCCCACCTGATCAGCCCGTGGGACACCTGGGAGTGGATCGGCCCGGCGGCGCGCGGCGCCGCGCTGGCCGCCCACGGCACGGTCGAACTGGGCTTCGACGTGACGCCGCCGCCGTGGCAGGACCCCGGCCAGTGGTGGGCCCTGGTCCGGGTGGGCTGCGCCGGGCGGCTCCTGTACTCCGAGGCGGTGCGGGTGACGGTGACATGAGCCTCGACACGGTGGCAACCGTTGCGGGGGAACCGATTTCGGTGGCGGAGGTCGACGCGGCCGAGGCCCGGCTGCGCGCCGGCGCGGGCGCGGCCCGGCTGCCCGCCGCCGGCACCGGCGAGGGCCGGCAACTGCGCCGCTGGCTCACCCAGCTGATCGTGACCCGGCGGGTGGTCGCGGCCGAGGCGGTCGCGCGCGGCCTGACCGCCCGCGACGCGCCGGCCGAGGCCGACGTGCTGCCCGACGCGACGGCGCGGCTGGAGATCGGCAGCGTCGCCGCGGCCGCGCTGGCCGATCCGCTGTCGCGGGCGGTGTACGCCGACGTCACCGCGGCGGTCCGGGTCAGCGATGACGATGTGGCCGCCTATCACGCCCGCAACCCGCTGCGGTTCGCCGCGTCGAGCGCGGCCCCGGACGGCTGGCGCGCGCCCGCGCTCACCGCGCCGCCGCTGGACGAGGTGCGGCGGGTGATCGCCGAGCATCTGCGCGGCGCCGCGCGCCGCCGCGCCTTCCGGGTGTGGCTCGACGCGCGCCGGGCCGCGCTGGTCGAGCTCGCGCCCGGCTACGAGCATCCCGGCGACCCGCGCCAGCCCGACAACACCCACCGGCACTGACGGCCATGCTCACCCTCGCCCTGGACATCGGCGGCACCAAGATCGCCGCCGGCCTGGCCGACGCCGCCGGCGCCCTGGTGCACACCGACATCCGGCCCACCCCGCCCGGGGGCGGGGCCGAGGAGGTGTGGGCGGCGGTCGCCGCCACGATCGCCGACTGCCTGCGCGCAGCCGGTGGGCCCGTCGCCGCGGTGGGCATCGCGTCCGCCGGGCCCGTCGACCTGGCCCGCGGAACCGTCAGCCCGATCAACATCGAAGGCTGGCAGGGCTTCCCGCTGCGGGACCGGGTCGCGGCCCTGATTCCGGGGGCGCCCGGCGTGCCGGTGCGGCTGGCCGGCGACGGCGTGTGCATGGCGCTTGGCGAGCACTGGCTCGGCGCGGGCCGCGGGGCCCGCTTCCTGCTCGGGATGGTCGTGTCCACCGGCGTGGGCGGCGGACTGGTGCTCGGCGGCGCCCCGTACACCGGGCGGACCGGCAACGCCGGACACGTCGGTCACGTGGTGGTCGAAGAGGACGGGGCGCCGTGCACCTGCGGCGGCCACGGTTGCGTCGAAACGGTCGCGGCCGGCCCGTGGCTGGTGCGCTGGGCGCGGGCCAACGGCTGGGCCGCGCCGCCCGGCGCCGGCGCCCGAAACCTGGCCGCCGCGGCGGCGGCCGGCGACCCGGTGGCGCGGCGCGCCTTCGGCAGGGGCGCCCGCGCGCTCGCGGCGATGATCGCCTCGGTGGCGGCCGTCTGCGACCTGGACCTCGTCGTTTTGGGCGGCGGCGTCGCCAACGCCGGGCCGCTGCTGTTCGACCCGCTGCGCGCGGCCTTGGCCGGCTACGCCGGACTTGACTTCCTCGCCGGGCTGCGGGTGGTGCCCGCCGAACTCGGCGGCCAGGCCGGCCTGGTCGGGGCGGCCCGGCTGGCGGGGCTGCCGTAGCGGCTTGTTTTGGCTGATCGCGGGGCGCCACGCTATCCTGGTTGGCGATCCACCGAAGACCGTCGGTCACCGAGAAATCGGTTGAAGGTCCGGGAGCATCCCGGCGGCCCACGCAGGAGGACGAGGCAGCACGCCGGCGCGAGCCGGCGCGTATTTTCGCCCCGGCCGCTTCCTGCGCCGGGGCGTTCGTCGTTTTTGAGGTGGTCGCAGAGGACACGTCGCACGACTTCACACCAGGAGGTATGCATGGCCCGGGCTGACAAGGCCACCGCCGTTGCAGACATCGCCGAGCAGTTCAAGGAGGCGACGGCCACCCTCATCACCGAGTACCGCGGTCTGACGGTGGCCCACCTCGCCGAGCTGCGCCGGTCGCTGGCGGGCTCGGCCACCTACACGGTCGCCAAGAACACGCTGATCAAGCGCGCCGCGTCGGACGCCGGGATCGAGGGGCTCGACGAGCTGTTCGCCGGCCCGACGGCCATCGCGTTCGTCCGGGGCGAGCCGGTCGACGCCGCCAAGGCCATCAAGACCTTCGCCAAGGAGAACAAGGCGCTGGTCATCAAGGGCGGCTACATGGACGGCCACCCGCTGACGGTCGCCGAGGTGGAACGCATCGCGGACCTCGAGTCGCGCGAGGTGTTGCTGGCCAAGCTGGCCGGTGCGATGAAGGGCAACCTCGCCAAGGCGGCCGGCCTGTTCAACGCGCCCGCCTCGCAGGTCGCCCGCCTGGCGGCCGCGCTGCAGGAAAAGAAGGCCTCCCAGGCAGGCCCGGAGACCGCCGAGACCCCGGCCGACGCCGAATAAACCCCCACCCAAACCAGGAAGGACCCACACCATGGCAAAGATCTCCACCGACGACCTGCTCGACGCCTTCAAGGAGATGACGCTGCTCGAGCTTTCGGACTTCGTCAAGAAGTTCGAGGAGACCTTCGAGGTCACCGCGGCCGCCCCGGTCGCGGTCGCCGCCGCCGGCCCCGCCGCCGGGGGCGCCCCCGCCGAGGCCGCCGAGGAGCAGTCGGAGTTCGACGTCATCCTCGAGGCCGCCGGCGACAAGAAGATCGGCGTCATCAAGGTGGTCCGCGAGATCGTCTCCGGCCTGGGCCTCAAGGAGGCCAAGGACCTGGTCGACAGCGCGCCCAAGCCGCTGCTGGAGAAGGTCGCCAAGGAGGCCGCCGACGAGGCCAAGGCCAAGCTCGAGGCCGCCGGCGCCACCGTCACCGTCAAGTAAGTCGACGCGCGCAAACCCCCGGGACGCCAGGTCCCGGGGGTTTGGCGCGCTCAGCGCGGGCGGCTCGCGGCCTCCTGCGACCGCGCCACCCGCTCGGGTGAGTCACCGAGGGCCACGAAGAAGTTCGCCGTCATCGCGCGGAGCACCGGCGCGACCGCCGCTCCGTCGTCGCCGTAGAAGCCGGCCAGCTCGAGCATCACGAACCCGTGGATCAGCGCCCAGAACTGGGCCGCCGTCGCCACGACCGCCTCGTCGCCCGGCGCCCCCGCGCCGATCCGCCCGGCCAGCATGGACCGCCGCACGGCCCGCACCACGTGCGCGAAGCTGGGAATGTGCTGCTCGATCTCGGCGACCGTCAGGGCCAAGACGTTGCCGGCCGGCGCGTTGATGCCGTGGGCGCTGGTGCTGCCGAACATCAACCGATACATGTGCGGGCGCTCGATGGCATAACGCCGGTAGGCCACGCCCAGGGCGAACAGGTCGGCGACCGGGTCCTCGGTCTCGGGCAGCGTGAGTGCGGCGTCGAACTGCCGCAGGCCCTCGTCGGCGACCGCGGCGATCAGGCCGCGCATCCCGCCGAAATGGGTGTACAGCGCCATCGTCGAGGTCCCCGCGGCCCCGGCCACCCGCCGGGTCTGTAGCGCGTCCGGGCCCTGCTCGTTCAGCAGGCCGACGGCGGCGCGCAGCATCTCGTCGCGAACGCTGCGCGCGCCCTGCTGGGTCTCCGAAGTCATCCTTGCCACCTTCTCACCGTCGGCGTACCGTTCTTATAACGCTGAAATAACGATGTTATAGGAGCTCGGCCATGACGTCCACGCAGACCGTCCAGACCCGCAATCCGTACCTCGAGGGCTTTTTGGCGCCGGTAGGCGCCGAGGTGACCGCCACCGAGCTCGAGGTCACCGGGCACATCCCCGAGCACCTCGACGGGCGCTACCTGCGCAACGGACCCAACCCGGCCGAAGAGGTCGACCCGGCCACCTACCACTGGTTCAGCGGCGACGGCATGGTGCACGGCGTCGCGCTGCGCGACGGCAAGGCCCGCTGGTACCGCAACCGCTGGGTGCGCAGCCTGTCGGTGTCCGCCACCCTCGGCGAGCCCGCCCCGCGCCGGCTCGACCCCCGGGCCGGGATGCTGTCGCTGGGCGCAAACACCAACGTCGTGACCCACGCCGGCCGCACCCTGGCGCTGGTCGAGGGTGGGGTCGCCAACTACGAGCTGACCGAGGAGCTCGACACCCTCGGGACCTGCGACTTCGACGGCACGCTGGCCGGCGGCTACACCGCCCACCCGCACCGCGACCCGCGCACCGGCGAGCTGCACGCCGTGTCCTACTCGTTCGCGCGCGGGCGCACCGTGCAGTACTCGGTGATCGACACCCACGGGCGGGCCCGCCGGACCGTCGACATCGAGGTGTCGGGGTCGCCGATGATGCACGACTTTTCCCTGACCGACAAATACGTGGTGCTCTACGACCTGCCCGTCACCTTCGACCCGGTGCAGGTCGTGCCGTCGAGCGTGCCGGGCTGGCTGGGCGCCCCGGCCCGGCTGGTGCTGCAGTCGCTGATCGGGCGCGTGCGGGTGCCCGGCCCGATCAGCGCGATGATGAACCGCAACCCCAAGCATTCCGACCGGATGCCGTACGCGTGGAACCCCGACTACCCGGCGCGCATCGGGGTGATGCCGCGCGAGGGCGGTGACGACGCCGGAAAAGCCGACGTCCGCTGGTTCGACATCGAACCCTGCTACGTCTACCACCCCCTCAACGCGTACTCCGAAATGCGCGGCGCCGCAGAGGTTTTGGTGCTCGACGTGGTCCGCTATTCGCGGATGTTCGACCGCGATCGGCGCGGTCCCGGCGACACGCCGCCCACGCTGGAGCGCTGGACCGTCGACCTGGCCACCGGCGCGGTGAGCACCGAGTGCCGCGACGACCGGCCGCAGGAGTTCCCCCGGATCGACGAAACCGTGCTCGGCCGGCGCCACCGCTACGGCTACACCGTCGGCTTCGGATACCTCGGCGACAAAGCGACCGAGTCGCCCACCGCGGTGTACAAGCACGACTACGCGACCGGCTCGCGCGACGTCGCCCGCCTCGATCCCGACATTTTGGTCGGCGAGATGTGCTTCGTTCCCAACCCCGGGCGCGGCCCGCTGGAAACGGCCGAAGACGACGGCGTCCTGATGGGCTACGGCTATCACCGCGGACGGGACGAGGGCCAGCTGCTGCTGATCGACGCCCGCACCCTCGAGCCCATGGCCACCGTGCACCTGCCGCAGCGGGTCCCGATGGGCTTCCACGGCAACTGGGCGCCCGCTAGCTAACACGCGCGTCAAATAATTCCGCCGCGACGCGGCCTCCCTGGGTCTCAGGTCGGCCAATTTTTACCGGCGGCGCTGCCCAACCGTGATGCACCTCAGGGCCGTGCGCTACAGTGACTCATGCCACACAAAAGGGCAGGTGGCGGGCACGAGCGTCGACGGAAGGATTGCCCATGGGCGTCGCTATCGAGGTGAAGGGGCTCACCAAGTCGTTCGGTCCCTCCAGGATTTGGGAAGACGTGACGCTGGACATCCCTCCAGGGGAGGTCAGCGTGTTGCTGGGGCCGTCGGGTACCGGCAAATCGGTGTTTTTGAAGTCTCTGATCGGGTTGCTGCGCCCGGAGCGCGGGTCGATTTTGATCGACGGCACCGACATCCTGCAGTGTTCGGCCAAGGAGCTTTACGAGATCCGCACGCTGTTCGGCGTGATGTTCCAGGATGGCGCCCTGTTCGGTTCGATGAACCTGTTCGACAACGCGGCGTTTCCGTTGCGCGAGCACACCAAGAAGAAGGAAAGCGAGATCCGTGACATCGTCATGGAGAAGCTGTCTTTGGTGGGTTTGGGTGGGGACGAAAAGAAGTTTCCCGGCGAGATTTCCGGCGGTATGCGCAAGCGCGCCAGCCTGGCCCGCGCGCTGGTGATGGATCCGCAGATCATCTTGTGCGACGAGCCGGACTCGGGTCTGGACCCGGTGCGTACCGCCTATTTGAGCCAGCTGATCCTTGACATCAACGCCCAGATCGATGCCACGGTGCTGATCGTGACGCACAACATCAACATCGCGCGCACCGTGCCTGACAACATCGGCATGCTGTTTCGGCGCAAGCTGGTCATGTTCGGCCCGCGCGAGGTGCTGCTGACCAGCGACGAGCCGGTGGTGCGCCAGTTCCTCAACGGCCGGCGCATCGGGCCGATCGGCATGTCGGAGGAAAAGGACGAGGCGACCATGGCCGAGGAGCAGGCCGCGCTCGAGGCGGGCCAGCACGCCGGCGGTGTCGAGGAGATCGAGGGGGTGCCTCCGCAGATCGTGGCGTCGCCCGGGATGCCCGAGCGCAAGGCCGTCGCCCGCCGCCAGGCCCGGGTCCGCGAGATCCTGCACACCCTGCCCAAGAAGGCGCAGGCGGCGATCCTCGACGACCTCGAGGGCACCCACAAATACAAGTCCCACGAGTTCGGTGGCGAGTGACCCGAGAATTTTGCGCTAACTTGGCGCAACTTGCCGCCCCGCCCCCTTGACGACGGGGCGCAAACGGGTCAGTCTGTTGGGCAGCATGTACCCACGGGAAGGCCGAGATGCCAGCCAGCGCCGATCTCCCTGGGCCTGTTGGTGTGGGTAGTTGAGGAATGCGCGGTCCTGCGCTATTGTTGGACGTTGCGCTGGCTACCTCCTGCCCACCTCACCCGCCACTTGACACCGTGGTCTTAGCCTGAGCCCCCTTTGTTTGGCTCAGCTGCTAGTTGCGCTCGTGAGATCCGGACAGATCGTTCGCCGGCCTAAACCACAAAATGTTGCGGCGAACTGGCCGGTGTTACCGGTTCCCGTGAGTCGCACGAGGTGCTGGAAGGATGCATCTTGGCAGATTCCCGCCAGAGCAAGACGGATCGCCCGCAAAGTCCCAACAACTCCGTGCCAGGAGCACCTAACCGAGTTTCATTCGCCAAGCTCCGTGAACCGCTCGAGGTTCCGGGGCTTCTTGACGTGCAGACCGACTCGTTTGAGTGGCTGATCGGCTCGCCGCGCTGGCGCGAGGCGGCCGTCGCACGCGGAGACGTCAACCCGGTGGGCGGCCTGGAAGAGGTGCTCTACGAGCTCTCGCCGATCGAGGACTTCTCGGGCTCGATGTCGCTGTCTTTCTCCGACCCCCGCTTCGACGAGGTCAAGGCGCCGGTCGACGAGTGCAAAGACAAGGACATGACCTACGCGGCCCCGCTGTTCGTCACGGCCGAGTTCATCAACAACAACACCGGCGAGATCAAGAGCCAGACGGTGTTCATGGGCGACTTCCCGATGATGACCGAAAAGGGCACCTTCATCATCAACGGGACCGAGCGCGTCGTCGTCAGCCAGCTGGTGCGCTCGCCCGGGGTGTACTTCGACGAGACCATCGACAAGTCCACCGAGAAGACGCTGCACAGCGTCAAGGTGATCCCCAGCCGCGGCGCGTGGCTGGAATTCGACGTCGACAAGCGCGACACCGTCGGCGTGCGCATCGACCGCAAGCGCCGCCAGCCGGTGACCGTGCTGCTCAAGGCCCTGGGCTGGACCAACGAGCAGATCACCGAGCGGTTCGGCTTCTCCGAGATCATGATGTCGACCCTGGAGAAGGACAACACCGCCGGCACCGACGAGGCGCTGCTGGACATCTACCGCAAGCTGCGCCCGGGCGAGCCGCCCACCAAGGAGTCCGCGCAGACCCTGCTGGAGAACCTGTTCTTCAAGGAGAAGCGCTACGACCTGGCCCGGGTGGGCCGCTACAAGGTCAACAAGAAGCTGGGCCTGCACGCCGGCGAGCCGATCACGAGCTCGACGCTGACCGAAGAGGACGTCGTCGCCACCATCGAGTACCTGGTGCGCCTGCACGAGGGCCAGCCCACGATGACCGTCCCGGGCGGCGTCGAGGTCCCGGTGGAGACCGACGACATCGACCACTTCGGCAACCGCCGGCTGCGCACGGTGGGCGAGCTGATCCAGAACCAGATCCGGGTCGGCATGTCGCGCATGGAGCGCGTGGTCCGCGAGCGGATGACCACCCAGGACGTCGAGGCCATCACGCCGCAGACGCTGATCAACATCCGGCCCGTGGTCGCCGCGATCAAGGAGTTCTTCGGCACCAGCCAGCTCTCGCAGTTCATGGACCAGAACAACCCGCTGTCGGGCCTGACCCACAAGCGCCGGCTGTCGGCGCTGGGCCCGGGCGGTCTGTCGCGTGAGCGCGCCGGGCTGGAGGTCCGCGACGTGCACCCGAGCCACTACGGCCGGATGTGCCCGATCGAGACGCCGGAGGGTCCGAACATCGGCCTGATCGGTTCGCTGTCGGTGTACGCACGGGTCAACCCGTTCGGGTTCATCGAGACGCCGTACCGCAAGGTCGTCGACGGGGTGGTCACCGACGAGATCGTCTACCTGACCGCCGACGAGGAGGACCGCCACGTCGTGGCGCAGGCCAACTCGCCGATCGACGAGAACGGCCGATTCGTCGAGCCGCGCGTCCTGGTGCGCCGCAAGGCCGGCGAGGTCGAGTACGTGCCCTCCTCCGAGGTGGACTACATGGACGTCTCGCCGCGCCAGATGGTGTCGGTGGCCACGGCCATGATCCCGTTCCTCGAGCACGACGACGCCAACCGTGCCCTGATGGGCGCCAACATGCAGCGCCAGGCGGTCCCGCTGGTGCGCAGCGAGGCGCCGCTGGTGGGCACCGGCATGGAGCTGCGCGCCGCGATCGACGCCGGCGACGTCGTCGTCGCGGACAAGTCCGGGGTGATCGAGGAGGTCTCGGCCGACTACATCACCGTGATGGCCGACGACGGCACCCGGCACACCTACCGGATGCGCAAGTTCGCCCGGTCCAACCACGGCACCTGCGCCAACCAGTCGCCGATCGTCGACGCGGGCGACCGGGTCGAGGCCGGCCAGGTGATCGCCGACGGTCCCTGCACCCAGAACGGCGAGATGGCGCTGGGCAAGAACCTGCTCGTGGCGATCATGCCGTGGGAGGGCCACAACTACGAGGACGCGATCATCCTCTCCAACCGCCTGGTCGAGGAGGACGTGCTCACCTCGATCCACATCGAGGAGCACGAGATCGACGCCCGCGACACCAAGCTGGGCGCCGAGGAGATCACCCGGGACATCCCGAACGTCTCCGACGAGGTGCTGGCCGACCTGGACGAGCGGGGCATCGTGCGCATCGGCGCCGAGGTGCGCGACGGCGACATCCTGGTCGGCAAGGTCACCCCGAAGGGTGAGACCGAGCTGACCCCGGAGGAGCGGCTGCTGCGCGCGATCTTCGGCGAGAAGGCCCGCGAGGTCCGCGACACCTCGCTGAAGGTGCCACACGGCGAGTCCGGCAAGGTCATCGGCATCCGGGTGTTCTCCCGCGAGGACGACGACGAGCTGCCGGCGGGCGTCAACGAGCTGGTCCGCGTGTACGTGGCCCAGAAGCGCAAGATCTCCGACGGTGACAAGCTGGCCGGCCGGCACGGCAACAAGGGCGTCATCGGCAAGATCCTGCCGGTCGAGGACATGCCGTTCCTGCCGGACGGCACCCCGGTGGACATCATCCTGAACACGCACGGCGTGCCGCGACGGATGAACATCGGCCAGATCCTGGAGACCCACCTCGGGTGGGTGGCCAAGTCCGGGTGGAAGGTCGACACGGAGGGCGGGGTGCCCGACTGGGCGTCCAAGCTGCCCGAGGAACTGCTGCACGCGGAGCCCAACGCCATCGTCTCGACGCCGGTGTTCGACGGCGCCCAGGAGGCCGAGCTGCAGGGCCTGCTGTCGGCCACGCTGCCCAACCGCGACGGCGACGTGCTCGTCGACGGCGACGGCAAGGCGGTGCTGTTCGACGGGCGCAGCGGTGAGCCGTTCCCGTACCCGGTGACCGTCGGCTACATGTACATCATGAAGCTGCACCACCTGGTGGACGACAAGATCCACGCCCGCTCCACCGGCCCGTACTCGATGATCACCCAGCAGCCGCTGGGTGGTAAGGCGCAGTTCGGTGGCCAGCGGTTCGGTGAGATGGAGTGCTGGGCCATGCAGGCCTACGGCGCGGCGTACACGCTGCAGGAGCTGTTGACCATCAAGTCCGACGACACCGTCGGCCGGGTCAAGGTGTACGAGGCGATCGTCAAGGGCGAGAACATCCCCGAGCCGGGCATCCCCGAGTCGTTCAAGGTGCTGCTCAAGGAGCTGCAGTCGCTGTGCCTCAACGTCGAGGTGCTGTCCAGTGACGGTGCGGCGATCGAGCTGCGCGAGGGCGAGGACGAGGACCTGGAGCGCGCCGCGGCGAACTTGGGAATCAACCTGTCCCGCAACGAATCCGCCTCGGTCGAGGACCTGGCTTAGTCAACGTTTTTTAGTTATCTAAACCCGCAAGGGGAAAGGGAGTTACGTGCTCGACGTCAACTTCTTCGATGAACTCCGCATCGGCCTGGCCACCGCGGAGGACATCAGGCAATGGTCTTACGGCGAGGTCAAGAAGCCGGAGACGATCAACTACCGCACACTCAAGCCCGAGAAGGACGGCCTGTTCTGCGAGAAGATCTTCGGACCGACTCGCGACTGGGAGTGCTACTGCGGCAAGTACAAGCGCGTCCGCTTCAAGGGCATCATCTGTGAGCGATGCGGCGTCGAGGTGACCCGCGCCAAGGTGCGCCGCGAGCGGATGGGCCACATCGAGCTGGCCGCGCCCGTCACGCACATCTGGTACTTCAAGGGCGTGCCGTCGCGGCTGGGATACCTGCTCGACCTGGCGCCCAAGGACCTCGAGAAGATCATCTACTTCGCCGCCTACGTGATCACCTCGGTCGACGAGGAGATGCGGCACAACGAGCTGTCGACGCTCGAGGCCGAGATGATGGTGGAGCGCAAGAGCGTCGAGGACCAGCGCGACGCCGAGCTGGAGGCCCGCGCCCAGAAGCTGGAGGCCGACCTGGCCGAGCTGGAGGCCGAGGGTGCGAAAGCCGATGCGCGGCGCAAGGTTCGGGACGGCGGCGAGCGCGAGATGCGTCAGATCCGCGACCGGGCGCAGCGCGAGCTGGACCGGCTCGAGGACATCTGGAACACCTTCACCAAGCTGGCCCCCAAGCAGCTGATCGTCGATGAGAACCTTTACCGTGAGCTCGTCGACCGCTACGGCGAGTACTTCACCGGCGCGATGGGCGCGGAGTCGATCCAGAAGCTGATCGAAAACTTCGACATCGACGCCGAGGCCGAGTCGCTGCGCGAGGTTATCCGAAACGGTAAGGGCCAGAAGAAGCTTCGCGCGCTGAAGCGGCTCAAGGTGGTCGCCGCCTTCCAGCAGTCGGGCAACTCGCCGATGGGCATGGTGCTCGACGCGGTGCCGGTTATCCCGCCGGAGCTGCGCCCGATGGTGCAGCTCGACGGCGGCCGGTTCGCCACCAGCGACCTCAACGACCTGTACCGCCGGGTGATCAACCGCAACAACCGGCTCAAGAGGCTGATCGATCTGGGCGCGCCCGAGATCATCGTCAACAACGAGAAGCGCATGCTGCAGGAGTCGGTGGACGCGCTGTTCGACAACGGCCGCCGCGGCCGCCCGGTCACCGGGCCGGGCAACCGCCCGCTGAAGTCGCTGTCGGATCTGCTGAAGGGCAAGCAGGGCCGGTTCCGCCAGAACCTGCTCGGTAAGCGCGTCGACTACTCGGGCCGTTCGGTCATCGTGGTCGGCCCGCAGCTCAAGCTGCACCAGTGCGGCCTGCCCAAGCTGATGGCGCTGGAGCTGTTCAAGCCGTTCGTGATGAAGCGGCTGGTCGACCTGAACCACGCGCAGAACATCAAGAGCGCCAAGCGCATGGTGGAGCGGCAGCGTCCGCAGGTGTGGGACGTCCTCGAAGAGGTCATCGCCGAGCACCCGGTGCTGCTCAACCGCGCACCCACCCTGCACCGGCTGGGCATCCAGGCGTTCGAGCCGATGCTGGTGGAGGGCAAGGCGATTCAGCTACACCCGTTGGTGTGTGAGGCGTTTAACGCCGACTTCGACGGTGACCAGATGGCCGTGCACCTGCCGCTGAGCGCCGAGGCGCAGGCCGAGGCCCGCATCCTGATGCTGTCTTCCAACAACATCCTGTCGCCGGCCTCCGGCCGCCCGCTGGCCATGCCGCGACTGGACATGGTGACCGGGTTGTACTACCTGACCACCGAGGTCGAAGGCGACAAGGGCGAATTCCGGCCCGCGACAAAGGATCGGCCGGAGGTCGGGGTGTACTCCTCACCGGCCGAGGCGATCATGGCCGCCGATCGCGGTGTGCTGTCGGTGCGCGCCAAGATCAAGGTCCGGTTGTCGCAGCTGCGTCCGCCGGCCGAGATCGAGGCCGAGCTGTTCGGCGCCAACGGCTGGCAGCCGGGGGATGCCTGGATGGCCGAGACGACGCTGGGCCGGGTGTTGTTCAACGAGCTGCTGCCGCTTGGGTATCCGTTCGTGAACAAGCAGATGCACAAGAAGGTGCAGGCCGCGATCATCAACGACCTGGCCGAGCGCTACCCGATGATCGTGGTCGCGCAGACCGTCGACAAGCTCAAGGACGCCGGCTTCTACTGGGCGACCCGCAGCGGCGTCACGGTCTCCATGGCCGACGTGCTGGTGCCGCCGCGCAAGAAGGAAATCCTCGACCATTACGAGGAGCGCGCCGAGAAGGTCGAAAAGCAGTTTCAGCGTGGTGCTTTGAACCACGACGAGCGCAACGAGGCGTTGGTCGAGATCTGGAAGGAAGCCACCGACGAGGTCGGCCAGGCGCTGCGGGAGCACTACCCGGCCGACAACCCGATCATCACGATCGTCGACTCGGGTGCCACGGGTAACTTCACCCAGACCCGGACGCTGGCCGGCATGAAGGGCCTGGTGACCAACCCCAAGGGCGAGTTCATCCCGCGTCCGGTGAAGTCGTCGTTCCGCGAGGGCCTGACGGTGCTGGAGTACTTCATCAACACCCACGGCGCGCGAAAGGGCTTGGCGGACACCGCGTTGCGCACCGCCGACTCGGGTTATTTGACCCGTCGTCTGGTGGACGTGAGCCAGGACGTCATCGTCCGCGAGGCGGACTGCGGCACCGAGCGCGGCATCGTCGTGGAGCTGGCCGAGCGCCAGCCCGACGGCAGCCTGATCCGCGACCCGTACATCGAAACCTCGGCGTACGCGCGGACTTTGGGCACCGACGCGGTCGACGAGGCCGGCAACGTCGTCGTCGCGCGCGGCCAGGACCTGGGCGACCCGGAGATCGACGCCCTGCTGGCGGCGGGCATCACGACGGTCAAGGTGCGCTCGGTGCTGACGTGCGCCACCGGCACCGGCGTGTGCGCCACGTGCTACGGGCGTTCGATGGCCACCGGCAAGCTGGTCGACATCGGGGAGGCGGTCGGCATCGTCGCGGCGCAGTCCATCGGTGAGCCGGGCACGCAGCTGACGATGCGTACCTTCCACCAGGGTGGTGTCGGTGAGGACATCACCGGCGGTCTGCCGCGCGTGCAGGAGCTGTTCGAGGCCCGCGTCCCGCGCGGCAAGGCCCCGATCGCCGACGTCACCGGGCGCGTGCGCCTCGAGGACGGGGAGCGCTTCTACAAGATCACCATCGTTCCCGACGACGGGGGCGAGGAGGTCGTGTACGACAAGCTCTCCAAGCGCCAGCGCCTACGGGTCTTCAAGCACGAGGACGGCTCCGAGCGGGTGCTGTCCGACGGCGACCACGTCGAGGTGGGCCAGCAGCTGATGGAAGGCTCGGCCGACCCGCACGAGGTGCTGCGCGTGCAGGGCCCCCGCGAGGTGCAGATCCACCTGGTCCGCGAGGTGCAGGAGGTGTACCGCGCCCAGGGTGTGTCGATCCACGACAAGCACATCGAGGTAATCGTTCGCCAGATGCTGCGCCGCGTCACCATCATCGACTCGGGCTCGACGGAGTTCCTGCCCGGCTCGCTGATCGACCGCGCGGAGTTCGAGGCGGAGAACCGTCGCGTGGTGGCCGAGGGCGGCGAGCCCGCCGCCGGCCGCCCGGTGCTGATGGGCATCACGAAGGCGAGCCTCGCCACCGACTCGTGGCTGAGTGCGGCGTCGTTCCAGGAGACCACGCGGGTGCTGACCGATGCGGCGATCAACTGCCGCAGCGACAAGCTCAACGGTCTGAAGGAGAACGTGATCATCGGAAAGCTGATCCCAGCCGGCACCGGCATCAACCGGTACCGCAACATCCAGGTGCAGCCCACCGAGGAGGCCCGGGCCGCGGCGTACACGATCCCGTCCTACGAGGATCACTACTACAGCCCGGACTTCGGCCAGGCCACCGGAGCCGCGGTTCCGCTGGACGACTACGGCTACAGCGACTATCGGTAGTCCGACGCTGTGAAAAGCCCCGGGCCTCAACGAAAGAGGCCCGGGGCTTTTTCGTGGGTGGCTTGCTTCTCGGCGTGATTTTGCGTGTGGACCGTACTGGCTGTACGCGATTGCGCCGGAAGTGTTTTCGCCGTGTCTGGGCCCGATGCCGAAGCGCTGATCCGTACCTGGGCCGAGTATGCGGCGCCGCTGCCCGACGACGCCCGCGAAGACATGGAGCGGAACTTGTACCCGCGAATCCGCAGCACTACCGGCCGCTATCAATTGCCGGACTTACGTTCCGTCGCCCAGCACGAGTGGGGTAGCTCTGTGGGCTCACTGACGGGGTTCTTCGAGTACGTCTTGGTCGACCGCCGCGCCGGCAGCGTGGCGCTGGCCGTTGCCAGCGATGACTAGGCGATGCCTCGGCCTTCGATGAGCGCGGCGATAAAGCCCTGTTGCACAGTCTCGCTGAGCTGGGGGATGTCGCCGGTTAGTCGAGCCCGACAAGCGGTCTCGACGAATAGGCTGTGCACGATCAAGCGGCTCGCGTGCGGCTGTTCCGACCGGTCATATAGTGGCTCTGCTGGACCCACACGCTTCGGTTATTGACGAGCGCGGCGCCGCTACTGCGGATCGCGGCCGCCCATCGTATCCGAGGAACGGGGAGCACCTTCATGACGGTGCCGACGGAGTTGAGGCCGCGCAGCATGCGATCGGCATTGTGAACACGTCGGAGAAGACCGGCCAGCCGGTGTAGCCGAACACGCCAACGGTTTCGGCGGCATCCCACTCCCCGTTACCCAGTGATCCAGACACCGCAATCCGCGCGACCCGCGGTTCCGGGCGGTCGGGGAGCTCGAGCCGTTGCCAGCCCGCCGGGATGCTCAACCGCTCCAGCCATGCCGGCAAGTCGGTGGCGGATAAGGCAACCACATCCTCGATGTCTTCGTCCTCCATCAGCACATCGACGAGTGAGGACGCTGGCGGGGGCTGCCAGCGCTGTGACGGATATAAAGCGCTCATGGCACGGCCGCCTCACCACCCCGTGCCCCTCCGGAGAGGATCGTCCACACCAAAACTCCGCCAACGACGACCCAACCGAACACCGCCTTACCTCCCTCACTGAGATCGTGGCCGATCTCCGGCAGCCACGATTGGCCGCCCGAGGCTGGCGGCCCAGCCGCGAGCGCATATCGCGAGGGGTAGCTTCCTAAGATCGCACGGTCATAAACGACGGGCTTCACGGTTTTCGATCTGCTGTTCCCGAGCGTATTCGATGAGTTCAGTGAGTAACGTTGCAAAACCTTCTTGTGATTGCGGGTCTTGTAATACCGGTATATTTCGGGGCAAATCGTCGGCGAGGATATCAACCAGCTGCGCATTCTCGGGATCGCGCAGGTCCAGCATTGGAATATTGTTTTCGATGAGTTCGGATAGTTTCTTCTTCGTCGATGCGTCGGGGGCATGGTTGGCAAGATAGTCGAACACATAAAAAGTTGCCCACGAACTGGCGGCCCAGTTGTGCTTTGAAAAGAAAATGTCGCCGGCCATGTCAGTTGTCTCCTACGATAAATACGTTTGGGTTTCGCAATCCTTCAACGAAGCTACGGACAATTGAACGCTGCGCCGCGGTGAATTGTGAAACATCGACGGGAACGTAAATCGCTTTGGTCAGGTGATCACGTATCTTTTCTTGCAAGTGTGGCCATTGCGCATCGAAAAATTGCGCCGGGGTTGACCCAGTCGAATCCGGGGTGGACGCTTCGCACCAGATCGACTCCTCTTTCGGCCTCAACCCGTAACCCGGTCTCGGCTTCGCTCATTCGGAATCCTCCGTTTGCGGGATCCCTGCCAAGGTCATGAGCATGAGGAGTCGTCAGGTCGAACGGAGAGGGCTGCGGTGCAGCGGGATTCGGGTGTCCTGGTTGTTGCTCTGGTGCAGGTTGTGCCCAATCGGGCACGAGGCGTGTTCCTTGCGCGGGGAGCGTCTCGGCTTTGCCTAGCTTCGCCTCCAGTCCGGCCTTTCTCGCATTGAGTTCCTCGGCTTCTCTGTTATAGGCAGCCACCGCACCGGCGTCGTTTGTCGGAGGCAGCCAAGAATTGTGATCCCGGATTTCCGTCTTCAACCGCTCGTAAGCTGAGCGCGCCTGATCAGGTGTCATCCCCGTCGGGTCGCTCGGGGGTTTAGGGCTTGCCGGGTCTTGCTTGAACGTGTGGTTGTCGACCGCTCGAATTTTCGATTGCGGGGGCTGACTAATCGTGCTCGGGGTGCTCGGGGTGTTCCGGAACGCCTCGCCAATGCCGGCGACGGCTGCGGTGACTTTCCCGGCGACTTGCTGGTCCAACGCGACCAGTTGTGCGGCGCGCTGGCGGATATCGGCGGCGAGGGCTTGTGCCTGGGCTTGGCGAGCGGCGCGTTCGGCCGCTGATCCCCCGGTAGAGCGGTCGATCACCGACATCTCTTCATCGACGTCGAAGCCCGCCGCGTTGGCATCCTGCACCGCGTATCGCACCCGCGATCGTGCCGCATAAAGGTCGGAGGCTCCGCTGCGGGCGACTTTCGCCGCGGCCTGCAGTTTGTCGACGACGGCGCTGGTGGTGAGCATGTCGGCGTGCGTCGCGGTGCGCAACGCCTCGGCGCTCTCGCCGTGCCAATCCGCTGACAGCGCGTCGCGCCAAACTCGGTGAGCCACGTCGTAGCTGCGCGCGCCGACAGATTCCCAGTGGTCGGCCGCCTCGGTGAGATGTCCGGTCGGCCAGACGACCAGCTGCGAAAGGCTCGGAATGCCAGCAACCGCCGACATCGCTACGCGCCGGTCACCCGAGGCGTCAGCGCCGCCATCGCGTTCGCCGCATCGGCTTCGTTGGCTCGGTAACCGACGTCGGCCTCACCGACGTGGGTCGCGTGGGTTTCAACCCGGGTGGCCAGCGCCGCCGTGAACCCGGATACCTCGGTATGCGCGGCGGTCACCGCGGCGGCGCTGGCCTGGCACGAGAAGCCGGGCCCCGTGGAGACCTCCGTCCGGGTCAGTTCGTTGACGGAAACCGCCCACCGGCCGGCCATGCCCTGCAAGCCAGCGGCATCGACACGCAGCAGCTGCATGGAAAAAGTCTATTCGGGCGTGCCCGCGGTAAAAGTCACCCACGCAGTTGGCGTCACATCGGCCTCAGCCGTATCGCCGCGAGCCGGCGGTGCACCTGCGAAGCCGCTAGCGCATTCGGAGTCGGCAACCCTCACTAGACTGGCTTGCGTGCTCATCGGTTCGCACGTCCATTCGGACGACCCCCTGGCCGCCGCCCAGGCAGACGGCGCCGACGCGGTGCAGTTCTTCCTGGGCAACCCGCAGAGCTGGAAAAAGCCCAAGCCCCGCGACGACGCCGAGACGCTGAAGGCGTCCGCGATCCCGCTGTACGTGCACGCCCCGTACCTGATCAACGTGGCGTCGGCCAACAACCGCATCCGCATCCCGTCGCGCAAGATCCTGCAGGATACCTGCGACGCGGCCGCGGCGATCAACGCGACGGCGGTGATCGTGCACGGCGGCCACGCCGACGACAACGACATGGAGGCCGGCTTCGAGCGGTGGGCCAAGGCGCTGGATTACCTGGAAACCGACGTGCAGGTGTACCTGGAGAACACCGCGGGCGGCGACCATGCGATGGCCCGCCACTTCGACACCATCGGCAGGCTGTGGGATCGCATCGGCGACAAGGGAATAGGCTTTTGCCTCGACACCTGCCACGCGTGGGCGGCGGGCGAGGAGCTGGTCGACGCGGTGGACCGGATCAAGGCGCTGACCGGGCGCATCGACCTGGTGCACTGCAACGACTCGCGGGACGCCGCGGGCTCGGGCGCCGACCGGCACGCCAACTTCGGCACCGGCCAGATCGACCCCGACCTACTCGTCACGGTGGTCAAGGCCGCCGACGCGCCGGTCATCTGCGAGACGGCCGACGCGGGCCGCAAGGACGACATCGCATTCCTGCGGGAAAACGCCGGCTGAGCCGCGGCCCGTGCCCGGTCGGCTTGCAACGCTTTTGGGGTTGGCCCTCCTGATCGCCGGTTGCGCGCCGACCCCGCCGTCGGGGTTTGTGACCGGCACCAGCGTGCACCACATCAAAGTCGGCGCCCTCGACCGCAGCTATCGGCTGTACAAGCCCGCGGGCGTACCGGCCGCGGCCCCGCTGGTCGTGATGATGCACGGAGTGTCGGGCAGCGCGAAAGAGGCCGAAAAGGATTACAAATGGGACGAATTGGCCGACTCCGGCAAGTTCGTCGTCGCCTACCCCGACGGCCTGGACAAGGCCTGGAACGTCGACGGCGAAACCTGCTGCGGGCGGTCCGGCCGGGACGGCGTCGACGACGTGGGCTTCATCCGCGCGGCGGTGGCCGACATCGCCGAAAACGTCGGCATCGACCCCGCCAAGGTCTACGCCACCGGGATGAGCAACGGCGGCATCATGTCCTACACGCTCGCGTGCACCACCGAGATCTTCGCCGCGATCGGCCCGGTCGCGGGCACCCAGCTGAACCGGTGCGCGGCCCCGCACCCGATGTCGGTCATGCACATACACGGCACCGCCGATCCGCTCGTGCCCTACGGCGGCGGGCCGGGCTACAGCGTCATCAACGGCCCGCCCGTTCCGGACGTGAACGCGTTCTGGCGCAACGTCGATCGCTGCCTTCCCCCGTCCGCCACCACCGACGGCCCGGTCACCACCTCGAGCGCGGGCTGTGCCGACAACCGCGGGGTCGTGCTCGTCACGATCGACCAGGGCGGCCACGAGTGGCCGGACTTCGCGACCCGATTGTTGTGGGACTTCTTCGCCGCGCACCCGCGCTGACGCCGCCCGTTACACCTATTGTGCGATTGTCGGAAAAGTGTAACATGGTGGCATGCCAGACACCCATGTCGTGACCAATCAGGTCCCGCCGCTCGAGAACTTCAACCCCGCCAGCTCCGCCGTGCTCGTCGAGGCCCTGATCCGCGAGGGCGGCCAGTGGGGCCTGGAAGAGGTCAACGACGTTGGGGCGCTTGCCGGCGGCGCCGAGGCGCAGCGGTGGGGCGAGCTCGCCGACCGCAACCGGCCCGTCCTGCACACCCACGACCGCTACGGCCACCGCGTCGACGAGGTGGAGTACGACCCGGCCTACCACCAGCTGATGCGCGCGGCGATCGGCCACGGCCTGCACGCGGCGCCGTGGGCCGACGAGCGGCCCGGCGCTCACGTGGTGCGGGCGGCCAAGATGTCGGTCTGGAACGTCGAGCCGGGGCACACCTGCCCGGTTTCGATGACCTACGCCGTCGTTCCGGCGCTGCGCTACAACCCCGAACTGGCGGCGGTCTACGAGCCCCTGCTCACCAGCCGCGAATACGATCCCGAAGTCAAGCCGGCCACCGCCAAGCGCGGCATCACCGCCGGCATGTCGATGACCGAGAAGCAGGGCGGCTCCGACGTGCGCGCCGGCACCACCCAGGCCACCCCCAACGCCGACGGCACTTACAGCCTGACCGGGCACAAGTGGTTCACCTCGGCCCCGATGGGCGACATCTTCCTGGTGCTGGCGCAGGCGCCCGGCGGGCTGTCGTGCTTCCTGCTGCCGCGCGTGCTGCCCGACGGCACCCGCAACCGAATGTTGTTGCAGCGCCTCAAGGACAAGCTCGGCAACCATGCCAACGCCTCCAGCGAGGTGGAGTACGACGGCGCCACCGCCTGGCTGGTGGGCGAGGAGGGCCGCGGCGTGCGGACCATCATCGAGATGGTCAACCTCACCCGGCTGGACTGCACGCTGGGCAGCGCCACCAGCATGCGCACCGGCCTGACGATGGCCATCCACCACGCCCAACACCGAAAGGCCTTTGGCGCCTACCTGATTGACCAGCCGCTGATGCGCAACGTGCTGGCCGACCTGGCCGTGGAGGCCGAGGCCGCCACGATCGTGGCGATGCGGATGGCCGGCGCCACCGACAGGGCGGTGCGCGGCGACGAGACCGAGGCACTGCTGCGCCGTATCGGCCTGGCCGCCAGCAAGTACTGGGTGTGCAAGCGCGCCACCCCGCACGCCGCCGAGGCGCTGGAATGCCTGGGCGGCAACGGATATGTCGAGGATTCCGGGATGCCCAGGCTGTTCCGGGAGGCGCCGCTGATGGGCATCTGGGAGGGCTCGGGCAATGTCAGCGCGCTGGACACGTTGCGCGCCATGGCGACTCGGCCCGAATGCGTCGAGGTGCTGTTCGCCGAACTGGCCGAGAGCGCCGGTCAGGACCCGCGGCTCGGCGGCCACGTCGAGCGGCTGCGGCGCGACCTCGCCGACACCGAAACCATTCAGTATCGGGCCCGCAAGGTCGCCGAGGACATCTGCCTGGCGCTGCAGGGCTCGCTGCTGGTGCGCCACGGGCACCCCGCGGTCGCCGAGGCGTTCCTGACGACCCGGCTCGACGGCCGGTGGGGCGGTGCGTTCGGCACCATGCCGACCGGGCTGGACCTGACCCCCATCTTGGAGCGCTCGCTGGTAAAGGGCTGAGCCGCAACATGACTCACGCGATCAGGCCCGTGGACTTCGACAACCTGAAAACGATGACCTACGAGGTCACCGACCGGGTCGCGCGGATCACGTTCAACCGCCCGGAAAAGGGCAACGCGATCGTCGCCGACACCCCGCTGGAGCTGTCGGCGCTGGTCGAGCGCGCCGACCTGGACCCGGCGGTGCACGTCATCCTGGTGTCGGGCCGCGGCGCGGGCTTCTGCGCGGGCTTCGATTTGAGCGCCTATGCCGACGGCACCGGCTCGGCCGGCGGCACCGGGGCTTACGCAGGCACCGTGCTCGACGGCAAGACGCAGGCGGTCAACCACCTGCCGAACCAGCCGTGGGACCCGATGATCGACTACCAGATGATGAGCCGCTTCGTGCGCGGATTCTCCAGCCTGATGCACGCCGACAAGCCGACGGTGGTCAAGATCCACGGCTACTGCGTGGCCGGCGGCACCGACATCGCGCTGCACGCCGACCAGGTGATCGCGGCCGCGGACGCCAAGATCGGCTACCCGCCCACCCGCGTGTGGGGCGTGCCGGCGGCGGGGCTGTGGGCGCACCGGCTCGGCGATCAGCGCGCCAAACGCCTGCTGCTGACCGGGGATTGCATCACCGGCGCGCAGGCCGCCGAGTGGGGCCTGGCCGTCGAGGCTCCAGATCCCGAGGACCTCGACGAGCGCACCGAGCGGCTGGTGCAGCGGATCGCCGCGGTGCCGGTCAACCAGCTGATCATGGTCAAGCTCGCGCTGAATTCCGCTCTGCTGCAACAGGGTGTGGCCACCAGCAGGATGGTCAGCACCGTCTTCGACGGCGTCGCCCGGCACACCCCCGAGGGGCACGCCTTCGTCGCCGACGCGGTCGAGCACGGCTTCCGCGAGGCCGTGCGGCACCGCGACGAGCCCTTCGGCGACCACGGCCGCCGCGCGTCGCAGGTGTGAGCGGGCGCAGGACATGGCGAACATGACGGCCCGGTCGGTGGTGCTTAGCGTGCTGCTCGGTGCCCACCCGGCGTGGGCGACGGCCAGCGAATTGATCGCCCTGACAACCGATTTCGGCATCAAGGAGTCGACGCTGCGGGTAGCGCTGACCCGCATGGTGGCCGCGGGCGACCTGATCCGCTCGGCCGACGGCTACCGGCTCTCGGATCGGTTGCTGGCCCGCCAGCGCCGCCAGGACGACGCGATCGACCCGCGGACCCGGGCGTGGCACGGCGACTGGGTGGTGCTGATCGTCACCAGCGTGGGCACCGACGCCCGCACCCGGGCGGCGCTGCGAAACAGCCTGTA
This sequence comes from Mycobacterium palustre, assembly GCF_002101785.1. Classification (GTDB taxonomy): domain Bacteria; phylum Actinomycetota; class Actinomycetes; order Mycobacteriales; family Mycobacteriaceae; genus Mycobacterium; species Mycobacterium palustre. Next base: position 58,073 of record NZ_LQPJ01000147.1, read on the forward strand.
CGACAAGCGCTTCGGCGAGCTGCGGGAGGGGGTGTGGATGCGGCCCGACAACCTCGACATCGATCTGGGGTCCGACGTCGCCGCCCGGGTGCGGGTGCTCAAGGCGCGCGACGACGCGCCGGTCGAACTGGCCGGCCAGCTGTGGGACCTGCCGGCGTGGGCGGCAACCGGTCACCGGCTGCTCGACGAGCTGACCCGAAAAGATCAAGCCGCCGACGTTCCCGGCCGGTTCGTGGCGGCCGCGGCGACGGTGCGCCACCTGCTCACCGACCCCATGCTGCCCGCCGGGCTGCTGCCCGCCGACTGGCCCGGCGCACGGCTGCGCGCCGCGTATCACGCTTTCGCCACCGAACTGCTGCAACGACGCGACGCGGTGGCGCGCAAGGACGGGACGCAACTCTTGGAGGCTCCCTAATGCGTTTGTCAAGCCGCGTTGGTGCTGCCGGCCGGGTTGTAGGGCTGTCGGGTGCGCAACATGG
>NZ_LQPJ01000148.1 GCF_002101785.1 Mycobacterium palustre
CTCGCCGGCATCTACGCCCAAGTCCTCGGCCTCGACCGCGTCGGCGCAAACGACTCCTTCTTCGAACTCGGCGGCGATTCCCTGTCGGCGGTGCGGCTGATCACCGCGGTCAACGCAGGCCTGGACGCCGGGCTTTCGGTGCGCACGCTGTTCGAGGCCCCCACCGTCGCCGAACTGGCGATGCGCATCGGCGGGGACGAGGATCGGCTGGAGCCGCTGGTAGCGTTCGCGGCCGAGGGCCGGCCCCCGGTGGTTCCGTTGTCGTTCGCCCAGAGCCGGTTGTGGTTCATCGACCAATTCCAAGGTCCCTCAACGATTTACAACATGCCGGTGGCCCTGCGGCTGCGCGGGCGGTTGGACGCCTTCGAAGCCCAAGCGTTGGGCGCGGCGCTGGCCGACGTGGTGGGCCGGCACGAGAGCCTGCGCACCCTGTTCGTCGCGCACGACGGGGTGCCGCGCCAGCTGGTGGTCCCCGCCGAACGGGCCGACTTCGGCTGGACCGTCGTCGACGCCACCGGCTGGTCGGAAAGCCGGCTGGACGAGGCCGTCGACGCGGTGGTAAGCCAGCCGTTCGATCTGGCGAACGAAATCCCCATGCGGGCAAGGCTTTTCCGCGTCGCCGACGATGAACACGTGTTGGTGGCGGTCGTGCACCACATCGCGGCCGACGGATTGTCGATCGCTCCGCTGGTCCGCGACCTCGGGGAGGCCTACGCCTGTCGGCGTGCGGGGGGCGCCCCCGGCTGGGCCCAGCTGGCGGTGCAGTATGCCGACTACACCCTCTGGCAGCGCGCCCAGCTCGGGGATCTCAACGACAGCGGCAGCCGCATCGCCGCGCAGTTGGCCTACTGGGAAGAGGCCCTGGCGGGGATGCCCGAGCACCTGCAGTTGCCCACCGATCGGCCATACCCGCCGGTCGCGGATTACCGCGGCGCCCGGGTGCCGGTGGACTGGCCGGCCGAGCTGCAGCAGCAGGTCGCCCGCGTGGCCCGCGAACACAACGCCACCACCTTCATGGTGATGCAGGCCGCCCTGGCGGTGTTGTTGGCCAAGCTCAGCGCGAGTTCCGATGTGTCCGTAGGGTTTCCGATCGCCGGGCGCCGGGACCCGGCGCTAAACGAGCTGGTGGGCTTTTTCGTCAACACCCTGGTGTTGCGGGTTGACCTCGCGGGCGATCCCAGCGTCGCCGAGCTGCTGGCCCAGGTGCGCGCCCGCAGCCTCGCCGCGTACGAGCACCAAGACGTGCCGTTCGAGGTGCTGGTGGAACGGCTCAACCCGGCCCGCAGCCTGACCCATCACCCGTTGATCCAGGTGATGTTGGCCTGGCAGAACTGGCAAGGACCCGGTCCCAGCGATCCGGCCGCCGGGTTGACCTTGGGCGGCGTCGAGGTCGTACCGCTGCCCCTCGACACCCGGACCGCGCGCACCGACCTGGCCTTCTCCCTGGGCGAATCCTGGACCGGGGATGGCGAGCCCGCCGGAATCGCCGGGGCGGTGGAATTCCGCACCGACGTGTTCGACGCCGCCACCGTCGAGACGCTGATCGAGCGGTTCAAGCGGGTGCTGCTCGCCGTGACGGCGGACCCGGCGCGGCGGTTGTCGTCGGTGGATGTGCTCGACGACGCCGAGCACGCCCGGCTCGACGAGATGGGCAACCGGGCGGTCCTGACCCGGCCGGCGCCCGTCGCGGCGTCGATCCCGGAGCTGTTTTCCGCGCAGGTGAGCCGCGCCCCCGAGGCGGCGGCGGTGACCTTCAACGGCCGGTCGATGACCTACCGGGAACTCGATGAGGCCGCAACCCGGCTCGCGCGGGTGCTGGCCGGCCGGGGCGTCGGCCCGGGCGCGTGCGTGGCGTTGCTGTTGGAGCGCTCAGCCCAGGCCGTCGTGGCCATGCTGGCGGCGCTCAAGACCGGCGCGGCGTACCTGGCGATCGACCCGGCGCTGCCGGCGGCCCGGATCGGGTTCATGCTGGCCGATGCCGCGCCGACCGCCGCGGTCACCACCGCCGGGTTGGCCGACCGGCTGGACGGGCGGGATCTGCCGATCATCGATGTCGCCGACATCGGCGCCGCCGACGCCGACACCGCCGTAGAGCTGCCGGCGCCGGCCGCCGACGACATCGCGTACCTCATCTACACCTCGGGCACCACCGGTACCCCGAAAGGGGTGGCCATCAGCCACCGCAACCTGGCCCATCTGGCCCAGTCGCCGCCGACACCTTTGCCGGCGGCGCAGGTGTGGACGCAGTGCCACTCGTACGCGTTCGACTTCTCGGTGTGGGAGATCTGGGCCGCGCTGCTCGGCGGCGGGCGGCTGCTGGTCGTGCCCGAAGCGGTGGTCGGCTCACCGGACGATTTCCACGATCTGCTGGTGCAAGAACGCGTCAACGTGCTCACCCAAACCCCGTCCGCGGTCACCGCGCTGTCCCCGCAGGGGCTGGAGTCGGTGGCGTTGCTGCTCGGCGGTGAGGCCTGCGCGGCCGAGGTGGTCGACCAGTGGGCGCCCGGCCGGGTGGTGATCAACGCCTACGGGCCCACCGAGACCACGGTGTACGCCTCGATGAGCGCGCCGCTTGAGGCCGGGTCCGGTGCGGCGCCGATCGGTGCGCCGGTCGCGACGGCCGCGCTGTTCGTCCTGGACGAGTGGTTGCGGCCGGTGCCGGCCGGGGTGGTCGGCGAGCTGTACGTGGCCGGTCGCGGCGTGGGCGTCGGCTATGTCGGCCGGACCGGGTTGACCGCCTCGCGCTTCGTGGCCTGCCCGTTTGCCGGCGCCGAAGCGCCCGGAACGCGGATGTATCGCACCGGCGACCTGGTGCGGTGGCGCGCCGACGGGCAGCTGCAGTACCTGGGGCGCGCCGACGAGCAGGTCAAGATCCGCGGCTACCGCATCGAGCTCGGCGAAATCCGGGCCGCGCTCGCCGCGCTCGACGGCGTCGATCAGGCGGTGGTGATCGCCCGCGAGGACCGTCCCGGCGACAAGCGCCTGGTGGGTTACATCACCGGGACCGCCAATCCGGCCGCGATGCGCGCCGCCCTCGCCGAGCGGCTGCCGGCGTACATGGTGCCGGCCGCGGTGGTGGGGTTGGCGGCGCTGCCGTTGACCGTCAACGGCAAACTCGACACCCGCGCCCTGCCGGCGCCCGAATACGAGGCCACCGAACGGTACCGGGCGCCCACCAACCCGACCGAGGAGATCCTCGCCGGCATCTATGCGCGGGTGCTGGGCGTCGACGTGGTCGGGGTGGACGACTCGTTCTTCGACCTCGGTGGGGATTCGCTGTCGGCGATGCGCCTGGTCGCCGCGATCAACACCGGCCTGGACGCCGACGTCCCGGTGCGCGCGGTGTTCGAGGCGCCCACGGTGGCCCAGTTGGCGACCCGCATCAACGAGGGCGACCGCCGGCTGGAGCCGATAGCGGCCGCCGAGCGGCCGGCCGTCATTCCGCTGTCCTTCGCCCAGAACCGGCTGTGGTTCATCGACCAACTGCAGGGTCCCTCCCCGGTGTACAACCTGGCGGTGGCGTTGCGGCTGCGGGGCCGACTGGACGCCCACGCGTTGGGCGCGGCCCTGGCCGATGTGGTCGGCCGGCACGAAACCCTGCGGACCCTGTTCACCGCCCCCGACGGCGTACCGCAACAGCTGGTGCTGGCCGCCGAACAGGCGGACTTCGGTTGGGCCGTCGTCGATGCCACCGCCTGGCCGCCGAGCCGGCTGCAGGAGGCCGTCGAGAAGACGGCGCGGCACAGCTTCGACCTGGGATCCGAGATCCCCTTGCGGGCACGGCTTTTCCGCACGATCGACGACGAACACGTGCTGGTCGCCGTCGTGCACCACATCGCCGCCGACGGGTTGTCGATCGCCCCGCTGGTGCGTGATCTGGCCGTCGCCTACGCCGCCCGATGCGGCGGGCAAGCACCGGATTGGGCGCCGTTGCCGGTCCAGTACGTCGATTACACGCTGTGGCAGCGAGCGCAGCTCGGCGATCTCGGCGACCGCGGCAGTCCCATCGCGGCGCAGCTTGAGTACTGGGAGCAGACCCTGGCCGGGATGCCCGAGCGCCTGGAGCTGCCCACCGACCGCCCCTATCCGCCGGTGGCCGATCAGCGGGGCGCAAGCGTGGCGGTAGATTGGCCCGCCGAGTTGCAGCGGCAGCTGTCGCGGGTGGCCCGCGAGCACCACGCGACCAGCTTCATGGTGATGCAGGCCGCCCTGGCGGTGCTGCTGGCCAAGCTCAGCGCGAGTTCCGATGTCGCAGTGGGATTCCCGATCGGCGGGCGCCGCGATCCCGCCCTCGACGATTTGGTCGGATTCTTCGTCAACACCCTGGTGTTGCGCGTCGACGTGTCCGGTGATCCCACCGTCGCCGAGCTGCTGGCTCAGGTGCGGGCGCGCAGCCTGGCCGCCTACGAACACCAGGACGTGCCCTTCGAGGTGGTCGTCGAACGGCTGAATCCCACCCGATCGCTGACCCACCACCCGCTGGTCCAGGTGATGCTGGCTTGGCGCACCTTGCAAGGCGGCACCGGCGACGCCGCGTTGAAACTGGGAGATCTCGAGCTGACCCAGCTTCCGGTCGATACCGGCACCGCCCGCATGGACCTGGCCCTCGCGTTGGAAGAACACTGGAACGACCGCGGCGAACCGGCCGGCATCGGCGGCGCCGTGGAATTCCGCACCGATGTGTTCGACGCGGCCAGCATCGAAACGCTGATGGAGCGCTTGCGGCGGGTGCTGGTCGCGATGACCACCGACCCGACCCGGCGGCTGTCGTCGATCGGCCTGCTGGACGACGGCGAGCGTGCCCGGTTGCAGGACTGGGGGAACCGGGCGGCGCTGACCGGATCGGTGCCGTCGCCGGTGTCGATTCCGGCGCTGTTCGCCGAGCAGGTGCAACGGGTGCCCGACGCGGCGGCGGTGACCTTCGAGGGCCGGTCGATGAGCTACCGGGAGCTCGACGAGGCCGCGAACCGGTTGGCGCGGTCTTTGCTGGATCGGGGCGCGGGGCCGGGGCGGCGGGTGGCGCTGCTGCTGCCCCGCTCGGCCGAGGCGATCGTGGCGATCCTGGCGGTGGTGAAGACCGGCGCGGCGTACGTGCCGATCGATCCGGCGGTGCCGGAGACCCGGATGCGGTTCGTGCTCGGCGACGCGGCGCCGAGTGCCGTTTTGACGACAGCCGAACTGCGCCCGCGGCTGGACGGACACGACCTGCCGGTCGTCGACGTGGCGGAAGCCGCCGACCCGGCCACCGGCGGTCGGGCAGGCGGGCCAGGCGACGCGCTGCCGGCGCCCGAGCCCGACGACGTCGCCTACATCATCTACACCTCGGGCACCACCGGCGTCCCCAAAGGTGTCGCGGTCCCGCACCGGCACGTGACCCGGCTCCTGCAGACCATCGACGGCGATCTGGAGCTGGCCGGGCAGGTGTGGTCGCAATGCCATTCGCTCGCGTTCGATTTCTCGGTCTGGGAGATCTGGGGGGCGTTGCTGTATGGCGGGCGGGTGGTGGTGGCCCCCGATGCCGTGGTCCGCTCCCCGGAAGACCTACACGCCCTGCTGGTGGCCGAACGGGTGAGCATCTTGAGCCAGACCCCGTCGGCCTTCTACGCGCTGCAGGCCGCCGACGCGCTACAGCCCGAGCTGGGACGGGGGTTGAAGCTCGAGGCGGTCGTGTTCGGTGGCGAGGCCTTGGAGCCGCCGCGGCTGCGCGGGTGGCTGGACAGCCACCCGGTCCTGCCGCGGCTGATCAACATGTACGGCATCACCGAGACGACGGTGCACGCGTCGTTCCGGGAGATCGTCGCCGACGACGTCGGGACCGCGGTGAGCCCCATCGGGGTGCCGTTGGCCCATCTCGGCTTCTTCGTGCTGGACGCCTGGTTGCAGCCCGTGCCGGCCGGGGTCGTCGGCGAGCTCTATGTCGCCGGCGCCGGTGTGGCGTACGGATACATCGGCCGGGCGGGGTTGAGCGCCGCGCGGTTTGTGGCGTGCCCGTTCGGGGAGCCCGGCATGCGGATGTATCGGACCGGGGACCTGGTGCGTTGGGGCCCCGACGGCCAGCTGCGCTACGTGGGCCGCGCCGACGAGCAGGTCAAGATCCGCGGCTATCGCATCGAGCTCGGTGAGGTTCAGGCAGCGTTGAACGACCTCGACGGGGTGGGGCAGGCGGTGGTGATCGCGCGCGAGGACCGCCCCGGCGACAAACGCCTGGTGGGCTACGTGACCGGGAGCGTGGATCCCGGCGAGGTGCGGGCAGCATTGGCCAAGCGCCTGCCCTCGTACATGGTGCCGGCCGCGGTGGTGGTGCTCGAGGCGCTGCCGTTGACGGTCAACGGCAAGCTCGACACCCGGGCCCTGCCGGCACCCGAGTACCACGACGCCGACCGGTACCGCGCCCCGGCCGACGCGGTCGAGGAGATCCTGGCGGGCATCTACGCCCAGGTCCTCGGGCTGGAGCGGGTCGGTGTCGAGGAGTCGTTCTTCGAACTGGGCGGCGACAGCATCCTGTCGATGCAGGTGGTGGCGCGGGCGCGCGCGGCCGGGGTGCTGTGCCGTCCGCGCGACATCTTCGTCGAGCAGACCGTGGCCCGGCTGGCCCGGGTGGCCGGGGTGGCCGACGGCGAAGCCGACGTGACCGACGACGGCGTGGGCCCCCTGGTGGCCACCCCGATCATGTCCTGGTTGCGCGGCGTCGACGGCCCGGTCGACCAGTTCAACCAGACGGCGCTGCTGCAGGCTCCGGTGGGGGTGACCGAGGCCGACGTGGTGGCGTTGCTGCAGGCCCTGCTGGATCGGCACGCCATGTTGCGGTTGCGCGTCGAGGACGACGGGGCGGGCGGCTGGTCGCTGACGGTGCCCGAACCGGGGGCGGTGGACGCCCGCGATTGTCTCGACGTCGTGAACGTCCTAGCCGAGGCGGCGGTGCAAGGGGCGCGGTCGCGGTTGAACCCGGCGGCCGGGCTGATGCTCAGGGCGCTGTGGGTGCCTCCCACCGGGCAGCTGGTGCTGATCGTTCACCATCTGGCCGTCGATGGGGTGTCGTGGCGGATCCTGCTGGAGGACCTCAACCTGGCCTGGGCCCAGCGTCGCGGCGGGCAGCCGGTGGTGTTGCCGGCGCCGGGGACGTCGTTCGCCCGGTGGGCGTCGCTGCTGGCCGACTACGCGCACCGCGCCGACGTGGTGGAGCAGGCGCCGGTCTGGCGGCAGATCGCGGCGGTGCCGCCGGCGCTGCCGGCGGTGCAGCCCGCGGTCGACACCTACGCCAGCGCCGGAAACCTGTCGGTGGAGCTTGACGCCGAGACCACCCGGATGCTGCTCGGCGAGGTCCCGGCGGCATTCCACGCCGGGGTCAACGACATCTTGTTGATCGCGTTCGCGCTGGCGTGCGCGGAGTTCTTGGGAACCAACGGTGCGCCCGTCGTCATCGACGTGGAAGGGCACGGACGCGAAGGCGACCTGGTCTTAGACGTTGACCTGTCGCGCACGGTCGGGTGGTTCACCACCAAATATCCGGTGCGGTTGGCGGCCGCCGGGCTGTCGTGGGCGCAGGTCGTGGCCGGCGAGGCGGGGCTGGGCGCGGTCATCAAGGACGCCAAGGAACAGCTTCGCTCCCTGCCGGACGGCCTGACCTACGGTGCGCTGCGCTACCTCAACCGCGACGTCGACCTGGACGGGTCCGATCCGGCGATCGGGTTCAACTATCTCGGGCGGCTGGGCGCCGCGGGATACCGGGCGTCCGGCGACATCTGGGAGATCCGCCAGGACGGCTGGTCGGTGACCGGTGTCGCCGCGGCGATCGCCATGCCGCTGATGCACACCGTCGAGCTCAACGCCGGCACCCTGGACACCGACACCGGTCCCCGGCTGCGCGCGGGCTGGACGTGGGCCCCCTCGGCCCTGGATCACGCGCAGGTCAGCCGGCTGAGCCGGTTGTGGTTTGACGCCCTGGCCGGCATCTGCGCGCACGTGCGAGGCGGCGGCGGCGGGCTGACTCCGTCGGATATCGCGCCGGCCCGCCTGAGCCAGCTGCAAATCGACGAGCTGCAGCGCCAATACCCCATCGCCGACGTGCTGCCGCTGACCCCCCTGCAGCAGGGGCTGCTGTTCCACGCCAGCACCGCCCAGGGCGGCGACGATGTGTACGCGGTGCAGCTGGATGTCACGCTCGATGGCCGGCTCGATCAGCACCGGCTGCGCGAGGCGGTGCACACCGTGGTCACCCGCCATCCCAACCTCGCGGCCCGCTTCACCGCGCGGTTTGACCAGCCGCTCCAGATCATCCCGGCCGACCCCGTGGTGCCCTGGCGGTTCGTCGACGTCAGCGGGGCCGGCCCGGACCTCGACGACCAGGTCCGGCAGGTGTGCGCCGCCGAACGCGCCGCCGTCTATGACCTGTCGGACCAGCCGGCCCTGCGGGTGGCTTTGATCCGCACCGCGGAAGACCGGCACCGGTTCGTGTTGACGAACCACCACATCGTGCTCGACGGCTGGTCGCTGCCGATCCTGCTCGCCGAGGTGTTCGCCAGTTATTACGGGCACCGGCTGCCCGCGGCGGGGTCGTATCGGAGGTTTGTGACCTGGCTGGCGGAGCGTGACCTCGACGCCGCCCGCGCCGCGTGGCGTGAGGCGTTCGCCGGCTTCGACACCCCCACGTTGGTCGGGCCCCCGGACTGGTTCGGGCTGGGGCGAAGGGGAGTGGCTTCGGTTCGGTTGGCCGAAGAGACCACGCGGTCGCTGGGCGAGTTGGCGCGCTCGCGCCACACCACCGTCAGCACCGTGTTGCAGGCCGCCTGGGCTCAGGTGCTGACGTGGCTGACGGGCCAGCGCGACGTCGCCTTCGGCGCCGTGGTCTCGGGCCGCCCCGCGGAGGTGCCGGGCGCGGACTCGATCGTGGGCCTGTGCATCAACACGGTGCCGGTGCGGGCCAGCCTCGCGCCGACCACCACCGCCGCCGAGCTGCTCGACCAGCTGCAAAGGGCCCACAACCGCACCCTCGACCACCAGCATCTGGCGCTCAGCGAGATCCACCGCGTGACCGGTCACCCGAGACTGTTCGACACCGTGTTCGTATACGAGAACTACCCGACCGACGCGGCCGTGCTGTCGGGCACCGACGGGCTGGCCATCACCGAGATCAGCACCCGCGACTACTACCACTACCCGCTGACGGTCCAGGCCCTGCCCGGCCGCGAACTGGAGCTGCGCGTCCAGTACCGCGCGGACGTTTTCGACGCGGCCGACGTCGCCGCTCTGAGCGAGCGTTTCCGGCAGGCGTTGATCGCGATGATCACCGACCCGGCGCAACCGTTGTCGCCGACGGATGTGCGGCGCGGGGGCAAAACTGGCCCTGAGGTCAAGTCCCGCGACCGCGCGCTGCCGACCCAACCGGCACCCGGATACCGCCGCCACGGTGATGGCCACCGGGGCCCGGCCACCCTCGTCGAACAGATCTTGACGGGCATCTACACGCAGGTGCTCGGCGTGGACGACGTCGGCGTCGACGAATCCTTCTTCGACCTCGGCGGGGACTCCCTTGCCGCCATGCGTGCCATCGCCGCGATCAACACGGCCCTCGACAGCCGCCTGGCGCTTGTCACCCTGTTCGAGGCGCCATCGGTCAGAGAATTGAGCCGACGGCTGGGCGAACCCGCCTACGCCGGCAACGAAGTTCGCGCCGTGGGCCCGGCCGGCGACCTGTAACGGGGCGCACCCGGGCTACCACATGCACGGGATCAGGCGGTAGCGAACCTTGTCGGTGTATTCGGGGTAGCCGTCCAGCTCTTTTCGGAGCAACTTCTCCTCGTCGCGAATGCGCGAGGCGAGCACGAGCACGCCAAGCACCACGAAGGCGAGCCCCCAGTAAGAGCCGAGCGCCAGCGGGATGCCGACCATCATGATCACGTTGCCGGTGTACATGGGGTGCCGCACCAGCCCATACAGTCCGGTGGAGACGACCTGCTGGCCTTCCTGCACGCGCACGGTGGCGGCCGCATAGCTGTTCTGAACGATCACGAACCCGACCACACCGAGCCCGACGGCGACCAACACGTCACCGGCCAAGCAGACTGCGGCGGGGACCCGGGCCCAGCCGAAGCGATGGTCGAGGACGCTGACCACGACCATCGCCGCCAGCGACAAATACAGGCCCGCGATCGCGACCTTCTGCGCCGTCCGGGTCTCGGCGGTCGGCCCCCCGCGCATCCGGGCCTGCAGCGCGGCGGGATTCGCGCGCAGCAAGTAGACGATCGGGACCCACGCCGACACGACAACGACCGCCAGGAAGACCCATGCCTGCCAGTAGGCGAAGCTGCCCGCGGGCACAAACAGCATCGAGCCGAATACGACAAGCTCGACGAGACCGAAGACCAGCATCTTAGGAACGGTTTTCACCGATCCTCCTTCGTCGATCCGCACCGCACGCCGACAGCGCAGCATTCATGGCCCGGCGGCCACGACAGACGCGCAGGGTTTGAAACTACCGCCGTCCGCACCGGCAAGATGCGCGAATTTGCCATTTCCCGCGCGCCGGGTCACCGTGGCCGGCTTACGCGCCGGGCCGGGTCACCGGCGCTCGCCGGGGTGGGCGGGTCCTAGCAAAAGGGCGCAAAATCGGGCTTCGGCGGGATCGGCGGCGGGGATTGGCCGGGCCCCTGCTCCGATGAGCTGCCGCGCCGCAGGGTTTCGATCGCCGTCAGCACCCGGCGACCCACCGCCATTTGGTACTCGCGCAGGTATTGCGCCCTGCGCGGGTCATCCGGCGCCAGGTGATGGGTGAGCGGATGCTGCGTTTTCCAGACCGCATCCTGCGCCGCCTCGCCCACGGCTACCAGGAAGTCGTCCTCGTCCATCTGCCCCCCATCGCCGTTTCAGGCCGGCCCACCGCGGTGTGCCAATTATGTGCCAGGGAATGTCCGCTTTCCGCGATTTGCGGTGAAAACTCCCGTTTTCGCCAGCCTTTGCGACACCCGTGTAACAAAAGCGCCTCAAAGCCTAGTCGGCAAACTTTTGTGGCCGCGGGCTACTGGTCGTTGTCGGGCCATGCGGGAATTTCCGCCCGGATTCGGTTGCACGCCAAGGATGTTCGCTCGTCGCTGGCACCGCTGGGAGGAGGGCCGAGCCGATTCGGGTTGCGGTCAGCGAATTCCGCTTTCCTGGGCGCGCTGCCCCGTTCCGTGGCGAAAGTCGCGGTAACGCGCGGCCGGATTCTTTGCATAGTCGAACGCGGGCTGAACTATCCGTATGTTAAGTAGGATTAAGTTGGATTTGGCGCACCGAAGTTATGTTTTGTCGGTAAAGGATTGCGACAATTCACCGCCGGCGGCGCGGCCCGGCGGCGGCGTCCGCGAGCCCCCTGGCCTGCTCCCGGCCCGGGCCGCGCCGCGGCGCATACGCCGCTCGGCCGCCAGCAGGTAAGGGGTATTCATCCCGCGGCAATGGACGTAAAGTCTTGAATCACCCCAGCAACCATAATTTAAGGTTGATTGTCGGGACATTAGATGAATGGCGTTATGCGCGGCGACCATAACGGGTGGGGCGGCGGTGCCCGCCCCACGCGCGGGCGAGCGTGCGGCCCGGGGCCGGCCACGGTTTCGCCCGGTCGCGCGCGGGACGCCGTCGGCGGGCCGGTGAGGCGTTGTAAGACACGTGCCGAACACGGTACGTTTTCACATTGGCTGGTGGATCGTGACGGTGGTGTGGGGGCGCACGATTCTGAGATCGTCGCCGGAGGTCAGCGATGTCCTACCTGATCGCGGCGCCGGAGGTGGTGGCCGCGGCCGCCGCCGACGCGGCGCGAATCGGCTCATCGCTTCGCGCTGCGACTGCCGCCTCGGCGGCCAAGACCACCCAGGTGGCGGCCGCCGCCGGCGACGAGGTGTCCGCCGCGATCTCGTCCTTCTTTTCCGACTACGCACAGCGCTTCCAGGCGTTGAGCGCCCAGGCGGCGTCGTTTCATGCGCAGTTCGTGCAGGCTTTGAGTGGGGCGGGCGGCGCGTACGCGAGCGCCGAGGCGACCAGCGTCACGTCGTTGCGGGCCGCGCAGGCCCAGGCGCTCAATGCGATCAATACGCCCGCCCAGCTGGTGTTCGGGGCCCCGCTGATCGGAAACGGCGCCGACGGGACGGCGGCCTCCCCGAATGGCGGACCCGGCGGGCTGTTGGTGGGCAACGGCGGCAACGGCTGGAACTCGAACATCCCCGGGGTCCCTGGAGGCAACGGTGGCAACGCCGGATTCCTCGGCAACGGCGGGGCCGGCGGATTCGGCTTCACCGCCGGTGGTGTCGGCGGGGCTGGTGGTAACGGCGGCCTGCTCGCCGGCTATGGCGGCGCCGGTGGGACCGGCGGAGGCGCCGCGGGCGCCGTGAACAGCATCGGCGGAACCGGCGGGAGCGGCGGCAACGCCGGCTTCCTGTTCGGTTCGGGCGGGGACGCCGGGGCCGGCGGGGTCGGCGCCAATGCCGGCGGTACCGGCGGGAGCGGCGGCAACGCGGGTGCGCTGTTCTCCAACGGCGGGGCCGGCGGGGC
>NZ_LQPJ01000149.1 GCF_002101785.1 Mycobacterium palustre
GGCGGGGGCGGCCCGAACGGCGGGGGCGGCCCGAACGGCTGCACTCCCGGTGCCGGGTTCTGCGGACCGATGCAGATCACCGTGCAGCCGGGCAGCTGCGCCGGGGCCTGCTGCGGCGTGGGCTGCATCCACGGGAACATCGGTTGCTGGGTCAGCGTGGGTGGCGTCCCGCTCAAGTCGATGATCGGCGTCCGCGCGAACGGGTCGTCGGACGGCAGGCCGATGATGTTCATCGGCAGGTTTGGCCCGAGCCCTTCCGGATTCTCGTCGTGGGCGTTGCCCAGCGGCGGCGGCGGCCCGGTCAACGGCGGCAGGTCGACCGGGACGACGCCGGTCGCGTACGCGGCGGCCCAGCCGAGAACGTTCTGCGCGTAGGCCATCGAGTTGTTGTAGCGCAGGATCGCGGACATCACCTGCGACGGGTCGCGCAGGTTCAGCCCGCCGCTGCACAGGTACCGGGCCGCGGCCAGCGCCGAGTCGAACAGGTTCTGGGGGTCGGCCGTCCCGTCGCCCTTGCCGTCAACGGCGTAGCGCGCCCAGGTGCCCGGCAGGAACTGCATCGGCCCCATGGCGCGCGCATACGTCGGGCGGTTGCCGGCGCTGCTCTGCAGGATGACCTCGTTGCCGGGCAGCGAGCCGTCCAGCGCCGGACCGTAGATCGGGACGACGGCGGTGCCGCGCGCGTCCACGGCACCGCCGCCCGCGTGCCCCGACTCGATGCGCCCGATCCCGGCCAGCAGGTTCCAGCTCACCCCGCAGCCCGGCGCGGCGACGGCCATCTTCTGTTCGGCGCTGCGGTACGCGGCCAGGGCGATGGACGGGATGCCCAGCGCCCCAGGCTCATTCACGATCATCGGCGGCGGTGGCGCGGACGGCGCGGCCTCGGCGACGTGGAAGGCGGTCGGCGCACGCTCGAGGGAGATGACCACCGGGCCGGAAACATCGGGGAGCGCGGGAGACACCGCGGCCACCGGGGCGACGGCCGCGCTCACCGCCGAGGGGCGGTGAACCGGCGCCGGGTGCCCATGAAAAGGGGGCGCCGCGCCCCCGACGGCCCCCGCCAGCACCAATGGGGTGATCGCCACTACGCCGAAAGCCGGCGTCCGCGTCACGCGTAGCATTCGTTGCCCGACCGCCGCAGCGGCCGGGCCTAAACCCCAGCGTCCCCCAATGCGCACTCGACCGTCCTAAGGTCGCCAATTACCTACTTAGCTTCGTGAACCAGATCACAATACATAACCTGCGTGACGGGAGTGGCGCAATGGCTGACTTGATGATTACCGGGATTTCTTTGCGGACCGCTCCAAGTCGTCATCCGTCGCTACGGCCTTCCCATCCGCGCTTTCCGGTTGCAGCGCCGCCAGCATAGTGCGCAAGTCTTCCAGCTCGTGACGCAGGTATTCGCGCGTCACGACCTCGCCCACGGCCAGTCGCAGGGCGGCCAGCTCACGGGCGAGGTACTCGGTGTCGGCCTTGGTCTGCGCCGCGCGACGGCGGTCTTCCTCGAGCGTGACCCGGTCCCGGTTCTCCTGGCGATTCTGGGCCAACAGGATCAACGGCGCGGCGTACGCGGCCTGTGTGGAGAACGCGAGGTTGAGCAGGATGAAGGGGTAGGGGTCCCAGCGCAGTTCGGCCGCGAAGACGTTCACCACGATCCAGCCCACCACGATGACGGTCTGAATCAGCAGGTAGCGGCCCGTGCCGAAGAACCGGGCGATGGACTCGGTAACCTGCCCGACCGCCTCGGGGTCGAGCCGCGGGGAGTATCGGCGCGACGTCCGCGGGGTGTAGAGCCGTCGCGGTGCCGTGGACTTGCTCACGCGGGGCCTCCCAGTTTTTCGAGCCGGCCGGTGTCGAGCTGCTGCACGTCCGCGCGCCAGTCGTGCGGCAGCAGGTGATCGAGCAGGTCGTCGACGGTCACCGCGCCCAGCAGGTGGTGCTGGCCGTCCAGCACCGGTCCGCAGACCAGGTTGTAGGCGGCGAGGTAGCGGGTCACCGCGGCCAACGGCGTTTCCGGTGTCAACGTGAGCAGGTCGCTGTCGACGATCCCGCCGACCAGCTCGCTGGGCGGCTCACGGAGCAGCCGCTGCAGCTGCACGCAGCCCAGGTAGCGCCCGGTGGGGGTGGCCGTCGGCGGACGGACGACGAACACCATCGACGACAGGGCGGGGGTGAGGTCGGGATCGCGGACCCGGGCCAGCGCCTCGGCGACGGTGGTGTCGGGCGTCAGCACCACCGGATCGGAGGTCATCAACCCACCCGCGGTGTCGGGGGAGTGTTTCAGCAGCCGTCGCACCGGGGCGGACTCGCCCGGGTCCATCCGGGTCAGCAGCATCTCGGCGTCGGTCGGGTTCAGCACGCCGAGCAGGTCGGCGGCGTCGTCGGGGTCCATCTCCTCGAGCACGTCGGCCGCGCGCTCGGTGCCCAACTGCGACAGCACATCGGCCTGCTCGGATTCGGGGAGCTCCTGCAGGATGTCGGCCACCCGCTCGTCGCCCAACGCCTTGAACACCTCGTAGCGCCGCTTGGCCGGCAGGCCGCGGATGGTGTCGGCGACGTCGACGGCGCGGCGTCCCTCGAACTGGTCGAGCAGTTGCACCACCGCCTGGCCCGGCATGGCCAGCGCCGACGGGGTCAGGCCCTGCACGCTCTGCCAGTCCACCACGTGCACCGGGCCCCGGCGCCGCAGCCGCCGCTGGGTGCGCACGGCGACCCGGGTCACCAGCCAGTCGCGGGTGCGGGCCTGCTCGATGCCCAAGTCGGTGACCACGACGTCCAGCCCGGCCAGCTCGGGCAGCTCGGGATCGTTGACCCTCACCTGGGTGTCGAGCACTTGGCCGATCGCCAGCACCTCGCCCGGCCGCTGCTCGAAGCGGCGCAGGGAGACGTTGCCCGTATTGAGGGTCACCGCGTCGGGCTCGATCGCGGCGACCCGCAGCATCGGGATGAAAATGCTGCGGCGGGTGGCCAGGTCGACAACCAGGCCGAGGACGCGCGGCTGTTGGCGCACGATGCTGATGCTGATCACGACATCGCGGACGCGCCCGAAGTTTTCACCGAGCGGCCCCAACACCAACATTCGCGCCAGCCGCGCGATATACACCCTGTTGACCGATGCCATGCATGAGAGCCTAGGCAGCCGCCGTCCGGTTGGCAGGCGGCCACACCGCGGCGGGCCGGCTAACGCGTGTGCATGCCGAACATCGCGATGACCAAGAACACCACCAGGGTTCCGATCCCGATCACGATCCCGGTGACGGCCAGGCCGTAACCGTCCTGGTGCGTCTGCTTGATCTGGTTGAGCGCGATCGCGCCCAGCACGATGGCCAAAACCGAGCCGATGACACAGCAGACGAAACCGGCGAACGACGAGATGAGCGACGCGATCGCCAGGGCGTTCGTACGGGACTGCGTCGCGCCGTAGTAGTCCGGGGCGGGGTAGTAGCCGGACCCCGGGGGGTATGGGGGCGGACCGTACTGCGGGGGCCCTGGCTGCGGCGGCCCCGGCGAATACGGCGGGGGGCCGTACCCCGGTGCG
>NZ_LQPJ01000150.1 GCF_002101785.1 Mycobacterium palustre
CCCGAAGCCCCCGAAGCCCCCGCACCCAAGCACGCGTCCGCGCCCGAACAGCCGTCGGCCGACGTCTCCTCGGGCGCCCTCACCCAGCCGCGGGTGGAGCGCTACGGCGACGCGGGCGCCGAACCCAAGCGGGGGTGGCGCCGCCAGCGCACGGAGGGCACCCCCGGCGCCGCGTACCTGCGCTGGCCGCACCCCCAGGGCTAGCCGTCAGAGCAGTCCGAGCAGCTGCAGGTCGGTGATGTACTTGACGATGATCGGCGCCGAGACGTGCGGAATGTCCTTGTCGGGGCCGATCTTCGCCTCCTGCACCGCGGCGCGGAACCTTTCGGTCGGCGCCAGCGAACCGCGCAGCGGCCGCTCCGGCTTCTGATAGTTGTGCAGCAGCGGCAGCAGTGAGTACTGGCGCTGCCGGTCGGGCAGCGCGCGCATCGCCCCCTCGAACCGGCGCAACCACTCGGCGTAGTCGTCGATGCGCTGGATCGGGTAGCCGGCCTCGATCAGCCAATCGACGTACTCGTCGAGGCCGATGCCGTCGTCGTACGGGTTCATCACGTGGTAGGTCTGGTAGCCGTCGCCGGCGCGGGCCCCCAGCGTGGAGATCGCCGCCGCGATGAACTCGACCGGCAGGCCGTCGTAGTGCGCCCGCTGGCGGTTGCCCTCGGCGTCCAGCTCGTAGAACGACTCGGGCGCGATGCCGGTGGCCACCAGGCTCAGCATCATCCGGGTGAACATGTCGGGCAGGTTGAGCTGGCCGGCGTAGGTAGTGTCGGCCAGGATCATGTCGCAGCGGAACACCGCGACGGGCAGCCCGCACAGGTCGTGGGCCTCGCGCAGCAGCACCTCGCCGGCCCACTTGCTGTTGCCGTAGCCGTTGGCGTAGCTGTCGTTGATCGTCCGCGTGGCGCTGAGCTGGCGGATGTCGGCGTCCTCGACGAACTGACCCGGCGGGATCTGGTCGCCCACCCCGATCGTGGAGACGTAGGTGTAGGGCTTTTGCCGGCCGGTCAGCGCGATCCGCAGCAGCTCGGCGGTCCCGAGCGCGTTGGGGCCGAACAGCTCGCTGTAGGGCAGCACGTGGTTGACCAGGGCGGCCGGGTCGACGATCAGGTCGACGGTGTCGGCCAGCCGCTGCCAGGTCTGCCGGTCCAGGCCGAGGTTGGCCTCGCCCTTGTCGCCGGCGAGCACCTCGAGGTGGTCGGTGGCCAGCGCGCGGTAGTGCTCGAGCAGCTCGGGGTCGCCGCTGTCGAACGTCTTGTCCAGCCGGGCCCGAGCCTCCTCATGCGAGCGGGCCCGCACCAGCGCGATCAGCTTGCCGTCGACGAGGTCCATGCGCTCGAGCCAGTCCAGGGCCAGGTAGCGCCCGAGGAAGCCGGTGGCGCCGGTCAGCAGCACCGTGCGCACCTCGGTGGCCGGCTTGGGCAGGCCGGGCGCGGCGGCCAGCGTCTCGGCGTCGAGGAACTTGTCCAGCGTCAGGTCGCTGGCGTGCACCTCGGTGGCGTCGCGGCCGTGCACGGCGGCGAACGTCGGGCGTTTGCTGCCGGTGCGCTCGCCCTCGATGTAGGCCCCGATGGCCCGCAGGTCGCTGGCCGGGCTGACGATCACGCCCACCGGCACGTCGACGTCGAAGATCTCGCGCAACAGGTTGCCGAACGTCAACGCCGACAACGAGTCTCCGCCCAGGTCGGTGAAGTGCACCTCGGGCGCCACGTCGCTGCTGGCGGTGCCGAGCATGGCGGCCGCGGCCCGGCTCACCGTCTCGAGCACCGGGCGGTCGGCGCCGCTGCGGCGTAGCTCGGCCAGCTCGTTGGCCTGGCCCTGGGCCAGGTCGGCGTAGAGCTGTTCCAGCCGCTCGCCGTAGTGCGCCTTGAGCTTGGGCCACGCCAGCTTGCGGATCCCGGTCAGCAGGCCGTTTTCCAGGCTGAACGGCGTGGTCTCGATGAGGAAGTCGCGCGGCACCTCGTAGGACTGCAGGCCGGCCTCCTTGGCCACCTCCTGCAGCGAGTCGGCGATCAGCGGCTTGAGCTCGTCGAGCGGGTAGCGCGCCAGGGCGTCCTCGGTCGGCACCACGACCGCCAGCAGGTAGGGCTGTGCGCTGTTGCCGTAGACGTAGATCTGGCGGACCAGCGGGCTGTTGCCGAACTCGGCCTCCAGCTTGGCCAGGGTGACGAACTCGCCCTGGGCGAGCTTGAGGACGTTGTTGCGGCGGTCCACATACACCAGGCGGTCGGGGGCGACCTCGGCGAAGACGTCGCCGGTCCGGTAGTAGCCGTCCTCGTCGAACACGTTGGCGGTCGTCTCGGCCCGCTTGTAGTAGCCGGGAAACATGTTCTCGGTCTTGAGTAGCAGCTCGCCGCGCGGGTGCGGCCGGTCGGTGGAGAAGTAGCCCAGCTCCGAGACGTCGACCAGCTTGTAGTCGACGACCGGCGGACGCTGCACCTCGCCGTCGAACAGCACCATCCCGGCCTCGGTGGAGCCGTAGCCGTCCAGCAGGTGCATCTCGAGCAGCGCCTCGACCCAGTTGCGCAGCTCGGGCGAGGTGGGCGCCGAGCCGGTCATCGCGAAGATGAACCGCCCGCCGAGCAGGTAGCGACGCTGCTCGTCGAGCACCTCCGCCTCGACGGACTGGCGCATCTGGGAGTCGGCGCCCTCGGGCAGCCGACGGTCCACCTGGCGCTGGAATTCGCCGTACAGCGTCTCCCAGATCCGCGGCACGAAGTTCAGCTCGGTCGGGCGGACCAGCTCGAGGTCCTCCAGCAGCGTGGAGAGGTCGCTTCTGGCCGCGAAGTAGGCGGTGCCGCCGTTGCCGAGGGTGCCGTAGAGGATGCCGCGGCCCATGACGTGGCTCATCGGCATGAAGTTGAGGGTGATCGACGCGGCGGTGGGGCCGAACCAGTTTCGGCTGTTGCGGCGGAACATCTTGGCGACGTTGCTCTGCGGGTACATCGCGCCCTTGGGGGCGCCGGTGCTGCCGGAGGTGTAGATCAGCAGGGCCAGCGGGTCGTCCCCGTCGGGGGCCGGCACGGCGGCCGGGGGCAGCGCGGCCCCGCGCTCGAGGAGCTCGGCCAGGGTGTCGACGGCGACGGCGGTGTCGGCCAGCCGCGCGCGGGCGGCGTCGACGGCCTCGCGCTGGTCGTCGACCTCGGTGCGGTGGTCGAACACGACAAGCTTGGCGGGGCGGTGGCCGCCGCTGGCGATCAGCTCGACCGCGTCGGGCAGCTGGTCGGCGCTCGCGGCGATCACCCGTGGCTCGGTTTCGGTCACGATCGGCTGCAGCTGGGCGATGGCGGCGCTGGTCTGCAGCGGAACCGACACCGCGCCGATCACGCCGAGCGCCATGTCGATGGTGGTGTAGTCGACGCTGTTGAAGCCGAGCACGCACACCCGGTCACCCGCGCGCACCCCGTCGTGGGTCAGCGAGCGCGCCAGCGCGGTCACCCGGTCGCGCAGCTGGCCGTAGGTGATGGTCTCGAAGCGGGAAAGCGGCTCGGCGGAGGTGCGGCCGGTGTTCGGATCCTTGACTAACTCGACGGCGCGGTACCCGAGGGCCGGGCGGTCCGCGTAGCCGTCGAGCAGCGTCTGGACGACCTGGGGCAGTCGCAGCCCGGGCTGCTCGAGGGCGGCGGCGACCGCGGGGTCCGGCCGGGCGGCGGCGAACTGGGGGTCGTTGGCGATCAAGACGTCGACACGGCGTGCCAGGCGCTCTTCCTGAGTGGTAGTCGACATAAATACTTCCCTCTGACTGCCGGATAGCTAGGTGATTCTTCAGCGCGACGCTGCGCTGACGGGCAAAACGTTAGTTAAACTAACGGTATTCCTAAAACGGTCCCGCGTCGCTGTGACTTTCCACACCGCCCGGGCGGGGTTTTTCGGGTGCTACAGGTCGCCGAGAAGCTGGCCGAGCACCTCGACACCCTCGGCCAGCAGCTCGTCGCCGATGGTCAGCGGCGGCAGCAGCCGGATGACGTTGCCGAACATGCCGCAGGTCAGCACGACGACTCCGGCCGCGTGCGCCGCCTTGGACAGCGCCTCGGTCAACCCGGGGTCGGGGTCGGCGGTCCCGGACTTCACCAACTCTATGGCGATCATCGCGCCGCGGCCGCGAACGTCGCCGATGCGGTCGTCGCCGGCCTGCAGCCGCAGCAGCGGCTCGGTCATCAGCCGCTCTAGCTGCCGGGCCCGCTCGATCAGCCAGTCGCGCTCGATGGTTTCGATGGTGGCCAGCGCCGCCGCGCAGGCCACGGGGTTGCCGCCGAAGGTGCCGCCCAGGCCGCCGACGTGCGGGGCGTCCATGAGCTCGGCGCGGCCGGTCACCGCCGACAGCGGCAGCCCGTCGGCGATGCCCTTCGCGGTGCAGATCAGGTCGGGCTCGATGCCCTCGTGCTCGCAGGCGAACATCGCGCCGGTGCGCGCGAACCCGGTCTGCACCTCGTCGGCGATGAACACGACGTCGTTGCGGCGGCACCAGTCGAGCAGGGCCGGCAGGAATCCCTCGGCGGGCACGATGAATCCGCCCTCGCCGGCGATCGGCTCGATCAGGACGGCCGCCAGGCTCTCGGCGCCGACCTGGCCTTCGATGACCCGGATGGCCCGCGCGGCGGCCTTCTCGCCGTCGGTGGCCAGTTCCTTGTCGAGCAGGCCGTCACGGTAGGGGTAGGACAGCGGCGCCCGGTAGATCTCCGGCGCGAACGGGCCGAAGCCGCTCTTGTACGGCTTGGACTTGGCGGTCAGCGCCATCGCCAGGTTGGTGCGCCCGTGATAGGCGTGGTCGAACGCCACCACGGCGGGCTTGCGGGTGTAGGCGCGCGCGACCTTGACGGCGTTCTCGACCGCCTCCGCGCCGGAGTTGAACAGCACCGAGCGCTTCTCGCCGGAGCCGGGGGTGATCCGGTTGAGCTCCTCGGCGACGGCGACGTACTCCTCGTACGGCGTCACCATGAAGCAGGTGTGGGTGAAGTCGTCGACCTGCGCGCGCACCGCGTCGACGACCCGGGGCGCCGAGTTGCCGATCGTGGTGACCGCGATCCCCGATCCCAGGTCGATCAGCCGGTTGCCGTCGGCGTCCTCGATGATGCCGCCGCCGGCGCGCGTCACGAACACCGGCAGCGAGACGTTGACGCCGTGCGACACCGCCGCGGCCCGGCGCTTGTTGAGTTCCAGCGATGCGGGACCGGGGATTTCGGTGACCAGCTGGCGGCTTTGCTCGAGGCTGGCCACTCTCGTCCTCCTCACCGCGGCGCGGCCGTCACGTCGCGAATCCAAGCCTATCGGTTCGGCGCTGCGTCGGCCGGTTGTAGCGGGCATCGTCGCGACCTGCGGTGATGGCAGACTGACCGTCATGGATAGTTTGGTCTTGTTCTTGCCGTTCGTGCTCATCATGGGCGGCTTCATGTACTTCGCGTCGCGCCGCCAGAAGCGCGCGATGCAGGCCACCATCGACTTGCACGAGTCGCTGCGGCCCGGCGACCGCGTGCACACCACGTCCGGGCTGCAGGCCACCATCGTCGCGATCGCCGACGACACCGTCGACCTCGAGATCGCGCCGGGCGTGGTGACCACGTGGATGAAGCTGGCCGTCCGCGACCGGATCCTGCCCGAGGAGCCCGAGGAGGCCGGCGAGGCCGGCGAGGACGCGGGCGCCGGCGGCTTGGAAGAGTCCGACGAGCTGACCGACCCGGGCCGATAGGCCGCGCGCGGGGGGAACGTGTGGGCGACACGTAGGCTTTTCTAGGCTCTGTCGGGGGCAAGAAACCGATCCAAGGAGATACGAGGAAAGTGGCATCGTCTTCCGCGCCGGTGCACCCTGCCCGCTACCTGTCGGTTTTCTTGCTGTTGCTGATCGGCGTCTACCTGCTGGTGTTCCTCACCGGCGACAAGCGCGCCGCCCCCAAGCTCGGCATCGACCTGCAGGGCGGCACCCGGGTCACGCTGACCGCCCGCACCCCGGACGGCTCGCGGCCCAGCCGCGAGGCGTTGGCCCAGGCCCAGCAGATCATCAGCGCCCGGGTCAACGGGCTCGGCGTGTCCGGTTCGGAGGTCGTCGTCGACGGCGACAACCTGGTCATCACGGTGCCCGGCAACGACGGCAACGAGGCCCGCAACCTGGGGCAGACGGCGCGGCTGTACATCCGCCCGGTGCTCAACTCGATGCCCGCGCAACCCGCCGCGCCCAAGCCCCCGCAAGCGCCACCGCCGACCCCACCGCCCGCGGCGCCACCCGCGTCGCCGGCGCGCGTCGCCCCGGACCCGAATCCCCCGCAGCAGTGGTTGCCGCGGCACCCCCGCGACGACGATCACGACGATCACGGCGGGTGGCTGCGGCGCCACTTGGGGCGCGGCGTCCCGGTTCCCTAGCGCCGTCACGGGCCGATAGAACCGCGTAAAATCGGGGGACTAGGGGAACACAGGTGGGGACCGTCGACGTGCCGCTGTGGCTGCAGGCTGCGACGGCCGCGTCCCCCGGCCGGACTGGCTAGCTAACGACGATGGAGGAGCTTTGGACACCGTCCTGGGCGTGTCGATGGCGCCGACGGCCGTCCGTATGGTGCTGGTCGAAGGGGAGAACGGCGACGGCGCGACCGTCGACGAGGACAATATCCAGGTTGCCGCGGACGACGACGCGGCAACTTTCAGCGCCGCCGACCAGGTCGTGTCGGCGATCCTCGGGACCCGAGAGGGCGCCGCCGAGGGCGGCTACCAGCTGACGTCGACCGGCGTCACGTTCACCGACCCCATCGAGGCGGCCGCGCTGCGCGATGCCCTGGCCGCACACAAAGTCGAAAACGTGATGCTGGTCTCGGCCTTCCTGGCCGCGGCCGCGCTGACCCAGGCGGTCGGCAACCAGACGAACTACGCGCACACCGCCCTGCTCTACATCGAGCCCGACACCGCGACGCTGGCCGTCGTCGACAGCGCGGACGGTTCCGTCACCGACGTCCGCCGGCAGCCGCTGCCCGACGACGACGCGGCCGCGGTGACCCAGCTGGCCACCATGGTTTCGGAAGCCGAGACCCTGGCGTCGCTGCCGGACGCCGTGTTCGTCGTCGGCTCCGGCGTCGATATCCCGATGATCAAGCCGGCGCTGGAGGCCGCGACCACGCTGCCGCTGGCCTCGCCCGAGGAGCCGGAGACGGCGTTGGCGCGCGGCGCGGCGCTGGCCTCGGCGAACGCCCCGCTGTTCGCGTCGTCCACCGCGGCGCTGGCCTACGCGCAGGACCCGGGCACCGGTGCGCTCGACCCGTTCGCGGTCGCCCCGGGCTACTTCGAGGCTTCGAGCGCCGACGCCGACGGGCTGGCCTACAGCGCGGTGGCCGACGATCTGGACTACCCCTACACCGGCGAGCACCCCGTCGCCGCCCCGCTCGCCGGAGAGGCCGACGGCGAGCGCAAGTCGTTCCGGCTGGTGGGGACCGCCTTGGCGGCAATCTTCGTCATCGGGGTGGCGGCGCTGGTGGTTTCGTTGGCGATCGCCATTCGTCCGACCGCCGGTGTGCAGCCCGCGCCCGGCCACAACGTCGTCGCGCCCGCCCAGGCGCCGGCACCCGCTGCTCCCGCCCCTGCCCCGGCTCCCGCGGCTCCCGCGCCGGCACCCGCTCCGGAT
>NZ_LQPJ01000151.1 GCF_002101785.1 Mycobacterium palustre
GGGATCGGCCAGGCGGGGGTGAACGGCGGTAACGGCGGCAACGGCGGCAACGGGGGGGCCGGCGGTTTCCTGCTCGGTGACGGCGCGGCCGGCGGCGCCGGCGGGGCAAGTTCGTTCGGCAACGGCGGTAACGGCGGCGCCGGCGGCGGCGCCGGCTACGCACACCTCGGCGGGCCCACCGACTTCATGGCCAGACCCGGGAATGGGGGCAATGGCGGCGCCAGCACCAGCGCGAGCGGCACCGGCGGCGCCGGCGGCACCGGCGGGTCCGGCATCTTCCTCGCCGGCAACGGCGGCGACGGGGGCGACGGCTTCAACGGCGGTAACGGCGGCACCGGCGGATCGGTCTTCAACAACGACCTGGGCGGCTTCTTCGCCGTCAATGGCGGCACCGGCGGCGCCGGCGGGGACGGCCTCGGCGGCCACGGCGGCAACGGCGGCAACGGCGGCAACGCGTTCCTGGGCGGCTACAACTTCCTGCATCCCTTCTACGTCGAGGCCCAAGAAAGCGACAACGCGGTCAACGACCTCTTCGCCGCCATCCTCACGAACTACCTGAACGGGGGCGTCGTCACCGGTGGTGCCGGCGGTGCGGGCGGTGCCGGTGTGCCTGGTGGTGCCGGCGGTGCCGGCGGCCTGGCCATCAATTTGATGGGCGGCATCGCGATAAATGGAGCCCCGGGTGCACCGGGATTGTGAGCGATCTGCGTTTCGATCGCGTCGGGTCATGACGGCTACGCGGCGGCCTAACGGCGGCGCGGCGGCCATCGGAGGTCGACGATGGCCCTGATCGCCGCGCCAGGCGCGCTGGCCGCGGCGGCGGCGGATCTGGCGGGTTTGGGCTCGTCGATCGAAGCGGCTCACGCGGCGGCTGCGGCGGCGACGACGTCGGTGGTCGCCGCGGCGGGCGACGAGGTGTCGGCGGCGATCGCAAAGGTGTTTTCTGATGTCGGGGCGCAGTTTCAGGCGTTGAGCGCGCGGGCCGCGGCGTTTCACAGCGACTTCGTCCAGTTGTTGGCCGGTGCGGGCGGTTCGTACGCGAGCGCGGAGGCGGCGAACGTCTCGCCGCTGAATGCCGTCGCGGCCGCGATCAGCGCTCGGGCGGCCGCGGCGGATCCGATCATCGGCAACAACCTGATGGACGTGGGCATCCGGATCAACGAGATCGGCGGCGTGCTTCAACAGGGTGACCTGATCGAGCTGACCGGCGGCATGATTGGCAACGGCGCCAACGGCACGGCCGCGCACCCCAACGGCTACAACGGCGGATGGCTGTTCGGCAACGGCGGAAACGGGGTCAACGGCGGCAACGGAGGAAACGCCGGTTTCTTCGGCAACGGCGGAGCCGGGGCCCCCGGCGCCCCCGGACAGGCCGGCGGGAACGGTGGGGACGCGATTTTCATCGGCAACGGCGGGCCCGGTGGCGCCGGCGGGGCCAACGGCCTTCTCGGCGGCGGTGCCGGCGGTAACGGCGGTAACGGCGGGTTCCTGTTCGGCAACGGCGGCGCCGGTGGCGCCGGCGGCGCCGCGAGCCTGGGCAACGGCGGGGCCGGCGGCAACGGCGGCAGCATCGGCCTATTCGGCACGCCGGGCAACGGCGGCGCGGGCGGATCCAGCGCGGCCGGCATCGGCGGCGCCGGCGGGAACGGCGGCAACGGCGACTACAGCGGCGGTCATGGCGGGACCGGTGGGGACGGCTTCCTCGGCGGCGGGGCCGGCGGCAACGGCGGGAGCGCGTTCGCCGACGGCTTCGGCTTCTCTATCACCGGCGGGGACGGCGGCAACGGCGGTAACGGCACCGGCCCGGTCGCGTCCGGCGGCGCCGGCGGCAACGGTGGTGACGCGGTGATGGGAAACTATCCCTTCGGCACGCTGGGCAGCGCCACCGGCGGCGACGGCGGCACGGGCGGGATCGGCGGCACGAATGGCGGCGCCGGCAACGGGGGCCCCGGCGGCAACGGCGGCGCGGCCTTCGACTACGCCGGGGGAACGGCCACCGGCGGCCACGGCGGGGCCGGCGGCGCCTCGGCCAACGGCGGGCTGCTCGGGACGTTCGGGGTCGGCGGCAACGGCGGTACCGGCGGCAACGCCTACGCGATCTCGGGGGCGACCGCCATCGGCGGGACCGGCGGGGCCGGCGGCCAAGGCCCGAACGGCAACGGCTCCGCGGGCGCCGACGGCACCCCCGAGACGGTGTAGCGACCCGGCACCGACGGAAGCGCGTAGAGCTCGGCTGGCCGGATCACCTCGGCGACGGTCGCCGTTCGCGCGCCTCGTAGGCTGAGCGTCGATGAGGGCACCGATCGAGACTTCCCCGTTGGCCTGGCTGGAGGCGGTGGAACGGCAGCGCCGCGAGGCCGGGCTGCGCCGCTCCCTGCGGCCGCGTCCGGCGGTCGGCACCGAGCTCGACCTGGCGTCCAACGACTACCTGGGCCTCTCGCAGCACCCCGACGTGATCGAGGGTGGGGTTGCGGCGCTGCGCATGTGGGGGGCCGGCGCCACCGGGTCGCGCCTGGTCACCGGCGACACCGAGCTGCACCAGGAATTCGAGTCGGAGCTGGCCGGATACGTCGGCGCCGCCTCGGGCCTGCTGTTCTCCTCGGGATACGCCGCCAACCTCGGCGCCGTCGTCGGCTTGTCCGGGCGCGGCTCGCTGCTGGTGTCCGACGCGTACGCGCACGCCTCGCTGGTGGACGCCTGCCGGCTGTCGCGGGCCCGGGTGGTGGTGACGCCACACCGCGACGTCGCCGCGGTGGACGCGGCCCTGGCGTCGCGCGACGAGGAACGCGCCCTCGTCATCACGGAGTCGGTCTTCAGCACCGACGGTGCGCTGGCGCCGCTGCGCGAACTGCACGACGTGTGCCGCCGGCGCGGCGCGCTGCTGATCGTCGACGAGGCGCACGGCCTGGGCGTGCGGGGTGGCGGGCGCGGGCTGCTGCACGAGGCGGGGCTGGCGGGGGCCCCCGACGTCGTGATGACCACGACGCTGTCCAAGGCCCTGGGCAGCCAGGGCGGCGCGGTGCTCGGACCGGCGGCGGTGCGCGCGCACCTGATCGACGCGGCCCGGACGTTCATCTTCGACACCGGCCTGGCGCCGGCGGCGGTGGGCGCCGCGCGGGCCGCGCTCGAGGTGTTGCGCGCCGAGACGTGGCGGCCGGAGGCGGTGCTGCGGCACGCGCGGTTCCTCGCCGAGGTCTGCGATGTGGCGCGCGGCGACGATGCGGGCCGCGCAGCGGCGCGAGGCGGAGGCGGGCAATCGGGCTCCGACGCGCCGCAGTCCGCGGTGGTGTCGGTGATCCTGGGCGACCCGGGGGTGGCGGTGGCCGCCGCGACGGCCTGCCTGGACGCCGGGGTGAAGGTGGGCTGCTTCCGGCCCCCGACGGTGCCCGCCGGGACGTCGCGGCTGCGGCTCACCGCGCGGGCGTCCCTGGACGCCGCCGAACTCGAGACCGCGCGCCGGGTGCTGACGGACGTGCTCACCGCGGGTCGCCGTTGACCGTCCTCGTCGTCACCGGCACCGGCACCGGGGTCGGGAAGACGGTCGTCACCGCGGCGCTGGCCAGCCACGCCCGCCAGGCGGGCCTCGACGTGGCGGTGTGCAAACCCGTCCAGACCGGCACCGAGGCCGGCGACGACGACCTCGCCGAGGTGGCGCGGCTGTCGGGGGTCACCGAGCTATCCGGGCTGGCCCGCTACCCGCAGCCGCTGGCGCCGGCGGCCGCCGCCGAGCTCGCCGGGAGCCCGCTGCCCACCGGTGAGCAGGTGGTGCGGCTCGTCCGCGGCCTGGACCGCCCCGGCCGGCTGGCCCTGGTCGAGGGGGCCGGCGGGCTGCTGGTGGAACTCGCCGACGGCGGCGTCACGCTCCGCGACCTCGCCGTCGAGCTGCGCGCCGCCGCGCTGGTCGTCGTCGGCGCCGAGCTGGGCACCCTCAACCACACCGCCCTGACGCTGGAAGCGCTTGCGGCACAAGGTGTTCGGTCCGCCGGGCTGGTGATCGGCAGCTGGCCGACAAAGCCCGGGTTCGCGGAGTCCTCCAACCGGTCGGCGCTGGCCCGGCTGGCGCCGGTGCGGGCCGCGCTCCCGGCCGGGGCCGCGGCGCTGGACCGCGCCGCCTTCGCGGCCATGAGCGCCGCGGCGTTCGACCGCGACTGGGTCACCTCGGTGGTGCGCTGATGGTGCACTCGCTCGAGCTGGTCTTCGACGGCGATACCGAGGCGGCGATCCGCCGCATCTGGGAGGGGCTGGCCCGGGCCGGCATCCCCAGCCAGGCGCCGGCCAGCCGGCCGCACGTGACGCTGGCCGTCGCCGAGAACATCGCCCCCGACGTCGACGAGCTGCTGGGCCCGGTCGCCGCACGGTTGCCGCTGCACTGCGCGATCGGCGCGCCGGTGCTGTTCGGCCGCGCCAACGTCGTGTTCGCGCGCCTCATCGTGCCGACCAGCGGGCTGCTGGCCCTGCACGCCGAGGTGCACCGGCTGTGCGCGGCGCACCTGGCGCCGGCGCCGATGTCCAACAGCCTGCCCGGCCAGTGGACCGCGCACGTCACGCTGGCGCGCCGCGTCGGCGGCGCCCAGCTGGGGCGGGCGCTGCGCATCGCGGGCCGGCCGCCGCAGATGAACGGATGCTTCGCGGGCCTGCGCCGCTGGGACGGCAACCGGAAGGTCGAATACCTGCTGGGTTGATGGCGGCGACCGCTAGCCGCCGAACAGCAGATACAGCCCCGTGAACGTGTAGCCCACCATCACCAGCATCATCGTGAGCTGCCCGGTGAGCTGATGACCGGGCGGCAGCAGCCGCACGGCCCTGTCGTGGGCGGCGACGACCGCCACGATGTGGCCGGTGACCACGCAGGCCACCTTGATCGCGGACAGCACCGGCGGATGCATCGACAGCACATAGGCGACGTGCTGGTGCGCCAGCCCGAGCGGGTTCCAGCCGCGGCCGAACGGGTCGGCCAGCGCGAAAACCGCCTGCTGCCCGCGCTCCACCAGGTAGGTCAGGTAGTGGGCGAAGATGTAGCCCACCACGATCGGGATCAACGAATGCGCCATCTGCCCGGGCAGGGCGCGGCGCCGTTCGCGGTCCACGCCACCGGTGGCGCGCGCGGCCAGCGAAAAACTCACCCCCACAACCGAAATGAACACGATCAGCCCGACGGTGCGCAGCACCGACGACGACGTCGTCGGCGACAGGCCAAAGCCGTGGGTGAGCCGATCGGCGAACCCGCGCCACGTGGGCGAGGCCGAGAAGCTGTCGAAGGCGGTCGACCCGAGCAGCACCGCCAGCATCACGACGACGCCGGGCCGCACCGGCAGCGACGGCAGGTGGTCCAGCGGGTTGCCGATCACGACCCTGCCGGTGTCCGGGTTGCGGCGAAACGCGCACAACCGCGACACCGCCATGCTGTACACGCCGAACGGGTCGGCCCGGGCCAGCCACCGCGGCCCGCACAGCCACGCCCCGACCAGCATCACCGCGGCGTACGCCAGCAGCCACGCCTTGACCCCCGGCAGCGACGCCGAGTTCGGGCTGGCCAGCTCCATCCACACGAACGCGAACAGCCCCAGCGCCGCCGGGCGATAGCCCCACCGATCCGGATAGGACAGCCGCGGCCGCCCTAGGCGACCCGGCGCGATTCGTCGCGCCAGCAGGTACACCGAGCGCATCGGGGAGATCACCCGCCACACCGGCCCGAACGTCAGCGACAGCGCCACCAGCCCAACCCACAACAGCACGTAGAACGCGCCGAGCAGGCCGTTGGACTCCGTCTGCGGACCGAACAGGCCGGCCGCCACCACCCAGGCCGCGAACACCAGCGCCACCCCGGCGGCGACCCAGCGGGTCACCCGGGCGTCGACGAACGAGGTCACCCACCCCGGCAGCGGGTGGCCGGGCTTGGCCGGGTCGAACCGCGGCCGCCGCCACGCGAACGCCACCAGCGCGAACGTGAACGTCAACGCCCACGCGGCCCCGACCATCGCGTACATGTACGGCACCGGTAGGTCCCCCGAGCCGCCGAGGCCGTGCGCCAGCACCGCCGTCGCGCCGCGGGCGCTCACGGCTGGACGTGGATCGTCGCGATCGTGCGGTCCAGGTGGTGCAGCTCGACCTCGACGTTGCCGGGGACGTCGACGCTGAACTGGAAGGTTTGGTTGGGCGCGGCCGCGACCTGGAACTTGTGGTCGGGCGTGGAATGCACGTGCAGCTCGTCGGTGGCGTCGCTGGTGACCCGCAGGGTGATCGGCTGGCCCACCCTGGCCTGCAGCGTGGCATTGGTCGGACTCACCTGCCCCTTGGCGACGGTGACGTCGATCGTCGGGCCGGCGGCCGGGGCCTGGCCCTGCGGCTGGCCCTGCGGCTGGTTGTGCGAACCGCCGCACGCGATCGGGGCCCACAGGAGCGCCACGACCCACGCGGCGGCGAGGGCGCTACGAATCCTCATCCGCTACGCCGCCCTGGGAGCGCCCGGCAGTGGCTGCTTTTCCTCGACCGGCTCCGGCTCGCCCACGGCGTTGTTCAGGCGACCGGCACCCCAGGTCAGCGCCGAGATCACCATCAGCGTCAGGACGAGCACCACGATCCCGCCGGCGGTGAACAGCCAGGCCGGCGCGCTCTGGTCGCGTTCGCGCTGCAGGATGGTGACCTCCAGGACGAAGGGCCGGGTGCTGGACGCCAACGCGGGGGCCTCGGGCGCGGGGATGGCGTCGTCGGCCGGCTCGTAGATCGGCACCGCCGTCAACGTGTAGCCGTCCTGAACCCGCAGCAGCGTCTTCCACGATCCCCAGACCGGCACCGGCTGGGTGGACCGATAATGGCCCGGGCCGACCTTGTCGAGCCGGTCGATCGCCAGGCCGCGGTTGTTCTCCATCCGTCCCTGCCAGGACAGGATCGTCAGCCAGTCCGGGTCGTCGCTGACCATGCCCGCCGGGGCGAGCTGCACGTCCGCAGACACCATGCGCTGACCCGGGGGACCGGGCTGGTCCGTCAACGTGACCGCCGCGGAGTTGTGTTGCGGCACGACGATGTGCAGCCCGTTGGCCACCGCGCCGCCGATCACCACGACGGTCAGCGCCACGGCCGCGATGCCGAGCCGGCGCCCGGGCAGCCGCTGCCCGGTGAGCACCATGCCGAACATCGCGCCGCATACCCCGGTCAGCACCGCCACCGGGATCGACATCGCCAGCGCCTCGCCCCACATCCGCGTGGGCCAGGGGTAGTGGTAGACCGCGCCGATCCACAGCGACTCGAGCCACAGCCCGACGGTGGCGACGGCGAGCCCGGACACGGCGCCGAACGCGATCGGGCGCTTGATCAACGGGGTCAGCGCCACCAGCTCGACGACGAGCGCGGGACCGAGGTACAGCGGGAACCAGTTGATCGGGGCGCCCAGGATGGGCCCGACCAGCAGCGCGACGATGCCCCGCAGCGCGATCGCGAACACGGCCGCGACGATCGCGGCGCCGCGGCCCATGGTGATCCGGGCGGCGACGGCGGCAAGCGCGGCCGCCGCGGCGATCAGCATCGGCTGGAACACCAGCCGGAATTGCGGGACGCCGAAGTCGAATTCGATCTGGTAGACCGACAAGCCGATGAACAGCCCGCCGAAGGACAGGTAGCGCAGGAAGGTGATGAACGCGCCGTGGAACACCTCACCGGCCCCGGCATGCTGCGCCTCGCCCTCGCGCTCCAGCATCAGCACCGCGAACAGCGAAAAGCAGGCGCCCCCGATCATCATCAGATGCGTTGGGCCCCAAAGGGTTACGTCCTGCCCGAAGATCCGGTGCCAGATGTCGTCGAGGGGGAACCCGATCATCGCGTACATCCCGCAGCCGGCCATCAGCACGCCGCCGACCGGCGCGTGCCAGTTGCTCGTGATGCGCACCGCGGCCGGGCCCGGTTTGTCGAACGGCAGCACGATCGACAACATGCCCGCCAGGAAGATGCCGAACAGGCCGATGATGATGAAGTAGTGCGCCGGATTGGCCAGCGGGCCGGGATCGCGGCCATTGCCGATGTGCCAGCTGACGTCCCAGATGAATCCGAACAGCGCGCAGATGATGGAAGTGGTGAAGACCAGCACCGGCAGCGCCACCCAATTGGGGCGGTGGAATTTCTCGCCGAACTTGTCGGCGGCCCGGGTCAACCACTGGATCCGGTGCGTGCGGTGCGCGTGGCCGACCCACAGGATCACCGCGGCGATCACGACGGCGGCGATCGACAGCCCGATCACCTGATTGAGGCCGGCGCCGCGCGCCGACGGTTCGGCCAGATACACCATTTCGGTTGCACTCATCGTCATGCCCTCTCAACCGCGCCGGGCCGTCCCGGGACATTGGATCCGACGATCGCTCCTTACTTGGAGGTAAGGTCGCGACCGAGTTGATGATGCCCCGATTCGGCGCTCGTCAATCACGCTTTTCGTCGGCGGCGGCGCTGCGCCGCGCCTTGTCGGGGTCGCCGCCGTCGCGGCGGTCTTTGAGCGCGACGTAGAGGATCACCGCGACGACCACGACCGCGGGCAAGAAGGCGGGGATCGCCAGCAGCAGCATGTGGTGCGCCAGGTACTCGACGTGCGGTTGCGTCTCCCAAGCGGTCATTGTGCTGGCATACCCCGCTGGCGCCGTGTTGTGCGGCCGTTACCCTACTTTGAACACCGTTTCATTCAGGCTGCCACGGTCACGTGGCGGGCGCGGTCGCGTGCGGCCGCGGAACAGACATGCAGGGGAGCACCTGGTGACTCAAGCGGCAACTCGACCGGCGGCCGGCGCCGACCACGACGCGGACATCCTTCAGGTCGCCCGGCGGCAGGTGCTGGAAGGCGGCGAAGGGTTGGGCCGCGAGCAGGTGCTGCAGGTGCTGCAGCTGCCCGACGACCGCCTCGACGAGCTGCTGGCGCTGGCCCACGAGGTGCGGATGCGCTGGTGCGGCCCGGAGGTCGAGGTCGAGGGGATCATCAGCCTCAAGACCGGCGGCTGCCCGGAGGACTGCCACTTCTGCTCGCAGTCCGGCCTTTTCGCGTCGCCGGTGCGCAGCGCCCGGCTGGACATCCCGAGCCTGGTGGAGGCGGCCAAGCAGACCGCGAAGTCGGGCGCCACGGAATTTTGCATCGTGGCCGCGGTGCGCGGCCCCGACGAGCGGCTGATGGCGCAGGTGGCGGCCGGCATCGAGGCGATCCGCGACGAGGTGGAGATCAACATCGCCTGCTCGCTGGGGATGCTGACCGCCGAGCAGGTGGAGCAGCTGTCGGCGATGGGGGTGCACCGTTACAACCACAACCTGGAGACCGCCCGCTCGTACTTCCCCAACGTCGTCACCACGCACACCTGGGAGGAGCGCTGGCAGACGCTGTCGATGGTGCGTGACGCCGGCATGGAGGTGTGCTGCGGCGGCATCCTCGGCATGGGCGAGACGCTCGAGCAGCGCGCCGAATTCGCCGCCGACCTGGCCGAGCTGGGGCCCGACGAGGTGCCGCTGAACTTCCTCAACCCGCGGCCCGGCACCCCGTTCGGTGACCTGGAGGTGCTGCCGGCCAGCGAGGCGCTGAAGGCGGTGGCCGCATTCCGGCTGGCGCTGCCGCGCACCATGTTGCGCTTCGCCGGGGGCCGCGAGATCACCCTCGGAGACCTGGGCGCCAAGCAGGGCATCCTGGGCGGCATCAACGCCGTCATCGTCGGGAACTACCTGACCACGCTCGGGCGGCCGGCCGAGGCGGACCTGGAGCTGCTCGAGGACCTGCAGATGCCGCTCAAGGCGCTCAACGCCAGCTTGTAGAACACTGGGAATCGTGGCCGAAAAGGTGGGCGATCGGGGGGCCCCGGTGACCGCGGGCGTCTACAACGTCTACACCGGGGAATTGGGCGGCACCGCCGTCCCGACGGCGGCCCAGCTGGGCCTGGAGCCGCCCCGGTTCTGCGCGGAATGCGGCCGCCGGATGGTGGTCCAGGTGCGTCCCGACGGCTGGCGGGCCCGGTGCTCGCGGCACGGCGAGGTCGACTCGGTCGACGTGGAGGCGCAGCGATGACGTCAGAGGTGGCCGCTGCCCGCGGGAGCGGGGCCCGCGCCGTCGTCCTCGCGGCGCTGGGTGTGGCCCTGACCGGCGCGGCGCTCGGCGGGCTGTGGGCCTGGATCGCCCCGCCGATCCACGCGGTGGTGGCGATCACCCGCGCGGGCGAACGCGTCCACGACTACCTGGGCACCGAATCGTCGCACTTCTTCGACGCGCCGTGCCTGCTGCTGGGGCTGCTGACGGTGCTGGCGGTGGTGGCGGCGGTGCTGGTCTGGCAGTGGCGCGGGCGCCGCGGGCCGGCGATGGTGATCGCGCTGTCCGTCGGCATGGTGGTCGCGGCCGCGGCGGCGGCGGGCACCGGGGCGCTGCTGGTGTGGCTGGGCTACGGCGCGGTGAACTTCGACGCGGTGCCCCTGGTGGGAAAGCCGTCGGTGGCCTATGTCGTCCAGGCGCCGCCGGTGTTCTTCTCCCGCGGGCCGCTGCAGGTGGCGGTGACGCTGCTGTGGCCCGCCGGCATCGCGGCGCTGATGTACGCCGTGCTGGCGGCCGCCGACGCCCGCGACGACCTCGGGGTGATCCCGGGGGCCGACCGGCCGTCACCAGCGGCGCCGGTGGAGCCGGAGGCCCCGGAAGCCGCGGTGTCCTAGCCGTGGGCGCTCACAGGGGCCCTCACAAAGGGCGATGCGGGATCTTCCTGCCGGTGATCACCTTGGCGGCGATCTTGACCAGCCGCGCCATGCCGACGTAGGTCATCGGGTTGAACATCGTCGGCCACGTGGTCCTGATCAGGTGCTCGGTCAGCGGCCGGCGCGCGAACCGGTCGGTGAGCCAGCGCAGCGCCATCGGCGCCGACAGCGGGTGCAGGCAGATGTGCTCGTTGAACGAGTCGCGGTGGTAGGTGACGCTGGCGCCGCCGGCCGAATAGGCGTGCGCGAGCTGGTCGATGTCGTGCACGTCGATCAGGTAGTCGTGCACGGCCTGCACGATCAGCACCGGCGGGGTCGGCACCGCCGCGCCCAGCTTGATGCTGTCGAAGACGTGGGTGATCTCCGCCGTCGACAGGATGTCTTCGAGCGGCTCGTCCAGGTAGTCGCCCATGTTCTTGCCGGCCATCCGTAGGACCGCCTCCACGGTGGTCATCTTCGCCAGCGAGTCGAGCAGGGCGCGCCCCTCGTCGTTGGTGTGCTCCTTGATGATCCGGTCCAGGTCCGGGTAGATGCGGGCCAGCGCGGCGACGACCAGCGCGGGCAGCCCGGCCAAAAAGGTGCCGTTGAGCCGGCGAAACGTGTGGCCGAGGTCGCCGACGGGCGAGCCCAGCACCGCCCCGACGACGTCGAGTTCGGGCGCGTAGTCCGCGCACATCTCGGCGGCCCACGCGCTGGCCAGCCCGCCGCCGGAATAACCCCACAGCCCGGTCGGCGCCGACGGGTCCAAACCGAGCCGCTCGGAGCTCAGCGCGGCCCGGATCCCGTCCAGGACGCGGTAGCCGGGCTCGTACGGCGCGCCCCAGGAGCCGCGGAGGCCCTCGTGGTCGGGCACCGACACGACCCAGCCCTCGGCGGCCGCGGCGCTGATCAGCAAGTACTCGAACTGGCTCAGCGCCCCGAGCGCCTTGGCCCGGCGCCGCAGCGCATAGGACGGAAAACAGCGCGACGTCATCGCGTCGATCGCGCACTGGTAGGACAGCAGCGGGCAACTCTGGCCGGGGGCCATCCCGGCCGGGACGATCACCGTCGTCACCGTCGCCTCCGGCTCGCCGTCCATGTCCGACGTGCGGTAGAGCAGCTGAACCGCGGTCGTCGGCTGCGGGATCAGGCCCAAAAACGCCAGCTCGACCTCCCGCGAGCGCAAAACGGTGCCCGGCTCGGCATGCTGGTAGCCCGGTGGCGGCTGGTAGAACGGGTCGTCCGAGGGCAGCAGCGGGCGGACCTTGCGCTGCAGTTCCTCGTGCGGCGGCCGAGCGATCCACTGCGCGCCGCGCGTCCCCGCCAGATTGCCGAGCTCAACCATTCAGGTTCCCTTCTTGGCCATCCGGCATTGTCGCGTATGAACGGGCGGTGGCCAAAACGTGATCGCCGCATTGTGAGCCGGTTCTCGTCGGTCCGTGCAGCTCACCGGCGCGTGTGGTGCCAATCTACCGGCGTGTCCCCGGCGGCGTGTCCGCTTCTGCCCAGCCGGGCGCCATTCGAAGCGGGCTCACAGCGGGCCGGGCGGCCGGAACGCGGCGAATTCATCGGTGACCCGCAGCCGGGAGTCGGTGAAGTGATACAGCGCCGCGGGCCGGCCCCCGCTGCGGCCGGACTGCGCCATGGTGCCGGTCTGGGTGATGACGCCGCGGCGGGCCAGGACGCGCTGCAGGTTGGTCGCGTCGACCTGGTAACCCAGCGCGGCGCCGTAGATGTCCCGCAGCGTCGAGAGCGCGAATTCCTTTGGCGCCAAGGCGAACCCGATGTTGGTGTAGGACATCTTGGCCACCAGCCGGGCGCGCGCGTGCTCCACCATCGGGCCGTGGTCGAACGCCATCGGCGGCAGCGAGTTAACCGGATGCCAGCGGGTGTCGGGCGGCAGCTCGGGGGTGGCGGGGGAGGGCACCAGCCCCAAAAACGTCGACGCGATCACCCGGGCGCCCGGGACCCGGTGCGGGTCGGAGAACACCGCCAGCTGTTCCAGGTGGGCCAGCTCTCTCAGGTCGACCTTTTCGGCCAACTGGCGCCGAACCGACGTGGTCAAATCCTCGTCGCTGCGCAGCCGCCCGCCGGGCAGCGCCCACGCGCCGCGCTGCGGCTCGCGGGCGCGTTGCCATAACAGCGCGTTCAACTGCGGTTTTCCCTTCCGGGTGGCGGGCGTCACCTCGCGAACCTGAAACACGACGGCGAGCACTTCGTGTTCAGTGCTAGTATGGCCCATGTTTTCGATTCTAAGTCGAAAACCTTCGGGCGCGAAAGGAGCCGCCGCATGACGGTTTTGGATCGCATGGACACGCTCGCGAACGACATGGCTGCTCGCATTGCCAACACCCCCACCGGCTATGCCGGCGTGGACGGCGACGAACGGTGGGCGGCCGAAATCCGCCGGCTGGCCACGCTGCGCGGGGCCACCGTGCTCGCCCACAACTACCAACTGCCCGCGATCCAGGACGTTGCCGACCACGTGGGCGATTCGCTGGCGCTGTCGCGGATCGCCGCCGAGGCACCCGAGGACACCATCGTGTTCTGCGGGGTGCATTTCATGGCCGAGACCGCCAAGATCCTCAGCCCGGACAAGACCGTGCTGATCCCGGATCAGCGGGCCGGCTGCTCGCTGGCCGACTCGATCACCCCCGACGAGCTGCGCGCCTGGAAGGACGAACACCCCGGCGCCGTCGTCGTCTCCTACGTCAACACCACGGCCGCGGTGAAGGCGCTCACCGACATCTGCTGCACCTCGTCCAACGCCGTCGAGGTCGTCGAGTCCATCGACCCCGACCGCGAGGTGCTGTTCTGCCCGGACCAGTTCCTCGGCGCGCACGTGCGCCGCGTGACCGGCCGGAAAAACCTGCACGTGTGGGCCGGCGAATGCCACGTGCACGCCGGCATCAACGGCGACGAGCTGTCCGACCAGGCCCGCGCCAACCCCGACGCCGAGCTCTACGTGCACCCCGAATGCGGTTGCGCCACTTCGGCTTTGTACCTCGCCGGCGAGGGCTCCTTCCCGGCCGAGCGGGTCAAGATCCTGTCCACCGGCGGCATGCTCGACGCGGCCCA
Source organism: Mycobacterium palustre (assembly GCF_002101785.1). Lineage (GTDB taxonomy): Bacteria > Actinomycetota > Actinomycetes > Mycobacteriales > Mycobacteriaceae > Mycobacterium > Mycobacterium palustre. Next base: position 13,750 of record NZ_LQPJ01000151.1, read on the forward strand.
CGAGACGCGCGCCCGCAAGGTGCTGGTCGCCACCGAGGTCGGCATGCTGCACCAATTGCGCCGGGCCGCACCACAAGTCGACTTCCAGGCGGTCAACGACCGCGCCTCCTGCAGGTACATGAAGATGATCACCCCCGCGGCGCTGCTGCGCTGCCTGGTCGAGGGCGCCGACGAGGTTCACGTCGACGCCGACATCGCGGCCGCGGGCCGGCGCAGCGTGCAGCGCATGATCGCGATCGGCCAACCGGGCGGCGGCGAATGATGGCCCGTCCCACCTGGAGCGACGACGCCGACGTCGTCGTCGTCGGCACCGGCGTCGCCGGGTTGGCCGCCGCGCTGGCCGCCCACCGCGCCGGGCGCACCGTCGTGGTGCTGAGCAAGGCGGACCAGGCCCGCGGCGCGACCGCAACGCACTACGCGCAGGGCGGCATCGCGGTCGTGCTGCCCGGCAACGACGACTCGGTCGAGGCCCACGTCGCCGACACGCTGGCCGCCGGCGCGGGCCTGTGCGATCCCGACGCGGTGTGCTCGATCGTCGCCGACGGCTACCGTGCGGTGTCCGAATTGGTCGGTGCCGGAGCGCGTTTCGACGAGGCCGCCCCCGGCCGCTGGGACGTCACGAGGGAGGGCGGCCACTCGCGCCGCCGCATCGTGCACGCCGGGGGCGACGCCACCGGCGCCGAGGTGCAGCGCGCGCTCGACCACGCCGCGGCGGCCCTGGACATCCGCACCGGCCACGTCGCGCTGCGGGTGCTGCACGACGGCTGCGCGGTGACCGGGGTGCTGGTCGGCAACCCCGACGGGTACGGGATCGTCAGCGCGCCGTCGGTGATCCTGGCCTCGGGCGGCATCGGGCACCTCTACGGCGCGACCACCAACCCGGAGGGCTCCACCGGCGACGGGATCGCGCTGGCGCTGTGGGCGGGCGTCGCCGTCAGCGACCTCGAGTTCATCCAGTTCCACCCCACGATGCTGTTCGCCGGCGCCGCCGGCGGGCGGCGTCCTCTCGTGACCGAGGCCATCCGCGGGGAGGGCGCGAAACTGGTTGACCGCCACGGTAATTCGGTGACCGCCGGCGTTCACCCGATGGGCGACCTGGCACCGCGCGACGTCGTGGCGGGGGCGATCGACGCGCGCCTGCGGGCCACCGGCGACCCGTGCGTCTTCCTCGACGCGCGCGGCATCACGGGCTTCGCGGCGCGGTTCCCCACCGTGACGGCCGCCTGCCGGGCCGCCGGCATCGACCCCGTCCGCCAACCCATCCCGGTGGTCCCCGGCGCGCACTACAGCTGCGGCGGCGTCGTCACCGACGTGCACGGCCAGACGGAGCTGCCGGGCCTGTTCGCCGCGGGCGAGGTGGCACGCACCGGCATGCACGGCGCAAACCGCTTGGCGTCCAACAGCTTGCTGGAGGGCTTGGTGGTGGGGGGCCGCGCCGGAAGGGCGGCGGCCGAGCACGCGGCGGCGGCGGGGCGGGCGCGCGCGGTGGCGTTCGAGCCCCTGGCCTGCGCCGCGCTGGAGCGCGCCGAGCTGCAGCGGGCGATGAGCCGTGACGCCTCGGTGCTGCGCGAGGCCGCCGGTCTGAACCGGTTGGCGGACAGGCTTTCTCGCGCGCCGGTGCGCCCCGTCGCCGGCCGCCGGGATTTCGAGGACGTCGCGTTGACGGTCACCGCACGGGCGGTGACCGCGGCGGCCTTGGCGCGCACCGAAAGCCGCGGATGCCATCACCGCGCCGAATTCCCCGACCCCGCGCCGGACCAGGCGCGCAGCAGCGTGCTGCGGCTGGCCGACGACCGGTGCTCGGTGCTGGTGGAGGCGCTGGCGGCGGTGGGATGACGATGCTGTCCGACGTTGAACTCGAGGCCGCGCGCGACGTGGTCCGCCGCGGCCTGGCCGAGGACCTGCAATACGGCCTCGACGTCACCACGCTGGCCACGGTGCCCGACGGCGCGGTGGCCACGGCGTCGATGGTGTCCCGGGAGCCCGGCGTCATCGCCGGGGTGGACGTCGCGTTGCTGGTGCTCGACGAGGTGCTCGGCGCCGGCGATTACCAGGTGCTCGACCGTGTGGAGGACGGCGTCCGGGTGCGCCCCGGCGGGTCGTTGTTGACGGTGCGTGCGCAGACCCGCGGCCTGCTGATCGCGGAGCGGACCATGCTGAACCTGATCTGCCACCTGTCGGGGATCGCCACCGCCACCGCGGCCTGGGTCGACGCGGTCCAGGGCACCAAGGCCAAGGTCCGCGACACCCGCAAGACCCTGCCCGGGCTGCGACTGCTGCAGAAATACGCGGTGCGCGTCGGCGGTGGCGTCAACCACCGGATGGGGTTGGGCGACGCGGCGCTGATCAAGGACAACCACGTCGCGGCCGCCGGATCGGTCGTCGACGCGCTGCGCGCGGTGCGCGACGCCGCGCCCGACGTGCCATGCGAGGTCGAGGTCGACTCGCTCGAGCAGCTCGACGAGCTGCTGCCCGAGAAGCCGGAGCTCGTGCTGCTCGACAACTTTCCGGTGTGGCAGACGCAGATGGCCGTGCAGCGCCGCGACGCCCGCGCGCCGTCGGTGCTGCTGGAGTCGTCGGGCGGGCTCACCCTGGACAACGCGGCGACCTACGCCGCCACCGGCGTCGACTACCTGGCCGTCGGCGCGCTGACGCATTCGGTGCGGGTGCTCGACATCGGCCTGGATGTGTAGCGCGGGAACCGGATCCGTCAGCCGCGAAGCAGGGTCCGCGCGGCCGGCTTGGCGGCGTCGAGCGCACCCGCGTCGCCGGAAATCCGGGACAGGATCAGCGCGCCCTCGATCAGCGAGATAACCGCTAACGCAACGGCTTTCGCGTCATCGTCGGGCCAGCCGTCAACGCGCAGCCGCTCTTCGATCGCGGCACACCAGCCGGCGAAGGCGCGCGCCGACGCCGCGCGCACCAGCGGGCTGGCGTTCACCGACTCGGTGGCGATCGGTTCGATGGGGCAGCCGTCGCGCTGGTCGCCGGCCAGCCGGGCGGCCAGCAGGTCGACCCAGCGGTCGACGATGTCGGCCACCGGCCTGCCCGTCGCCAAAAACCGGCGCAACAGTTGCTCGATGCCGGCCCCCTGGCTGTGCACGACCGCGGCGGCCAACTGCTGTTTGCCCTGCGGGAAGTGGTGATACAGCGAGCCGGGTTTGACGCCGGCCTCTTCGAGGATCTGGTTGAGCCCGGTCGCCGCGTAGCCCTGGCGCCGGAACAAGGTCGCGGCGCTGTCGATCAGCGCCGCGCGGCTGCGATCTGGTCTCGGCACGCTATTGACTTTACTTGAGTGATCACTCAAGAATGCTGGGTATGAGGCAGTTGACGTACGAAGAGGTCGGGCGATACGCGTGGCGTGAGGTCCCCGAACCGCAGATCACCGCGCCACAGCAGGCGCTCGTCCGGCCGCTGATGGTGGCCTGCTGCGACCTCGACGTCGCGGTCGCCAACGGGCGGTTGCCGTTGCCGCCGGGGTACGCGGTCGGCCACGAAGGGCTGGCCGAGGTCGTCGCGGTCGGCGACGACGTCACGGGCGTTCGGGTGGGCGACCGCGTCGTGGTGCCGTTCCAAATCAACTGCGGCACCTGCCGCGCGTGCCGCCGCGGCGTGACCGGCACGTGCGGCTCGGGACCGCTCATGGCGATGTACGGAATGGCACCGATCGCCGGCCTGGACGGCGGCGGCTTCATGTCCGATCTGGTGCTGGTGCCGTATGCGGACGCGATGCTGATCCCGGTTCCCGATGCCGTCGACCCCGTTTCGATCGCGTCGCTGTCGGACAACATTCCGGACGGCTGGCGGGCGGTCGGGCCGTTCCGCGACGAGCTGGGCGGGCTTGATCCCGTCGATCGCCGCGTCCTGGTCGTCGGGCGGCTGTCGATCGGGCTCTATTCGGTGGCCTTCGCGGCGGCGCTGGGCGCGCACGTCGACTACGTCGACACCGACCCGCGGCGGCTGGCCGCCGCCGAAAAGCTCGGCGCGGTGGTGCACGACGTCGCCACGCCCGACAAGTCGTGGGACCCCTATCCGGTCACCGTGCACACCACCGGCGATCCGGCGTTGCTGTCCGCCACACTGCGCGCCACCTGGCCGGACGGCGTGTGCACCGACACCGGGATCTACCCCGAATACAAGGTCGAGATGCCGCTGTTGCCGATGTACACCCGTGGAGTGCGGTTCGTCACCGGGCGGGTGAACGCGCGCGCCGCCATCCCGGCGGTGCTCGACCTGCTGTCCGGCGGCTGCGACCTGTCGCCGGCCGTCGACCGGGTGGTCGCGTGGGAGGACGCGCCCTCGGCGTGGCCGGCGATGACCGGCAAGACCGTCTTCACGCGGTCGTAGCCGCCACCCCTCGCCGCCGTCGGAGCGTGCGTCAGGCGATGTCGCCGACGAAAATCCCGATTCGGCGCAGCTGGGCGCGCGCCATGACCGGCAGGTTCTGCACCTCGGGGCCGTCGTAGCCGGCCGGCAGGATCCGCGGGTTGGTGACGTGCACCACGCGGTTGCGGCTGTACGCCACGTCGGCCTCGCCGGCGGCCAGGACGTTCTTCACCCAGTTGGTCTTGCCGTGGGCCAGCGCGACCGCCAGCACGTTTCCCTTGCGCAACGGGGTGATGATGGTCTCGTACGGCGTGCCCGACGTGCGGCCGCGGTGCCTGATGGTCGCGGTTCCGGGCAGAAAGCGGGCGAACGGCTTGACGGCCCGGTTGAAGTACTTGATCTGGAAACGCTCGAACCAGACCGGGAGCACCATCGGGACACCCGGGGCGTTGTTCGGGTGATCCTTCGTCGACATGCCGGCCAGACTACCGGGCCGATATCCACTTGAGCTGCTCTGGGAGAATGGGAAACGTGAACCCCACGCAAACGTCGCCGCTGGCCCGCATTGACCTGCGGGGCGCGGAGCTGACGGGCGCCCGCTTGCGGGCGGCGCTGCCGCGTGGGGGCGCCGACGTGGAGTCCGTGCTGCCCCGGGTGCGCCCGATCGTGGCGGCCGTCGCCGAGCGCGGCGCCGACGCCGCGCTGGAGTTCGGGGCGTCGTTCGACGGGGTGCGGCCCGCGGCGGTGCGGGTGCCCGTGGCGGCGCTGGAGGCGGCGCTGGCCGGCCTGGACCGCGAGGTGGTCGAGGCGCTGCGGGTGATGATCGAGCGCGCCCGCGCCGTGCACGCCGACCAGCGCCGCGCCGACGTCACCACCACGCTCGGCCCGGGCGCGACGGTCACCGAGCGGTGGGTCCCCGTCGAGCGGGTGGGCCTGTACGCGCCCGGCGGCAACGCCGTGTACCCGTCGAGCGTGGTGATGAACGTGGTGCCGGCGCAGGCGGCCGGCGTCGGCTCGCTGGTGGTGGCCAGCCCGCCGCAGGCGCGCTATGACGGCCTGCCGCATCCCACGATCCTGGCCGCGGCCCGGCTGCTGGGCGTCGACGAGGTGTGGGCCGTCGGCGGCGCGCAGGCGGTCGCGCTGCTCGCCCACGGCGGCACCGACACCGACGGCTCGGAGCTGGCGCCCGTCGACATGATCACCGGACCGGGCAACATCTACGTCACCGCCGCCAAGCGGCTGTGTCGCTCGCGGGTGGGCATCGACGCCGAGGCCGGACCGACCGAGATCGCCATCCTCGCCGACCACACCGCCGACCCCGCGCACGTGGCCGCCGACCTGATCAGCCAGGCCGAACACGACGAGCTGGCCGGCAGCGTGCTGGTGACCCCGAGCGAAAACCTGGCCGCGGCCACCGAGGCCGAACTGGCCGCCCAGCTGGCGACCACCGTGCACCGCGAGCGGGTGACCGCCGCGCTGGGCGGTCCGCAGTCGGCGATCATCCTGGTCGACGACCTGGACGCCGGCGTCCGGGTGGTCAACGCCTACGCCGCCGAACACCTGGAGATCCAGACCGAGGACGCGGCGCGCGTCGCCGGCCAGATACGTTCGGCGGGAGCGATTTTCGTCGGGCCGTGGTCGCCGGTGAGCCTGGGGGACTACTGCGCCGGCTCCAACCACGTGCTGCCGACCGCGGGCAGTGCCCGGCACTCCAGCGGGCTTTCGGTGCAGACCTTTCTGCGCGGCATCCACATCGTCGACTACACCGAGGCCGCGCTCAAAGACGTGTCCGGGCACGTGGTCACGCTGGCCAAGGCCGAGGACCTGCCGGCGCACGGCGAGGCGGTGCGGCGGAGGTTCGAGCGATGACCGCCAAGCCGAGGCCGACGCTGGACGACCTGCCGTTGCGCGATGACCTGCGGGGCAAATCCCCTTACGGGGCACCGCAATTGGCCGTGCCGGTGAGGCTGAACACCAACGAGAACCCGCACCCACCGTCCCGCGCGCTGGTCGACGACGTCGTGCGGTCGGTCGCCGAGGCCGCCGCCGACCTGCACCGCTACCCCGACCGCGACGCCGTCGCCCTGCGCCGCGACCTGGCGGCCTACCTGACCATCCAGACCGGCACCCCGGTCGGCATCGAAAACCTGTGGGCCGCCAACGGTTCCAACGAGATCCTGCAGCAGCTGCTGCAGGCGTTCGGCGGTCCGGGGCGCACCGCGATCGGGTTCGTCCCGTCGTACTCGATGCACCCGATCATCGCCGACGGCACCCGCACCGAATGGCTGCAAGCCGCCCGCGCCGACGACTTCGGCCTGGACGCCGACGTCGCCGTCGCCGCCATCGCCGCGCGCCGGCCCGACGTGGTGTTCGTCGCCAGCCCCAACAACCCGTCGGGACAAAGCGTTTCGCTGCCGGATCTGCGCCGGCTGCTCGACGCGACGCCCGGCATCCTGATCGTCGACGAGGCCTACGGAGAGTTCTCCTCGCAGCCCAGCGCCGTCTCGCTGGTCGAGGAGTATCCGGCCAAGCTCGTCGTCACCCGCACCATGAGCAAGGCGTTCGCGTTCGCCGGCGGCCGGCTCGGCTACCTGGTCGCCACCCCGGCGTTGATCGACGCGATGCTGCTGGTGCGGCTGCCGTATCACCTGTCGTCTCTCACCCAGGCCGCGGCCCGGGCCGCGCTGCGGCACGCCGACGACACGCTGGGCAGCGTGGCCACGCTGATCGCCGAACGCGAGCGGGTGTCGACGGCCCTGAGCGGCATGGGTTTTCGGGTGATCCCGAGCGACGCGAACTTCGTGTTGTTCGGGGAGTTCGCCGACGCGCCGGGCACCTGGCAGCGCTACCTGGACGCCGGCGTCCTGATCCGCGACGTCGGCATCCCGGGCTACCTGCGCGCCACCACCGGACTCGCCGAGGAGAACGACGCGTTCCTGCGGGCCAGCGCCCAGATCGCGGCCACCGACCTGGCATCAGCGACCCCCATAGGAGCGATCGCAAGCGCGGCGAGGCCGGGCGCAGCGGGTCGCGACCATGTCTTAGGAGCCCCGTGACCACCACCGACACCGGGAAAGCGACCCGCCGCGCCCGTATCGAACGCCGCACCAAGGAATCCGACATCGTCGTCGAGCTCGACCTCGACGGGACCGGGCAGGTTCACGTCGACACCGGCGTGCCGTTCTACGACCACATGCTGACCGCGCTGGGCAGCCACGCCAGCTTCGATTTGACCGTGCACACCAGGGGCGACGTCGAGATCGAGGGCCACCACACCATCGAGGACACCGCGATCGCGCTGGGTCAGGCGCTCGGGCAGGCCCTGGGCGACAAGAAAGGCATCCGCCGGTTCGGGGACGCCTTCATCCCGATGGACGAGGCGCTGGCGCACGCCGCCGTCGACGTGTCGGGCCGGCCCTATTGCGTGCACACCGGTGAGCCGGATCATCTGCAGCACACCACGATCAGCGGCAGCTCGGTGCCGTACCACACGGTCGTCAACCGGCACGTGTTCGAAACCCTCGCCTCCAACGCCCGCATCGCGCTGCACGTGCGGGTGCTCTACGGCCGCGACCCGCACCACGTGACGGAGGCGGAGTACAAGGCCGTGGCCCGCGCGCTGCGTCAGGCGGTCGAGCCCGACCCGCGGGTGTCGGGCGTGCCATCCACCAAAGGTGTTCTATGACAGCCAAATCGGTGGTTGTCCTCGACTACGGCTCGGGCAACCTGCGGTCGGCGCAGCGTGCGCTGCAGCGCGTCGGCGCGTCGGTCGAGGTGACCGCCGACGCCGGCGCCGCGGCGGCCGCCGACGGTCTGGTGGTGCCGGGCGTCGGCGCGTTCGAGGCGTGCATGACGGGCCTTCGCAAGATCGCGGGGGAGCGGATCATCGCCGAGCGGGTGGCGGCCGGGCGCCCGGTGCTGGGCGTGTGCGTCGGGATGCAGATCCTGTTCGCCCGCGGGGTGGAGTTCGGGGTGGAGACCACGGGCTGCGGGCAGTGGCCGGGCGCGGTCACCCGGCTGGACGCCCCGGTGATCCCGCACATGGGCTGGAACGTCGTGCAACCCGGGCCCGGCAGCGCGCTGTTCGCGGGCCTCGAGGACCTGGATCCCCCGGCCCGGTTCTACTTCGTGCACTCCTACGCCGCCCAGCGCTGGGAGGGATCGCCGCAGGCGGTGCTGACGTGGGCGACCCACCGGGTGCCGTTCCTGGCCGCCGTCGAGGACGGGCCGCTGTCGGCCACCCAGTTTCACCCCGAAAAGAGCGGAGATGCCGGTGCGGCCGTGTTGAGCAACTGGGTCGGGGGGCTGTAGCGATGCCGTTGATTCTGTTGCCCGCCGTCGACGTGGTCGACGGGCGCGCCGTGCGCCTGGTGCAGGGAAAGCCCGGCAGCGAAACCGAATACGGCTCGGCGCTCGACGCCGCGCTGGGCTGGCAGCGCGACGGGGCCGAGTGGGTCCACCTGGTGGACCTGGACGCCGCGTTCGGGCGCGGCTCCAATCGCGAGCTGCTCGCCGAGGTGGTCGGCAAGCTCGACGTGCAGGTGGAGCTCTCGGGGGGCATCCGCGACGACGAATCGTTGGCCGCGGCGTTGGCGACCGGCTGCGCGCGGGTCAATCTGGGCACCGCGGCGCTGGAGAACCCGCAGTGGTGCGCGCGGGCGATCGCCGAGCACGGCGACAAGGTCGCCGTCGGCCTGGACGTGCAGATACTCGAAGGGCAGCACCGGCTGCGCGGCCGCGGCTGGGAGACCGACGGCGGCGACCTGTGGGAGGTGCTGGAACGCCTTGACGGCCAAGGATGTTCGCGATACGTCGTCACCGACGTCACCAAGGACGGCACGCTGGGCGGCCCCAACCTCGAGCTGCTGGGGGCCGTGGCCGAGCGCACCGAGGCTCCGGTGATCGCGTCGGGCGGCGTGTCCAGCCTCGACGACCTGCGCGCCTTGAACAATTTGGCGACGCCGTCCGGCCGCGGCGTCGAGGGCGCCATCGTCGGCAAGGCCCTCTACGCCGGGCGGTTCACGCTGCCGCAGGCCTTGGCCGCGGTGCAGCGGTGAAGGCCGGGGCGCGATGGATCTGAACGCACTGGTGTCGGTGGCATCGTCGATCCTCGACGCCGCCGTGCCGCGGTTTTTGGAGGGCCACCGCGCCGAATCCGCGGTTTCCAAGAAGGGCAACGACTTCGCCACCGAGATCGACCTGGCGATCGAGCGTCAGGTGGTGGCGGCGCTGCAGGCCACCACCGGCATCGGCGTGCACGGCGAGGAGTTCGGCGGCACCGACGTCGACTCCCCGTGGGTGTGGGTCCTGGATCCCGTCGACGGCACCTTCAACTACGCCGCCGGATCGCCGATGGCCGCGATGCTGCTGGCCCTGATGCACGACGGCGACCCGGTGGCGGGCCTGACCTGGCTGCCCTTCGTCAACGAGCGCTACACCGCCGTCGCGGGCGGGCCGCTGATGAAAAACGGTGCGCCGCAACCGGGTTTGGGCACCACCGAGCTGGCGGACAGCCTCGTCGCGGTCGGCACCTTCAGCGCCGACTCGCGCGGCCGGTACCCGGGACGCTTCCGGATGGCGTTTCTGGAGAGCCTCAGCCGGGTGTCGTCACGGCTGCGCATGCACGGCTCCACGGGCATCGACCTGGTCTACGTCGCGGACGGAATCCTCGGCGCGGCCGCCAGCTTCGGCGGCCACATCTGGGACCACGCCGCCGGTGTCGCGCAGGTGCGCTCGGCCGGCGGCATCGTGACCGACCTGGCCGGTAAGCCCTGGACGCCGGCGTCCGACTCGGTGCTGGCCGCGGCGCCCGGCGCGCACGGCGAGATCCTGGAGATCCTGCGCGGCGTCGGCGACCCGGAGGACTACTAAATGTTCTGCGGGACCAACCTTGCCGTCCGCGTGATCCCCTGCCTGGACGTCGACGCCGGACGGGTGGTCAAGGGCGTCAACTTCGAGAACCTCAGGGACGCCGGCGATCCGGTGGAGCTGGCCGCGGCGTACGACGCCGAGGGCGCCGACGAGCTGACGTTTCTCGACGTGACCGCGTCGTCGTCGGGCAGGGCGACGATGCTCGAGGTGGTGCGCCGCACCGCCGAGCAGGTGTTCATCCCGCTCACGGTGGGCGGCGGGGTGCGTACGGTCGCCGACGTCGACACGCTGCTGCGCGCGGGCGCCGACAAGGTCTCGGTCAACACCGCCGCGATCGCGCGCCCCGAGCTGTTGGCCGAGATGGCAACGCAATTCGGCTCGCAGTGCATCGTGTTGTCCGTCGACGCCCGCAGGGTGCCCGACGGGCCCGGGGGGCCCGGGGGGCCCAAGTCCACGCCGTCGGGCTGGGAGGTCACCACCCACGGGGGCCGGCGCGGCACCGGGATCGACGCCGTCGAGTGGGCGGCGCGCGGCGCCGAACTCGGTGTGGGGGAGATCCTGCTGAACTCGATGGACGCCGACGGCACCAAGGCCGGGTTCGACCTGCCGATGCTGCGCGCGGTCCGCGCCGCCGTGTCGGTGCCCGTGATCGCGAGCGGCGGCGCCGGTGCGGTGGAGCACTTTGCGCCCGCCGTCGCCGCGGGTGCCGATGCGGTGTTGGCGGCCAGCGTGTTTCACTTCCGCGAGCTGACCATCGGCCAGGTCAAGGCCGCCATGGCGGCAGAGCGGATCACGGTGCGATGAGCCTCGACCCCGGCATCGCCAAGCGCCTGAAACGCAACGCCGACGGGCTGTTCACCGCCGTCGTGCAGGAGCGCGGCAGCGGCGACGTGCTGATGGTCGCCTGGATGGACGACGCGGCGCTGGCGCGCACCCTGGAAACCCGTGAGGCGACGTATTATTCGCGCTCGCGTGCGCAGCAGTGGGTCAAGGGGGCGACGTCCGGGCACACCCAGCGCGTGCACTCGGTGCGGCTGGACTGCGACGGCGACGCGGTGCTGCTGACGGTCGACCAGGTCGGCGGCGCCTGCCACACCGGCGACCACAGCTGCTTCGACGCCGACGTGCTGCTGGAACCCGAAAGCTAGCCGGGGATCAGCCGGGCGCGACGTCCAAACCCTGCGCGGCGGCGATGGCCGCGCGGGCCCACTCGTGGCGTAGCACCGCCGGCGCGATGCGGTCGCGGCGGATGAGTTCCAGATCGATGGCCTTGCCGGTGAGGATCGCGTTGGGCACCCGGAACGAGAAGGCCGGCCCGTCGGTGGCCACGGCCAGGATCGCGTCGCTGTCGGTGAAGTTGTTGGCGCGCATCGCGTTTTCGGCCCACTTGAACGGCTTGAGGCCGCCGAAGCTGTCGACGTAGACCACCCAAAGCCGGGTGCCGCGGCCGTTGTAGAGGTTGGTGACGGCCCGGTTCACCGCGTCGCGCTCGAGGGGGCCGAGCACTCCGGCCTGGTCGGTGATCTGGCCGGACAGCGTGATCGCCCGCGGTGACGGTGTGGGTGCCGGGGCCACGGGCTGGCTGCTCGGCGCCGCCACCGACGACGGCGCGCGCCCGCCGTGCGGTTGTTTGGGGTTTTCGCCCTGCAGCCGGACCACGACCAGCACCGCGAGGCCGACCAGGGCGGCCGCGACGATCGCCCCCACCGCGATCGCGGTGCGCCGCGTGCCGCCGCCCGCCTTGGGCGCCGCCGGGGGAGGGGGGTTGCCGGGTGCGGCGGCGGGCGCGCTCGCGGGCTCGACCGCGGCTTGCGTCGGCGCCGCGATGACCTCCGTCGGGCCGGCCGCCACTTCGCTCGCGGCCGTGTCGAGCCGACTGGCCAGCGCCGCCGCGAACTCCGAGCAGGTGGCGTAGCGGTCGCCGGGCGCCTTGGCGAGGGCCTTGGCGATGGGGCCGTCGAGGTCGGCCAGCTCCGGGCGCCGCTCGCTGATGTGCGGCGGCGGCGCCGACAGGTGCTGGGTGATGACCACCGCCGGATTGGAGTGGCGGAACGGGGCCGAGCCGGTCAGCAGGTCGAATGCGGTGCAGCCGAGCGCGTATTGGTCGGCCCGCCCGTCCAAATCGGCGCCCTGCAGTTGTTCGGGCGCGCAGTAGGCGGTGGTGCCCACCAGCATGTTGGTGGCGGTCAGGCCGCTGATCTCACCCAGCTCGCGGGCGATGCCGAAATCGGCGAGCAGGATCCGCCGCCGGGGGTTGGGCTCGGTGAGCAAGATGTTGGCCGGCTTGACGTCACGATGCAGCAGCCCGCGCGCGTGGGCGTAGTCCAGAGCGTCGGCGACCGCCGAAACGATCTGCAGCACAACGCTTTTCGGCATGCCGGACGGATACTGGGTGCGCAGCAGGTGGGCGGCGTCGGTGCCCTCGACGTAGTCCATCGAGATCCACAGCTGCCCTTCGTATTCGCCGCGGTCGTGGATGCCGACGATGTGCTCGTGATACAGGCTCCCGGCAACGTCGGCCTCGCGGTTGAAGCGTTGCCGAAACTCGTCGTTGCCGGTCAGCTCGACGGGCAGGATCTTCAGGGCGTCGCGGCGGGGCAGCCGCGGGTGCTGGGCCAGGTACACCTGGCCCATGCCGCCGGTACCGAGTCGCCGGATGATGGTGTATCCGGCGAACACCTGGCCCTCGCGCAGGCCCTCCGCGAGGCCTCCGCCGCGCGCATCGGTTTCCGGCATGTGAGCATGCTACTGAGCTGCCGCGGCGGCAACGGCGTATTTGCCCGAGCGGGGCGCCGACGTTCGCTATGGGCCTTCGACGGAATTGGGGCGATGTTGAAACGCGTGTCGTGGACCCTGGTGGTGCCGCTGGCTGCCGTCGCCCTGCTGGCGGTGACGTGGGGCGGGCCGTCCGGACCCGCGGTGGTCACGGTCCAGGCGGTGTTCTTGATCGGCGCGGTGCTCGCGGCGGTCAACCACGCCGAGGTGGTCGCGCACCGCGTCGGCGAGCCGTTCGGGTCGCTGGTGCTGGCGGGCGCGGTGACAATCATCGAGGTGGCCCTCATCGTCGAGCTGATGGCCTCCGGCGGCAACGAGGCGGCCACGCTGGCGCGCGACACCGCGTTCGCCGCGCTGATGATCACCACCAACGGCATCGCAGGCCTGTCGCTGCTGTGGGGCTCGCGGCGCTACGGCGTGACCGTCTTCAACGCCGAAGGCAGCGGGGCGGCGCTGGCCACGGTCACGACGCTGGCGACGCTGAGTTTGGTGCTGCCGGCGTTCACGACCAGCCACCCGGGCAAGGAGTTCTCGCCCGGTCAGCTGACCTTCGCCGCGATCGGTTCGCTGCTGCTCTACCTGCTGTTCGTCTTCACCCAGACCGTGCGGCATCGCGACTTTTTCCTGCCCATCGCCCAGCGCGGCCAGCCGCGGCTGTTCGACGACGAGGAGAGCCACGCCGAGCCGCCCAGCGGTCGGGCGGCGCTGATCAGCCTCGCCGTGCTGCTGATCTCGCTGCTCGCGGTCGTGGGGCTGGCCGAGGAGGAATCGCCGGCGATCGAGCGCGTGGTGACCGCGGCCGGCTTCCCGCAGACGTTCGTCGGGGTGGTGATCGCGACGCTGGTGCTGCTGCCCGAGACGTTTGCGGCGGTGCGCGCGGCGCGCCGCGGCCGGATCCAGACCAGCCTGAACCTGGCGTACGGCTCGGCGATGGCCAGCATCGGGTTGACCATCCCGGCCATCGCGGCGGCCAGCATCTGGCTGAAAGGCCCGCTGGTGCTCGGGCTGGGGCCCACCCAGCTGGTGCTGCTCGCGGTGACGGTCGCGATCAGCACGCTGACCGTGGTGCCGGGCCGGGCCACCCGGCTGCAGGGCGAGGTGCACCTGGTGCTGCTCGCCGCGTACGTGTTCCTGGCGCTCGTGCCCTGACACGGCGCGCGCAGCGCGACGGGCCTAGGCCGACGACCGGGCCCGCAGCGTCGCCAGCGCCTTGTCGGCGTGGGCGTCCATGTTGAATTCGCTGGAGATCACGTCGAGCACCTTGCGGTCGGTGTCGATGACGAACGTGGTGCGCTTGACCGGCATCAGCTTGCCGAGCAGGCCGCGCTTGACGCCGAACTGCGCGGCGACGGTGCCGTCGGTGTCCGACAGCAGCGGGTAGTCGAACTTGCGCAGGTCGGCGAACTTGGCCTGCTTGTCGACGGGGTCGGCGCTGATGCCGACCCGGTTGGCGCCGACGGCAGCGAATTCGGCGGCCAGGTCGCGGAAGTGGCAGGCCTCCTTGGTGCAGCCGGGCGTCATGGCGGCGGGGTAGAAGAACAGGACGACGGGCCCGTCGGCCAGCAGGGCGCTAAGCCTGCGGGGCGTGCCGGTCTGGTCGGGAAGTTCGAAGTCGGCCACGGTGTCACCACGTTTCATGGGCGTCACGCTACGCCCGATCGCCGCCGCACCCCATCTGCGAGGATGGGTCGGTGCACGCCCACCTCGCCGCCACCACCTCACGGGAGGACTTCCGCCTGCTCGCCGCGGAGCACCGCGTGGTTCCGGTGACCCGCAAGGTCCTGGCCGACACCGAGACCCCCCTCTCGGCGTACCGCAAACTCGGCGCCAACCGGCCCGGCACGTTCCTGCTGGAGTCCGCCGAGAACGGCCGGTCCTGGTCGAGGTGGTCGTTCATCGGCGCCGGGGCCCCGTCGGCGCTGACGGTGCGCGACGGCGAGGCGGTGTGGCTGGGCGCCGTGCCGCGGGACGCGCCCACCGGGGGCGACCCGCTGCGGGCCCTGCGGGACACCCTGGAGTTGCTGGCCACCGCGGCGTTGCCGGGGCTGCCGCCGCTGTCGGGCGGCATGGTCGGCTTCTTCGCCTACGACCTGGTCCGGCGCCTGGAACGGCTGCCCGAGCTCACGGTCGACGACCTGCACCTGCCCGACATGCTGCTGCTGCTGGCCACCGACGTGGCCGCCGTCGACCATCACGAGGGCACCATCACGCTGATCGCCAACGCCGTGAACTGGAACGGCACCGACGAGCGGGTCGACGAGGCCTACGACGACGCGGTCGCCCGACTCGACGTGATGACCGCGGCGCTGGGCCAGCCGCTGCCGTCGACGGTCGCCACCTTCAGCAGGCCCGAGCCCCGCCACCGCGCGCAGCGCACCGTCGAGGAGTACGGCAAAATCGTCGACTACCTCGTCGAGCAGATCGCGGCCGGCGAGGCCTTCCAGGTGGTGCCCTCCCAGCGCTTCGAGATGGACACCGACGTCGATCCCATCGACGTGTACCGGATGCTGCGGGCCACCAACCCGAGCCCCTACATGTACCTGCTGCACGTGCCGAATGACGCTGGGGCGACGGACTTTTCGATCGTCGGCTCCAGCCCCGAGGCGCTGGTGACCGTCGCCGACGGCTGGGCCAAGACGCATCCGATCGCCGGCACCCGGTGGCGCGGGCAAACCGACGAAGAGGACCAGCTGCTGGAAAAGGAGCTGCTGGCCGACGAGAAGGAACGCGCCGAGCACCTGATGCTGGTGGATTTGGGCCGCAACGACCTCGGCCGGGTCTGCACGCCGGGCACCGTGCGGGTCGAGGACTACAGCCACATCGAGCGCTACAGCCACGTGATGCACCTGGTGTCGACGGTGACCGGGATGCTCGGCGCGGGCCGCACCGCCCTGGACGCGGTGACCGCCTGCTTCCCGGCCGGCACCCTGTCGGGCGCGCCGAAGGTGCGGGCCATGGAGCTGATCGAAGAGGTCGAGAAGACCCGCCGCGGGCTCTACGGCGGCGTGGTCGGCTACCTCGACTTCGCCGGCAACGCCGACTTCGCGATCGCCATCCGCACCGCCCTGATGCGCGACGGCACCGCCTACGTGCAGGCCGGCGGCGGGGTGGTGGCCGACTCGAACGGCCCCTACGAATACACCGAGGCGTCCAACAAGGCCCGCGCGGTGCTCAACGCCATCGCCGCCGCCGAGACGCTGACCGCGCCGGATTCCGGCCGACATGACTGACGCCCGGCCGAAGCGGCGGGCGCGGTTGACCATCGGCGCGGCCCAGGCGTTGCTGGTGGTATCCGCCGCCGCCCTGTGGGCGGCGTCGCGGATGCCGTGGGTGGTCATCGCCTCGTTCGACGGGCTGGGGCCGCCCAAAACGGTGACGCTGGCGGGCGCGACGTGGTCGACGGCGCTGCTGCCGCTGGCGCTGCTCATGCTGGCCGCGGCGGTGGCGGCGCTCGCGGTGCGCGGCTGGCCGCTGCGCGCGCTGGCCGGCCTGCTGGCGGCGGCGAGCCTCGCGGTCGGCTACCTGGGCATCAGCCTGTGGGCGGTCCCCGACGTGGCGGTGCGCGGCGCCGAACTGGCGCACGTGTCGCTGATGACGTTGGTGGGAAGCGAGCGGCGGTACTGGGGAGCGGGCATCGCCGTGGCCGCCGCGATCTGCACGTTGGCCGCGGCCGTCCTGCTGATGCGGTCGGCCTCGGACACACGGGCGGCCCGCCAGAGCGCCGCGCGATACGCGGCCCCGGCGACGCGCCGATCGAATGCGCGACGCGACGGCGCCGACGGCGCGATGCTTGAGGAGCGAAAGACACCGGAGATTTCGGAGCGGATGATTTGGGATGCGCTTGACGAGGGCCGCGACCCTACCGATCGGCCGGGCGGGTCCGACACCGAGGGTCGGTGAGCGGACGTCAGCTCACGGCGGCTACCCTTCATTGACGTCATCGAAACCGACTGAGCGACGGCGGTGGCGCGGTGACAGCGGGATGGCAGTGGGAAGGAAGTCACAGGCATGAGTCCGGCATCCGTGCTTGACTCCATCCTCGAGGGAGTCCGGGCCGACGTTGCCGCGCGCGAAGCGCTCATCAGCCTTTCGGAGATCAAAGAGGCCGCCGCCGCGGCGCCGCCCCCACGCGACGTGATGGCCGCCCTGCGCGAGCCCGGCATCGGCGTCATCGCCGAGGTGAAACGCGCCAGCCCCTCGGCGGGTGCCCTGGCGACCATTGCCGATCCGGCGAAATTGGCCCGCGCCTACGAAGACGGTGGCGCCCGCATCATCAGCGTCCTGACCGAGGAACGGCGGTTCAACGGCTCGCTCGACGACCTCGACGCGGTCCGCGCGACCGTCTCAATTCCGGTGCTGCGCAAGGATTTTGTGGTAAAGCCCTACCAGATCCACGAGGCGCGCGCGCACGGCGCCGACATGTTGCTGCTCATCGTCGCCGCGTTGGAACAGTCGGCGCTGGTGTCGATGCTGGACCGCACCGAATCGCTGGGCATGACGGCCCTCGTCGAGGTGCACACCGAGGAAGAGGCCGATCGCGCACTCACGGCCGGCGCCAAGGTGATTGGCGTCAACGCCCGCGACCTTGCGACCCTCGAGGTGGACCGGGATTGCTTTGCGCGCATCGCTCCGGGCCTGCCCAGCAACGTGATCCGGATCGCCGAGTCAGGTGTGCGCGGCACCGCCGACCTGCTGGCCTACGCCGGCGCGGGAGCCGACGCCGTGCTGGTCGGTGAAGGCCTGGTGAAAAGCGGTGACCCGCGCGCGGCGGTGGCCGATTTGGTCACCGCCGGCACCCACCCGTCCTGTCCCAAACCGTCGCGCTAGGCGTTGGAAGCTTGAACCCGATCAGCCGCCCCCGCGTTGAGCATTGGTGATGGTAGAGCTGTCTCGCCAGGAGCTTCCGCTTTCGAGTGCGGCCATCGCGGAACCCACCCGTCACGACCCCGACCAGGGTGGTCATTTCGGCGTGTACGGGGGCCGCTACGTCGCCGAGGCGCTGATGGCGGTGATCGAAGAGGTCACCGCGGCCTACGAGAAGGAACGCGTCAACCCGGATTTCCTGGACACCCTCGACGAGTTGCAGGCCAACTATGCGGGCCGGCCGTCGCCGCTGTACGAGGCGGCGCGGCTGTCCGAGCACGCCGGCTCGGCCCGCATCTTCCTCAAGCGAGAAGACCTGAACCACACGGGTTCTCACAAGATCAACAACGTGCTCGGCCAGGCCTTGCTGGCCAAGAGAATGGGAAAGCGCCGGGTGATCGCCGAGACCGGCGCCGGCCAGCACGGCGTCGCGACGGCCACCGTGTGCGCGTTGCTCGGCCTAAAGTGCGTGGTCTACATGGGCGCGGTCGACACCGCGCGCCAGGCGCTCAACGTCGCGCGGATGCGGTTGCTGGGCGCCGAAGTCGTCTCGGTCGACACCGGCTCCCAGACGCTGAAGGACGCCATCAACGAGGCGTTCCGCGACTGGGTCACCAACGCCGACAACACGTATTACTGCTTCGGCACCGCGGCGGGCCCCCACCCGTTCCCGACCATGGTGCGCGACTTCCAGCGGGTCATCGGCCTCGAGACGCGCGCGCAGATCCAGGCGCAGGCGGGCCGGCTGCCCGACGCCGTCACCGCCTGCATCGGCGGCGGCTCCAACGCCATCGGGATCTTCCACGCGTTCATCGACGATCCGGGCGTGCGGCTGATCGGCTACGAGGCCGCCGGCGACGGCGTCGAAACCGGCAGGCACGCCGCGACATTCACCGGCGGTTCGCCCGGGGCATTCCAGGGATCGTTCTCCTACCTGCTGCAGGACGAGGACGGTCAGACCATCGAATCCCATTCGATCTCAGCGGGTTTGGACTACCCCGGGGTGGGGCCCGAACACGCGTGGCTCAAGGAAACCGGACGCGCCGAATACCGGCCCATCACCGACACCGAGGCGATGGACGCCTTCCGCCTGCTGTGCCGCACCGAAGGCATCATCCCCGCGATCGAATCCGCGCACGCGGTGGCCGGCGCGCTCAAGCTCGGTGCGGAGCTGGGGCGCGGCGCGATCATCGTGGTGAACCTGTCGGGTCGCGGCGATAAGGACGTCGCGACGGCCGCGAAGTGGTTCGGGCTGCTTGGCGACGAGGGCGCGCGGTGACCGTGGAACAGAGCGCGGCGAGCCGGCTCGGTCCCGCGTTCGACGCGTGCCGCACCGACAATCGCGCGGCGCTGATCGGTTACCTGCCCACCGGCTACCCCGACGTGCCCACGTCGGTGGACGCGATGATCGCGCTGGTCGAATCCGGTTGCGACGTCGTCGAAGTCGGTGTGCCGTATTCGGATCCGGGGATGGACGGGCCGACGATCGCCCGTGCGACGGAGGCCGCGCTGCGCGGGGGCGTGCGGGTGCGCGACACGCTGGCCGCGGTCGAGGCGATCAGCGGGGCCGGCGGGCGGGCCGTGGTGATGACTTACTGGAATCCGGTGCTGCGCTACGGGGTTGACGCGTTCGCGCGGGACCTGGCGGCGGCCGGAGGGCACGGCCTGATCACTCCCGACCTCATCCCCGACGAAGCCGGGCAGTGGCTGGCGGCATCGGAGGAGCACGGCTTGGATCGGATCTTTCTGGTGGCGCCGTCCTCGACGCCGCAGCGCCTGGCGATGACGGTCGAGGCGTCGCGGGGGTTCGTCTACGCCGCATCCACGATGGGCGTGACCGGCGCCCGCGACGCGGTGTCGCACGCGGCTCCGGAGTTGGTGCGCAGGGTCAAAGATGTCTCCGACATACCCGTCGGGGTCGGCCTCGGCGTGCGGTCGCGCGAGCAGGCCGCGCAGATCGGCAGCTACGCCGACGGCGTCATCGTCGGGTCCGCCTTGGTGTCGGCGCTGGGCGACGGTGGGCTGCCCGCGTTGCGCGCGCTGACCGAGGAGCTGGCCGCCGGCGTTCGGCAACGGGCGGCCGCGTCGTGACCCGGCTGCTGGCCTACTTCCCCAGCCCGCCGCAAGGCGTGTGGCACCTCGGGCCGCTGCCGATTCGCGCCTACGCGCTGTTCATCATCGCCGGCATCGTGGCGTGCCTGGTGATCGGCGACCGCCGCTGGGAGGCCCGAGGAGGCCGGCGCGGCGTGATCTACGACATCGCGCTGTGGGCGGTGCCGTTCGGGTTGGTGGGCGGGCGGCTGTATCACCTGGCCACCGACTGGCGCACCTACTGGGGCCCGGGCGGCGCCGGTTTCGGCGCGGCGCTGCGGGTCTGGGACGGCGGCCTGGGCATCTGGGGTGCGATCGCCCTCGGCGGCGTCGGCGCCTGGATCGCGTGCCGGCGACGCGAAATCCCGCTGCCGGCCTTCGGCGACGCGATCGCGCCGGGAATCGTGTTGGCGCAGGCCATCGGTCGGCTGGGGAACTACTTCAACCAGGAACTCTACGGCCGGGAGACCACGCTGCCGTGGGGCCTGGAGATCTTTTACCGGCGGGATCCGTCGGGATACGTCGACCCGCACTCGCTCGACGGAGTCTCCACCGGGCAGGTGGCGTTCGTCGTGCAACCGACGTTTCTGTACGAATTGATTTGGAACGTCTTGGTTTTCGCCGCGTTGATCTACGTGGACCGGCGGTTCAAGCTCGGCCACGGCCGGCTGTTTGCGCTCTACGTGGCGGCCTACTGCGTGGGCCGGTTCGGTGTCGAGCTGTTGCGCAACGACACGGCCACACTGATCGCCGGCATCCGGATCAACGTCTTCACTTCGACTTTCGTGTTCATCGGGGCCGTGGTCTACATCATGTCGGCGCCCAAGGGGCGCGAGGACCCCGAGAGCCTGCGGGGCCGCTACGTCGACGAGGATTCGTACGTGCCCGAGCCGGCGACCGCGGCGACCACAGTTTCGGCGACGCCGGCGAGCGAGGTGGTCTCGGCCGGACCGGACGGCGACGGCGCCGAGTCCGCGGAAGCCGAAGCGGAGGAACCCGAGGCGGACGAACCCGAAGCCGACGAGCCCGAAACCGCCGAAACCGCCGAAGCCGCCGAAGCCGCCGAAACCGACGAAGCCGACGAGCCGGAAGTGGCGGACGCGGAGGCCGCCGTGGCCGACGAGGCTGACGAGGCCGACGAGGACAAAGCCGACCAGGCCGGAGAAGATGAGGCGACCGAGGCCGCAGAAGACGGGGAGGCCGAAGCCGAGGAGCCGGACGGCGAGGAGCAGCAGGGCGTGGAACTGACCGCCCCCACGGCCACCGCGGACACCACGTCGCCGGACGCGCCGGAGCCCAGCCGGCGGCGGATGGGTTTCCGGCTGGGGCGCCGGGGCCGCTAGACGTATCTGCCGCAACCTGTCGACGTCAGGCCAGCGGTGGGGCATGCTGACAGCGTGACCGACCAGCCGTGGAACGACGCCGCAGGGCCCGGCCCGCCGTCGCAGCCGCCCCCGCCGCCGGGCTACTCGCGCCCACCGCCGATTCCGCCGTACCCCGCGCCGGGCCCATACGCGCCCGATCCGGGCGCGCCGTTTGGCCGCCACCCGGTGACAGGCCAGCCCTATTCGGACAAATCCAAGACGGTCGCCGGCCTGCTGCAGCTGCTCAGCCTGGTCGGCGTCGGCGGCATCGGTCGCTTCTACATCGGCGACATCGGGGTCGGCGTCGCCCAGCTGCTGGTGGGCTGGCTCACCTGCGGGTTTGGCCTGATCTGGAGCGTCGTCGACGCGATCCTCATCCTGACCGACAAGGTCCCCGATTCGCAGGGGCGCCCGCTGCGCGATGGCACCTAGCCCGGCCCGGTGCACGGCGCTCGGCACCGGCGCCGTGCTGGCCGGCGCGCTGGGCTACGTCGGCCTGGTCGACCCGCACAACGTCAATTCGGCGTATCCGCTGTGCCCCTTCAAGTGGTTCACCGGCTGGAACTGCCCCCTCTGCGGCGGCCTGCGGATGACCCACGACCTGCTGCACGGCGACCTCGCGGCGAGCGTCAACGACAACGTCTTCCTGCTGCTCGGCATCCCGCTGCTGGCCGGATGGATCCTGCTGCGCCGCCGCCGCGGCCACGCCTCGCTGCCGATACCGGCGATGGTGGCCGTCGTCGTCGCGGCGGCGGCGTGGACGGTGCTGCGCAATCTCCCTGGCTTCCCGCTGATTCCGGCCGTGGTCGGCGGATAGCGCGGCCGTGCAACCCGACCGTCCCCGGGCCGCGCGACTATGCTGAGTCGTCGTGAGTAGACGCGGGAAGATCGTCTGCACCCTCGGCCCTGCAACCAACTCCGACGAGCTGATTCTGGCGCTGGTAGAGGCCGGAATGGACGTCGCCCGAATGAACTTCAGCCACGGCGACTACGCCGATCACAAAGCCGCCTACGACCGGGTGCGGGCGGCTTCGGACGCCACCGGCCGCGCGGTCGGGGTCCTCGCCGACCTGCAAGGCCCCAAGATCCGGCTCGGGCGCTTCGCCACCGGCTCCACCTACTGGGCCGACGGCGAGACGGTGCGGATCACCGTCGCCGACTGCCAAGGCACCCACGACCGGGTGTCGACGACGTACAAGAAGCTGGCCAGCGACGCCACCGTGGGCGACCGCATCTTGATCGACGACGGCAAGGTCGGGCTGGTGATCGACGACATCGACGGCGACGACGTCGTCTGCACCGTCGTCGAAGGCGGCCCGGTCAGCAACAACAAGGGCATGTCGCTGCCCGGCATGAACGTCTCCGCCCCCGCCCTGTCCGAGAAGGACGTCGAGGATTTGACCTTCGCACTGAACCTGGGCGTCGACCTGGTCGCGCTGTCGTTCGTGCGCTCGCCCTCCGACGTCGAGCTGGTGCACGAGGTGATGGACCGGATCGGGCGGCGGGTGCCGGTGATCGCCAAGCTCGAAAAGCCCGAAGCCGTCGACAACCTGGAAGCCATCGTGCTGGCGTTCGACGCCATCATGGTGGCCCGTGGCGACCTGGGCGTCGAGCTGCCGCTCGAAGAGGTGCCGCTCGTGCAGAAGCGGGCCATCCAAATGGCCCGGGAGAACGCCAAACCCGTCATCGTGGCGACCCAGATGCTCGACTCCATGATCGAGAATTCGCGGCCGACGCGCGCCGAGGCGTCCGACGTCGCCAACGCCGTGCTCGACGGCGCCGACGCCGTGATGCTGTCCGGGGAGACCTCGGTGGGCAAGCACCCGCTGGCGGCCGTCCGGACCATGTCGCGGATCATCTGCGCCGTCGAGGACAACTCCACCGCCGCGCCGCCGCTGACGCACGTGCCGCGCACCAAGCGCGGGGTGATCTCCTACGCCGCCCGCGACATCGGCGAGCGGCTCGACGCCAAGGCGCTGGTCGCCTTCACGCAGTCCGGCGACACCGTCAAGCGGCTCGCGCGGCTGCACACCCCGCTGCCGCTGCTGGCTTTCACCGCGTGGCCCGAGGTGCGCAGCCAGCTGGCCATGACCTGGGGCACCGAGACGTTCATCGTCCCGATGATGACGTCCACCGATGGCATGATCCGCCAGGTCGACAAGTCGCTGCTGGAACTGGGGCGCTACAAGCGCGGTGACCTGGTGGTCATCGTCGCCGGCGCGCCGCCGGGCACAGTAGGCTCGACCAACCTGATCCATGTGCACCGGATCGGGGAGGACGACGTCTAGCACGTAGGCAGAGGAGCGCTTGTGCCGGTCGGCAAGCAGCCGGGTTCCGACTTCGACCAGCTGCTGGAGATATTCGACCTCAACCGGGTCGGCGACGACGTGTTCATCGGGTCGCACCCCACCAAGAACCCGATGCGCACCTTCGGCGGCCAGCTGATGGCGCAGTCGTTCGTCGCCAGCAGCCGCACCCTGGTTCACGAGAACCTGCCGCCCAGCGCGCTGTCGGTGCACTTCATCAACGGCGGAGACACCGCCAAGGACATCGAGTTTCGCGTGGTGCGGCTGCGCGACGAGCGGCGCTTCGCCAACCGGCGGGTCGACGCCGTGCAGGACGGCACGCTGTTGTCCACGGCGATGATCGCCTACATGGCCGGCGGCCGCGGCCTCGAGCACGCCGTCGACGCGCCGCGGGTGCCCGACCCCGAGACGCGTCCGCCGGTCAAGGAGCTGCTGCGGGGCTACGAGGAGACGGTCCCGCACTTCGTCAACGCCCTGCAGCCGATCGAATGGCGCTACACCAACGACCCCGCCTGGGTGATGCGCGACAAGGGTGAGCGGCTTTCCCACAACCGGGTCTGGGTCAAGGCGCTGGGGCAGATGCCCGACGACCCCGTGCTGCACACCGCGGCCTTGGTGTACTCATCGGACACCACGGTGCTGGACTCCGTCATCACCACCCACGGGCTGTCGTGGGGTTTCGACCGCATCTTCGCCGCCTCGGCCAACCACTCCGTGTGGTTTCACCGGCAGGTCGATTTCGACGACTGGGTGCTGTATTCGACGTCGTCCCCGGTGGCCGCCGATTCCCGCGGCCTGGGCACCGGGCATTTCTTCGACCGCTCCGGGCAGGTCGTCGCCACGGTGGTGCAGGAAGGCCTGCTGAAATACTTTCCGCCCGCGCGCCGATAGACAGGGCACGAAGACCCGGGAAACGCGCGCGTGATTTTGCCCCAGCAGGGCGCTGATCAGGCGTAAGTTGCTGTCAGCCGGGTATTCGGTGCAGAGGCGGCGACACGCCGCCCAGCTGTTTTTCAGCGCATCGGGGAGGTGAGCATGAGCGGATCGCCGGTCGGCGTCGCGGCCAAGCCACGCGCGCGCGAACGCGTTGTCGTCCATGTCGATACCGTCGCGGCGCGTTGGATCGGGGCCCTGGCGCTGCTCTGCGCGGCGGGCTGGTTCGTCGTCGTTTTGGTCCACCACCATCAGAATCCCGGCTGGTACTACGCCGACCGGTTGGGATGGTCGCTGACGGTCCTGGGCGCGGCGGCGTTCATCGCCCGCGGCATCTTTCTGGGCCGCCCGGTGACGGCCATGCACGCCGCCACCGCCGCGTTTTTCGTCCTGGCCGGCCTGGGCGCGCACGTCCTGTCGTTCGACCTGCTCGGTGACCTGCTGATCTTCGGCTCCGGGATGGTGCTGATGTGGCCGACGTCGACGCATCCGCGGCCCGAGGACCTGCTGCGGGTGTGGGCGTTGATCGACGCGACCCGCGACGACCCGCTGGCGCCGTTCGCCATGCAGACCGGCAAGTGCTACCACTTCACCGCCGACGGCACCGCCGCGCTGGCCTACCGCACCCGGATCGGGTACGCGGTGGTCGGCGGGGATCCCGTCGGCGACGAGGCGAAATTCCCCGAGCTGGTCGCCGACTTCGCCGCCATGTGCCACGCGCACGGGTGGCGCATCGCGGTGGTCGGCTGCAGCGAGCGGCGCGTGCCGCTGTGGACCGACCCGGCGGTGATCGGGCAGTCGCTGCGGCCCGTCCCGATCGGCCGCGACGTCGTCGTCGACGTGGCGAACTTCGAGATGGTGGGCCGCAAGTTCCGCAACCTGCGCCAGGCCGTCAAGCGCACCCACAACTTTGGCATCACCACCGAGATCGTCGCCGAGCGGGAGCTCGACGACGGCCTGCTCGCCGAGCTGATAGACGTGGTGCGGGCCTCGCCCAGCGGGGCGCACGCGGACCGCGGCTTCTACATGAACCTCGACGGCGTGCTGGAGGGCCGGTTCCCCGGCACAAAGCTGATCATCGCCCGCGACGCGTCGGGGCGGGTGCAGGGTTTCCACCGGTACGCCACGGCCGGCGGCGGTAGCGACATCACCCTCGACGTCCCGTGGCGGCGCCGCGGATCGCCCAACGGCATCGACGAACGGCTCAGTGTCGACATGATCATGGCCGGCAAAGAGGCTGGGGCACAGCGGGTTTCGCTGTCGTTCGCGGCGTTCCCCGAGATCTTCGAGGACAAGGAGCGCGGGCTGCTGCAGCGGATCTTCTACCGGTTGATCCACGTGCTGGACCCGCTGATCGCGCTCGAATCGTTGTACCGGTACGTGCGCAAGTTCCACGCGCTGGACGCGCGGCGCTACGCGCTGATCTCGATGACGCAGCTGATTCCGCTGCTGTTCGTGCTGTTGACGCTGGAGTTCATGCCGCGCCGGCGTCACTTGTGAATCGCGGCTCGGCGCGCGTCCGCGCATGTCGGCTCGAACCCGCGCGCTAGTGTGCTGTGGTCGGCTCAGCGAAGAAGCCGATAGAACAGTTGAGCGAATTCATGACGACAGCAGCAGACGCGCCGGCGATCGAGTCCCGGGTCGGCCATTACTACCAGCTGGGCTACCCCTACCTGGTCGGCCGCGAGAAGGTCCGCGAATACGCCCGCGCCGTGCAGGACTACCACCCGGTGCACTGGGACGAGGCCGCCGCGGCCAAGCTGGGCTATTCGGGGCTGGTCGCGCCGCTGACCTTCACGTCGGTCCCGGGCATGACCTGCAATCGGCGCATGTTCGAATCGGTGGTCGTCGGCTACGACACCTACCTGCAGACCGAAGAGGTCTTCGAGCAGCACCGCCCGATCGTGGCCGGCGACGAACTGCTCATCGACGTCGAGCTGACGGCGGTGCGCAGGACCGCGGGCCGGGACTTCATCACCGTCACCAACACCTTCACCGACACGGCCGGCGAGCGCGTGCACACCCTGCACACCACGGTGGTCGGGCTGACCGCCGAGGACGTCGATCCGGCGATCAAGGTTGCCGCGCAGAACGCGATGATGCACGACGTCGACATCTCGGCGGTCGGTGACGACGACGGCGGCTACCGCAAGACGGTGCGCCCCGAGGGCGAAATCCGCATCGCCGACGGCACCACCCGCACGCCCGGGACGCCGCGCTTCGAGGACGTGGCGGTCGGCGACGAGCTACCGGTGCGCCACGCCCGGCTGTCCCGCGGTGACCTGGTGAACTACGCCGGCGTGGCCGGCGACGCCAACCCGATTCACTGGGACGAAAACCTCGCCAGGTTGGCCGGGCTGCCCGACGTGATCGCCCACGGGATGCTCACCATGGGACTGGGCGCCGGGTTCGCCTCCGCGTGGTCGGGTGATCCCGGCGCGGTGACGCGCTACACGGTGCGACTGTCGCAGCCCGCGATCGTGCCGGCGGCCGAAGGCGCCGACATCGAGTTCAGCGGCCGGATCAAGTCCCTGGACCCGGCAACCCGCACCGGTGTCGTCATCGTCGCCGCCAAGTCCGGGGGCCGGAAGATCTTCGGAATGGCGACGCTCAACGTCCGGTTCCGCTGAGCCCCAACGGCGTCCGCTGCGATGCCGCAAAACCGCTGGCTTGTCGCCGGTAACTGAGCTGCGGCGCCCCTGTGGTCGGGCGGTCGGGTGACCGGCGCGGAATGGCCGCCGGGCCGGCGGTGTTGATGGCGGCATGGCCACCGGAATCATCATCAATCCACGCTCGAGCGCCCGCAACCTCGTCGACGACGTGATCGAACAGGCCACGCGCGCACACGACCTCGGCGTCGGTCAGGTCTGGCTGCCCCAGCGCGTCAACTACGACGCGATTTCGTTGGCGGGGCTGGTCGGGGCGGCCGTGCCGGGGCTCGGCGTCGGCACCTCGGTGGTGCCGATCAACCCGCGACACCCGCTGATCGTGGCGTCGCTGGCGCAGACCGCGCAGGCCGCCTCGCACGGCCGCTTCAGCCTCGGGATCGGGTTGGGGGCCCGCCGGATTGAACACCGGACGTTCGGCGTCGACTGGTCGAACACGGTCGAGCGGCTGCGGGACCATCTGACGATCCTGCGCTCTGTCTTCGACGCCGGTCGCGTCGACTTCCAGGGCAGGGAGCTGAGCGCCAGTCCCGCGTGGCCGGCGGGCGTCGCCGGCGGCACACCGGTGCCGGTGTATGTGGCCGCGATGGGGCCCAAGGCGTTACGCGTCACCGGCGAGCTCGCCGACGGCACGCTGCCATACCTGGCCGGCCCTCGGACCATCGGCGAATTCATCGCCCCGGCGATCACCGAAGCGGCCGCCGGCGCGGGCCGCCCCGCGCCGCGCATCATCGCCGCGGTGCCGGTCGTGTTGTCCGGCGACGCCGACGCCGCGCGCACCCGCGCCGCCGAGCAGCTGAGCTTCTATCAGACCATCCCGTCGTATCAAAAGGTCATCGCCCGGGAGGGCGTCGACAGCGTGACCGAGCTCGCCGCGCTCGGGTCGGAGGATGCGGTGGCCAAGCAGTTGCGCCGCTACCTGGACGCCGGGGCGACGGACCTGGTCCTCAGCCCGTTGGACGACTCCGAATCCCTTGACCGCGAAGCGCTTTGGAGGCTCACCGCCTCGGTGTGAGCCCTTCCGGTGCCGGGTCGGTGACGCGTAGTTCGCGACAGCCGATACCGCGTGGTAGGTGGTGGGTGGCCACCACCACGGTCCGCCCCGCCGAGAACAGCCGCGGGTCCGGGCCCAGCAGGTCACGCAGGATCGCTTCGGCGTCGGTCGCGTCGAGGTGCTCGGTGGGCTCGTCGAGCAGCACGACGCGGGCCGGGGAGATCACCGCCCGCGCCAGCAGCAGCCGCCTTCGCTGACCCGCCGAAACCGCCTGCGCGCCACCGGTCAACACGGTGGACAGGCCGTCCGGCAGGCTCGCGAGCCACCCCCCGAGGCCGACCGCGTCTAGCGCCGCGGTGAGTTCGTCGTCGCGGCAGTCGCCGCGGGCCACCAACAGATTGTCGCGCACGGTCGTGGCGAACAGGTGCGCGTCCTCGGCGAAAAAGCCGACCGCGCTGTGCAATTCGTCTTCGTCGAGGCCACCGACGTCGGCCCCGTCCAGCAGCACGCGTCCCCGCAGCGGCGGCAGCAGCCCGGCGAGCGTCATCAGCAGCGTCGTCTTGCCCGAACCGCTGGCCCCGGTGACGGCCAGCCGGGCGCCCGGCGCCAGGTCGAGCGCCACCCGGATGGGCCGCGCCGCGTCGGGGTGACCGGCCACGGCATCGGCCGACAGCCGGCCGGCGCCGGCCGGTACCGGCCGGCCGCGCGCACCCGTTGCGCCGGGTGGGGCGAGCTCGAGCAGGCGCCGCGCGGCGATCCGCGACCGCGTCAACTGCACCGCGGCGGCCGGGAGGGCCGTCGTCGCCTCGAACGCCGACAGCGGCAACAACATCAGCACGGCCAGCGTGGTGGGGGCGACCGTCTGGGCCAACCCGATCCCGGCCACCACCGCGCCGAGCACGCTGGCACCGATCGCCGCGGTCGGCATGGCCTCGGCGATCGCGGCGGGCCGGGCCGCCGCGTCCAGGGCATCGCCCCAGGCCCGTTGGCGCCGTCGCGATTCGGCGATGATGCCGGGCAACGCACCGGCGACGCGAAGCTCCGGCGCGTGCTCGAGGGCGATCATCGCCGCGGTGTCGCGCTCGGAATGATGTTGGCGCGCAACCATTTCCTGCCTCGCGGCGGCCCTGCCGGCCAGCCGGGGCGCGACGTAGCCGGCGATCAGCAGGCACGCGGCGAGCACCGCGGCGGCCGGTGGCGAGATCGCCGCGATCGTCGCCGTCGCCGCCAGCGCCAGAATCGTCGCGACGCCGATCGGCACGAGGGCGCGCACCACGACGTTGGCCAGTTCGTCGACGTCGGCGCCCACCCGCGCCACCAGCTCGCCGCTGTGCAGCCGGACCGCGGCCGCGGCCGGTCCGCGGGTCAGCCGGTGATAGATCTGGGCCCGCGCGGTGCCGGCCGCGCGCAGCGCGGTGTCGTGGGTGGCCAGCCGCTCGCAGTAGTGCAGCACGCCGCGGGAGATCGCGAGGGTGCGCACCGCGACGACCGCGACCGACAGGTCGAGCACCGGCGGCATCTGCCAGGCCCGCGTGATCAGCCACGCCGACACCCCGGCAAGGGCCAGCGCGCTGCCGAGCGACAGCGCCCCGAGCGCGACCGCCGCCACGACCCGGGGCAGCCGCGGGCGCAGGAGGCCGATCGCCGCGAGGTTTGTCGCGCGGCGACCCGCTACGCCCGGCTTCGCCGCGCTTGCGATCGCCGCGAGGTTTGTCGCGCGGCGACCCGCTACGCCCGGCTTCGCCGCGCTTGCGATCGCCGCGAGGGCATCAGACCGGCGCATGACGCACCTGGCTGTCCGCGGCCACCTCCACCACCTCGTCTGCGATGGCGAGGACGGCCTCGCGGTGCCCGACGACCACCACCGTCGCGCCGGCGCGGGCGCGCTCGACAATGGCCCGCAGCACCCGTCGTTCGGTGCCGGCGTCCAGATGCGCGGTGGGCTCGTCGAGCAGCAGCACCGGGGCCGGCGAACCGAGAGCGCGGGCAAGCCCGAGCCGTTGCCGCTGGCCCAGCGACAGCCCGACCCCCCCGCGGCCGAGCGCGGTGTCCATCCCGTCCGGCAGCTCGGCCAGAACCGCATCGAAACCCGAAGCGGCACAAGCCGATTCCATATCCGCCACCTTGCCGAACAGCGCGAGGTTGTCGCGCACGGTGCCGGGCACCAGCGCCGGTCGTTGGGGCAGCCACGACAGCTGGCGCCACCACGCCGCCGGGTCCAGGTCGGCGACGTCGACCCCAGCGACGGTGACGCGGCCCGACGACGCCGCGGTGAGCCCGGCGATCGCCTGCAGCGTGGTGCTCTTGCCGGCGCCGTTGCGCCCGGTCAGCACCGTGACCAGGCCGGGCTCGAGCACCGCGGTGAGGTCGCGCGGCGCGCGGCCGTCGCGGCCCAGCACGCTGAGGCCCTCGAGGCGGATCTCCGCGCCGCGCGCGACGACCGTCCGGGTGCGCTCCGCCGGGGCGGCCGGCTCCCCGATGAGGGCGAACGCCTTGTCGGCGGCGGTCCTGCCGTCCTGGGCCGCATGGAATTCCACGCCGACGCGCCGCAGCGGCCAGTACACGTCCGGTGCCAGCAACAGCACGGTCAGGCCCGTCGCCAACGTCATCTGACCGAACACCAGGCGCAGGCCGATGCCGACCGCGATCAGCGCCACCCCCAGCGTGGCCAGCAGCTCGAGCACCAGCGCCGACAGGAACGCGATCCGCAGCGTCGCCATCGCCGAACGCCGGTGCGCCGCAGCGAGTTCGGCGATGCGGTGTTCGGGGCCGCGGGCGCGCCCGAGCGCCCGCAGCGTCGGGATGCCCGCGATCAGGTCCAGCAGCCGCGCCTGCAGCGTGGTCATCGCCTCCAGCGCGGCCGCCGAACGCTCGGCCGTGGCCAGCCCGATCAGCACCATGAACATCGGGATCAGCGGCAGGGTGATCACCACGATCAGCGTGGACTTCAGGTCGTAGGCGGCGATCACGGCGACGGTGGCCGGGGTCAGGATCGCGGCGAGCAGCAGCGTGGGCAGGTAGCCGGTGAAGTAGGGCCGCAGCCCGTCCAGGCCGCGGGTGACCACCACCGCGGCGGCGTCGCGCTGCGCGGCCAGCTCGGCGGGTTGGCGGGCGGTCACCGCCGTCAGCACCTGACCGCTCAGCTCGGCGATCACCGCGCTGGCGCCGCGCTGGCCCAGCCGCGCCTGCAGCCAGTGCGTCACGGTGCGGATCGCCCACAGCGCCACCAGGATCGACAGCGGCGCCAGCCACGCCCGCACGTCGCGCGCCGCGCGGTCGCCGACGACACCCGCGACGATCCCCGCCAGCACGATCGCCGAGCCGATCGCGCAGCCCGAGATGACGACCCCGCAGCCCACCGCGGCGACCAGGTAGCGGCGCAACGCGGCCGACGCCCGCCACAGTCGCGGGTCCAGGGGAGCCCGCGTGCCGGTGCGGTCCTCGGCGCTCAGGAGGCACGCCTCGCCAGGCCGATCGGGGGCGGTATCCGCTCGGCCGAAATCCGTTGCCGGAACACCCAATACGTCCACGCCTGGTACACCACCGTCAGTGGGGCCATGAAGGCCGTCACCCACGTCATGATCTTCAGGGTGTAGGGCGTCGACGAGGCGTTGTAGATCGTCACGCTCCACTGGTGGTTCAGCGTCGAGGGCACCAGGTTGGGATACAGCGCGCCGAACAACAGAACCACCACCGCCGCCACCACTACCGCGGTGCAGGCGAACGCCCAGCCGTCGGGTCCGCGCCGCCACACCAGCAGCACCGCGGCCAGCTGCGCCACCACCGCGACGCCGAGCGCCAGCCACGTCCAGTCCTTGCCGTGCGCCAGCTGCGTCCAAAGTCCAAATGCCGCAACGAGTCCGGTGGCCGGAAGGGACAACCACACCGCGAACCGGTGCGCGTCGTCGCGGATCGCGTCGGAGGTCTTCAGCGAGACGAACACCGCGCCGTAGAACAAGAACAGCCCGGCGGTGGCCAGACCGCCCAGCAGGGTGTAGGCGTTGAGTACGTCGGTGACCGAAAGGTGGACGCGGCCGGCGGCGTCCACCGGAAGCCCGCGGACCAGGATGGCGAACGCCACCCCCCACAGCACGGCGGGCAGCCACGACCCGGCGGCGATCCCGAGATCGGCCCAGCCGCGCCACTTGGTGTCGTCGACCTTGCCGCGCCATTCGATCGCCACGGCGCGCACGATCATGCCGAACAGGATGGCCAGCAGCGGCAGGTACAGGGTCGAGAACACGGTGGCATACCACCCGGGAAACGCGGCGAACATTGACGCGCCCGCGGTGATCAGCCAGACCTCGTTGCCGTCCCAGACCGGCCCGATGGTGTTGAGCGCGGTGCGGCGGTGCAGCTCGGGATCGCTTATGCCCGAACGATGCACGCGGGCGAACGGCTCCATGAGCATGCCGACGCCAAAGTCAAAGCCCTCGAGGATGAAGAAACCGAGGAACAGCATGCCGATGATGCCGAACCACAACTGTTGCAGTCCCACCGGTCAGCTCCTTTCCCGGACGGCCATTTCAGTACGCGAACGACAGCGGCGCGACCTCGGCGTCGCTGGGGTCGTGCGGGGCAGCCGGTTCCGCGTCGTGTTCTTGCGGCCCCTCGACGACGTAGCGCTTGAGCAACCAGAACCAGATCACGGCGAGCACGGCGTACACCAGGGTGAAGGTCACCAGCGAGGTGACGACCATCGCCGGCGTGTGGTCGGAGACGCCTTGGGCCACGGTCAGCCGAACCTGTTGGTCGCCGGTCGGGTTCGGCACGACAATCCATGGCTGGCGGCCCATTTCGGTGAACACCCAGCCCGCGCTGTTGGCCAGGAACGGCGTGGGAATCGTGAGCAGCGCCAGCCGGGAGAACCAGCGCTGATCGGGGATCCGGCCGCCGCGGGTGAGCCACAACGCGACCAGGGCGAACAGCACGGGCACCGCGAGCAGGCCGATCATCGCGCGGAACGACCAGTAGGTGACGAACAGGTTGGGCCGGTAATCGTTTGGCCCGAACCGCTGTTCGTCCTGCTGCTGAATGTTGCGCACGCCCTGCAACGTCACGCCGCTGAACAACGTCACGCCGCTGAACCGGCTCTCGGCCAGAAACGGCAGCACGTAGGGCACCTCGATGACGCGGGTGATGCTTTCGCAGTTGTTGTGCGTGCCGACGGTCAGGATGGAGAAGTCGGGGTCGGTTTCGGTGTCGCACAACGATTCCGCCGACGCCATCTTCATCGGTTGCTGAACGAACATCAGCTTGCCCTGGGTGTCGCCGGTGAAGAACAAACCGGCGGCGGCGATCAGCGCCACCCAACATCCCAGGATGGCCGCCGGGCGAAACATGGTCCGGGCCTCCGGGTTGGCCGCGGCGCTGTGGGAACGCACCAGCCACCACGCGCTGACGGCGGCGACGAACGTGCCGGCGGTCAGCAGCGACCCCGTCACCGCGTGCGAAAACGCGGCGCGCGCGGTGTTATTGCTCAGCAGGGCGCCGATGCTGGTCAACTCGGCGCGCCGGGTGGCGGGATTGAAGTGCGCGCCGACCGGGTGCTGCATGAACGAATTCGCCGCGATGATGAAGAACGCCGACGCGTTCACACCGATCGCGACGACCCAGATGCATGCCAGGTGCACCAGCCGCGGCAGCCGGCTCCAGCCGAAGATCCACAGGCCGATGAAGGTGGACTCGAAGAAGAACGCGGCCAGGCCTTCCATCGCGAGCGGCGCGCCGAAGATGTCGCCCACGAACCGCGAGTACTGGCTCCAGTTCATGCCGAACTGGAACTCCTGGACGATCCCGGTTGCCACGCCGATGGCGAAGTTGATCAGGAACAACTTGCCGAAAAACTTCGTGAGGCGATACCACGCGGCGTTGCCGGTGGCCACCCACACCGTCTGCATGACCGCGAGCAGGGGGGCCAGACCGATGGTCAGCGGCACGAAGATGAAGTGGTAGACGGTCGTTATACCGAACTGCCACCGCGAAATATCGACGACATTCATGTGTCATCTCCCAAACTGCGGCCGACTACGACACAGTGTAGTAGTCCGGCGGGGCCAGCGCTACGGCGTTTTGCGGACTAACGGGCCAGGTCTTTCGACGCCTTGCGGATGCGGAACGACGACACGATCTCGAAGACGCCGATGACGACGAACCAGACGCCGACCACGATCGCCAGGGTGACGATCGACGCGATCGGCGACGCCATGACGACGATGCCGGCGAGCAGGCTGATCACGCCGACGAAGATCGACCAGCCCCGGCCCGGCAGGGTCGGGTCGCTGATGGCCGACACCGTCGTGGCCACGCCGCGGAAGATGAAACCGACGCCAATCCAGATGGCCAGCAGCAGGACCGCGTTGCCGAAATGGCGAAAAGCTAACACGGCCAAAATGAGTGACGCCGCCCCGCTGATGAACAACAGGACCCGGCTGCCCGCCGAGACGTGCAGGCTGAACGCGAAGACGACCTGTGCGGCGCCGGTGATCAACAGGTAGACGCCGAACGCGATGGCCGCGGCCAGGACCGAAATGCCCGGCCACGCCAGGACGACAGCGCCGACGATCAGCGACAGGATTCCCGACGCCAGCGTGGATTTCCACAAGTGCGGCAACAGGCTTGGAACGGCGGTGGTCCCACTGGAGGTTGTCATGGCCGCAGTCTGGCACAAGCGACGTGGCCACAACAGGGTCTTTGGTCAGACGCGTGCCGTGCGCGGTTCGTCGGCGAGCACGGCGGCGGCGTCGTCGGCTGCCTTGCGCCCGATCAGGTACCAGGTGCGCATCGGGCCCTTGCCCTTGACCTCGATGTGACCACGCTCCTGCAGCACGAACTCGTCCTTGAGGCGTTCGTACATCGCCTCGGGCACCTGGATTCGTCCGACCGAATCGGTGGTTTCCATCCGCGACGCGACGTTGACCGCGTCCCCCCAGACGTCGTAGAAGAATCGGCGGGAACCGACCACGCCGGCGACCACCGGCCCGCACGCCATGCCCACCCGCAGCGAGACGGGGTGGCCGTGCGGATCTTTCGCTCTCGCGGCGACATCGGCCATGTCGAGCGCGAGGTCCGCCAGCGCGCGGGCGTGGTCGGGCCGCGGCCGCGGCACCCCGCTGACCACCATGTAGCAGTCGCCGCTGACTTTGATCTTTTCCAGGCCGTGCTGGTCGACGAGCTCATCAAAGGCGCCGTACAGCCGGTCGAGGAAGCGCACCAGGTCGGCCGGTGGTGTGCCGGTGGCCCGTTCGGTGAACCCGACGATGTCGGCGAACAGGACCGAGGCCTCGTCGTACTTGTCGGCGATGACGCTGCGGTCGGGCTCCTTGAGCCGCTCGGCGACGCTGGCGGGCAACATGTTGGCCAGCAGCGTTTCCGACCGTTCGTACTGCGCCTCCATGACGGCCTCGGCGCGCGCGGTGTCGCGCAGGGCGAACCAGACCGTCACGACGACCAACACGACGCTGGAGACCGTGGTGATGACGAAGCCCGCCGACTGCGCCCAGGCCGGCTGCAGGCCGGTGTTGCGCGGCACCAGGAATTCCACCGCGATGATCAGCCCGGCGGCCACGGCCGCCACCATCGACGCCAACACGATGTGTTCGATGCCGAGCAACAGGACCA
This sequence comes from Mycobacterium palustre, assembly GCF_002101785.1. Lineage (GTDB taxonomy): Bacteria > Actinomycetota > Actinomycetes > Mycobacteriales > Mycobacteriaceae > Mycobacterium > Mycobacterium palustre. Next base: position 49,559 of record NZ_LQPJ01000151.1, read on the forward strand.
CCAGGCAGGCACCAACCAGGAAGAAGAACTGGGATCCCGAGCCCGTCCCCATGTCCACGCAGCTGGCGAACACCGAGGCATAGGCCGCGGCGAGGAAGGTGAGCGGGGCTACCAGTTCGCCGAACCGCTGCAACCACGGCACGAACGCGAAGACCATCGCGCCGACGACGTTGATCGAGCTGACCTGCCACATCCAGGATCCGCTGACGATTTGCACGAGCACGAAGATCGCGCTGACCGCCACGGCCAGCCACGCGGTGATGGTCAGGATTCGGGCTCGGCGGGCGGCGCTGGCCGCGTAGTGCTGGTTGCGGTCGCGGTCTTGCGCCCGTACCGCCGCTACGCAGTCCGGGCTTTTCGACGAGCCGGCCGTCTTGGGTGGGGCGCCGCACTTCTTAGCCGCCACATAGCGAGCGTAGCCGTTTCCGGCTCAGGGTGGGTTGCTGGCGAGCCAGTCGGATACGCGGTGTGGTGCCAGCGAGCCGTTGGGCATGATGTGCTGCACGGGGTGCCCGTCCCGGGTGGCCAGGTCGGCGATCATCCGCCGATGGCATCGCCACCAGGTGGGTTCGCCGCACATGACGGCCACGTCGGCCGTTTCGGCGTCGGCCAGCAGCCGCCGGTAGGCCGCCTGGAACGCGGGCGTGCGGGTATGGCCCGCGTAATTGGCGAAGGCCGCGTTCTCCCACCACCGATCGCTTGGCAGCGGGTCGGCCGGCGGCTTGCGCCGGCCACCGAGGTCCGGCTCGTGGCGGTAGGCGATCCCCGCGGCCCCCAGCCAGTCCGGCATCGCCTCTTTGGAGACGTCGGGGTTGCGCCGCGAGCCGGGGAAGCTGCGCACGTCCACGAGCAGCGTGACGCGGTGCCGGCGCAGGTCGTCGGTGAGTTCCTGGGCGGTCTTCGCGCCATGGCCGATGGTGAACAGCATGATCCGAGGGTGCCCTCGGTGGGATTCGAACCCACACTGGACGGGTTTTGAGTCCGTTTCCTCTGCCAGTTGGGATACGAGGGCTCGCAAGGAGGGGTCCGACCCCTACCTTAAAGCAGCCTCCCACCATAGATGATCGGCGCGGGCGCGGATTCTCACCGCCCCCGAGTTCGCTGGTCGCGGGCGTTCACGAGACAATGTCGGTCATGACAGGCCCCACGACCGACACCGACGCCGCTGTGCCGCGCCGGGTCCTGATCGCCGAAGACGAAGCCCTCATCCGCCTCGACCTGGCCGAGATGCTGCGCGAGGAGGGTTACGAAATCGTCGGCGAGGCCGGCGATGGCCAAGAGGCCGTCGAACTTGCCGAGCACCACAAGCCCGACCTGGTGATCATGGACGTGAAGATGCCGCGCCGCGACGGCATCGACGCGGCGTCGGAGATCGCCGCCAAACGCATCGCCCCGATCGTGGTGCTGACCGCGTTCAGCCAGCGCGACCTCGTCGAGCGTGCCCGGGACGCCGGGGCGATGGCCTACCTGGTGAAGCCGTTCACGATCAGCGACCTGATCCCGGCCATCGAGTTGGCGGTCAGCCGGTTCAGCGAGATCACCGAGCTGGAGCGCGAGGTGGCCACGCTGAACGACCGGCTGGAGACCCGCAAGCTCGTCGAGCGCGCCAAGGGCCTGCTGCAGGCCAAACAGGGCATGACCGAGCCCGAGGCGTTCAAGTGGATCCAGCGCGCCGCGATGGATCGGCGCACCACCATGAAGCGGGTGGCCGAGGTGGTGCTGGAAACCCTCGACACGCCGAAGGGCGACTCGGCCTAGCCGCGAGCGTGCGCGTCTGTGCGGCGACACGCCGCCAGACGCGTACAACTGCGCACGCTCGCGCGGGGCACGCGAGACCGCCTAGCGCGCGACGATCACCGACGAGCCGTGGCCGAACAGGCCCTGGTTGGCCGTCACGCCGACCGTGGCGTTCTCCACCTGCCGGCCGGTGGCCCGGCCGCGCAGCTGCCAGTTGAGCTCGCACACCTGGGCGATGGCCTGGGCGGGGATGGCCTCGCCGAAGCAGGCCAGCCCGCCCGACGGGTTGACCGGCACCTTGCCGCCGATGGTGGTCGCGCCGCTGCGCAGCAGCCCCTCGGCCTCGCCCTTGGCGCACAGCCCGAGGTGCTCGTACCAGTCGAGCTCCAGCGCGGTGGACAGGTCGTAAACCTCGGCGAGGCTGACGTCCTCGGGCCCGATGCCGGCCTCGGCGTAGGCCGCGTCGAGGATCTGGTCCTTGAACACGCGGTCAGGGGCGGGCACCGCGGCGGTGGAATCCGTTGCGATGTCGGGCAATTCGGGCAGGTGCTGCGGGTAGCGCGGGGTCACCGTGCTGACCGCGCGCACCGAGGGCACGCCGTCGAGGGAGCCGAGGTGCTTGCGGGCGAACTCGGCGCTGGCCACGATCAAGGCCGCCGCCCCGTCGGAGGTGGCGCAGATGTCGAGCTGCCGCAGCGGGTCGGCCACCACCGGGCTGGCCAACACGTCGTCGACCGAGGCCTCCTTGCGGTAGCGGGCGTTCGGGTTCTGCAGCCCGTGCCGGGAGTTCTTCACCTTCACCTGGGCGAAGTCCTCGGACGTCGCTCCGTAGAGGTCCATCCGGCGGCGCGCCAGCAGCGCGAAGTACACCGGGTTCATCGCGCCGATCAGGTGGAACCGCTGCCAGTCGGGGTCGTTCTTGCGCTCCCCGCCGACTGGAGCGAACGCGCCCTTCGGGGTGGTGTCGGCGCCGATCACCAGCGCGACGTCGCAGAAGCCGGCCAGGATGTGGGCGCGCGCGCTCTGCAGGGCCTGCGACCCGCTGGCGCAGGCGGCGTAGCTCGAGCTCACCGGCACGCCGTTCCAGCCGAGCTTCTGCGCGAACGTCGACCCGGCGATGAACCCCGGGTAGCCGTTGCGGATGGTGTCCGCGCCGGCGACCAGTTGGATCTGCTTCCAGTCCAGACCGGCCTCGGCCAGCGCGGCCCGGGCGGCGACCACCCCGTATTCGGTGAAGTCGCGGCCCCACTTGCCCCACGGGTGCATGCCGGCGCCGAGGATGTACAACGGCTCTGGGGTGCTCACGAGGCGCGCCTCCACGCGTGCACGATGCGCTCCACGCCGTCATCGTCGGTGAACAGCGGCATCGTGGTCAGCTCCATCTCCATGCCGACCTTCAAATCGGCGGCCAGCGTGCCCTCGACCACCTTGCCCAGCACGATCAGCCCCTCCTCGGCCAGCTCGACCGCGGCGATCGCGAACGGCTCGAACGGATCCGGGGCGGGGTAGGGCGGCGGTGGGGGATAACGGTTTTCGGTGTAGCTCCACAGCGTGCCGCGGGTGGACAGCGCGACGGGCGCCAGCGCGTCGCTGTCGCAGCCCGGGTTGGGGCAGTTGTTCTCGCGGGGCGGAAAGACGTAGGTGCCGCACTGCGGGCACTTGCTGCCGATCAGGTGCGGCACGCCGGCCTCGTCGGTGGCGAACCAACCCTCGATCGCGGGTTGTTGGCTGGTGACCTCAGGCACCCGCCCACACTACCAAGCGCTTGTTTGGGCGCGCCAGGGCTCGTCACACCGAGTGCCTAGAGTTGAAGCCGTGCCTGCCGCGCCCACCGCCACACCCGCCACCGCCCCGGAACACACCAAGCCGACGCTGATGCTGTTGGACGGCAATTCGCTGGCGTTCCGGGCGTTCTACGCGCTGCCCGCCGAGAACTTCAAGACCCGCGGCGGGCTGACCACCAACGCGGTGTACGGCTTCACCGCAATGCTGATCAACCTGCTGCGCGACGAGGCGCCGACGCACATCGCCGCCGCGTTCGACGTGTCGCGGCAGACGTTCCGCTCGGAGCGCTACCCGGAGTACAAGGCCAACCGGTCGTCGACGCCCGACGAGTTCCACGGCCAGATCGACATCACCAAGGAGGTGCTCAACGCGCTGGGCATCACCGTGCTCTCCGAGCCGGGGTTCGAGGCCGACGACCTGATCGCGACGCTGGCCACCCAGGCCGAGAACGAGGGTTACCGCGTGCTGGTGGTCACCGGGGACCGCGACGCGCTGCAGCTGGTCAGCGACGACGTGACCGTGCTGTACCCGCGCAAGGGTGTCAGCGAGCTGACCCGCTTCACCCCGGAGGCCGTCGTCGAAAAGTACGGGCTGACCCCCAAGCAGTACCCCGACTTCGCGGCGTTGCGCGGCGATCCCAGTGACAACCTGCCCGGCATCCCGGGGGTGGGGGAGAAGACGGCCGCCAAGTGGATCGCCGAATACGGCTCGCTGCAGGGGCTCGTCGACAACGTCGACGCGGTGCGCGGCAAGGTGGGCGACGCGCTGCGGGCGCACGTCGCCAGCGTGGTACTCAACCGCGACCTCACCGAACTGGTCAAAGACGTGCCGCTGGCGCAGACGCCGGACACGCTGCGGCTGCAGCCCTGGGACCGCGACCAGATCCACCGGCTGTTCGACGACCTCGAGTTCCGCGTGCTGCGGGACCGGCTGTTCGAGACCCTGGCCGCCGTCGAGCCCGAGGTCGACGAGGGCTTCGACGTGCGCGGGGGCGCGCTGGACCCCGGCACGGTCGGGCAGTGGCTGGCCGCGCACGCCGCCGACGGGCGCCGCGCCGGGCTGGCCGTCGCCGGCACGCACCTGCCGCACGGCGGGGACGCCACGGCGCTGGCCATCGCCGCGGCCGACGGCGACGGCGCGTACATCGACACCGCCACCCTGACCCCGGAGGACGACGCGGCGCTGGCGCAGTGGCTGGCCGATCCGGCGAAACCCAAAGCGCTGCACGAGGCCAAGCTCGCCATGCATGACGTGGCGGGCCGCGGGTGGACGCTGAACGGCGTCACCTCCGACACCGCGCTGGCGGCCTACCTGGTGCGGCCCGGGCAGCGCAGCTTCACCCTCGACGACCTGTCGCTGCGGTACTTGCGTCGCGAGCTGCGCGCGGAATCGCCTGAGCAGCAACAGCTTTCGCTGCTCGACGACATGGAGGGGGTGGACGAGCAGGCCGTCCAGACCTTGATCCTGCGCGCCCGCGCCGTGGTGGACCTGGCCGACGCGCTGGACGCCGAGTTGCAGCGCATCGACTCCAGCGCGCTGCTGGTGGAGATGGAACTGCCCGTCCAGCAGGCGCTGGCCAACATGGAAAGCGCCGGCATCGCGGTCGATTTGCAGCGGCTGAGCGAGCTGCAAAGCCAATTCGCCGACCAGATCCGCGACGCCGCCGAGGCCGCCTACGCCGTCATCGGCAAGCAGATCAACCTGGGCTCGCCCAAGCAGCTGCAGGTGGTGTTGTTCGACGAGCTCGGGATGCCCAAGACTAAGCGCACCAAGACCGGCTACACCACCGACGCCGACGCCCTGCAGTCGCTGTTCGACAAGACCGGGCACCCGTTCCTGCAGCACCTGCTGGCCCACCGCGACGTCACCCGGCTCAAGGTCACCGTCGACGGGCTGCTGAACTCGGTGGCCCCCGACGGCCGCATCCACACCACGTTCAACCAGACGATCGCGGCCACCGGCCGGCTGTCGTCGACCGAACCCAACCTGCAGAACATCCCGATCCGCACCGAGGAAGGCCGCCAGATCCGCGACGCGTTCGTCGTCGGCGACGGTTATGCCGAGCTGATGACCGCCGACTACAGCCAGATCGAGATGCGGATCATGGCGCACTTGTCCCGCGACGAGGGTCTCATCGAGGCGTTCAACACCGGCGAGGACCTGCACTCGTTCGTCGCCTCGCGGGCGTTCGGCGTGCCGATCGAGGAGGTCACCCCCGAGCTGCGGCGCCGGGTCAAGGCGATGTCCTACGGGCTGGCCTACGGGCTCAGCGCGTACGGGCTGGCCGCGCAGCTGAAGATCTCGACCGAAGAGGCGAAGGATCAGATGGACCAGTACTTCGCCCGGTTCGGCGGGGTGCGTGACTACCTGATGGCCGTCGTCGAACAGGCCCGCAAGGACGGCTACACCTCCACGGTCTTCGGCCGCCGCCGGTACCTGCCCGAGCTGGACAGCAGCAACCGCCAGGTCCGCGAGGCCGCCGAGCGGGCGGCGCTCAACGCGCCGATCCAGGGCAGCGCGGCCGACATCATCAAGGTCGCGATGATCGAGGTGGACAAGGCGCTCAAGGAGGCCAAGCTGGCGTCGCGGATGCTGCTGCAGGTCCACGACGAACTGTTGTTCGAAATCGCGCCGGGCGAGCGGGAGCGGGTCGAGGCGCTGGCGCGCGAGAAAATGGGCGGGGCCTACCCGCTCGACGTCCCGCTCGAGGTGTCGGTCGGCTACGGCCGCTCCTGGGACGCCGCCGCGCATTAGCGGCGATTTGGCACCCGGAATTCGCCGTGCCGTCACGTTTGAGTCAGATATGCACGCGGGGCGAGTTTGGCCAGCGTGTGCCCCGTCGAGTAGCCTCGATGGGTAAATCCCGAATTGTCCCTACGACCCAACCTGTCCGGAGCAACCCAACAACATGCCGAGTCCCACCGTCACCTCGCCGCAAGTAGCCGTCAACGACATAGGCTCGAGCGAGGACTTTCTCGCCGCCATCGATAAGACCATCAAATACTTCAACGATGGCGACATCGTGGAAGGCACCATTGTCAAAGTGGACCGGGACGAGGTGCTCCTCGACATCGGCTACAAGACCGAAGGGGTCATCCCCGCTCGCGAGCTCTCCATCAAGCACGACGTCGACCCCAACGAGGTCGTTTCCGTCGGTGACGTGGTCGAGGCCCTGGTCCTCACCAAGGAGGACAAAGAGGGCCGCCTGATCCTGTCCAAGAAGCGCGCCCAGTACGAGCGCGCTTGGGGCACCATCGAGGCGCTCAAGGAGAAGGACGAGGCCGTCAAGGGCACCGTCATCGAGGTCGTCAAGGGCGGCCTGATCCTCGACATTGGGCTGCGCGGCTTTTTGCCCGCCTCGCTGGTCGAGATGCGCCGTGTGCGGGATCTGCAGCCGTACATCGGCAAGGAGATCGAGGCCAAGATCATCGAGCTGGACAAGAACCGCAACAACGTGGTGCTGTCGCGGCGCGCCTGGCTGGAGCAGACCCAGTCCGAGGTGCGCAGCGAGTTCCTCAATCAGCTGCAGAAGGGCACCATCCGCAAGGGCGTGGTGTCGTCGATCGTCAACTTCGGCGCGTTCGTCGACCTGGGCGGTGTGGACGGCCTGGTGCACGTCTCCGAGCTGTCCTGGAAGCACATCGACCACCCGTCCGAGGTGGTCCAGGTCGGCGACGAGGTCACCGTCGAGGTGCTCGACGTCGACATGGACCGCGAGCGGGTTTCGTTGTCGCTCAAGGCGACCCAGGAAGACCCGTGGCGGCACTTCGCCCGCACCCATGCGATCGGCCAGATCGTGCCCGGCAAGGTCACCAAGCTGGTTCCGTTCGGCGCGTTCGTGCGCGTCGAGGAGGGCATCGAGGGCCTGGTGCACATCTCCGAGCTGGCCGAGCGCCACGTCGAGGTGCCCGACCAGGTGGTCGCGGTCGGCGACGACGCGATGGTCAAGGTCATCGACATCGACCTGGAGCGCCGCCGAATCTCGTTGTCGCTCAAGCAGGCCAACGAGGACTACACCGAGGAGTTCGACCCGGCGAAGTACGGCATGGCCGACAGCTACGACGAGCAGGGCAACTACATCTTCCCCGAGGGCTTCGACCCCGAGACCAACGAATGGTTGGAAGGCTTCGAAAAGCAGCGCGCCGAATGGGAGGCCCGCTACGCCGAGGCCGAGCGCCGGCACAAGATGCACACCGCCCAGATGGAGAAGTTCGCCGCGGCGGAGGCGGCCGGGCACGGCGGCGGCGAGCAGTCGTCGGGCAACGGCGGCGCGCGCGACGAAAAGGCGGCCGGCGGGTCGCTGGCCAGCGACGCCCAATTGGCCGCTCTGCGGGAGAAACTCGCCGGCAACGCCTAGTCTTTGATGCTGCGTATCGGGCTGACCGGTGGCATCGGTGCCGGCAAGTCCGCGCTGTCGGCCACCTTCGCGAAGCGTGGCGGGATCATCGTCGACGGCGACGTCATCGCGCGCGAGGTGGTCGAGCCGGGCACCGAGGGGCTGGCGGCGCTGGTCGAGGCGTTCGGCGGGGACATCCTGCAGCCGGACGGATCGCTGGACCGTCCGGCCTTGGCCGCCAAGGCGTTTCGGGATGACGACGCTCGCAAGAAGCTGAACGGGATCGTCCATCCTTTGGTGGGCAAGCGCCGCGCCGAGATCATCGCGTCGGTTGCCGAGGATTCCGTCGTGGTCGAAGACATTCCGCTGCTCGTGGAATCCGGGATGGCGCCGCTGTTCCCGTTGGTCGTCGTGGTGCACGCCGACGTCGAGGTGCGGGTGCGCCGCCTGGTCGAGCAGCGCGGCATGCCCGAAGAGGACGCCCGCGCCAGGATCGCGGCGCAGGCCACCGACGAGCAGCGCCGGGCCGTCGCCGACGTGTGGGTGGACAACTCGGGCCGCCCCGAGGAGTTGGCGCAGCGGGCAAATGACTTGTGGGACAACCGGATCCTTCCGTTCGCCCACAACTTGAGCGCACGCGAGATCGCCCCGGCGCCGGCGCGGCTGGTGCCACCCGACCCCAGTTGGCCGGACCAGGCGCGCCGGATCGCGGACCGCCTTCGGACCGCGTGCGGTCACCGGGCGCTGCGCGTCGACCACATCGGCTCGACCGCCCTTTCCGGGTGTCCGGACTTCGCCGCCAAGGACGTCATCGACATGCAGATCACCGTCGAATCCCTTGCGGTCGCCGACGACCTCGTCGAGCCGCTGTTGGCGGCCGGCTACCCCCGCATTGGGCACATCGCCGAGGACGTCGCCAAGACGGACGCCCGCAGCACCGTGGCAGAATTCAACCACGGCGGCGATCCGAGCTTGTGGCACAAGCGAATTCACGCCTCGGCGGATCCGGGCCGGCCGACCAACGTGCACATCCGGGTGGACGGCTGGCCCAATCAGCAGTTCGCGCTGCTGTTCGTCGGCTGGCTCGCGGCCAACCCCGACGCCCGCGCCGACTACCTGGCCGTCAAGCGCGAGGCCGAACGCGGCGCGGCCGGCGACACCGCGGCCTATGCGGCCGCCAAGGAGCCGTGGTTTTCCGCCGCCTACCGGCGGGCGTGGGAGTGGGCCGATTCGGCGGGGTGGCGGCCCTAGGCGCGCCTAGGGCAACGGCGCTCCGCATTGCAGCGCACCGTTATTGGGATCGGAGTTGCCCAGCGCCGGCCTGACCATTTGGTCGGTCTGGGTGAAAACGTTGTCGTCGACGTCGATCTCGCAATGCACGTTCGCCGCGTACGGGAAGCGAAGCACGATCCGGAGGCCGGCCTGCTGCGGGTCGGGCAACACGGTGTTGGCCTCGAACGCGTTGCCCGGCATCGAGGGAAGGGCGGCGGTGTTGGTCTGCCCGCCGGTGATGACGAAGGTGGCCTGGCTGCCGGTGGTCAGCGCGTCGATGCGGGCGCGGTAGGTGACGTTGTGGAGGTCCGCGCGCGCCGTGGCCGGGCTTAGCTGAGAGCCGGCCGCGAGGGCTATCAAGGCGGCGATCGGTATCCACCTGTGGTTGCTGGGACTCATAATACGAACGTTACTCGGTTTGATTGCCCGGCTCCTCAACGTTCCGCAAGCGGACCGCATTGTCGCCGGGCTGGGTTTGATTGCCCGGCTCCTCAACGTTCCGCAAGCGGACCGCATCGTCGCCAGGCTGGGTTTGATTGCCCGGCTCCTCAACGTTCTGCAGGCGGACCGCATCGTCGCCGGGCTAGGTTTGGCAGCGCGGGCACCACCACGACGTCCGCCCGCCCACCCGGGCCCGGGCGAGGCCGGCGCCGCAGCGCGGGCAGTGCGGGTCGGGCCCGTCACGCACCCCGGTGAGCCAGCGCGGCAGGCCGGGCACCCGGCCGTGCCGCACCGAGGTGCGCAGCACCTGGGTCATCGCGGTGTGCAGGCGCTTGACGTCGTCGGCGTCCAGGTCGGCGACGGGGCGGGCCGGCGCGATCCGCGCGCGCCAACAGATCTCGTCGGTGAGCAGGTTGCCCAGGCCGGCGATCACGGACTGGTCCATCAGCGTGGGTTTCAGCCGGCCGCGGCGCCCCGCCAGCGCCTCGCGGAACCGCGGCAGGCCGAGGCCCAGCGCGTCGGGGCCCTGCGGGCCCGTCACGTGCACGACGTCGTCGGCGGAATCGGCCAGCCACACCCCGCGCAGCTTGCGGAGGTCGGCGTAGCGCAGCTCGCCCCGATCCAGCGACAGCACCAGCCGCTCGTAGCCCACGGGCTCGGCGCCGTCGGCGGCGTAGTAGGGCCGGCCCGTCATGCCGCTGTGGATCAACAGCGCCGGGCCGTCGGTGGGCAGGATCAGCCACTTGCCGTGGCGGCGCGGGGAATCGAATCGCCTGCCCTCGAGCCGGCGCGCGAGCGCGCGCGGGGTGGTGTTGCGCAGGATGCCGGCGTCGCGGACCTGCACGCGCCGAATCCGCCTGCCCGGCAAGGCGTCGGCCAGCGCCCGCCGAAACCCCTCGACGTCGGGCAGTTCAGGCACGAAGCTTTGCCAGCCGCCGCGTCGGACCGGCCAGCGACCGGGCGTGCCGGTACATGTCGGCCCACGGATCCGGTTGCCCGGCAAGCCGTTTGGTCATGTCGCGGATGGTGAAGCGGTCGGCTCGCAGGCCGCGGGCGTCCAGTTCGTCCCACTCCAGCGGCGTCGCGACCGGCGCGCCCGCGCGGGCCCGGACCGAATACGGGGCGACCGCGGTCTGCGCGTAGGCGTTTCGCATGACATCGAGATACACCCGGCCGCCCCGCTTGTCCTTGCGGGCCTCCACCGTGCGGTGCGCCGCGTCGTCGGCCGCGACCACCTCGGCGACGTCGCGGGCGAACTGGCGGACGGTGTCGAAATCGGCCTCGGGGCGCAGCGGCGCCACGACGTGCAGCCCGCGCGACCCGGTGGTCTGCAGGTACCGCGCGAGGCCGAGGTCGTCGAGCACCGCGGCGAACGCACGGGCGGTTTCCTTCACCACGGCGAAGTCGCTGTCGGAGGGGTCGAGGTCGAAGACCAGCCGATCGGGGTTGTGCGGCCGGTTTTTCCGCGACTGCCACACGTGCAGCGTGACGCAGTTCTGGTTGGCGAGCCAGCGCAACGCTTGGCGGCTTTCGGCCACCGGATGGACCACGGTGCCGCCGTCCTTGTCGACCTCGACGCGGTCGATCCAGTCCGGCAGCGAATCGGCGAAACCCTGTTGCAGGAAGCCGTTTTCGCCGATGCCGCGGGGGAACCGCTGCGCGTTCAGGGCCCTGCCCTTCAGGTGCGGAAGCATGGCGTCGGCCACCTCGCCGTAGTAGTCGACGAGCTCTTTCTTGGTGATGCCCGAATCGGGGAACATCACCCGGTCGGGGTGGGTGACCACGACGTCGGCGCGGGCCATCAGCGGGTCTCCCGCACCACGTCGCGGGCGTCCTTGTCGGTGCGCAGGCCGAGGTAGCGCGGGTGGCGCAGCCTGCCGTCACGGGTCCATTCCGTGAACCCGATCTGCACCACCAGTTCCGGCCGCACCCAGCGGGCGCCGTTCTCGCGCACCAGGCCCCGGGTGAAGGGGGCCGCGTCCTGCTCGAGCGCCGACAGCCGCTTGTGCAGGCGGCGCAGGGTGTCCTCGTCGAAGCCGGTGCCCACCTTGCCGGCGTAGACCAGGTCGCGCCCGTCGTGGTAGCCGAGCAGCAACGCGCCCAACTCGATCCGGCTGCCCTTGGGCGCGGTGTAGCCGCCGACCACGAATTCCTGGTCGCGCACGCATTTGAACTTGAGCCAATGCGGCGACCGGCGGCCGTCGTATTTGGAGTCGGCCAGCTTGGCGATCACGCCCTCGTCGCCGCGCTCGCACGCCGCCCGGTAGGCCGCGATGCCGTCCTGCACCCGGTGGGTGGTGAAGCGCAGCGGATCCTCAAACTCGATTGCCTTGCGCAGCAGCCTTTTACGCCACAGCAGTGGCACGTCGGTGGTCGATTTGCCGTCGAGATGCAGCAGGTCGAAGACGTAGTAGAACACCCGGATCGGCGACGCCCGGGCCACATCGGGGTCGGTGATGCCCAGCCGGCCCTGCAGCCGCGCGAAGCTCGTGCGGCGCCCCTCGAAGGCCACCACCTCACCGTCGAGGACGAACCGCGTGGCGTGCTGGGCGGCGAGCGCGTCGACGATCTCGGGGTAGGTCCCGTTGAGCGACAGGCGATTTCGCGACAGCAGCCGCACCCGGTCGCCGTCGCGGAACGCCAGGCAGCGCATGCCGTCGAATTTGCGCTCGAAGATCCAGTCGGGATCGGAAAACCGCTTGTCGGTCAGCGTGGCCAGCGTGGGGGAGCGCCAATCGGGCACCGGCTCGTCGCGCAGCGCGGCGCGCACCGGACCCGGCAGGCTGGACAGGCCCGTCATGGCAACCCGCACAGCTCGTCCTGCGTGTCGCCGTCGGGCAGCTGCTCACGGCGCGCGTCGGCATCGCCCTTGCGTTTGATCAGCAGCCACGTTTCGTCCGGTCCATCCCACACCCGGGTGAGCGAGTAGCCGCCGCTCACCTGCTTGCCGTGCAGCCGGAACGAAAGATGCCCGCGCTTGAGGCCGTCGGTCATGTCGTGGGGGGACGCGTTGGTGTAGGTGCCGGTCTCGCCGACGATCACGTCGTCGGGCGCGACGTCCAGCGGGCAATCGGCGAGGCGCCGGGCGATCCGGCTGCCCTCGCGCAGCGCCCAGCACACCAGGACACCGCCGATCTCGAGGCCGAACTCGCAGTGGTCAGCGTCGGCAGCCCGGCGCCGGACGACGAAACGGGGGTCGCCGCCGCGCCGCCGCCTGCGCCGGTACTCGCTCAAGCGCATCCCGAAGGGATACCCGCCCGTCACGTGCGGAAACGCGGCCGCGGGCCGCACGGGACCGCTACCCGCCGCGCCAGGACAGCTCCATGCCGTGGGTCGCCAGCCACCGCGAGAGGTCGTAGCCGTGGCGGGCCAGGCCGTCGATCGCCGCCACCGCGCGCCGCACCGCCCGCTCGGCGACCTGCGGTGCCAGCAGGCCGTCGCGCACCGCGGCCAGCAGCTCGTCGACGTCGGCAAGCGCCGCCCCCGCTCCGGTGCGGACCACGATGTCGAGGTAGTGGTCCTCCGAACGCCACGCGCCCGGGCCCGGCGTGTATTCGCCCACGTCGAGGTAGTAGTCCTGGTCGCGTTCGTGCCCCGGGTTGAAGTGAAAGACGGTGGCGCGCAAGCCCAGTGACGGCAGCAGCCACGACTCCAGGTAGTGGAACTGGGCCCGGCCCGGCGTGGGCCGCGCGACGTAGAGGCCCCACGGCCGCACGACGTACTCGTCGACGGCCCGCACGATGCCCTTCGGATCGGTGTTGGTGCGGGCGGCCAGGTCGAACGTCTCGTGCTTGGGCGGATGAATGGTGCCACCCTAGCGGCGCAACCTGATTTTCCAGCGCACGAACCCGGCGTAGAACACCGACAGCGCCGCCAGCATGCCGATGTCGAGCAGCCACACCGTCGACGTGTGCCGCCAGAACCGGTCCTGGGACACCAGCGAACCGGGCACCAGGTTCCGCAGATCCACCGTCGCCGACGCCGCGGCGTACCCCCAGCGTGCCGGCATCGCGAAGGACAGCTGGTCGAGGCCGAGCCGACCGGTCACCGGGACCATCCCGCCGCACAGCACCAACTGCGCCATCACGGTCACCACGAACAGCGGCATGATCTGCTCGCTGGACCGGACCAGCGACGAAATGGCCAGACCGAGGATGGCCGAGGCGACGCACGTCGCGGCGACGGTCAGGAAGAGCTCTACCGTGGCGCCGATAGTCGAATGGCCGAGCAGGACGCCGCCATGGGTCGGAGCGCTCTTACCGATCACCACGATCGCGGTGATGATCGCCGACTGCAGAATCGCGAAGCCGCAGAACACCGCGGTCTTGGCGAGCAGGTAGGCCGACGTCGACAGCCCGACCGCCTGCTCGCGCTGGAAGATGGCGCGCTCGCCGACCAGGTCACGGATGGTCAGCGCGGTGCCCATGAACGCCGCGGCGGGCAGCAGCAGGGCGAGAATCTGCGCGGCTTCGTCGGGGGTTCCGGCGTTCGGCCCCGGTGCGTGGAAGCCGTTGTTTCCCGGAACCGTCAGCGACAGCGAGCCCAGGATGAACGGCAACAGCGCCAGGAAGATGAAGTACGCGCGGTCGGCCACCACCAGGCGGACCTGGCGCCGCGCGACGGTCGAGATCTGGCGCCGGACGCTGGTGTGGACCGGCTGGCCCAGATCACCCGGCTCGTCCGTCTTGTCCGGCACCAGTCTTTGGGGCCGCTTCTGGGCCTCGGCCCGCTCGAGGAAGCGCCGGTTGGCCTCGTCGGGGTCGGCGCCCACCTTGGTGAAGATCTTGGCCCAGTTGCTGGTGCCCATCGCGTCGCCGATCTGATCGGGCGGGCCGCAGTAGGCGGTCTTGCCGCCCGGGGCCACCAGCAGCAGCTGGTCGCAGACGTCGAGGTAGGACAGCATGTGCGTCACGACGATCACCACGCGGCCGGCGTCGGCCAGCTGGCGCAGCATCGTCATGACCTGGTGGTCCAGGGCGGGGTCGAGGCCCGACGTCGGCTCGTCGAGGATCAGCAGCGACGGCCCGGTCAGCAGCTCCAGCGCGACCGAGGCGCGCTTGCGCTGGCCGCCGGAGAGCTTGTCGACGCGGGTGTCGGCGTGCTTGGTCAGGTCGAGTTCCTCGAGCACCTGGGCGACCACCTTGGCGCGGTCGGCCTTGGTGGTGTCGGGCGGCAGCCGCAGCTCGGCGGCGTACCCGAGCGCCTGGTTGACGGTCAGCTGCCGGTGCACCACGTCGTCCTGCGGGACCATGCCGATCCGGCTGCGCAGCGAGGCGTACTCGGCGTGGATGTCGTGGCCCTCGAAGGTGACCGAACCGGAGCTGGGGCTGGTGTAGCCGGCGATCAGTCTGGCCAGCGTGCTCTTGCCGGCGCCCGATCCGCCGATCACGGCGGTCAGCGTGCCGGGGCGGGCGGTCAGCGAGATGTTGTCCAGCAGCTGCTTGCCGTTTTCGACGACGTACTTGACGTTGCGCACCTCCAGGCCGCCGGTGCGCGTGGCGGCGTCGCTCCGCTTGGTCAGCGTGCCGTCGCGGAACACCAGGTCGACGTTGCCGATGGTGACCACGTCGTCATCGCTCAGGATCGCTGACCCGACCCGGGTGCCGTTGACGAACGTCCCGTTGACGCTGTTGTCCCGGATTTCCAGGCCCAGCGGCGTGGGCACCAGCGTGGCGTGGTGACGCGAGGCCAGCACGTCGGAGACGACGATGTCGTTCTCGGCCGCGCGGCCGATCGTCTTGGCGCCGGCCGTGCCGGCGGCCGACGACGCGCGCGGCGACAGCAGCTTCACGAAGCGCGTCGCGAGGTTCGAGACGTCGGCCGTCTTGGCGTCGATCACGGTCGACTCCGCCGGCGGCGTCGCGTCCGCCCGGGCCGGCGCGGCCTCTGGCGGGGCCACCTTCGCCGCGTGCACCACGGTCAGCGGGTCGGGCGGGGCGGGCCGCAGCGC
>NZ_LQPJ01000152.1 GCF_002101785.1 Mycobacterium palustre
CCGCCGGCGCCCCCGGCACCGGCCCTGGCCCCGGAGGTCCCGGTGCGCGTGCAGCCGCTGCCCGGCGGCCCGGCGGTACCGGGCAGGTCGGGACCCGAGGCGCTGCTGCGCACCCCTGACGGCGCCGCGACGGTCGGCGGTCAGCACCTGCCCCAGACCACGCCCCAGCTTCCGGGCCTGCCCAACGCGCCGCGCGCCGGCCAGCTGCCGGCGCTGTTGCCCACACCGGGGCTGCCGACGCCAGGCCTGCCGGCACCCGGGGCACCGGCGCCCGCCCCGGGCCCGCCCGAAGTGTCGATCCCGTTGGGCGGCTTGCCCGTTCCCCTCCCGGGCCAGATGCCGGCGCCGTTGCCCGCGGAGGTGCCGGTCCCGGTGCACCCCGGAATCGCGCCGGCGGTCCCGCAGGCGGTGGTGCCCGGCGTCCCCGTCGCACCGGGTCCGTTACCCGGCGCGACGGCGGGTGCGCCCCGGTGAGCCGCGGCGAGGACCGGCGGGCCCGCCGGTCGCAGCCCGGGCGACCGGCGCGGGGTCCACGCAAGTCGCAGGAGGCCAAGGCCATCCGGCAACCCAAGCGTGCTCGCAAGGCGCCGCAGGACGCCGGCGCCAAGGCGAGGGGGTTCCGGAAGGGCAGGCACGCCAAGGACATTCGTCCCGGTCCCGCGCAGGCCGGGCACTCGGCGCGGGAGCGGCGGACCCGCCAGGTGGTCGAGGTGGGCTCGCGCGGCGCGTCGTTCGTCTTCCGGCATCGCGCCGGCAACGCCGTCATCGTGCTGGTGACGGTCGTGGCCGCGGTGCAGCTGTTCATG
Source organism: Mycobacterium palustre (assembly GCF_002101785.1). Lineage (GTDB taxonomy): Bacteria > Actinomycetota > Actinomycetes > Mycobacteriales > Mycobacteriaceae > Mycobacterium > Mycobacterium palustre. The sequence goes on from NZ_LQPJ01000152.1 coordinate 807, forward strand.
CTGCAGGTGACCAACGCCCCGAAGCTGCGCGCCCAGGCCGCCGGGCAGCTCAAGGTCACCGATGTCGAGAAGGCGGTCCGCGGCAGCATCGTCGACCGCAACAACGCCCAACTCGCGTTCACCACCGAGTCACGCGCGCTGACCTTCCAGCCCAAGCGGATTCGCCAGCAGCTGGAGGAGGCGAAGAAGAAGAATTCGGCGGCCCCCGATCCGCAGGAGCGGCTGCGCGACATCGCCAGGGAGGTCTCGACCCGGCTGAACAACAAGCCGGACTATGCGACCGTGCTGAAAAAGCTGCAATCGGGCGACAACTTCGTCTACCTGGCGCGCGCCGTCGACCCGGCCGTCGCGAGCGCGATCTCCGACAAGTTCCCCGAGGTCGGTTCCGAACGCCAGGATCTGCGCCAGTATCCGGGCGGATCGCTGGCCGCCAACATCGTCGGCGGCATCGACTGGGACGGTCACGGGCTGCTCGGGCTCGAGGAATCGCTGGACTCCGTGTTGTCGGGAACCGACGGCTCGGTCACCTACGACCGCGGCTCCGACGGCGTGGTGATCCCCGGCAGCTACCGCAACCGGCACCGGGCGGTCAACGGCTCGACCGTGCAGCTGACCATCGACAACGACATCCAGTTCTACGTCCAGCAGCAGGTGCAGCAGGCGAAGAATCTGTCTGGGGCGCACAACGTTTCGGCGGTGGTGCTGGACTCCAAGACCGGCGAGGTGTTGGCGATGGCCAACGACAACACCTTCGACCCCTCGCAGGACATCGGCCGCCAGGGTGACAGGCAGCTGGGCAACCTGGCGGTCTCCTCGCCGTTCGAGCCCGGGTCGGTGAACAAGGTGATCACCGCCTCGTCGGTCATCGAGTACGGGCTGAGTAACCCCGACGAGGTGTTGCAGGTGCCGGGCTCGATCCAGATGGGCGGCGTCAGCATCCACGACGCGTGGGAGCACGGCGTGATGCCCTACACCACCACCGGGATCTTCGGGAAGTCGTCCAACGTCGGAACGCTGATGCTCGCGCAGCGCGTCGGCCCGGAACGCTTCTACGACATGGTCCGCAAGTTCGGCCTGGGCCAGCGCACCAACGTCGGGTTGCCCGGCGAGAGCGCCGGGCTGGTGCCGCCCATCGACCAGTGGTCGGGTAGCACCTTCTCCAACCTGCCCATCGGCCAAGGCCTTTCGATGACGCTGCTGCAGATGACCGGCATGTACCAGACCATCGCCAACGACGGGCTGCGCGTGCCGCCGCGGATCATCAAGGCCACCATCGCGCCCGACGGCACCCGCACCGAGGAGCCGCGCCCCGAGGGGGTGCGGGTGGTGTCGCCGCAGACCGCGCAGACGGTGCGGGGCATGCTGCGCGCCGTCGTGCAGCGCGACCCGATGGGCTACCAGCAGGGCACCGGCCCGGCCGCCGCGGTGCCGGGCTACCAGATGGCCGGCAAGACGGGCACCGCCCAGCAGATCAACCCGGGCTGCGGCTGCTACTTCGACGACGTCTACTGGATCACCTTCGCCGGGATGGCGACCGTCGACAACCCGCGCTACGTCATCGGCATCATGATGGACAACCCCCAGCGCAACGCCGACGGGTCGCCCGGTCATTCGGCGGCCCCGCTGTTCCACAACATCGCCGGCTGGCTGATGCAGCGGGAGAACGTGCCGCTGTCGCCGGATCCCGGGCCGCCGCTGACGCTGCAGGCCACTTAATCCGTTGCCATCCATTGCCGCGGGACGCCCTGGCGGCCGGTGGCGGTAGGTAGGGTGTCATCGCCGATCATGAGGATCGACGCGGGTGGACGGAGGTGTGAGCAGCGGTGTCGGTGCCCACTGATTTGCGCCCCAGCGCCGGCTCGGGCGCCAGCCTGTCCGCCCTGGCCGCGCAGATCGGCGCGGTGCCGGCCGACCGGGGCGTGACCGTCCCTGACGTGCCGGTGACCGGCGTGACGCTGCGCGCCCAGGACGTGCGGCCCGGGGACCTGTTCGCGGCCCTGCCCGGCTCGACCACGCACGGCGCCCGGTTTGCCGGCGATGCCGTCGACCGCGGCGCCGTCGCGGTGCTCACCGACGCGGCCGGGGTGGCCGAGATGGGCGAGCGGGCGCGGGCCGTCCCGACGCTGCTGCACCCGGCGCCGCGCGGCGTGCTCGGCGGCCTGGCCGCAACGGTGTACGGACACCCCTCGGACCGGGTCACGGTCGTCGGGATCACCGGAACGTCCGGCAAGACGACCACCACCTACCTCGTCGAATCCGGGTTGCGCGCCGCCGGGCGTACGGTCGGGCTGATCGGCACGGTCGGCATCCGCATCGACGGCACCGACATCCGCGGGACGCTGACCACCCCCGAGGCCCCGGCGCTGCAGGCGATGCTCGCCGCGATGGCCGAACGCGGGGTGGACACCGTGGTCATGGAGGTGTCCAGCCACGCGCTCGTCCTGGGCCGGGTGGACGGCACCGATTTCGCCGTCGGCGGCTTCACCAACCTGTCGCGCGACCACCTCGACTTTCACCCGACCATGGCCGACTACTTCGACGCCAAGGCGTTGCTGTTCGACCCCGGCTCGCCGCTGCGCGCCCGGCGCGCCGTGGTGTGCGTGGACGACGACGCCGGGCGGTCCATGGCCGCGCGGGCCGGCGACGCGATCACCGTCAGCGCCGCCGGCCGCCCCGCGCACTGGCGCGCCGTGGACGTCGGGCCGATGGGTGCCGGGGGACAGGAGTTCACCGTCGTCGACCCCGCCGGGGTGCACCACCTCGTCGGCATCCGGCTGCCGGGCCACTACAACGTCGCCAATTGCCTTCTGGCGCTTGCCATTTTGGACCTGATCGGGGTGTCCCCGGAGCAGGCCGCACCGGGCCTGCTGGAAACCGCGGTGCCCGGGCGGCTCGAGGAGATCGACTGCGGCCAGGATTTCCTGGCGCTGGTCGACTACGCGCACAAGCCGGGCGCGCTGCGGGCGGTGCTCACCGCGCTCCGGCCCCCGGAAGGCCGGCTGGCGGTGGTGTTCGGGGCCGGCGGCGAACGCGACCCCGGCAAGCGGGCCCCGATGGGGGAGGTCGCCGCCGAGCTGGCCGACCTCGTCGTGGTCACCGACGACAACCCGCGCGGCGAGGACCCCGCGGCCATTCGCCGCGAGATCCTGGCCGGCGCGGCGCGGCGCGGCGGTTCGGCCCAGGTGGTCGAGATCGCCGAGCGGCGCGAGGCCATCCGGCACGCCGTGGCGTGGGCCCGGCCCGGCGACGTGGTCCTGGTCGCCGGCAAGGGCCACGAGACCGGGCAGCGCGCGGGCGGGGAGGTCCGCCCGTTCGACGACCGGGTCGAGCTGGCGGCGGCGCTCAACGCCCGCGAGGCGCCGCGATGATCGACCTGACCGTCGCCCAGATCGCCGAAATAGTCGGCGGCACACTGGCCGACGTCTCCCCGGAGGATGCGGCCGAGCTCCGCGTCACCGGCACCGTGGAATTCGACTCGCGCGCCGTGGGCCCGGGCGGGCTTTTCCTGGCCCTGCCGGGGGCGCGCTCCGACGGGCACGACCACGCGGGGTCGGCGGTGGCGGCCGGCGCGGTGGCCGTGCTGGCGGCCCGCCCGGTCGGGGTGCCCGCCGTCGTGGTCGAACCCCAGCCACGCCCCGCCGGGGACGCGCTGGCCAGCGTGCTCGAACACGACGCCGACGGCTCCGGTGCGGCCGTGCTGGCGGCGCTGGCCAAGCTGGCCAAGGCGGTGGCGGCCGAACTGGTGGCCGGCGGGCTGACCATCGTCGGGATCACCGGCTCGTCGGGCAAGACCTCGACCAAGGACCTGGTGGCCGCCGTGCTGGAACCGCTGGGCGAGGTGGTGGCCCCGCCCGGGTCGTTCAACAACGAGCTCGGCCACCCCTGGACGGTGCTGCGCGCGACGCGGCGCACCGACTACCTGGTCCTCGAGATGTCGGCGCGGCACCCCGGCAACATCGCCGCGCTGGCCGACATCGCGCCGCCGGGGATCGGGGTGGTCCTCAACGTCGGCACGGCCCACCTGGGTGAGTTCGGCTCGCACGAGGCCATCGCCCGCACGAAATCCGAACTGCCGCAATCGGTTCCGCAGTCCGGCGTAGTCGTGCTCAACGTGGACGACCCGGCCGTCGCGGCGATGGCCCGGGTCACCCGGGCCCGGGTCATCCGGGTCAGCCGGGAACGCCACACCGACTCCGGGCCCAGCGACGTGTGGGCCGACGCGGTGGCGCTGGACGAATTGGCCCGGCCCCGCTTCACGCTGCACGCGGCCGGCGGCGCCGCCGAGGTGCGGCTGGGCGTGTTCGGCGACCATCAGGTCGGCAACGCGCTGTGCGCCGCCGCGGTCGCCTTGCAGTGCGGCGCGACCGTCGAGCAGGTGGCCGCCGCGCTGGGCGCGGCCGGCCCGGTGTCGCGGCACCGCATGCAGGTGACCACCCGCCCCGACGGCGTCACGGTCATCGACGACGCCTACAACGCCAACCCCGACTCAATGCGGGCCGGGCTGCAGGCGCTGGCCTGGATCGCGCACCAAGGGTTTCGCGGCGGCGACCGGAGCCGGCGCAGCTGGGCGGTCCTGGGCGAGATGGCCGAGCTCGGCGAGGACGCGATAGCCGAGCACGATCGCATCGGGCGGCTGGCGGTGCGCTTAGATGTGTCTCGACTCGTTGTCGTGGGAACCGGGAGGTCGATGAGCGCCATGCACGGCGGCGCGGTCTTGGAAGGGGCGTGGGGTTCGTGGGGCGCCGCCGAAGACAGAGGCGCCGTCAGCGTGCCCGACGGCGACGCCGCCCTGGCGTTGTTGCGCGCCGAACTGCGGCCCGGCGACGTGGTCCTGGTCAAGGCGTCCAACGCCGCCGGGCTCGGGGCGCTGGCCGACGCGCTGGCCACCGATAGTTCCGACCAGGCCGGGGCGGCCCCGTGAGACAAATCCTCATCGCCGTCGCCATCGCGGTCACCGTGTCGATCCTGTTGACACCCGCGCTGATCCGGCTGTTCACCAAGCAGGGATTCGGCCACCAGATCCGCGAGGACGGGCCGCCCACCCACCACAGCAAGCGCGGCACCCCGTCGATGGGTGGGGTGGCGATCCTGGCCGGCATCTGGGCCGGCTACCTGGGCACCCACCTCGCCGGGCTGGCCTTCGACGGCGAGGGCATCACCGCGTCGGGGCTGCTGGTGCTGGGCCTGGCCACCGCCCTGGGCGGCGTCGGGTTCATCGACGACCTGATCAAGATCCGCCGGTCGCGGAACCTGGGGCTGAACAAGACGGCCAAGACCGTCGGGCAGATCGTGGCCGCGGTGCTGTTCGGGGTGCTGGTGTTGCAGTTCCACAACGCCAACGGCCTCACCCCGGCGAGCCCCGACCTGTCCTACGTGCGCGAGATCGCCACCGTCACCCTGACCACCGGGCTGTTCGTGCTGTTCTGCGTGGTCGTCGTCAGCGCGTGGTCCAACGCGGTCAACTTCACCGACGGCCTCGACGGCCTGGCCGCCGGCAGCATGGCCATGGTCACCGCCGCCTACGTGCTGATCACGTTCTGGCAGTACCGCAACGCGTGCGTCACCGCGCCGGGCCTGGGCTGCTACAACGTGCGCGATCCGCTGGACCTGGCGATCATCGCCGCCGCCACCGCCGGCGCCTGCATCGGCTTTTTGTGGTGGAACGCCGCCCCCGCCAAGATCTTCATGGGCGACACCGGGTCGCTGGCGCTGGGCGGCGTCATCGCGGGCCTGTCGGTCACCAGCCGCACCGAGATCCTTGCCGTCGTGCTGGGTTCGCTGTTCGTCGCCGAGGTGGCCTCCGTCGTCGTGCAGATCCTGGCCTTCCGCACCACCGGGCGCCGGGTGTTCCGGATGGCGCCCTTCCACCACCACTTCGAGTTGGGCGGCTGGGCGGAAACCACGGTGATCATCCGGTTCTGGCTGCTCACCGCCATCACATGCGGCCTGGGCGTGGCGCTGTTCTACGGTGAGTGGCTCGCCGCGATCGGTGCGTAATGGCCCGCTCCGAAGACGCAGGGGCGCCGCTGGCCGCGGGCGCGCCGGTGCTGGTGGCCGGCGGCGGCGTGACCGGCAAGGCGGTGCTGACCGCCCTGACCCGATTCGGCGCCGCGCCCACCCTGTGCGACGACGACCCCGCCACGCTGCGCCGGTACACCGACGCCGGCGTCCCGACCGCGACCACGGCGGCAACCGCCGACCGGATCGCCGACTACGCGCTGGTGGTTACCAGTCCCGGCTTCGCGCCGAGCACGCCGCTGCTGGCCGCCGCCGCGGCGGCGGACGTCCCGATCTGGGGGGACGTGGAGCTGGCCTGGCGCCTCGACGCGGCCGGCCGCTACGGGCCGCCGCGCCGCTGGCTCGTGGTGACCGGCACCAACGGCAAGACGACGACGACGTCGATGCTGCACGCCATGCTGGTCGCCGGCGGGCTGCGCAGCGTGCTGTGCGGCAACATCGGCAGCCCGGTGCTGGACGTCCTGACCGAGCCCGCCGACCTGCTGGCGGTCGAGCTGTCCAGCTTCCAGCTGCACTGGTCGCCGTCGCTGCGGCCGGAGGCCGGCGCGGTGCTCAACGTCGCCGAAGACCACCTGGACTGGCATTCCACGATGGCCGACTACGCCGCGGCCAAGGCCCGGGTGCTGAACGGCCGGGTGGCGGTGGTCGGGCTCGACGACGCCCGGGCCGCCGCGCTGCTGGCCACCGCGCAGGCCCCGATCCGGGTCGGCTTCCGCCTGGGTGAGCCGAACGCCGGCGAGCTCGGGGTGCGCGGCGGCCAGCTGGTGGACCGTGCCTTCGCCGACGACCTGGCGCTGCTGCCCGCGGCGTCGATCCCGGTGCCTGGCCCGGTCGGGGTGCTCGACGCCCTGGCCGCCGCCGCGCTGGCCCGCAGCGTCGGGGTGCCCGCCGAGGCGATCGCGAGCGCGGTCGCGTCGTTTCGCGTGGGCCGGCACCGCGCCGAGGTGGTGGCCGTCGCCGACGGCATCGGCTACGTCGACGACTCCAAGGCCACCAATCCGCATGCGGCCGAGGCGTCGGTGCTGGCCTACCCGCGGGTGGTTTGGGTGGCCGGCGGTTTGCTGAAGGGAGCGTCGGTGGACGCGGAGGTCGCCAGGATGGCCCCGCGGCTGGTCGGCGCGGTGCTCATCGGCCGAGATCGCGGGCTGGTTGCCGAGGCGTTATCGCGACACGCGCCGGATGTGCCCGTCGTCCAGGTCGTGACGGGCGAGGATGCTGGTATGGATGCGACTGCTGTGGTTTCTGATGCAGATGTGACAGAAGTGAGACAGTCGGGCGGGGGCCTCGGCGCGCGTGTCATGGCGGCGGCCGTCGCGGCCGCCCGCGAGCTGGCGAAGCCCGGCGACACGGTGCTGCTGGCGCCGGCCGGTGCGTCGTTCGACCAGTTCAACGGCTACGCCGAGCGCGGCGACGCCTTCGCGGCCGCCGTCCGCGCGGCGACCCGGTAGGCGGGCGTGGGTAACCCGCTGAGCCGGCTTAGGCGCCGGGACCAGCGCCGGGGCAAGGGCAGCGACGGCGCGGCCACGCCCGGCGCCATGACGCAGGCCAGTTCCCAGGCCACCGCCCAGGCCACCACTCAGGCCACCGCTCAGGCCACCGCTCAGGCCACCACCGACGGCGTCGAGGCCGCCGGCGGCGGCGCGGCCCCCGAAGCGCCGGCCGCGGGTCCGGCCGCTGGGTCGGCCGTAAAGGTCGAAGCCGGGGCGCAACTGGGGGGTCTGCGCCGCCGGTTCGGGGCCTGGCTGGGCCGGCCCATGACCTCGTTTCACCTGATCATCGCCATCGCCGGGCTGCTGACGACGCTCGGCCTGATCATGGTCCTGTCGGCCTCCGGGGTGCGCTCGTACGGCGCCGACGGCTCGGCCTGGGTGATCTTCGGCAAGCAGGTCCTGTGGACGGTCATCGGGCTCGTCGCGGCCTACGTCGCGCTGCGGGTGTCGGTGCGGTTCATCCGGCGGGTCGCCTTCACCGGCTACCTGATCACCATCATCCTGCTGGTGCTGGTGCTGGTCCCCGGGATCGGCAACCTGGCCAACGGCTCCCGCAAGTGGTTCGTGGTCGCGGGCTTGTCCATGCAGCCCTCCGAGCTGGCCAAGATCGCCTTCGCCATCTGGGGCGCGCACCTGCTGGCGGCCCGGCGCATGGAACGGGCCTCGCTGCGCGAGATGCTGATCCCGCTGGTGCCGGCGGCCGTCATCGCGCTGGCACTCATCGTCGCCCAGCCCGATCTCGGCCAGACGGTGTCGCTGGGCATCATCCTGCTGGCCCTGCTGTGGTACGCCGGGTTGCCGCTGCGCGTCTTCGTCACCTCCCTGGCGGCGGTGTTCGTCGCCGGCGCCGTCCTGGCGATGTCGGCCGGCTACCGCTCGGAACGGGTGCGTTCCTGGATCAACCCCGAAAGCGACCCGCAGGACACCGGCTACCAGGCCCGGCAGGCCAAGTTCGCGCTGGCCCACGGCGGCATCTTCGGCGACGGCCTCGGCCAGGGCGTCGCCAAGTGGAACTACCTGCCCAACGCCCACAACGACTTCATCTTCGCGATCATCGGCGAGGAGCTAGGCTTCATCGGCGCGTTCGGCCTGTTGGCCCTGTTCGGGCTGTTCGCCTACACCGGGATGCGCATCGCGCGCCGGTCGGCCGACCCCTTCCTGCGGCTGCTGACCGCGACCACCACCATGTGGATCCTCGGGCAGGCGTTCATCAACATCGGCTACGTGATCGGGGTGCTGCCGGTCACCGGGCTGCAGCTGCCGCTCATTTCTGCCGGCGGAACCTCCACGGCGGCAACGCTTTTCATGATAGGCATCATGGCCAACGCGGCCCGTCACGAGCCGGAGGCGGTGGCCGCGCTGCGGGCCGGCCGCGACGACAAGGTGAACCGGGTGCTGCGGCTGCCGCTGCCGCAGCCGTACGTGCCGGGCCGCATCGAGGCGTTCCGGGATCACAAAAAGGCCCCGCAACCCGCCAAGGCGAAGCCGGCCAAGAAGGGCAAGCAGGGCCCCGCCCGGAACGCGTCCCGCAACCACGACGCGCCGCCGCGGCCGGCGTTCGGGCGCACAGCCGCCCGCCCGGCGCGGCGCACGAGGCATCATGTACCTGGCCAGCGCTACGCCAGTCAGGGCGCCGGCCAGCGCCGGACACGGCGGGATCGCGCATTGGAAGGTCAGCGTTACGGGTGAACGGCACGATCAATGAACCGGCCGGCGGGCTGGGGGCGAGCCCCTCGCCCGCCGGTGCCGCATCATCGATCGATTCCACCGTCTCGGTGGTGCTCGCCGGCGGCGGCACGGCCGGGCACGTGGAGCCGGCCATGGCCGTCGCCGACGCGCTCAGCGCGCTGGATCCGCGGGTCCGGATCACCGCGCTGGGCACCGCGCGCGGTCTGGAGACCCGGTTGGTGCCGCAGCGCGGTTATCACCTCGAGCTGATCACGCCGGTGCCGCTGCCCCGCAAGCTCGGCGGGGACCTCGCCCGGCTGCCGCCGCGGGTGTGGCGCGCCGTGCGCGAGACCCGCGCGGTGCTGGACTCGGTCGGCGCCGACGTCGTGATCGGATTCGGCGGGTACGTGGCCCTGCCGGCCTACCTCGCCGCCCGCGGCATCCCCACCCGGCGGCGGCGCATTCCCGTGCTGATCCACGAGGCCAATGCCCGCGCCGGGCTGGCCAACCGCGTCGGCGCCCGCACCGCCGACCGGGTGCTCTCGGCGGTGCCCGACTGCGGGCTGGCGCGCGCCGAGGTGGTCGGTGTGCCGGTGCGGGCCGCCATCACCGCGCTGGACCGCGCGGCGCTGCGGGCCGAGGCGCGCCGGCACTTCGGCTTCGCCGACGACGCGCGGGTGCTGCTGGTGTTTGGCGGTTCGCAGGGCGCCGTCTCGCTGAACCGGGCCGTCTCCGGGGCCGCCGCCGAGCTGGCCGCCGCGGGCGTCTCCGTGCTGCACGCGCACGGGCCGAAGAACGCCCTCGAGCTGCGCGAGCCGCAGCCGGGCGATCCGCCCTACGTCGCGGTGCCCTACTTGGACCGGATGGATTTGGCGTATGCCGCCGCCGACCTGGCGATCTGCCGCTCCGGGGCGATGACGGTCGCCGAGGTCTCGGCCGTCGGGCTGCCGGCCATCTACGTGCCGCTCCCGATCGGCAACGGCGAACAGCGGCTCAACGCGCTGCCGGTGGTCAACGCCGGCGGGGGCATGCTGGTCGCCGACGCCGACCTGACGCCCGCCGCGGTCGCCGAGCGGGTGTCCGCGCTGCTCACCGACCCGCCGCGGCTGGCGGCCATGACGGCGGCGGCCGCCCGGGTCGGGCACCCGGACGCCGCGCGCCAGGTGGCCCAGGCGGCGCTGGACATCGCCAGGCGGGCGGTGGCGTCGGGCCGGAGGTCCGGAGGGGCACCGTGAGCGCCGGGCAGCCGCCGCCCGAGCTGCCCCCCGAGTTGCACAGGGTGCACATGGTCGGCATCGGGGGAGCCGGGATGTCGGGCATCGCCCGCATCCTGCTCGACCGCGGCGCGCTGGTGTCGGGGTCCGACGCCAAGGAGTCGCGCGGGCTGCACGCGCTGCGGGCCAGGGGCGCCGAGATCCGCGTCGGCCACGACCCGTCATCGCTGGACCTGTTGCCCGGCGGCCCCACGGCGGTGATCACCACCCACGCCGCCATCCCGAAAACCAACCCCGAGCTCGTCGAGGCCCGCCGGCGCGGCATCCCGGTGGTGCTTCGGCCGGCCGTGCTGGCCAGGCTGATGGAGGGCCGCACCACGCTGATGGTCACCGGCACCCACGGCAAGACGACGACGACGTCGATGCTGATCGTGGCCTTGCAGCACTGCGGGCGGGACCCGTCGTTCGCCGTCGGCGGGGAGCTGGGGGAGGCGGGTACCAACGCCCACCACGGCAGCGGTGATTGCTTCGTCGCCGAGGCGGACGAAAGCGACGGCTCGCTGCTGGAATACGCGCCCGACGTCGCGGTGGTCACCAACATCGAAACCGATCACCTGGACTTCTACGGCAGTGCCGACGCCTACGTCGGGGTCTTCGACGCGTTCGTCGAGCGACTGGCGCCCGGCGGCGCGCTCGTGGTGTGCATCGACGACCCGGGCGCCGCGGCGCTGGCCGAACGCACCGCCGCGCTGGGCATCCGGGTGCTGCGCTACGGGTCGTCCCCCGAGCAGGACCTGGCGGCCCGGCTGCTGTCGTGGGAGCAACACGGCACCGAGGCGGTGGCCCTCATCGGGCTGGATGGCGAGCCCCACCCTCGCGTGATGCGGCTCTCGATGCCCGGGCGGCACATGGCGCTCAACGCGCTGGGCGCGCTCCTGGCGGCGACGGAGATCGGCGCCCCGGCCGACGAGGTGCTCGACGGGCTGGCCGGCTTCGAGGGGGTGCGGCGGCGGTTCGAGCTGATCGGGACCGCGTCGGTGGGCAAGGGCTCGGTGCGGGTGTTCGACGACTACGCCCACCACCCCACGGAGATCAGCGCCACCCTGGCCGCGGTGCGCACGGCCCTCGAGGAGGGCGACGGCGGTGACGGCGGCCGCTGCATCGTGGTGTTCCAGCCCCACTTGTATTCGCGCACAAGATCTTTCGCAGCCGAGTTCGGTCACGCGCTGGACGCCGCCGACGAGGTGTTCGTCCTCGACGTCTACGGCGCGCGCGAACAACCTTTGCCCGGCGTCAGCGGGGCCAGCGTCGCCGAGCACGTCAGCGTGCCGGTGCGCTACCTGCCGGACTTCTCGGCCGTCGCGCAGGCGGCGGCGGCGGTCGCCGGCCCCGGCGACGTCGTCGTCACGATGGGCGCGGGCGACGTGACCCTGCTCGGGCCCGAGATTGTGGCCGCGCTGCGGGACCGGGCCAACCGCGGCACGCCGGGCCGGCCGGGGGCGTTGCGATGACCGAGCCGGCCGACGACGCCGACGGCGTGATGACCGAGCCCCTCGCCACCGCGCAGGCCGACGGCCGGACCGCCGCGGACGACACCGCATTCGAGGGGCCGCGCCGGCGCGCCCGCCGCGAACGCGCGGAGCGCCGCGCCGCGCAGGCCCGCGCCAGGGCCATCGAGGAGGCGCGCCGCGAGGCCAAACGCCGGGCCAGCGGCCGCATCGCCAGCCCGCCCAAACCCCCTGCGCGCGGGGTGGTTCGGGGCCTGAAGATGCTGCTGGCCAGCGTGGTACTGGCCGTCGTGGGGGTCGGGCTCGGCTTGATCCTGTACTTCACGCCGGCCATGTCGGCGCGCAACATCGTCGTCATCGGCATCGGGACGGTGACGCGCGAGGAGGTCCTCGACGCGGCGCGGGTGCGGCCGGGCACGCCGCTGCTGCAGATCAACACCAACCAGGTCGCCGACCGGGTCGCGGCGATCCGGCGGGTGGCCAGCGCGCGGGTGCAGCGCCAGTATCCGTCGGCGCTGCGGATCACCATCGTCGAGCGGGTTCCCCTGGTGGTCAAGGACTTTCCCGACGGCCCGCACCTGTTCGACCGCGACGGCGTGGACTTCGCGACCGCGCCACCGCCGCCGGCGCTGCCCTACATCGACGTCGCCGATCCCGGGCCCACGGATCCGCCGACCAAGGCCGCGTTGCAGGTGTTGCTCGCGCTGCGCCCGGAGGTTTCGGGCCAGGTCGCCCGGATCGCGGCCCCGTCGGTGGCGTCGATCACCCTGACGCTGGGCGACGGGCGCACGGTGATCTGGGGGACCACCGACCGCGCCGACGAGAAGGCCGAGAAGCTCGCCGCGCTGCTGACCCAGCCCGGCAAGGTCTACGACGTGTCCAGCCCGGACCTGCCGACCGTCAAATAGTCGCGCTCCCGGCGTCGGCGCCCGTGACGCTCCCGACAAAAATTTGCGTAGCGCGTTTCGGCGCGCCTGCCGGGCTAGCGCGCGCCGTGCCCATACCGTTCTGTTTGCGCGGAACTACTTGACATAACTCTAACCCTATGGTTGAGGTTGAGGGTTTGCCGGGCGGAGACACCGAATCCCCACCAGGGAGGAAGAGACATGATGACCCCCCCGCACAATTACTTGGCCGTGATCAAGGTTGTGGGTATCGGTGGCGGCGGCGTCAACGCCGTCAACCGGATGATCGAACAGGGCCTCAAGGGCGTTGAGTTCATCGCGATCAACACCGACGCCCAGGCGCTGCTGATGAGCGACGCCGACGTCAAGCTCGACGTCGGTCGCGACTCCACGCGAGGGCTGGGCGCCGGGGCGGACCCCGAGGTCGGTCGCAAGGCGGCCGAGGACGCCAAGGACGAGATCGAGGAGTTGCTGCGCGGCGCGGACATGGTGTTCGTCACCGCCGGGGAGGGCGGCGGAACCGGCACCGGAGGGGCGCCCGTCGTCGCCAGCATCGCCCGCAAGCTGGGCGCGCTGACCGTCGGCGTGGTCACCCGGCCGTTCTCGTTCGAGGGCAAGCGCCGCGGCAACCAGGCCGAAAACGGCATCGCCGCGCTGCGGGAGAGCTGCGACACCCTGATCGTCATCCCCAACGACCGGTTGTTGCAGATGGGCGACGCCGCGGTGTCCCTGATGGACGCGTTCCGCAGCGCCGACGAGGTGCTGCTCAACGGGGTGCAGGGCATCACCGACCTGATCACCACCCCCGGGCTGATCAACGTCGACTTCGCCGACGTCAAGGGCATCATGTCCGGCGCCGGCACCGCCCTGATGGGCATCGGCTCGGCCCGCGGCGAGGGCCGCTCGCTGAAGGCCGCCGAGATCGCCATCAACTCGCCGCTGCTGGAGGCCTCGATGGAGGGCGCGCGGGGCGTGCTGATGTCGATCGCCGGCGGCAGTGACCTGGGCCTGTTCGAGATCAACGAGGCGGCCTCGCTGGTGCAGGACGCCGCCCACGCCGACGCCAACATCATCTTCGGGACCGTCATCGACGACTCGCTGGGCGACGAGGTGCGCGTCACCGTCATCGCCGCCGGCTTCGACGCCACCGGGCCGGGCCGTAAGCCGGTCGTGGGGAGCGCGACCGAAACCGGCGGCGCGCATCGCATCGAATCCGCAAAGGCGGGCAAGCTCAGCTCGACGCTGTTCGAGCCCGTCGATGCCGTCAGCGTGCCGCTGCAGACCAACGGCGCGACGCTGAGCATTGGCGGCGACGACGACGACGTCGACGTGCCGCCGTTTATGCGCCGCTGACCCCGTGGCCGTGACCCCGTGGCCGTGACCCCGAGGGCGGCAGCGCTGGCGCCGCCTGACCGACGACGACGGTTTCCGGATACTGGTCACGTGAGCGTTCGCATCCGGCGGGTGACCACCACCCGGGCGGGTGGTGTCTCGAAGCCGCCGTTCGACACCTTCAATCTCGGCGACCACGTCGGCGACGAACCCGCCGCCGTGGCGGCCAACCGCGCCCGGCTGGGCGCCGCGATCGGTTTGGGCGCCGACCGCGTGGTGTGGATGAACCAGGTCCACGGCGACCGGGTCGAGGTGGTCGGCGGGCCGCGGGGAACAGCGGTCGACGGGACCGACGCGTTGGTCACCGGCACGCCGCGACTGGCGCTCGCCGTGGTGACGGCCGACTGCGTGCCGGTGTTGTTGGCCGACGCGCGGGCCGGGGTGGTCGCGGCGGTGCACGCCGGCCGGGTGGGCGCCCAGCGTGGCGTGGTGGCGCGTGCGGTGGAGGCGATGCTAAGGCAAGGCGCGCGGGCCGACGACATCTCGGCGCTGCTCGGTCCGGCGGTCAGCGGCCGCAACTACGAGGTGCCCGCGGCGATGGCCGACGAGGTCGAGGCCGCGCTGCCGGGCAGCCGCACCACCACCGCGGCGGGCACGCCCGGGCTCGACCTGCGCGCCGGAATCGCTTGTCAGCTACGGCATTTGGGGGTCACCGCGATCGACGTCGATCCGCGCTGCACGGTGGCCGACGCGGCCCTGTTCAGTCACCGCAGGGACGCGCCGACCGGCCGGCTGGCATCGCTGGTCTGGATGGAGTGACCGCAATGGCGGTGAACACGCCGGCCCGTGGAAGCGACGCAAACCACGGTGATCGCGAATCGGAATTGACTCATGCGTTGGCCAACGTGCGATCGCGACTTGCCGCGGCCGCCGAAGCGGCGGGCCGCAATGTCAGCGAAATTGAACTTCTTCCTATTACCAAATTTTTTCCCGCAACCGATGTTGCGATTTTGTCTCGATTGGGTTGTCGGTGCGTCGGCGAATCACGCGATCAGGAAGCCGCGGCGAAGGTGGCCGAAGTCGCCCGCTTGGCAAGCAGTTCTGCGCGGCCGGACTTACGGGATATGCACTGGCACATGGTGGGCCGGATTCAGCGCAATAAGGCGCGGTCGCTGGCCCAGTGGGCCCACACCGCCCACTCGGTCGACAGCCCCAGGCTGGTGGCCGCGCTCGATCGGGCGGTGTCGGCGGCCCTGGCCGACGGGCGTCGGACCAAGCCGCTGCGCGTCTACGTCGAGGTGAGCCTCGACGGCGACGTCTCGCGCGGCGGGGTCGACATCACCGCGGCCGGCGCTGTCGACCGGGTCTGCGCGCTGGTGGAGGAGGCCAAGGGCCTGGAACTGGTCGGGCTGATGGGCATCCCGCCCCTGGACTGGGAACCCGATCGCGCCTTTGAGCTGCTGCGATCGGAGCATCGTCGGGTCATGGAATCGCACCCGAACGCCGTCGGCCTGTCCGCCGGGATGTCCGGAGACTTCGAAATCGCCGTCAAACATGGTTCGACATGTGTGCGTGTCGGTACCGCGCTATTGGGCCCGCGGCGGCTACCGTCACCGTGAGTAATCACTGTAGTCACACCTTCATCACAGACACCACAACTCCCAGGGGCTAGAAGGGGTTAGCGATGAGCACACTGCACAAGGTCAAGGCCTACTTCGGTATGGCTCCGATGGAGGATTACGACGACGAGTACTACGACGACCGGGCCCCGTCCCGGGGCTTCCCGCGGCCGCGGTTCGACGACGGATATGGCCGCCTGGACGGCCGCTACGAGGGCCGCGACTACGAGGATGTCCGGGACCCGCGCGGCGAGCCCGCCGACTACCCGCCGAGCAGCTACCGCGGCGGCTACGGGGACGACCCCCGCTACGGCGCCATCCACCCGCGCGACTTCGAGCGGCCCGAGATGCCCAGGCCGCGCCTGGGGTCGTGGCTGCGCAACACCACCCGCGGGGCGCTGGCGATGGACCCGCGCCGGATGGCGATGATGTTCGAAGAAGGCCACCCGCTGTCGAAGATCACCACGCTTCGGCCTAAGGATTACAGCGAGGCCCGCACCATCGGCGAGCGCTTCCGCGACGGCACCCCGGTCATCATGGACCTGGTCTCGATGGACAACGCCGACGCCAAGCGGCTCGTCGACTTCGCCGCCGGCCTGGCCTTTGCGCTGCGCGGCTCGTTCGACAAGGTCGCCACCAAGGTGTTCCTGCTGTCTCCCGCCGACGTCGACGTGTCGCCCGAGGAGCGCCGCCGGATCGCCGAAACCGGGTTCTACGCTTACCAATAGCCACACCCGATAGCCACACACCCCATTAGCCACACCGGTTTCGCCCGCGGGGCTGGGTCGTCCCCTCGCCCTTCGGCGCCGTCGGCGCGAGAAGTGTGGCCGCACATCAGAGTCGGTACGCTCTCGGTACGCTGTCGGTACGCTGGCGATTGCCGCACGAGGGCGCGGCTGACATCTCATCGGTAAGGTCGGGCTTCGAAGTTGGTGCTGTTCTTTCAGATCCTCGGGTTCGCGCTGTTCATTTTCTGGCTGCTGCTCATCGCCCGGGTCGTCGTCGAGTTCATCCGGTCGTTCAGCCGTGACTGGCGCCCCACCGGCGTCACCGTGGTGATCCTCGAGATCATCATGTCCATCACCGACCCGCCGGTGAAGCTGCTGCGCCGGCTGATCCCCCAGCTGACCATCGGCGCGGTCCGCTTCGACCTGTCCATCATGGTGCTGCTGCTCGTCGCCTTCATCGGCATGCAACTGGCGTTCGGCGCCGCGGCGTGAGGCCGCTACCGGAGCCCGGAGACGGTTCGGCCACGCTTTAGCCTCGGTTCGGCGGCCGCGATTTAAAAATTCTAAGGATTTGGATTTTATTGGTCTTAGTGTGTGAAATTGGTTCTTATTAATTGGCCTAATCGGCTACCGCAGGGTCTGGTGTGACAGGATGGACGGCAGTTGCATGACGGCAACCACTCCGTTCTACACTTTCCAGATCGTTTGACAGGAACTCGAGGGGACGACAATGCCGCTTACACCAGCCGACGTCCACAATGTGGCGTTCAGTAAGCCGCCGATCGGCAAGCGCGGTTACAACGAAGATGAGGTCGACGCCTTCCTCGACCTGGTGGAGAACGAGCTGACGCGGCTCATCGAAGAGAACACCGATCTGCGCCAACGCATCGAGGAGCTGGACCGCGAGCTGGCCGCCGCAGGCGGCGCCGGCGGCGCGCAGCCCACCAAGGCGATCCCGGCGTTCGAGCCCGAACCCGAACCGGTCAGGGCGGCGTCGGCCCCCGTCGCCGCCCCCGCCGCCGCCGCGGGAACCAACGAGGAGCAGGCCATGAAGGCGGCGCGGGTGCTGAGCCTGGCGCAGGACACCGCGGACCGGCTGACCAGCACCGCGAAGGCCGAATCCGAAAAGATGCTGGCCGACGCCCGCGCCAATGCCGACCAGATCCTCAGCGAGGCCCGTCACACCGCCGAGACCACCGTCGCCGAGGCCCGCCAGCGTGCCGACGCGATGCTCGCCGACGCCCAGACCCGCTCGGAGGCCCAGCTGCGCCAGGCCCAGGAGAAGGCCGACGCGCTGCAGGCCGACGCCGAGCGCAAACACTCCGAGATCATGGGGACCATCAACCAGCAACGCACCGTGCTGGAAGGCCGCCTCGAACAGCTCCGTACCTTCGAACGCGAATACCGCACTCGCCTCAAGACCTACCTGGAATCCCAGCTCGAGGAGCTCGGCCAGCGCGGATCGGCGGCGCCCGTCGACTCCAGCGCCGACGCCGGGGGGTTCGACCAATTCAACCGCGGTAGTAACTAGCCTCAGAACGTGCCCGCACTGAACCTGGCACTCCCGCTCGTCGGCTGGAGGGATGACCGATGCTGATCATTGCCCTGGTACTGGCCCTCATCGGGCTGGTCGCACTGGTGTTCGCGGTCGTCACCAGCAACGAGTTGGTGGCCTGGGTGTGCATCGGCGCCAGCGTTTTGGGCGTGGTGCTGCTGATCATCGACGCCCTGCGGGAACGCCAGCGGCGCGACGTCCGCGGCGGCGACGCGCACGACGTCGGAGACCTTGAAGGCGACGCCCAGGACGACGCTGAAGACGCCGCTGAGGACGCCGCTGAGGATAACGCCGACGCCCCGGTCGACTACCCCGAGGAAGTCCCGCCGGAGAGCGATCTTCACCCGGCCACCTACGACACCACCGTCGGCGAGTCGTCGCAGGGCTTCGAAACGAGCGATGAGTCGGCCGTCCCCGCCGACGGACGCAGCGACGACCACGCGAAGTAACGCCCTCAGCCGGTCGGCGTCCCGAGCAGCTCGCGCACCTCATCGTCGCTGACCTGATGGAAGTCGGCGTAAACCTGCCCGACGGCCTCGAATCCCGGCGGCATGGTCGCGCACACCACATCGTCGGCTTCCTTGGCGAGCTCGCGGCACGTCGACTCCGGCCCGACGGGGACCGCGACGACGATCGATTCGGCGCCCGCGGCCCGCACCGCACGGACCGCGGCCAAGATGCTCGCGCCGGTGGCGATGCCGTCGTCGACCAGGATGACCGTCTTGCCGCGGGGGTCGGCGATCGGACGCCCGCCCCGGTAGGCCTGCTCGCGGCGGGTGAGCTCGGCCGTCTCGCTGGCGATCACCTCGCGGACCTCCTCGTCGGTGATGTGCAGGCTGGAGATCACGTTGTCGTTCATCACCACCCCGCCGCCGCTGGCCAACGCCCCCATCGCGAGCTCCGACCAGCGCGGCACGCCGAGCTTGCGGACCAAGAACACGTCCATCGGGGCGTGCAGCGCCGCCGCGACCTCCCAAGCCACGGGCACCCCGCCGCGGGCCAGCCCGAGGACCAGCACGCCTTCTTTGTCGCGGTAGGACGCCAGCTCGTCGGCCAGGGCGCGACCGGCCTCGCGACGATCGCGGAACGTGCGCGTCGAGGTTCTCCGGAGAAAGCCGCTCGGTGGGTTCATAGGTCGCCATTCGCCAGGCTCTTGGCCTGCCTCAAGCCTACGTGTGGCGGCCGGGGCCTCCAAAACGCATTCGTGGAACCGCGATTGGCAGTGTGCCGATCGGCAGTGGGAAAGACTCGGCGCTTCATCCGAAATGGGCCGCAGCATCGCTTGC
Organism: Mycobacterium palustre; assembly: GCF_002101785.1. Classification (GTDB taxonomy): domain Bacteria; phylum Actinomycetota; class Actinomycetes; order Mycobacteriales; family Mycobacteriaceae; genus Mycobacterium; species Mycobacterium palustre. The sequence goes on from NZ_LQPJ01000152.1 coordinate 20,130, forward strand.
GCACGAGAGCCGTCTACCCGGCGCCGAAGCGGCGTCCGGCCATAGATTTTGTGTCCGAGGGGGGACTTGAACCCCCACGCCCATTAGTAGGGCACTAGCACCTCAAGCTAGCGCGTCTGCCATTCCGCCACTCGGACAAGACCAACCGCATGGGTTGGCAGCTAAGGCTATCGGATCGGTCCCCGCGGACCCAACCCAGCTCGCCGACGATGCGGCCCGCATGGCGGGCGGAGGAGGAGGCGGGCAATTTAATCCAGCTCGCCGACGATGCGGCCCGCATGCGCCCTGCGCCCGCCCCCGACCGCAGCGCGGGCCGAGTGCCGCCGGCAATGGTAGGAAAGGTGGTTGTGACCGTTGAAAGCCGGGGAAGCGAGGGTTCCACCAATCCGCGCGACGACGTGGTCGAGGTCGTCAGCAGCTTGATCCGGTTCGACACCACAAACACCGGCGACCCCGAGACGACGCGGGGTGAGGCCGAATGCGCGCACTGGGTCGCCGAGCGGCTCGCCGAGGTCGGCTACCAGCCGCAGTACGTCGAATCCGGCGCGCCCGGGAGGGGCAACGTCGTGGTGCGCCTCGAGGGCGCGGACAGGTCGCGCGGCGCCCTGCTGATCCACGGCCACCTCGACGTCGTGCCGGCCGAGCCCGCCGATTGGAGCGTGCACCCGTTTTCCGGCGCCGTGGAGGACGGCTTCGTCTGGGGGCGCGGCGCGGTCGACATGAAGAACATGGTCGGCATGATGATCGTCGTCGCGCGGCACTTGCGGCGGTCGGGCATCGTGCCGCCACGCGATCTGGTGTTCGCTTTCCTCGCCGACGAGGAGCACGGCGGCACCTACGGGGCGCAATGGTTGGTCGACAACAGGCCCGAGCTGTTCGAGGGTGTCACCGAGGCGATCGGCGAAGTGGGCGGGTTCTCGCTGACCGTGCCGCGCCGCGACGGCGGCGAGCGCAGGCTCTATTTGATCGAGACGGCCGAGAAGGGGCTGTCGTGGATGCGGTTGACGGCCCGCGGCCCGGCCGGCCACGGCTCGATGGCCCACGACCGCAACGCGGTGACCGCCGTCGCCGAGGCCGTCGCCCGACTGGGCCGGCACCGGTTTCCCCTCGTGATCACCCACGCCGTCGACCAGTTTCTGGCGGCGGTCAGCGACGAGACCGGGCTGACGTTCGACACCGAGGCAAAAGACCTCGAGGGGACGATCGAAAAGCTGGGGCCGATGGCCCGCATGCTCAACGCCGTGCTGCGCGACACCGCCAATCCGACGATGCTCAAGGCCGGCTACAAGGCCAACGTCATTCCGGCGACGGCCGAAGCGGTGGTGGACTGCCGCATCCTTCCGGGCCGCAAGGCGGCGTTCGAGGCCGAGGTCGACCGGCTGCTCGGCCCCGACGTCACCCGGGAATGGATCAGGGACCAGCCGTCGTATGAGACCGGGTTTGACGGCGATTTGGTCGATGCGATGAACGCCGCGGTGCTGGCGCTCGACCCCGACGCCCGGACCGTGCCGTATATGCTTTCCGGCGGCACCGACGCGAAGGCCTTCGCGCGCTTGGGCATTCGCTGCTTCGGTTTCGCCCCGCTGCGCCTACCGCCGGACCTGGATTTCAGCGCGCTGTTCCACGGCGTGGACGAACGGGTACCCGTCGATGCGCTGAGGTTCGGCACCGACGTGCTGACCCACTTCCTGACGCACTGCTAGCCAACAAGACACGAGAGGATCGCCGATGAGCCTGCCGCCCGACCCGTACGACGCGCTGCCCAAGCTGCCGTTGTTCAGCCTGGAATCGAACTCGATCACCAACGGTCAGCCGCTGGCCACACCGCAAGTCAGCGGGCTTATGGGCGCCGGGGGTGAGGACGTGAGCCCGCAGCTGAGCTGGTCGGGCTTCCCCGAGGAGACCCGCAGCTTCGCCGTCACCGTTTATGACCCCGACGCCCCGACCCTGTCCGGATTCTGGCACTGGGCGGTGGCCAACCTGCCTGCCGACGTGACGGAGTTGCCCGACGGCGCCGGCGATGGCCGCCAGCTTCCCGGCGGGGCCCTGACGCTGGTGAACGACGCCGGGATGCGCCGCTACGTCGGCGCCGCGCCGCCCCCGGGCCACGGCCCGCATCGCTACTACGTCGCGGTGCACGCGGTGGACGTCGAGAAGCTGGACCTGACCGAGGACGCCAGCCCGGCGTTTTTGGGGTTCAACCTTTTTCAGCACGCGATCGCGCGGGCCTACATCTACGGCACGTACGAGCAGACCTAAGCGCGGCCATCCTGGGCGGTCGGCCGCACCCTGCGCCCATGCCGCTTGTCGGTGGGCAGGCATATCATTTCGAACATGAGTTCGACCACCCGCGAGCAGGTCCGGAAGGACTTCGATGCGCTGCACACCGCCGTGTCGCGGGTCGTCGAGCACGAGTACGACGCGTTGACCACGCCGGAGCGCCTGGCGTTGCTCGAGCGGCTCGAGCAGGAGACGCGCAGGTTGCGCGTGCCGGGGCATGCGCTGATCAATCAGCTGGGCGAGCAGGCCGGGCCCGCCGAGCTGGGTGGCAGGTTGTCCCACGTGGTGGCCGATCGGCTGCGGATCACCCGCAGCGAGGCCACCCGGCGGGTGGCGGAGGCCGCCGACTTGGGGCCGCGGCACGCGTTGACCGGTGAATCGCTAAAGCCGCGGCTTGCGGTCACCGCGGCGGCCGAACGCGCGGGCCAGGCCGGCGCGGCCCACGTGGCGGTGATCCGCCGGTTTTTGGAGGGGCTGCCGGGCTGGGTGGACGCGGCGACGCGGGAACGCGCCGAGGCCGACCTGGCCGGCTTGGCCGCCCAGTATCGTCCCGAGCAGGTGCGCGACTGGGCCGATCTGATCACCTATTACCTCAATCCCGACGGCGACTACACCGACGAGGACCGTGCCCGCCGCCGCGGGCTGACGCTGGGCAAGCAGGGCGCCGACGGCATGTCGGAGCTGCGGGCGCTGCTGACCCCGGAGGCCCGCGCCACCCTCGAGGCGGTGCTGGCCAAGACCGCCGCCCCGGGGATGTGCAATCCCGATGACGACGCCCCCGTCGTGGACGGGCCGGCCGATGCCGAGGCGGTGCGCCGCGACACTCGCAGCGCACCCCAGCGCAACCACGACGGCCTCAACGCCGGCCTGCGCCCGCTGCTAGCCGGCGGAAACCTGGGCCAGCACAACGGGTTACCGGCATCGATCATCATCACCACCACGCTGGCCGACCTTGAAGCGGCCGCCGGCAAGGGGCTGACCGGCGGGGGCACCCTGCTGCCGATGTCCGATGTCATCCGGATGGCCCGCCACGCCCACCAGTACCTGGCGATCTTCGACCACGGTGAGCCGCTGGCGCTGTATCACACCAAGCGGCTCGCCTCACCGGCCCAGCGAATCGTCTTGTACGCCAAGGACCGCGGCTGCACCCGTCCCGGCTGCGACGTGCGGGGCTACTGGTGCGAAGTCCACCACGTCGAGGACTGGGCCACCACGCGGCGCACCGACGTCGACAAACTCACCTTCGCCTGCGGGGCCGACCACCCCCTGGTCCAACCCGGCGGCTGGACCACCCGAAAACGCCACGACGGCACCATCGAATGGATCCCCCCGCCCCACCTCGACTACGGCCAGCCCAGAACCAACACCTTCCATCACCCCGAAAAGCTCCTGCCCGGCAACGAAGACGGCGGCGACGACGAAAGCCGCGAGGGCGAAGACGGGGCGGCGTGATCGAACCGGGCACACGCCCCAACGGTCAGCGCGGGCTAAACCTGCGACCCTCTTGGTCAATGAGGCGTCGCCAGTGTTCGTTGACGTGGTCCGTTTGACGCTCGAGCGGGGGCCTGGGCACGCGAGCGGCGTGTGACGGGTCGGCACCGAGGAAGTCCAAGACCCGCGCGATCTCGCCGCGATGGTCCGCGTCGAGATCTTCGTAGCGGACCATCAGGACCTGACAGCGCCGGGTGGTGAAGTAGTCGGTCCATGCCGCCTGTTCGGCGTCGAGGCCGCGTTCTATCGCGACGATCTGCTCGTACGTCGGTGCCAGGGCGGTGAGATCGAACGCGCCCCGGGCGGCCGCGGGCCGGGCGAGGTAGAGGCCCCAATGGCGGCCCGTGCGCGACGAGCCGGAACATGAAACCACTCGTCGGTGGCCCCGGCGCGAAACAGCGATATCGCTTGCGCGCGCCGATCGGCCCGGACGATATTGACGAAAACGGCTGCGGGGAAGAGAAATTCGATTGCCGCTCCCGGATCGCCCCGGACGCCGTTCTCCGTCGCCGCGAACGCCATCACGGTGGCCAGGTAGTCGCGCCAGGAGCAATCCCCCGGCAGCTTCAGATCTTGCTTAGACGCCCCGATGTGGTCGGGCGTGAAGTACTCCTCGGGCCGGCCGGCCACCCCGGTCGCCACGAGGCCGGCGGCCAGCAGCGAACTACCCGAACGGGGCGTGGAGGCGATGACGTAGGTGGTGTGCCTCCTAACCGTCGACCCTCCCGGATCCGGTCGAACAGCAGGTTAATCTAACCGGGCTCCCGCGCCGCCGATCCGACCGCGTCGCCGAGCGAGGCGAACCCGCCGTCGTGCAGGCGTCGGGCAATGCCATCGTGAATGTGCTTGGGCCACAAGCCCCCTCCGTAGATGAAGCCCGTGTAGCCCTGCAGCAGCGACGCGCCCGCGGTGATCCGCTCCCAGGCGTCGTCGGCGGTCTCGATGCCCCCGACGCTGATCAGCACCAGGCGGTCGCCGACCCGGGCGTAGAGCCGACGCAGCACCTCGAGCGCGCGGCGCGCCACCGGCGGCCCGGAGATGCCGCCCGGGCCCAGCCGGTCGACGCCGGGTGTGGTTAGGCCCTCCCGCGACACCGTGGTGTTGGTGGCCACAATCCCCGCCAAGCCCAATTCGACTGCGAGGTCAGCGATCTCGTCGATGTCGGAGTCCGGGACATCCGGCGCGATCTTGACCAGCACCGGGGTCGACGTCTCTGCCAGCACACCCGACAGGATGGGCCGCAGGGCCTCGACGGCCTGCAGGTCGCGCAGGCCCGGCGTGTTGGGGGAGCTGACGTTGACCACCAGATACGACGCCAGCGGGCCGACCAGGCGGGCGCTGGCCCGATAGTCGTCGACCGCGTCGGCGGCCGGCGTGGCCTTCGTCTTGCCGATGTTGACCCCGATCGGCACCTCGGGGCGGTGCCGCGCCAGCCGCAGCGCCAGTTCGCCGGCACCGTGGTTGTTGAACCCCATGCGGTTGAGCAGGGCCCGGTCGGCGGGCAGCCGGAACAGGCGCGGGGCCGGGTTGCCGGGCTGCGGGTGTGCGGTGACGGTCCCGACCTCGGCATAGCCGAAGCCCAACGCGCCCCAGGTCAGCAGGCCGGCGCCGTCCTTGTCGAAACCGGCGGCCAGCCCGAGCGGCCCGGGGAACCGCACCCCGAACACCGTGCTGGCCAGCACCGGATCGGAAGGTGCAAGCAGCCGGCGCAGCATCCGCCGCTGCGCGGCGAGGGCCGTGCCGCCGCGCAGCAGGGCGAAAACCAGCGTGTGGATGCGCTCGGGCGGGATCAGAAACAACAGCCGGCGTAGCAGCCGGTACATCACAACTCCGGCTGGTCGGGCCGCCGGCTTTGAGCGCGGGTTTTCTTGCGGCGCAACAGGACCCGTCTACTGCCGTCGGTGTAGAGGCGCACCCGGGTCAGTTCCCAGCCGCGGTATTCGGCCTCGATGGACAGCCGCGTGGACGCGCTGAGCCGGGTGACCTCCGGCGGCAGCCGTAGCGGGATCCACTCGTAGTCGTCGGACATCTCGGTGTCCCAACCCGCCGGCAGCCGGCTCCAGCGCGCCGCGGTCAACGCCCACCCGCCGCGTGCTCGACGATCTGAACGCCCGCACCCGACCCCGACACCACGTACAAGGTGTCCGACGCTTCGTCAAAGGCCAGCGAGTTGGGTTGCTGCACGGTTGGGTATCGCACCCTTTCGACGGGGATTCCGGTTGACAGATCGTAACCAATGACCGTGTTCGCACCGGTCTGGGACACCCAGGCGAGCTCGCGCGATCCGGCCAGGCCGTAGGGGGCCTGCCGCACCGGGAATGCCTGACGCAGGATCAGCGGGTCGACGCCGTAGACCAGCAGCTGGCCCCCGCGGGTGTCGGCGACCAGCACCCGGTTCAGGGGATCCGCCGCCAGGGTGGTCGCACCCTCTCCGGCGCGCAGCGCCTGTTCGACGCGCCCGTTCGGCCCGATCGTCGTCACCGAGGTTTGGCCGCGGTCCAGCACGACGGTCGTATCTCCTTGCGCGGCAATGCTATCCACGCGCGCGAAGATCTTGTTCCGGCTGCCGATGGTGGCGGTCTTAATCGTCTCGGGTGTCCGCGAGGCAAGGGTGTAGACGGCACCGTCGTCGCTGCCCAGCACCAGCGTCCCGTCGGCGCGGTGCGCGATCGCGGTGAAATCGGTCTGCTGGGCGTTGGCGACCGGTACCCGCGTCGCGCGGCCGGCGGACAGGTCGACGGCAAAATAGCCGCCGCGGGTGGCCAGGAAGGCCGTGCCGCGGCCGTCGCCGGTCAGCGCGGTCGCCGGGCCGGGCAGGGCGATCACGCGCGGCGCGGCGTGCGAGTCAGCGAACTCGGCGAGGCTGGCCGGCGCTTGCGCGTCGGCGCCGGGGGACAACACGGCAAGCTGGCGGGTGCTGGCGTCGAAGATCGCCGCTGCGGGCTGGCCCGCCAGGGGCCGCACCACGCCGGCCGGGCGCTGCGCCGCCGGAGGTGACTGGGCGGCCCGCGCCGGCTCGATCGTGGGCGGGGCGCCACTGAGCGGATTCCGGGAGCCCCCTGCACAACCGCCGATCAGCGCCAGCAAAGGCAGCACCGCCACGACGGACGCGAGAAGTGCTTTTTTGTCGCGCCCACGTTGGTTCAGCAACGATTCTCCCTGGCGGTGTCGAATAAAAGCCGTCGAGTGAAAGTCGAATTCTAAGGAACGGTTTCGCATCCAAGATGGCCAAGTTGCCTGTATCCGGTCGCGCTGGAGAGGTATGGTCGCGTCATGACCGTCACCGCTGACCGGCATACCGCAGCTACAGAGTTTGCTGTCGAGGACCTCACGACAGGCATCTTCGCCAGCGGGTACGGACAAGTCGGTGATGGACGCAGTTTTTCGTTTCACATCGAGCATCGCTCGCTCGTCGTCGAGATTTACCGCCCGCGCCTGAATGGGCCGGTTCCACAGGCCGAAGACGTCGTCGCCAGGGCGGTCCGCAGCCTGGTCGACCTCGATCTCACCGACGAGCGCAGCCTGACCGCGGCGGTCCGCGACTCGGTCGCCCACGCGGTCTCCGTCCACCGCTAATCGGCCTCCGTCCCCACCGCCCGGACCGGGTACGGTCGTCGTCGTGACTGCGGTTCCGGCGCGATGACCGTCATCCTGTTGCGGCATGGCCGCTCCACCTCGAACACCGCCGGGATCCTGGCCGGGCGTTCCGAGGGCGTCGACCTCGACGACAAGGGCCGCGAGCAGGCCGCCGGGCTGATCGATCGGATCGGCGATCTGGCGATCCGGGCGGTGGTCACCTCGCCGCTGCTGCGCTGCCGGCGCACGGTCGAGCCGCTGGCCGAGGCGCTGTGCCTCGAGCCGCTGATCGACGACCGGCTGGCCGAAGTGGACTACGGGGAGTGGACGGGCCGCAAGATCGGCGAGCTGACGAAGGAGCCGTTGTGGGGGGTCGTCCAGGCCCACCCCAGTGCGGCGGTGTTCCCCGGCGGCGAGGGCCTCGCGCAGGTGCAGGCGCGCGCCGTGGCCGCCGTGCGCGAACACGACCGACGACTGGCCGAACAGCACGGCGGCGACGCGCTCTGGGTGGCCTGCACCCACGGGGACGTCATCAAGTCCGTCGTCGCCGACGCCTACGGCATGCACCTCGACGGGTTCCAGCGGGTCACCGCGGACCCGGGGTCGGTCAGCGTCATCCGATACACCCCGTTGCGCCCGTTCGTGTTGCACGTCAACCACACCGGTGCGCGGCTGGCGGCCGCGCTGCGCGCCGGGCCACCGCCCAAGGACGAGCGCAAGGACGAGCGCACGGACCAGTCCACCGACGGACAGGCTCAGCGTGAGCCGAAGGACGAGGCGAAAACCCCGCCGGCGGAAGCGGTGCCGTCCGGCGACGCGGTGGTCGGCGGATCGACTGATTAATTCCGCTGAGGGCGGGCAATCGAATCGCACGGCGACGGCAACAGCCGGTATTTTGGAGGTGCCATGGCCCGCGCAATTCATGTCTTTCGCACACCCGACCGCTTCGTGGCCGGGACCGTTGGGCAGCCCGGCAACCGCACCTTCTACATCCAGGCGGTGGGCGACTCCCGGGTGGTGTCCGTGGTCCTGGAGAAGCAACAGGTCGCGGTGCTCGCCGAACGCATCGGTGCGCTGCTGCTCGAGGTGAACCGCAGGTTCGGCACGCCCGTGCCGCCCGAGCCCGCCGAGGTCGAGGACCTCAACCCGTTGATCACACCGGTCGATGCGGCGTTTCGGGTCGGCACGATGGGGCTCGGCTGGGATTCGGAGGCCCAGACCGTGGTGGTCGAGTTGCTGGCGGTCACCGACGCCGAGTTCGACGCCTCGGTGGTGCTCGACGACACCGAGGAGGGCCCAGACGCGGTGCGGGTGTTCTTGACGCCGGAGTCGGCGCGGCAGTTCGCCACCCGCTCCAACCGCGTCATCTCGGCCGGGCGTCCGCCGTGCCCGCTGTGCGACGAACCGTTGGATCCCGAGGGCCACATCTGCGCCCGCACCAACGGCTATAGGCGCAGCGCGCTGCTCGGGCCCGACGATGACGCCGAGGAATAGCGGGGCTGACGAGCGCGAGGTGTTGCGGGACGGCGAGCTGACAGTCCTCGGACGCATCCGCTCGGCCAGCAACGCCACCTTCTTGTGCGAGTCGACGCTCGGCGAATCCAGCGTGCACTGCGTTTACAAGCCGGTTTCCGGTGAAGCGCCGCTGTGGGACTTTCCCGACGGGACGCTGGCCGGCCGCGAGCTTGGCGCCTACCTGGTGTCGACGCAGCTGCGGTGGAACATTGTGCCCTACACCGTGATTCGCGACGGGCCGGCTGGTCCCGGGATGCTGCAGCTGTGGGTGCAGCAGCCCGGGGACGCGGCCGATTGTGATCCGCGGCCGGGCCCGGATCTGGTCGACCTGTTTCCCGCCAACAAGTTGCAGCCGGGCTACCTGCCCGTGCTGCGCGCCTACGACTACGCCGGCGACGAGGTCATCCTGATGCACGCCGACGACGCGCGGCTGCGGCGGATGGCGGTGTTCGACATCTTGGTCAACAACGCCGACCGCAAGGGTGGCCACATCCTGTTCGGCGTCGACGGCCAGGTGTACGGCGTCGACCACGGCGTGTGCCTGCACGTGGAGAACAAGCTGCGCACCGTGCTGTGGGGCTGGGCCGGTAAGCCGATCGACGACGAGACCTGCGAGGCGGTGGCCGGGCTCGCCGAGGCCCTCACCGGGGAGCTCGGCGACGAGCTGGCCGGGCACATCACGCGCGCCGAGGTCGCGGCGCTGCGCCGCCGCGCGTACGCGCTGCTGGCCAATCCGGTCATGCCCGGGCCCAACCGGCACCGGCCCATCCCGTGGCCGGCGTTTTAGCGGCGATCGCAAGCGCGGCGGAGCCGGGCGCAGCGGGTCGGCGCGTGGGGGTTGTGCGGCGATCGCAAGCGCGGCGGAGCCGGGCGCAGCGGGTCGGCGCGTGGGGGTTGAGCGGCGATCGCAAGCGGGCCGGGTCCGTCGGGGATACTGAACCGGTGACGTCGGCCGCGGATGAGATGAGCGATGCCGCGTTGGCCGCCGATCTCGCCGCGGAGGCGGGGGAGTTGCTGCTTAAGGTGCGCGAGGAGATCGGCTTCGGCCACCCGTGGGCGCTGGGCGACGCCGGTGACAGCCTGGCCAACGCGCTGATCCTGAAGCGGCTGCGGGAAGCGCGGCCCGCCGATGCGGTGCTCAGCGAGGAGGCCCACGACGACCTGTCCCGGCTGAACCACGACCGCGTCTGGATCATCGACCCACTGGACGGCACCCGCGAGTTCTCCACGCCGGGCCGCGACGACTGGGCGGTCCACATCGCGCTGTGGCAGCGCCCGACCGACGGCCAGCGCGAGATCACCGACGCGGCCGTATCGCTGCCGGCCCGCGGCAACACCGTCTACCGCAGCGACACCGTGAGCGACGGCGCCGCACGCGTCGGCGTGCCGCACACGTTCCGGATCGCCGTCAGCGCCACCCGGCCACCGGCGGTGCTGCACCGCATGCGGCAGCGGCTTCCAATTCAGCCGGTGGCGATCGGCTCGGCGGGCGCCAAGGCGATGGCGATCATCGACGGGGACGTCGACGCCTACGTGCACGCCGGCGGCCAGTGGGAATGGGATTCGGCGGCCCCGGCCGGGGTGGTGATGGCCGCGGGCATGCACGCGTCGCGGCTGGACGGTTCGCCGCTGCGCTACAACCAGCTTGACCCGTACCTGCCCGACTTCGTGATGTGCCGGGCCGAGCTGGCGCCCATCCTGCTCGAGGCCATCCGCCAGGAATTTCGCTGATCCCGCCCGCGTTTAGAGTCGACGTTATGCGGTCCTGGTCTTGTGCGGACGTGCCGGCGGTGCCGGGACGCGGCCCCGAGTTGCGGCTGTATGACACCTCCGACCGGCAGGTGCGCCCGGTGGCGGCCGGCCGGAAGGCCACGATGTACGTCTGCGGGATCACCCCCTACGACGCCACCCACCTCGGTCATGCGGCCACCTACCTGGCCTTCGACCTGGTCCACCGGCAGTGGCTGGACCTCGGCCACGACGTCCACTATGTGCAGAACGTCACCGACGTCGACGATCCGCTGTTGGAGCGCGCCGCGCGCGACGGCGTCGACTGGCGCGACCTCGCCGAGCGCGAGGTCGCCCTGTTCCGCGAGGACATGGCGGCGCTGCGGGTCCTGCCGCCGCGCGAGTACGTCGGGGCGACGGAGGCCATCGCCGAGGTGGTCGAATTGGTCGAGAAGATGTTGGCGTCGGGGGCCGCCTATGCCGTCGAGGACGAGTACCCGGACGTGTACTACCGGGCCGACGCGACGCCACAATTCGGCTACGAGTCCGGCTACGACCGCGACACCATGCTGCGGCTGTTCGCCGAGCGCGGCGGCGACCCCGACCGCCCGGGCAAGACCGACGAGCTCGACGCCCTGCTGTGGCGGGCGGCGCGGCCCGGCGAGCCGAGCTGGCCCTCGCCGTTCGGCCCGGGCCGGCCCGGCTGGCACGTCGAGTGCGCCGCGATCGCGCTCAGCCGCATCGGCAGCGGTTTGGACATCCAGGGCGGGGGCAGCGACCTGATCTTTCCGCACCACGAATTCACCGCCGCGCACGCCGAATGTGTCCGCGGGGAGCGCAGATTCGCCCGGCATTACGTGCACGCAGGGATGATCGGCTGGGACGGGCACAAGATGTCCAAGAGCCGCGGCAACCTGGTTTTGGTGTCGGCGCTGCGCGCGCAGGGAGTCGAGCCGACCGCCATTCGGCTCGGCCTGCTGGCCGGCCACTACCGCGCCGACCGGTTCTGGAGCCAACAGGTGCTCGACGAGGCGATCGCCCGGCTGCGGCGCTGGCGCGCCGCGACCGCCCTGCCCGCCGGCCCGGACGCCACCGATGTCATCGCCCGGGTGCGCCAATACCTGGCCGACGATCTGGACACGCCCAAAGCGCTTGCGGCCCTTGACGGTTGGTCCACCGACGCCCTGGAGTACGGCGGCCACGACGCCGGGTCGCCGGCGCTGGTGGCGACCGTCGTGGATGCGCTGCTGGGAGTCGAGCTTTAGGAGCGCTCCTTCGACGCCGTCGAACCGGAGGGGTACGTTCGCGGCCATGACGTCACTGCACGGCGAAACGTCACTGCACGGCAAAGTTGTGTTCATCACCGGTGGCGCGCGGGGGATCGGGGCCGAGGTCGCCCGTCGGCTCCGCAACAGGGGCGCCAAACTGGTGCTGACCGACCTCGACAAGGCCGGGCTGGAGGCGCTGGCGTCCGCGCTCGGCGAGGATCACGTGCTCACGGCGGTCGCCGACGTGCGCGACCTGCCCGCCATGCAGGCCGCCGCCGCCCGGGCGGTCGAACGCTTCGGCGGCATCGACGTCGTGGTCGCCAACGCGGGCATTGCCAGCTACGGATCGGTGCTCCAGGTCGATCCCGAGGCGTTCAAACGGGTGCTCGACGTCAACGTGCTCGGCGTTTTCCACACCGTCCGCGCCACCCTGCCCGCGCTCATCGAGCGCCGGGGCTACGTGCTCATCGTGTCGTCGCTGGCCGCGTACGCGGCGGCCCCGGGATGGGCGCCCTACAACGCGTCCAAGGCTGGCGTCGAGATCTTCGCCAACGCGCTGCGGCTGGAGCTGGCCCACCGCGGGGTGGGTGTCGGCTCGGCGCACATGTCGTGGATCGACACCGCCCTGGTCCGTGACACCAAGGCCGACATCCCCGCGTTCGCCGAGCTTCTCGCGCGCCTGCCGTGGCCCCTGAACAAGACGACCACCGTGGACCGGTGCGCCGATGCGTTCGTCAGGGGCATCGAGGGCCGCCAGGCCCGCATCTTCTGCCCGCGCTGGGTGGGCCTGTTCCGCTGGCTCAAGCCGGTGCTGTCGACGCCCGTCGGCGAAGCGCCCATCCGCAAGACCACCGCCGAACTGCTGCCCCGCATGGACGCCGAGGTCGCCGCGCTCGGCCGCTCGATGTCGTCGTTCAACGTCGGGTCGGTGCCCCGACAGCGCGACTAGCGGGGTTATTTGCGCCGGCGACGCAGGTAGCGCTCGAACTCCGCGGCCAGCGCGTCGCCGTCGATCTTGCCCAGGGCCTCGTTCATGTCGACCTCGGCGTCGCCGCGCTGCTCCAGCGACGCCACGTATTCGGCCAGGTCCTCGTCCTCGGCGGCCATCTCGGTGATCGCCTGCTCCCACTCCTCGGCCTGCGCCGGCAGGTCACCCAGCGGAACCTCGATGTCGAGCACGTCTTCGACGCGGCGCAGCAAGGCCACCGTCGCCTTGGGGTTGGGCGGGCTGGACACGTAATGCGGCACCGCCGCCCAGAACGTCACCGCCGGGATGCCGGCGGCGACGCAGGCGTCCTGAAACACCCCGGCGATCCCGGTCGGGCCCTCGTAGCGGGTCTCCTCGAGGCCGAAGCGTTTCGCCGACTCGGGGGAGTAGGCCGCGCCGGAGACGGGCACGGGACGGGTGTGCGGGGTGTCGGCCAGCAGGGCGCCCAGGATCACGACGGTGTCGACGTTGAGCTTGTCGGCGATGGCCAGCAATTCGGCGCAGAAGGTGCGCCAGCGCATGTTCGGTTCCACCCCGTGCATCAGCACGACGTCGCGGTCGCTGCCCGGGGGGCGGCAGTGCGTGATTCGCATCGCTGGCCACACCAGTTCCCGGGTGACCCCGTCGACCTGGCGGATCACCGGGCGATTGACCTGGTAGTCGTAGTACGCCTCGTCGTCGATCTCCACGATCGGGTCGGCTTCCCAGATCGCGTCGAGGTGCTCGAGCGCGTCGCTGGCCGCGTCGCCCGCATCGTTCCAGCCCTCGAACGCCGCCACGACGACGGTGTTGTGCAGTTCGGGCAGCGCGCCTTTGCCAAAGGGTGGGCCAGCGGGCGGGGTCACAGACTCAGGGTACGGCCTTCGGCCCGGCGGGGATGCGGTCGCGCGTCCTGGCCGGCATCGGTCGACCCACCGGGTCAAGACTCACCGGGTCAAGACTCACCGGGTCAGGAAGAAATACGTTCGGTTGCAAACTTGTTAACGTGGGTAACTATCTCCTGGCCGACAACATTGGCGAGCGGTCGATTGGGGTGGGCGTCCAGACGTCGGGTGACAACGTAGACTTTTCACCGTCGAGAGGCGTTGCAACGGTCCCGGTTCCCCGCCGGTGACCGCCACGCTCGGCAGACTCAAGGACGCCTTCCGTAACGGAAGGAATGCGCGTGACCTCCAATGAGGTAAAGATCAGCCCAGAGCCGAACATCCGCCCGGACTGCGCCGAGGAACTGACGGCAGTGCTGCGCCAGCGCATCATGGTGATCGACGGCGCGATGGGCACGGCGATCCAGCGGGACCGGCCGGACGAGGCCGGCTACCGCGGCGACCGGTTCACCGAGTGGCCGACCGCCCTTCAAGGCAACAACGACCTGCTCAACCTGACGCAGCCGCAGATCATCGACGGCATCCACCGCGAGTACCTCGAGGCGGGCGCCGACATCATCGAAACCAACACGTTCAACGCGAACGCGATCTCGCTGTCCGACTACGACATGTCGGACTTGGCCTACGAGCTGAACTACGCCGGCGCCGCCCTCGCCCGCAAGGCGGCCGACGAATACAGCACCGCGGACAAACCCCGTTACGTGGCCGGAGCGATCGGGCCGACGACGCGGACCGCGTCGATCTCGCCGGACGTCAACGACCCCGGGGCCCGCAACGTCTCCTACGACCAGCTGGTCGCCGCCTACCTCGAAGCCGCCAACGGCCTGGTCGACGGCGGTGTCGACCTGCTCATCATCGAGACGATCTTCGATTCGCTCAACGCCAAGGCGGCGGTGTTCGCCGTGGAGACGCTGTTCGAGGAGCGCGGCCGCCGCTGGCCGGTGATCATTTCGGGCACCATCACCGACGCCTCCGGGCGGACGCTGTCCGGCCAGGTCACCGAGGCGTTCTGGAACTCGATCCGGCACGCGCGGCCGATCGCGGTCGGCCTCAACTGTGCGCTGGGCGCGCCGGAGATGCGGCCCTACATCGCCGAGATGTCGCGGATCGCGGACACCTTCGTCTCCTGCTACCCGAACGCCGGCCTGCCCAACGCCTTCGGCGAATACGACGAGTCCCCCGAGCGTCAGGCGAGCTACATCGCCGACTTCGCCGAGGCCGGCCTGGTCAACCTGGTCGGCGGTTGCTGCGGGACGGCGCCGCCGCACATCGCCGAGATCGCCAAGGTCGTCGAGGGCAAGCCGCCGCGCGAGGTGCCGCAGCTCCCGGTGGCGACCCGGCTCTCGGGCCTGGAGCCGCTCAACATCACCGACGATTCCCTGTTTGTGAACATCGGTGAGCGCACCAACATCACCGGCTCCGCGCGGTTCCGTAACCTGATCAAGGCCGGGGACTACGACACCGCCCTGTCGGTCGCCCTGCAGCAGGTCGAGGTCGGTGCGCAGGTCATCGACATCAACATGGACGAGGGCATGATCGACGGCGTCGCCGCGATGGACCGGTTCACCAAACTGATCGCGGCCGAGCCGGACATCAGCCGGGTCCCGGTGATGATCGACTCCTCCAAGTGGGAGGTCATCGAGGCGGGCCTGAAGAACGTGCAGGGCAAGCCGATCGTCAACTCGATCTCGTTGAAGGAGGGCGAGGAGAAGTTCGTCCGCGAGGCGCGGCTGTGCCGCAAGTACGGCGCCGCCGTCGTCGTGATGGCCTTCGACGAGCAGGGCCAGGCCGACAACCTGGAGCGTCGTAAGGAGATCTGCGGGCGCGCCTACCGGATCCTGACCGAAGAGGTCGGCTTCCCGTCCGAGGACATCATCTTCGACCCCAACTGCTTCGCGCTCGCGACCGGCATCGAGGAACACGCGACCTACGGGATCGACTTCATCAACGCCTGCGCCTGGATCAAGGAGAACCTGCCGGGCGTGCACATCTCCGGCGGGATCTCGAACGTGTCGTTCTCGTTCCGGGGCAACAACCCGGTACGCGAGGCGATCCATTCGGTGTTTTTGTTCCATGCCATTAAGGCCGGCCTGGACATGGGCATCGTCAACGCCGGCGCTCTGGTGCCCTACGACTCGATCGACCCCGAGCTGCGCGAGCGCATCGAGGACGTCGTCCTGAACCGTCGCCCGGACGCGGCCGAACGACTCCTGGAGATCGCCGAACGGTTCAACAGCTCCGAGAAGGCCGACGACCCGGCGGCGGCCGAATGGCGATCCTTGCCGGTCCGCGAGCGCATCACGCACGCCCTGGTCAAGGGCATCGACGCCCACGTCGACGACGACACCGAGGAGTTGCGGGCCGAGATCGCCGCCGCGGGAGGGCGGCCGATCGAGGTGATCGAGGGCCCGCTGATGGACGGGATGAACGTCGTCGGTGACCTGTTCGGCTCGGGCAAGATGTTTTTGCCCCAGGTGGTGAAGTCGGCCCGGGTGATGAAGAAGGCCGTCGCGTACCTGCTGCCGTTCATCGAGGCCGAGAAGGAGCAGAACGGTACCGCCGACTCAAAGGACACCAACGGCACGATCGTGATGGCGACGGTCAAGGGCGACGTCCACGACATCGGCAAGAACATCGTCGGGGTTGTGTTGCAGTGCAACAACTTTGAGGTGATCGACCTCGGGGTGATGGTGCCCGCCGAGAAGATCCTGGCGGCGGCCGACGAATACGATGCGGACATCATCGGGTTGTCCGGCCTGATCACGCCGTCGCTGGACGAGATGGTCAACTTCGCCGCCGAGATGGAACGCAAGGGGCTGCAGATCCCGCTGCTGATCGGTGGCGCGACCACCTCGCGCGCCCACACTGCGGTGAAGGTGGCGCCGCGTCGCAGCGGTCCGGTGGTCTGGGTCAAGGACGCGTCCCGGTCGGTGCCGGTCGCCGCCGCGCTGCTCGACGACAAGCAGCGGCCCGCCCTGCTGGAGGCCACCGAGAAGGATTACGCGTCGCTGCGCGAACGGCACTCGCAAAAGAACGAGCGCCCGATGCTGACCCTGGAGAAGGCCCGCGCGAACCGGACGCCGATCGAGTGGCACGGCTACACGCCGCCGGTGCCCGCTATCGGTGCGCGAATACGGGAATTTCAGGACTACGACCTCGCCGAGTTGCGCGAGTACATCGACTGGCAGCCGTTCTTCAACGCGTGGGAGATGAAGGGCCGCTTCCCCGACATCCTCAACAACCCCGCCTCGGGCGAGGCCGCCCGCAAGCTGTACGACGACGCGAGTGAGATGCTCGACACCCTGATCAAGGAGAAATGGCTGACGGCCAACGGGGTGATCGGGTTCTTCCCGGCGAACGCGGTCGGTGACGACATCGAGGTCTACACCGACGACACCCGCACCGAGGTGCTGACCACGCTGCACAACCTGCGCCAGCAGGGCGAGCACCGGGACGGCGTCCCGAACCGGAGCCTCGGCGACTACGTTGCGCCCAAGGCCACCG
This sequence comes from Mycobacterium palustre, assembly GCF_002101785.1. Classification (GTDB taxonomy): domain Bacteria; phylum Actinomycetota; class Actinomycetes; order Mycobacteriales; family Mycobacteriaceae; genus Mycobacterium; species Mycobacterium palustre. Next base: position 37,364 of record NZ_LQPJ01000152.1, read on the forward strand.
GCCTGGCCGACTACGTCGGCGCGTTCGCCGTCACGGCGGGGCTGGGCAGCCAGGAGAAGATCGCGGAGTTCAAGGCCGCCCTCGACGACTACAGCGCGATCCTGCTGGAGTCGCTCGCCGACCGGTTGGCGGAGGCCTTCGCCGAACGGATGCACCAGCGGGTCCGCAAAGAGTTCTGGGGATTCCAGCCCGACGAGCAGTTGGACAACGACGCGCTCATCGACGAGAAGTACGTGGGAATCCGCCCAGCCCCCGGCTATCCGGCGTGCCCGGACCACACCGAGAAGGTGACGCTCTGGAAGTTGATGGACGTCAAGGCGCGCACCAGCATCGAGTTGACCGAGTCGATGGCGATGTGGCCCGGCGCCGCCGTCAGCGGCTGGTACTTCTCGCACCCGCAGTCGCAGTACTTCGTGGTCGGCCGGGTGGCCCAGGACCAGGTCGCCGACTACGCCAAGCGCAAGGGCTGGACTTTGCAGGAGGCCGAGCGCTGGCTCGCCCCCAACCTCGGCTACAACCCGGAGGACTGAGCCCGCGACCGGACGGAAACCGCCGTGACTTCGCTCGGCGCCGCGTGACACAATCGCTGGCCGTGAAGACCTTCGAGGATCTGTTCGCCGAACTCGGCGAGCGCGCCCGCACCCGCCCGCCCGGCAGCGCCACGGTCGCCGCGCTGGACGGCGGCATCCACGGGCTGGGCAAGAAGATCCTGGAGGAGGCCGGCGAGGTGTGGCTGGCCGCCGAACACGAGCCCGACGACGCTTTGGCCGAGGAGATCAGCCAGTTGCTGTACTGGACGCAGGTGCTGATGGTCGCGCGCGGCCTGTCCCTCGACGACGTCTACCGGAAGCTGTGAGCATGCTGCGGGTGGCCGTCCCCAACAAAGGCACGCTCAGCGAACCGGCCACCGAGATTCTCACCGAGGCCGGATACCGCCGCCGCACCGATTCCAAGGACCTGACGGTCATCGACCCCGTGAACCAGGTCGAGTTCTTCTTCTTGCGGCCCAAAGACATTGCGGTGTACGTGGGTTCAGGACAGCTGGATTTCGGCATCACCGGCCGCGACCTGGTGCTCGATTCCGACGCGCCGGTGCGCGAGCGCCTCGCGCTGGGATTCGGCTCGTCGAGCTTTCGCTACGCGGGCCCGGCCGGGCGGGATTGGACTACGGCGGACCTGGCCGGAAAGCGGATCGCCACCGCCTATCCCAACCTTGTCCGGAAAGACTTGGCGGAGAAGGGGATTGAGGCCACCGTCATCAGGCTTGATGGCGCGGTGGAGATTTCGGTGCAGCTCGGGGTGGCCGATGCCATCGCCGACGTGGTGGGATCGGGGCGAACCCTGAGTCTGCACGATCTGGTGGCCTTCGGTGAGCCGCTGTGCGATTCGGAGGCGGTGCTGATCGAGCGGGCCGACGAGGGTGGCCAGGCAAGCCAGGCCGCGCGCGATCAACTGGTGGCGCGGATTCAGGGCGTGGTCTTCGGTCAGCAGTACCTGATGCTCGACTACGACTGCCCGCGGTCGGTGCTTGAGAAGGCCACGTCCATCACGCCGGGGCTGGAGTCGCCGACCATCGCGCCGCTCGCCGAACCGGATTGGGTGGCGGTCCGCGCGCTGGTGCCCCGCCGCGGCGTCAACGAGATCATGGACCAGCTCGCCGCGATCGGCGCCAAAGCGATTCTGGCATCCGACATTCGATTCTGCCGATTCTGATCGACGCCTTGCTGTGTTAGCGTCCGCCTAGTGCCGCTGGAACGACCGCCGTAAAAACCGACGCCCGTGGCATCTTCACGGGCCGTCACGCTCTACCGTTGCCGGGCTGTTCTTCCCCAGGAGGGTCTTCATGACACACGTCGTTATCGTGCTGTTGGCTTTACTCATCGGCGTCGTCGCCGGGTTGCGATCGCTGACGGCACCCGCCGTGGTCGCCTGGGGCGGCTTCCTGGGGTGGATCGACCTGCACGGCACGTGGGCGTCCTGGGTGGCCAGCATCATCACGGCCATCGTCCTGACCGTCCTGGCCATCGGCGAGCTCGTCAACGACAAGCTACCCAAGACGCCCGCCCGCACGGCGGCGCCGATCTTCGCTGTCCGGATCATCACCGGCGGGTTTGCCGGCGCGGTGCTCGGCGCATGGCCGCACTGGACCTTCACCGCGCTCGGCGCCGGCATCATCGGCGCGGTGCTCGGCACCCTCGGCGGCTATCAGGCGCGCAAGCGGCTGGCCGCCGCGGCCGGTAGGGACTTGCCCATCGCCCTGCTCGAGGACGCGGTCGCGGTCTTGGGCGGGTTCGCGATCGTCGCGATGACGGGTCACGTGCTGACGGAGTACCTGCTGACGGCCGTCAAGTGAGCCAGTAAGTGAGCGAGCATTTCGACGCGATCATCGTCGGGGCCGGGCAGGCGGGGCCCCCGCTCGCCGGCCGGCTGACCGACGCCGGGCAGCGCGTCGCGATCATCGAGCGCAAGCTGGTCGGCGGCACCTGCGTCAACACCGGCTGCATCCCCACCAAGACCCTGGTGGCCAGCGCGCACGCGGCCCAGCTGGCCCGCCGCGGCGCCGAGTACGGTGTCGGGACCGGTCCCGTCAGCGTGGACATGGCCAAGGTCAAGGCGCGCAAGGACGACATCATGCTGGCCGACCGCAGGGGCGTCGAAAGCTGGCTGGAAACCATGGAGGGCTGCACTCTGGTGCGCGGCCACGCCCGCTTCGAAGACCCCCACACCGTCGGCGTGAACGGCGAGCGCCTGCACGCCGACCGGATCTTCCTCAACGTCGGTGGCCGCGCCGTGGTGCCGGACGTCCCGGGGCTGTCGGACATCGACTTCCTCACCAACGTGTCGATCCTCGAACTCGACACGCTGCCAACGCATCTCGTCATCCTCGGCGGCAGCTACATCGCGCTGGAATTCGCGCAGATGTACCGGCGCTTCGGGGCCCGGGTCACCGTCGTCGAGCGGGGACCGCGGCTGGCGTCCCGCGAGGACGAGGACGTCTCGGCCACCGTCAGGGAAATCCTGGAGGCCGAAGGGGTCGAGGTCGTCGTCGGCGCCGACGACGTGCGAATCATGAAAAAAGACAACGGTTTCGAGCTCACGCCCGCTGCCGGCGCGACCCCCATCGCCGGCAGTCACCTGCTGGTGGCGGTGGGGCGGCGCCCCAACACCGACGACTTGGGCCTCGACGCCGCCGGGGTGCGGACCGACCCGCGCGGCTACATCGTGGTCGACGACCAGCTGCGGACCAACGTCGAGCACATCTGGGCGATGGGCGACTGCAACGGCAAGGGCGCGTTCACCCACACCTCGTACAACGATTTCGAGATCGTCGCCGCGAACCTGCTAGACAATGACCCGCGCCGCGTGAGCGACCGCATCCCAACCTATGCCCTCTACATCGACCCGCCCCTGGGCCGCGCCGGCATGACCGTCGAGCAGGTCCGCGCCTCGGGCCGCAGGGCGCTGCTGGGCAAGCGGCCGATGACCCGCGTGGGCCGGGCGGTGGAAAAGGGTGAGACGCAAGGGTTTATGAAGGTGATCGTCGACGCCGACACCGACGAGATCCTGGGGGCCGCCGTCTTCGGGGTCGGCGGGGACGAGGCGATCCACGCCGTCTTGGACGTCATGTCGGCCAAGGCGCCGTACCCGACGCTGGCGCGCACGATGCACATCCACCCCACCGTCAGCGAGCTGATTCCCACCGTGCTGCAGGAAATGTCGCCGCTATAGCTAGGCGGCCGGCTGGGGCGGGGCCGAAACAGGCTGCGCCGGCAGGTCATCCGGCCAGCCCGGGTAGGGCGGCGGGGTGCCGCCGAAGCTCGGGCAGAGTTGCTGGTGTGAGCACCAATCGCACAGCCGCGACGGGCTGGGCCGGAAATCGCCTGTGGGAGCGGCCCTTTGGATGGCCTGCCAGATCGCCATCAGCGTCTTCTCGAAGCGCAGCAGCTCGTCGCGGTCGGGGGCGTAGTCCAGCATCTGGCCGTCGGCCAGGTAAATGATCCGCAGCCGGGTGGGCAGCACCCCGCGCGACCGCAGCAGCGCCACGGCATAGAACTTCATCTGGAACATGGCCTTGAACTCGGCCAGCGCTCGCGCTTCCGGGGGCGCCTTGCCGGTCTTGTAGTCGACCACCCGCAGCTCGCCGGTGGCCGCGACGTCGATGCGATCGATGAACCCTCGCAGCAGCGTCCCGTCGGCGAGTTCGACCTCCACCCGCTGCTCGCAGCTTTCCGGGTCGAACCGCGTCGGGTCTTCCAGCCGGTAATAGCCGGACAGCAACGCGCGGGCCTCGGTCAGCAGTTCGGTTCGCTGCACCGGGTCCAGCTCGGCGGCCAGGCCGGGCTCCGCGGCGATCACCTGCTCCCAGGCGCGGTCGACCAGCGATAGCGCCGCGGCGGGGCCGCGGGAGGCCGCGGGCAGACCGTAGAGCCGTTCCAGCGCGGCGTGCACCAACGAGCCCCGCAGCTGCGCGGTCGACGGCGCCTCGGGCAACCGATCGATCGCCCGGAATCGGTACAGCAGCGGGCACTGCTTGAAATCGGCCGCCCGCGACGGCGAGAGCGCAGGCCGTGCGCGTCCCTCCAGCTGGTCGGTCATGGTCGCAGCGTAGAACCGGGCGCCGACAACCCCCAAGCACCGCCGCGGCGAGTCGGCTGGCACGCTAGACGGCGTGCCAGCAACCGGTCCGTTCGCCGCCGGCGAACGCGTCCAACTCACCGACGCCAAGGGCCGGCACTACACGATGTCGCTCACCCCCGGCGCCGAATTCCACACCCACCGCGGCTCGATCGCCCACGACGCGGTGATCGGGCTCGAATCGGGCAGCGTCGTCAAGTCCAGCAACGGCGCGCCGTTCCTGGCGCTGCGGCCGCTGCTGGTCGATTACGTGATGTCGATGCCGCGCGGCCCGCAGGTCATCTACCCCAAGGACGCCGCGCAGATCGTGCACGAGGGTGACATCTTTCCGGGCGCGCGGGTGCTCGAGGCAGGGGCCGGATCCGGGGCGCTGACCTGTTCGCTGCTGCGTGCGGTGGGCGCCGCCGGGCGGGTGGTCTCGTATGAACAGCGCGCCGACCACGCCGAACACGCCCGCCGCAACGTCGACGTCTTCTTCGGCGGGGCCCCCGAGAACTGGGAGCTGATCGTCAGCGACCTCTCCGACTCCGAGCTGCCCGACGGTTCCTTCGACCGGGCCGTGCTGGACATGCTGGCGCCGTGGGAGGTGCTCGACGCTGCCGCGCGGCTGCTCATCCCCGGCGGCGTGCTGATGGTCTACGTGGCCACCGTGACCCAGCTGTCGCGGGTCGTGGAGGCGCTGCGCGCCCAGCAGTGCTGGACCGAACCGCGGGCGTGGGAGACCCTGCAGCGCGGCTGGAACGTCGTCGGCCTGGCCGTGCGGCCGCAGCATTCGATGCGCGGGCACACCGCGTTCCTGATCTTTGCGCGACGGCTCGCTCCCGGGGTCATCGCGCCGGCGCCGCTGGGCCGCAAACGCGAGGGCCGCGACGGCTAGCCACCGTCGCTAGCCACCGTCGCTAGCTGTCGTCGCTGCGGTGCAGGCCGCGTCGCACCGAAAGCAACTCGAACTCCGGGTGCGCGGCCACCAGTCGCTCGGCGCGGTCGAGCACGTCGACGGCGTGGCCGCGGTCGCCGGACACCAAGGACACCCCGATGCCGGCCCGACGGTGCAGATCCTGCGAACCGGTCTCGGCCGCCGACACGCTGAACTTGCGCTGCAGCTCGGCGACCACCGGACGGATCACCGACCGCTTCTGCTTCAGCGATCGCACGTCGCCCAGCAACACGTCGAACTCCAGCCAGCCGATCCACATCGAATCAGCCGGGGGGCGTCATCGACGGGGCCTGAGAGGGGGCCGGCTCGGGTGGCGGCCCTGGAGCCGCGGGCGGCGCGGGGG
>NZ_LQPJ01000153.1 GCF_002101785.1 Mycobacterium palustre
GGCGGCAACGGCGGCAACGCCGTCCTGCTGGGCAACGGCGGCAACGGCGGCAACGGCGGTGTGTTCGGGCTGCCCGGCGCGGGCGGTGCCGGCGGCAATGCCGGGCTTTTCGGCCTGCCGGGGAGCGACGGGATACCGAGCACCTAGCGGACGGCCGCGCCCGCTGTCAGTACAGCGCGTTGGCCAGGTTGCGCCGGCCGGCGACGACCTCGGGGTCGGCGGGATCGAAGAGCTCGAACAGCTCGATCAGTCGGGTGCGCACCCGGGTGCGGTCGTCACCAGACGTCTTGCGCACCAAGGCGATCAGGCGCTCGAACGCCGCACCGACGTCTTGGTTGAGGATCTGCACGTCGGCTGCGGCGAGGGCGGCGTCGATGTCGGCGGGCGCGGCGTCGGAGGCGGCGACCGCGTCGGGGCGTTGCGCGGTGGCGCGCGAGAGGAAGTCGATCTGGCGTATCGCGCCCTTGGCCTCGGCGCTGGCCGGGTTGGCATCCAGTATCGCCTGATACGACTGCTTGGCGGCGGCCAAGTCGCCGGCCTCGAGCTGTTGGCGCGCCTGGGCCAGCTTCGGGTCGACCTCGGCGGCTTGCCCGGGATCGCTTGGGCCCCTTAGCTTTCCGGCGGTCGCCGAAACCAGCGAATCCACCCAGCGGCGCAGCTGATCGGGCGGCTGCAGCCCCTGGAAGCTGGTCAGCGGCTGCCCGGCGGCCAAGGCCACGACCGTCGGGACCGCGTCCACCCCGAAGATCTGAGCCACCCGGGGCGTCGCGTCGACGTTGACCGACGCCAGCGACCACTTGCCGTTGTCCTCGGCGGCCAGGGCCGACAGCGTCTCCAACAGCTGCACGCAGGCGTCGCTGCGGGGCGACCACAACACGACGACGACGGGTACTTCGTCGGACCGGGCCAGCACTTCCTGTTCGAAATTGGCCTCGGTGACCTCCGTCGTGCCCGGGGTCCCCTGCGCCGCGGGGCCGGCGGTCGAAGCGTTCTGCTGGGCGCGCTGCTTAAGGCCGGACAGATCCACCGCACCGGCCAGCGCGGGCCCGATAGAGGATCGCGGACGCGTCACGCCGTCAAGTTTGTCATGCGCGGCGGCGGCCGCTCCACCCGGTCACGCGGGGCCTCAGCGGCGTCTATGACGAATGTCACAACGGGCGCGGCCAGCTAACCACGAGCGACGCCGGCGGACCGCCCGAACCGGGCTAGCCGGCGCGCAGTATCAAGGCGTCGCCCTGGCCGCCGGCACCACACAGCGCCGCGACGGCGTAGCCGGAGCCGCGGCGGGCCAATTCCAGGGCCGCGTGCAGCGTGATCCTGGCTCCCGACATGCCGATCGGGTGGCCGACCGCGATCGCGCCGCCGTTGACGTTGACGATCGCGGGATCGACGCCGAGCTCACGGGTCGAGGCCAGCGCCACCGCGGCGAACGCCTCGTTGATCTCCACCACGTCGAGCTGGTCCACGGAGATGCCCTCGCGGGTGAGCGCCTTCTTGATCGCGTTCGCCGGCTGCGACTGCAACGTCGAATCCGGGCCCGCCACAACGCCGTGCGCGCCGATCTCCACCAGCCACGAAAGACCCAGTTCCTGCGCCTTGGCCTTGTTCATCACCACCACGGCGGCGGCGCCGTCGGAAATTTGCGACGCCGAACCGGCGGTGATGGTGCCGTCGCGGCGAAACGCCGGTTTCAGGCCGGCCAGCGACTCCACCGTGGTGTTGGCCCGGATGCCCTCGTCCTCGGTGAACTGCAGCGGATCACCCTTGCGCTGAGGGATGTTGACGGGCACGACCTCGTCGGTGAAGACGCCGTCCTTCCACGCCGCGGCCGCCTTCTGGTGCGACCGCGCAGCAAACTCGTCCTGCTCGAGGCGGGTGAACTGGTCCACGTCGTTGCGCTGCTCGGTCAACGCGCCCATCGGCTGGTCGGTGAACACGTCGTGCAGGCCGTCGTAGGCCATGTGGTCCAACACCTTGACGTCGCCGTATTTGTAGCCCGCACGACTGTCCATCAGCAGGTGCGGCGCCTTCGTCATCGACTCCTGGCCGCCGGCCACCACCACGTCGAACTCCCCGGCGCGAATCAGCTGATCAGCCAGCGCTATTGCGTCGATCCCGGACAGACACATCTTGTTGATGGTCAGCGCCGGGACGTCCCAGCCGATGCCAGCCGCCACCGCCGCCTGCCGCGCGGGCATTTGGCCGGCCCCGGCCGTCAGCACCTGCCCCATGATCACGTACTCAACCGCGGAGGCAGGGACGTTCGCCTTTTCGAGCGCGCCGGCGATCGCGATGGCACCCAGGTCGCTGCCCGAAAAATCCTTCAGCGAACCCATCAGCTTGCCGATGGGCGTCCGCGCTCCAGCAACTATCACCGACGTCGTCATGAGTTCCTCCTAGGTGTGCGCAACCGGCCGATTCCGCCACCTGGAGAAGCGGAATCTTTGCTGCCACGTTACCGTGGTGAGATGACGACCGATCAAGTTGACGCCCGTCAGCTGCTGGCCACCGCGTTGGTGACGGCGATCGATCACGTCGGCATCGCAGTCGCCGACCTCGACGCTGCTATCACCTGGTACCACGACCACCTCGGCATGATCCTTGTGCACGAGGAAGTCAACGAGGACCAGGGAATCCGCGAGGCCATGCTGGCGGTGCGCGGCGCTCCGAAGGGCACCGCACAGATCCAGCTGATGGCCCCGATCGACGAGTCCTCGACGATCGCGAAGTTCCTCGACAAGCGCGGGCCAGGGATCCAACAGATGGCCGTCCGCGTCAGCGACCTGGACAGTCTCTCCGAGCAGCTCCGCTCCCAGGATGTCCGGTTGGTCTACGAGGCGCCCCGGCGCGGTACAGCTAACTCGCGGATCAACTTCATCCATCCCAAGGACGCCGGCGGGGTGTTGATCGAGTTGGTCGAGCCGGCCTCGGACACCGCGCGCAACTAGCGGCGATCGCTTTCGCGGCGTAGCCGACGCCGAGCGTGCGGCCAGCCTCACATTCGTGACGGCCGCGACCTCCTCACGACCACTTCCGGGTCGGGCCGCGGTTGGCCCGGTTGGCCCAGCACGGGCTGTGCCAATGCCGCCGCTCTTCTGCGCCCGACAGCAGCGAGTCCGCCGGCCAGACCACGACATGGGCTGTGCCGGGACGGATTTCGTGGTCGCACCCGGGGCAGCGATAAGTTTTGACCGCGCGAGCGGCGGCGACCGGGTGCACTTCGTAGTCGTGGCCATCGGGCCCGGTCTCCACCCTGCGCAGCGCCGGCGCCAGCGACATCGGCCGCTGGCGGCGTGGCGGGGGACGGCGCCGAGCCATGCCGCCAGTGTAGTGAGGCGGGTCAGAACAGCCGGTATTCGTCGCTGTCCATGCCCCGCATCTTGTCGTAATCCAGTGTCACACAACGGATCCCGCGGTCGGTGGCCAACGTGCGCGCCTGCGGTTTGATCTGCTGGGCGGCGAAGATCCCGCGCACCGGCGCGAGCGCGCTGTCGCGGTTGAGCAACTCGAGATAGCGGGTGAGCTGCTCGACGCCGTCGATCTCGCCGCGCCGCTTGATCTCCACGGCGACCGACCCACCCCGTTCGTCGCGGCAGAGCAGGTCGACGGGCCCGATCGCGGTCATGTACTCGCGGCGGACCAACGTGTAGCCCTCGCCCAGCAGTTGGACGTGTTCGGCGAGCAGCGCCTGCAGGTGCGCCTCGACCCCGTCCTTGACCAGGCCCGGGTCGACACCCAGGTCGTGGCTCGAGTCGTGCTCGATCTTTTCGACGGTGATCCGCAACTGCTCGCCGGCCTTGTTCTCGACCACCCATACCGGCACGTCGCCGCCGGCGTCCTCGGTCAGCCAGCACGGCGGGCTCATCCAGTTCAGTGGCTTGTAGGCGCGGTCGTCGGCATGCACGCTGACCGACCCGTCGGCCTTGAACAACAGCAGCCGCCGCGCCGACGGCAGGTGTGCGGTGAGCCGGCCGACGTAGTCGACGGTGCACTGGGCTATCACTAGGCGCACCCGACTCACCTTAGAGCGTGGCCGACAAACTAGGCTGACGCCACCATGTTGGCCAACCAGAGCGTGGCCCAGCGCCTGGGTAGGGTGCTCGAAAAGGTGACCCGCCAAAGCGGCCACCTGCCGGAAACCCCTGCCTACGGCTCCCTGCTGCTGGGCCGGGTGACGGAAAGCCAACGGCGCCGGCGCATCCGCATCCAGATCATCATGACCGTGCTGGTGCTGGGCGCCAACCTGATCGGAATCGCCGTCGCGCTGCTCTTGGTGATCGTCGCCATTCCCGAGCCGAGCGTCTTCCACGACGCGCCGGCGTGGCTCACCTTCGGAGTCTCACCGGCCTACATCGCGCTGGCCCTGGCGGTCGGCACCTACGGGATCACGCGCCGGACCGTGCTGGCGTTGCGCTGGGCCATCGAGGAGCGCTCGCCGACCGCGGAAGACGAGCGCAACACCTTCGTGGCGCCGTGGCGCCTCGCCATCTATGACCTCATTCTGTGGGGCATCGGGACGGTGGTGTATGCGACGCTGTACGGCCTGGTCAACACGCTGTTCATCCCGCGGTTCGTGCTCGTGGTCAGCTTCTGCGGGGTGCTGGTGGCCACCGGGAGCTACCTGCTGGCCGAGTTCGCGCTGCGCCCGGTGGCCGCTCAGGCGCTCGAGGCGGGACCGCCGCCGCGACGGTTGGCCTCAGGCCTGATGGGGCGGACCATGATGGTCTGGTTCGTCGGGTCGGGCATGCCGGTGATCGGCATCGCCTTCCTGGCGTCCTTCCAGATCATCATGCGCAACCTGACCGAGACCGAGTTCGCGGTCGGCGTGCTGATCATCTCGTTCGCGACGCTGATCTTCGGGTGTGTGTTGATGTGGATTCTGGCCTGGCTCACCGCGACACCGGTGCGCGTTGTGCGCGCGGCGCTGCGGCGCGTCGAGCGCGGCGACCTGCGCGGCGACCTGGTGGTGTTCGACGGCACCGAGCTCGGCGAGCTGCAGCGAGGCTTCAACGCGATGGTCGACGGGCTGCGCGAACGCGAACGCGTGCGCGACCTGTTCGGCCGGCACGTCGGACGCGAAGTCGCCCTGGCGGCCGAACGCGAGCGGCCGAAACTGGGCGGCGAAGAGCGCCACGTCGCGGTCGTCTTCATCGACATCGTCGGCTCCACGCAGCTCGTCACCCGCCAGCGCCCGGCCGAGGTCGTCGCGCTGCTGAACCGATTTTTCGCGATCGTCGTCGACGAGGTGGACCGTAACTGCGGCCTGGTCAACAAGTTCGAGGGCGACGCGGCGCTGGCCATCTTCGGGGCGCCCAACCGCCTGGAGTCCCCGGAAGACGCCGCCCTGGCGGCGGCACGCCGGATGGCCGACCGGCTGTGCGACGAAATCCCCGAATGCCAGGCGGGCATCGGCGTCGCGGCCGGTCAGGTCGTCGCCGGCAACGTCGGCGCCAAGGAGCGGTTCGAATACACCGTGATCGGTGAACCGGTCAACGAGGCCGCGCGGCTGTGTGAGCTGGCCAAGTCGCAACCCGGCAACCTGCTTGCGACGGCCGACGCCCTCGAGGGCGCGAGCGAAGACGAAAGCGCCCATTGGACTTTGGGCGAGACCGTGACCCTGCGCGGCCACGACCGCCCCACCCAGCTCGCCTGCCTGGCGGACGCCGCCGGCTCCCGTCGGTAATCCGCGCTGACAACGCCAGTGGTCAACGTCGAAGCGCTGCGACGATAGAAATCCGTTATCGCGCAATAGAAAACGTGTTTTGACCCCACGGTTGGGCCGCCTCGATAGTGTCGACGGGCCGAAGCTCCGGCCCGTCGACCTCCGGAAGGGTGTCCGCGACAACCGTTGGCTTGCTGGACCGTTCGAAAATCGTCGCAAGACCCGGGTGGAGCCGCTGGCTCGTTCCTCCGGCGGCGCTGTCCATCCATCTCGCCATCGGATCGGCCTACGCCTGGAGCGTCTTTAAGGTCCCGCTGGAAAAGTCGCTGCACGTCTCCGGCACGGCCAGTGCGATGCCGTTCACCATCGGCATTGTGATGCTGGGCCTTTCGGCCGCGGTGTTCGGCACGCGCGTCGACCACTACGGGCCGCGGTGGGCGATGTTCATCGCCACCGTCTGCTTTTGCAGTGGCCTGCTGATTGCGGGCTTCGGAGTTTCGGTATGCCAATACTGGCTGGTCGTCTTCGGCTACGGGGTGATCGGCGGCGCCGGCCTGGGAATCGGCTACATCTCGCCGGTGTCCACGCTGATGAAGTGGTTTCCGGACCGCCCCGGCATGGCGACCGGCTTGGCGATCATGGGCTTCGGCGGTGGCGCGCTGATCGCCTCACCGTGGTCGAACGGGCTGCTCGCCGCGTTCGGTCGGACCAGCAGCGCCGGCATCGCCAAGACCTTTGTCGTGATGGGCTGCACCTACGCGGTATTCATGTCGGTGGGGTGGCTGTTGGTCCGGGTGCCGGCGCCGGGATGGGCCCCCGGAGGCTGGGAGCCCAAGCCACACCGGGTCGGGGGGTGGGGCACCACCGCCGGCGTTTCGGCGGCCACCGCGATGAAGACCCCGCAGTTCTGGTTGCTGTGGGTGGTGCTCTGCTTCAACGTGACCGCCGGGATCGGCATCCTGGAGAAAGCCGCACCGATCTACCAGGACTTCTTCCCGGCCGCCCCGCGAGCGGCCATGCTGGCCTCGGCGGCCGCCGGCTACGTCGCCCTGCTGTCGTTGGCCAACATGCTCGGCCGGATCGGCTGGTCGTCGCTGTCGGATGCGTTGGGGCGCAAGAACATGTACCGGCTCTACCTAGGCGGCGGCGCGCTGCTGTATTTGACGCTGGCGCTGACGACCAACTCCAACAAGCTCACCTTCCTGTTGTGCACCGTGCTGATCCTGTCGTTCTACGGCGCGGGGTTCTCGACGATCCCGGCGTACCTGCGGGACCTGTTCGGCACCTACGAGGTGGGAGCCATCCACGGCCGGCTGCTGACGGCGTGGTCGGTCGCGGGCGTGCTCGGACCGCTCATCGTCAACGCCATCGCCGACTCGCAGAAGGCGGCCGCAAAGCACGGCCCGGACCTTTACCTTGCCTCGTTCGAGGTGATGATCGCCCTGCTGGTCGTCGGGATGGTGTGCAACGAGCTGATCAGGCCGGTGCGCCCCCGGCATCACCAGACCGCACTTTCGGACGCCGCGCCGGCGCCCGAAACGCTTTCCTACCAACCGGAGACGCAACCATGACCGACCCGACGACCACTGCGGCACCCGTCCGGCCCGGCGTCATCGCGCTGGCCTGGCTGTGGGTGGCCGTGCCGTTCGCCTACGGCGTCTGGGAGCTGCTGTCAAAGGTCACCCAATTGTTCGGCGCCTGACCGGGCTTCGCGCCGAAGCCGACTAGGCAGCTCTTCGCTGGGGACGTCGTATCGGTCTTGGTGGGCCCGGACGCGCTCGCGGTACTCGGCGGCGTCGAGGCCGGTGTCGGTCCGCCGATACCGTTGACCGCCGCCATCTGCGGTCCGTCAGCGAACCGCCGTCGCGCAGCCAGTCGTCCAAGGCGATCCGAACGGCGGCCATCGCCAACGCGCCGATCAGTCTCGGACGCGGGTCGTCTACCGTGAGGTCCGCCAATCGGGGCGCAATCGTTTCGGCGCTGGCCGCCTCGAATCGCAAGTAGGACAACAACGTCCAAGCGCGCAGCGCCGACGACTCGCGAGTGTCACGCTCCATCTCCTCGACGTGATCGGCCATCTCGTCGAAGCCCGATCCCAGCTCTCGAAAGGCCGCCGCCACCGCGTCGACGGCCGACAGCTCCGCGGGCTGGCGCTGCACCGCGCCGGTGATCGCCGACCCAGGCGGCGCAGAAGCCCTCGGCGACCGCGTATTCCTTGGAGTCGAAGTAGCGGAAGAACGTGGCGCGACCGCCGTCCGCGTTTCGCGCGATCCGGTCGATCGGCGTGGCCGCCAGCCCGTCGCTCATCACAAGGCGGGCCGCGGTCACCGCGAGGCGCTCCCTGGTGCGCTGCCGCTTGTCGAGCCTCAGACTCTGAGACATGGTCTCACTGCAGATTTAGTCTCGTCCGTTGGCCAGGCCTGTGTGTGCCGGCCGGTCCCGACGACGATGTCGCATTTCCGCCAGTGTTGTCGGTGGGCGGGTGTAACTGTGGAGGCGTGCACGAAGACTTCGAACGCTGTTACCGCGCGGTGCAGGCGAAGGACGCCCGGTTCGACGGCTGGTTCGTCACGGCGGTGCTGACCACCCGGGTTTACTGCCGCCCCAGCTGCCCGGTCCGGCCGCCGTTCGCCCGCAACGTGCGCTTCTATCCGACGGCCGCGGCCGCGCAGCGAGCGGGGTTCCGAGCATGCAAGCGATGCCGCCCCGACGCGAGCCCGGGGTCCCCGGAGTGGAACTTCCGCGGTGACGTCGTGGCGCGGGCGATGCGCCTGATCGCCGACGGGACGGTGGACCGCGAGGGTGTCGGCGGCCTCGCCGCCCACCTCGGGTACACGACGCGCCAGCTGGAGCGGCTGCTGCAGGCCGAGGTGGGCGCCGGGCCGCTCGCGCTGGCCCGCGCGCAACGCGCACAGACCGCCCGGGTGCTCATCGAGACCACGGACCTGCCGTTCGGCGACGTCGCCTTCGCCGCCGGCTTCTCCAGCATCCGCCAGTTCAACGACACCGTGCGCCTGGTGTTCGAGACCACCCCGACCGCGCTGCGCAGCCGCGCAGCGATCCGGTCCGGGCCCGCCGCCAGCTGCCGAGGAGCGCTGAGCCTTCGGCTTCCGGTGCGCACGCCGTTCGCCTACGAGGGGGTCTTCGGTCATTTGGCGGCCGGCACCGCGCCCGGTTGTGAGGAGGTCCGTGACGGCGCGTACCGGCGCAGCCTGCGGCTGCCCCGCGGGAGCGCCGTGGTCAGCCTGACCCCGGCCGTCGATCACGTCCGCTGCCAGCTCGTGCTCGACGACTTCCGCGACCTCACCACCGCGATCGCGCGCTGCCGCCGGCTGCTGGACCTCGATGCCGATCCGGAGGCGGTGGTCGACGCGCTGGGCGCCGACCCGCGGCTCGGTCCCGTGGTGAAAAAGTCGCCGGGGCAACGGATCCCACGCACCGTCGACGAGGCGGAGCTCGCCGTGCGGGCGGTGCTTGGCCAGCAGGTCTCCACCAGGGCCGCGAGCACGCATGCCGGTCGGCTGGTCGCGGCCTACGGGCGCCCGATCGACGATCCCGGGGGCGGCCTGACCCACACCTTCCCGTCCGTCGAGCAGCTCGCGGAGATCGACCCGGTCCACCTTGCGGTGCCCCGGGCGCGGCAACGGACGCTGAGCGCCCTGGTTGCCGCGCTCGCGGACGGCAGCGTGGTCCTGGACGCCGGCTGCGACTGGGACGGTGCGCGCGCACAATTGCTGGCCCTGCCCGGCGTAGGGCCGTGGACGGCCGAGGTCATCGCGATGCGCGGCCTCGGCGACCCGGATGCGTTCCCCGCCAGCGACCTGGGGCTTCGGCTGGCCGCCGAGCACCTCGGCTTGCCGACGCACGAGCCGGCACTCGTCGAGCACAGCGTCCGGTGGCGGCCCTGGCGCTCGTATGCCACCCAGCATCTGTGGACCACCCTCGAGCATCCCGTAAACCGTTGGCCGCCAAAGGAGGTCGCATGATCCGCTACCGCACCATCGACAGCCCGATCGGGCCGCTGACCCTGGCCGGGCGCGGTTCGGTCCTGACGAACCTGCGGATGGTCGACCAGACCTACGAACCGAGCCGCGCCGGCTGGTCACCCGACCCGGACGCGTTCGCCGACGCCGTCGACCAGCTGCGCGCCTACTTCGCCGGCGAACTCACCGATTTCGACATCGAGCTCGATTTCGCCGGGACCGGGTTCCAGCGGCGGGTATGGGAGGCGCTGCTGACCATCCCGTACGGGGAAACCCGGTCCTACGGGGAGATCGCCCGACAGATCGGCGCGCCGGGTTCGGCGCGAGCGGTGGGCTTGGCCAACGGACACAACCCCATCGCTATCGTCGTGCCCTGCCATCGGGTGATCGGCGCCGGCGGGAGTCTGACCGGATACGGTGGCGGCCTCGACCGGAAACGCGCGCTGCTCGATTTGGAGAAAAGGCGCGCGTCGGCGACTTTGACGTTATTCGACTGAGCGACATGCGAATGCAAAAACACCCCCGTCGCCGGGGGTGTTTTTGTATATGTTCGGCGGTGTCCTACTTTTCCACCCGAATGGGCAGTATCATCGGCGCTGACAAGCTTAGCTTCCGGGTTCGGGATGGGACCGGGCGTTTCCCTGTCGCTGTGGCCGCCGTAACTCTATTTATTTCTCATTCACGTGTTCTGGTGGGGGGTGCGGTGCGCCGCGGCATTGCTGCCAGGCGCTGGATCGTGGTTGCGATTTGTGTTGGTAAGTTTTCGGCCGGTTAGTGCCAGTTCCCTACACCCATTGCTGAGCTTCTAGGTCTGGCCTATCGAACCCATGTTCTGTGGGGGGCCTTATCCCTCTAAAAGGGTGAGAAACCTGATCTTGGAGAAGGTTTCCCGCTTAGATGCTTTCAGCGGTTATCCTGTCCGAACGTGGCTATCCAGCGGTGCCCCTGGTGGGACAACTGGTAGACCAGAGGTTCGTCCGTCCCGGTCCTCTCGTACTAGGGACAGGTTTCCTCAAGTTTCTGACGCGCGCGACGGATAGAGACCGAACTGTCTCACGACGTTCTAAACCCAGCTCGCGTGCCGCTTTAATGGGCGAACAGCCCAACCCTTGGGACCTGCTCCAGCCCCAGGATGCGACGAGCCGACATCGAGGTGCCAAACCATCCCGTCGATATGGACTCTTGGGGAAGATCAGCCTGTTATCCCCGGGGTACCTTTTATCCGTTGAGCGACACCCCTTCCACTCGGGGGTGCCGGATCACTAATCCCGACTTTCGTCCCTGCTTGACTTGTAAGTCTCGCAGTCAAGCTCCCTTGTGCATTTACACTCAACACCTGATTGCCGTCCAGGTTGAGGGAACCTTTGGGCGCCTCCGTTACATTTTAGGAGGCAACCGCCCCAGTTAAACTACCCGCCAGGCACTGTCCGTGAACCGGATAAACGGTTCGACGTTAGGTGTCCAATACGATCAGAGTGGTATTTCAACAACGACTCCGCCCCAACTGGCGTTGGGGTTTCACAGTCTCCCACCTATCCTACACAAACCGTACCGAACACCAATACCAAGTTGTAGTGAAGGTCCCGGGGTCTTTTCGTCCTGCCGCGCGTAACGAGCATCTTTACTCGTAGTGCAATTTCGCCGAGTCTATGGTTGAGACAGTCGAGAAGTCGTTACGCCATTCGTGCAGGTCGGAACTTACCCGACAAGGAATTTCGCTACCTTAGGATGGTTATAGTTACCACCGCCGTTTACTGGGGCTTAAATTCTCCGCTTCACCTTACGGTTAACGGGTCCTCTTAACCTTCCAGCACCGGGCAGGCGTCAGTCCGTATACATCGTCTTGCGACTTCGCACGGACCTGTGTTTTTAGTAAACAGTCGCTTCTCGCTGGTTTCTGCGACCGGTTCCCGCTCCCAGCGCAAGGCTGTTCACGGTGTGCCGGTCCCCCTTCTCCCGAAGTTACGGGGGCATTTTGCCGAGTTCCTTAACCATAGTTATCTCGTACGCCTCGGTATTCTCTACCTGACCACCTGTGTCGGTTTGGGGTACGGGCCGTGTGTGTGCTCGCTAGAGGCTTTTCTTGGCAGCAGAGGATCACCGAATTCGCCTCAATCGGCTATGCATCACCTCTCAGGAATATGAGCGACGGATTTGCCTATCGCTCTCCCTACGGGCTTACCCCAGTATTACCACTGACTGGTACGGCTACCTTCCTGCGTCACCCCATTGCTTGACTACTACCAGCGAAGGTCCCACGCAGCCCCGAACCTCCACGCCCCCGAAGGGGCATGATCGATCCGGTTTTGGGTGGTTAGTACCGCTGATTCATCACGGGCGCCCACACACGGGTACGGGAATATCAACCCGTTGTCCATCGACTACGCCTGTCGGCCTCGCCTTAGGTCCCGACTCACCCTGGGCGGACTGGCCTGGCCCAGGAACCCTTGGTCTTTCGGCGGGCAAGGTTCTCACTTGCCTTATCGCTACTCATGCCTGCATTCTCACTCCCCCACCCTCCACCACCGGTCACCCGGCGGCTTCCCTGAATGGGGGACGCTCCCCTACCCAACCTTGCGGTTGTCGCGGCTTCGGCGGTGTGCTTGAGCCCCGCTACATTATCGGCGCACAATCACTTGACCAGTGAGCTATTACGCACTCTTTCAAGGGTGGCTGCTTCTAAGCCAACCTCCTGGTTGTCTCTGCGACTGCACATCCTTTTCCACTTAGCACACGCTTTGGGGCCTTAGCCGGCGATCTGGGCTGTTTCCCTTTCGACGTACGGAGCTTATCCCCCGCCGTCTCACTGCCACGCTATACACCACGGCATTCGGAGTTTGGCTGACGTCAGTAACCTAGTAGGGCCCATCGGCCATCCAGTAGCTCTACCTCCGTGGTGAAACACGCGACGCTGCACCTAAATGCATTTCGGGGAGAACCAGCTATCACGGAGTTTGATTGGCCTTTCACCCCTACCCACAGCTCATCCCCTCAGTCTTCAACCTAAGTGGGTTCGGGCCTCCACGCGGTCTTACCCGCGCTTCACCCTGGCCATGGGTAGATCACTCCGCTTCGGGTCCAGAACACGCCACTCAGACGCCCTATTCAGACTCGCTTTCGCTGCGGCTACCCCACACGGGTTAACCTTGCGACGTGTCCCTGACTCGCAGGCTCATTCTTCAAAAGGCACGCCATCACCCCATAAAGAGGCTCTGACGGATTGTAGGCGCACGGTTTCAGGTACTCTTTCACTCCCCTCCCGGGGTACTTTTCACCATTCCCTCACGGTACTAATCCGCTATCGGTCATCGAGAAGTATTTAGGCTTACCGGGTGGTCCCGGCAGATTCACAGCGGATTCCACGGGCCCGCTGCTACTCGGGAGTTGATACAAGGTAGGTGCCGGGTTTTCGCGTACCGGGCTCTCACCGTCTGCGGCGGACCGTCCCAGGCCACTTCCGCTAACCACGACACTTTTTGACTACCCCTCAGCCAGGTAGAGCTGAGACATATCAATCCCACAACCCCGCACACACAACCCCTACCCGGTTACACATGCGTGCGGTTTAGCCATGTTCCGCGTTCGCTCGCCACTACTGACGGAATCACAATTGTTTTCTCTTCCTGCGGGTACTGAGATGTTTCACTTCCCCGCGTTCCCTCCCGCACCCTATATATTCAGATGCGGGTAACACGACATCACTCGTGCTGGGTTTCCCCATTCGGAAATCCTCGGATCAACGCTCGGTTGACAGCTCCCCGAGGCATATCGCAGCCTCCCACGTCCTTCATCGGCTCTCGATGCCAAGGCATCCACCATGCGCCCTTAAGCACTTACAAACACAAAAACCAAAGAAAATTACACAAAACGAACACGCCACCACGTGGGCAGCGCATCCATTTAGATGCTCGCAACCACTATCCAGTTCTCAAACACCACACCCCACCACCAAGATGGGGAGACACCCACTCATGCCGATCCGAGTGTTGCCTCAGGGCCCAATAGTGTGTCTGGCTTCGTTTGCTGTTGCGCACCCGGCCCCCGCCCACTACAGGCGGGAACCCCTCACGGCCTGCACCCCACCAGTTGGGGTGCTTTCGTGGTGCTCCTTAGAAAGGAGGTGATCCAGCCGCACCTTCCGGTACGGCTACCTTGTTACGACTTCGTCCCAATCGCCGATCCCACCTTCGACAGCTCCCTCCCAAAGGGTTAGGCCACTGGCTTCGGGTGTTACCGACTTTCATGACGTGACGGGCGGTGTGTACAAGGCCCGGGAACGTATTCACCGCAGCGTTGCTGATCTGCGATTACTAGCGACTCCGACTTCACGGGGTCGAGTTGCAGACCCCGATCCGAACTGAGACCGGCTTTAAAGGATTCGCTTAACCTTGCGGCATCGCAGCCCTTTGTACCGGCCATTGTAGCATGTGTGAAGCCCTGGACATAAGGGGCATGATGACTTGACGTCATCCCCACCTTCCTCCGAGTTGACCCCGGCAGTCTCTCACGAGTCCCCGGCATTACCCGCTGGCAACATGAGACAAGGGTTGCGCTCGTTGCGGGACTTAACCCAACATCTCACGACACGAGCTGACGACAGCCATGCACCACCTGCACACAGGCCACAAGGGAACGCCTATCTCTAGACGCGTCCTGTGCATGTCAAACCCAGGTAAGGTTCTTCGCGTTGCATCGAATTAATCCACATGCTCCGCCGCTTGTGCGGGCCCCCGTCAATTCCTTTGAGTTTTAGCCTTGCGGCCGTACTCCCCAGGCGGGGTACTTAATGCGTTAGCTACGGCACGGATCCCAAGGAAGGAAACCCACACCTAGTACCCACCGTTTACGGCGTGGACTACCAGGGTATCTAATCCTGTTCGCTCCCCACGCTTTCGCTCCTCAGCGTCAGTTACTGCCCAGAGACCCGCCTTCGCCACCGGTGTTCCTCCTGATATCTGCGCATTCCACCGCTACACCAGGAATTCCAGTCTCCCCTGCAGTACTCCAGTCTGCCCGTATCGCCCGCACGCCGAGGGTTAAGCCCCCCGGTTTTCACGAACAACGCGACAAACCACCTACGAGCTCTTTACGCCCAGTAATTCCGGACAACGCTCGCACCCTACGTATTACCGCGGCTGCTGGCACGTAGTTGGCCGGTGCTTCTTCTGCAGGTACCGTCACTTGCGCTTCGTCCCTGCTGAAAGAGGTTTACAACCCGAAGGCCGTCATCCCCCACGCGGCGTCGCTGCATCAGGCTTGCGCCCATTGTGCAATATTCCCCACTGCTGCCTCCCGTAGGAGTCTGGGCCGTATCTCAGTCCCAGTGTGGCCGGACACCCTCTCAGGCCGGCTACCCGTCGTCGCCTTGGTAGGCCGTCACCCCACCAACAAGCTGATAGGCCGCGGGCCCATCCCACACCGCAAAAGCTTTCCACCAAAAGGCATGCGCCTAAAGGTCCTATCCGGTATTAGACCCAGTTTCCCAGGCTTATCCCGAAGTGCAGGGCAGATTACCCACGTGTTACTCACCCGTTCGCCACTCGAGTACCCCCGAAGGGGCCTTTCCGTTCGACTTGCATGTGTTAAGCACGCCGCCAGCGTTCGTCCTGAGCCAGGATCAAACTCTCCAAACAAAATCCCCTCGCTAACGAGGTGAATTCACAATCAGAGATACCTGACAAGACGCCAAAATCTGGCGTCAAAAAAGAGCCATACCCACACACGGGGAGTGCAGAGTATGGCCAAAAAACAACAACAAACTTAAAGACCAAACACACTATTGAGTTCTCAAACAACACTCATGCTTGTTTTCGCCCGCTTCCGGGCAACCCTGCCAGCTTAATACCGATCTGGCGGGGGCGTCAAGCCCCAGTTTCGGTCATCTTGTGTGAGGACCGCTGCGGGGCAGCCGTGCCAGGTTAGTACCACTCCGGCGAGGGAGTCAAGCGCCCCGGTTCGGTCCCCTTCAGCGGCGACCGGCCTTGTGGGGCACTGACTTTGACTACTCTACCCGCTCGATCTCGGCTCCCAAAATCGCCAGGTTTTCCACGAACAACGGGTAGCCGCGGTCGATGTGGAAGACGTCGTGGACCTCCGTGTCGCCGTCAGCGACGAGCCCGGCGAGCACCAGGCCGGCGCCGGCCCGGATGTCCGAGCACCACACCGGCGCGCTCGACAGCTGCGGGAGGCCCCGCACGACGGCGTGGTGCCCGTCGGTGCGGGCGTCGGCGCCGAGCCGGATCATTTCCTCGACGAACCGGAACCGCGCCTCGAACACGTTCTCCGTGATCATCGACGTGCCGTCGGCGATCGAGGCCAGCGCAATGGCCATCGGCTGCAGATCGGTCGGAAATCCCGGAAAGGGCAAGGTCGCGACGTTGACGGCCTTGGGGCGCTCGTACTGGCTGACCCGGAAGCTGTCGTCCGTCTGGGTGACGGTGGCGCCCGCGTCGTGCAGTTTGTGCAGCACGACTTGCAGGTGCGCCGGGTCTACGCCGGTCACCTTGATGTCGCCCCGGGTCATCGCCGCGGCGATGCCCCAGGTTGCGGCCACGATGCGGTCGCCGATCACCCGGTGCTCGGTCGGGTGCAGCCGCGGCACGCCGGTGATGGTCATCGTCGGAGAGCCCGCGCCCTCGATCTGCGCGCCCATCTGGTTCAGCATCGTGCACAAGTCGACGACGTCGGGCTCGCGCGCCGCGTTGTGAATCGTGGTGACGCCCTCGGCCACGACGGCCGCCATCAGAATGTTCTCGGTGGCCCCCACGGAGGGGAACTCGAGCTGAATCTCGGCCCCGCGCAACGTGTCCGCCTGCGCGACGACGCATCCGTGCTCGATGTTGCATTGCGCGCCCAGCTGTCGCAGACCCGCCTGATGCATGTCCAGGGGACGCGACCCGATCGCGTCGCCACCGGGCAGCGCGACTCGGGCTCGCTTGCACCGGCCGACGAGCGGTCCGAGCACGCACACCGACGCCCGGAACTGCCGCACCGCGGCGAAGTCGGCGTCGTACTTCGGCTCGTCGGGCGAGGTGATGCGTGCGACGTCGCCGTCGAGTTCGACGGTGGCGCCCAGACCGCGCAGCACCTCCGCCATCAGCGGCACGTCGAGGATGTCGGGGCAGTTGGTGATGGTGCTGGTGCCCTCGGCCAGCAGCGTCGCGGCCATCAGCTTGAGCACGCTGTTCTTGGCGCCCCCGACGGCGACTTCGCCGGACAACCGGTTGCCGCCGGTCACCACGAATCGCTCAGCCACCCGCGTCAGTCTAGTGAAGCGTTTTCGGGTTGTCAGTCAGCCTCGCGAGGGAGTCAACCGATCGATCCGGGCGGCCCGCCGAGTACCGTTTTCTCATGGCGATCCACCTGACCCGCATATACACGCGCACCGGCGACGACGGGACGACGGGCCTGAGCGATTTCTCACGGGTTTCGAAGAACGACCCCCGCCTGGTGGCGTACGCGGATTGTGACGAGGCCAACTCGGCGATCGGAGTCGCGGTGGCGCTGGGCCGGCCCAACGAGGAAATCGGCGGTGTGCTGCGCCAAATTCAGAACGACCTGTTCGACGCCGGCGCCGACCTGTCCACGCCGGTCGTGGCAAACCCCGAATACCCGCCCCTGCGGGTCACCCAGGCCTACGTCGACCGGCTGGAAGGGTGGTGTGACAAGTACAACGAACCCTTGCCGTCGCTGACTTCCTTTGTGCTGCCGGGAGGTTCGCCGCTCTCCGCGCTGTTGCACGTGGCCCGCACCGTGGTGCGGCGCGCCGAGCGGTCGGCCTGGGCGGCGGTCGAGTCACAGCCCGACGGCGTCAACGTCCTACCCGCCAAGTATCTGAACCGGCTGTCGGACCTGCTGTTCATCCTGGCGCGGGCGGCCAACCCCGGCGGGGATGTCCTGTGGCAGCCGGGCGCACAGCCGGGTGGCGGCGCGTCGAGCGCCGGCTAGCGAAGGTCGAAGTGCCGCAAGCCGTTCGGCCTGCCGTCACACGCTGCGACGGCGCGCCCGCGGCGACGGGCGCGATTCCAGCCAGGACAGGAACGCGGTCAACGCGCCCTTGTCCAGCGCGATCTCGTAACCGGACCTGCGGTCCTGCGTGGTATCGCGCAGCTCCAGCACCACTATCTCGTCGGTCATGATGTCGAACTCGTCGCCGCGCGGGGCGCGCCGGGCCACGATCTCCACCCCCCGGCGGCTCAGCCGCCGATCGGGCCACAGCCGCAGGCTGGACAGCCGGTAGAACGCGGCTTCGCCACCGCGGTAACGGATCACGCCATGCCTCCAGCCGTGGCCGCCGACGGCCGGGATGTCGCGCATGATCCCTGCCGTTCCGCCCTGACGCAGCTTCCACAGCCGGTAGCTGAGGGCCACCACGGCCGCCGCCAGCAGGACGACGAGCACGACCATGCCAACCATGGGCGCGCTCATCGGCAGTTAGTCGATCGCGCCGACGGCGCGCAGTCTGGCGCGTCCACGAGCGGCGATCCGGGGATCGTCGGACTCCGAGTCCTCTCTGGCGGAGGCCTCGTCGATCTCCGACTCGAACTCGGCCGACTCGGCGAGGACGGTGACCGTCTCCTCGGTCACCGACAGGAAACCGCCGTCGACCGCGATCCGCAGGTCGTCTTCGCCCTCCCGCTCGATGCGGACCATGGCGTCGTCGACCAGCTGGGCCACCAGCGGGATGTGGCGCGGCAGGATGCCGATCTCCCCGACCGTGGTGCGGGTGAACAAAAAGGTCGCCTCACCCGACCAGATCTTGCGGTCGACGGCGACTATCTCGACGTTCAATTCCGCCATGCCACAAAACCTTTCAGAGCCTTCTCACAACCTCTAACTCGGTCCTCAGGAATCCAGCTTGGCGCCAAAGCTTTCGGCTTTCTTCGCAAGGTCGTCGAGTCCGCCGATCAGGAAGAAGGCCTGCTCGGGAATGTGGTCGAAGTCGCCCTTGGTCAGGCGGTCGAACGCCTCGATGGTCTCCTTGACCGGCACCGTCGAACCCGGCTGGCCGGTGAACTGTTCTGCCGCCATCATGTTCTGCGACAGGAACCGCTCGATGCGGCGTGCCCGGTTGACCAATTGCTTGTCCTCTTCGGACAGCTCGTCGATGCCGAGGATGGCGATGATGTCCTGAAGGTCCTTGTAGCGCTGCAGGATCCGGATGACTTCCTGGGCCACGCGGTAGTGCTCGTCGCCGACGACGCTGGGGTCGAGGATGGTCGAGCTCGAGGCCAGCGGGTCCACCGCCGGGAAGATGCCCTTGGAGAACACCGAACGCGACAGCTCGGTGGTGGCGTCCAGGTGCGCGAACGTCGTCGCCGGCGCGGGGTCGGTGTAGTCGTCGGCGGGCACATAGACCGCCTGCATGGAGGTGATCGAGCGGCCCCGCGTAGAGGTGATGCGCTCCTGCAGCTCGCCCATCTCGTCGGCCAGGGTGGGCTGGTAACCCACCGCGGACGGCATGCGGCCGAGCAGCGTCGACACCTCCGAACCGGCCTGCGTGAACCGGAAGATGTTGTCGATGAACAGCAGCACATCCTGGCCCGCCTCATCGCGGAACCACTCGGCCATCGTCAGCGCGGACAGGGCGACCCGCATGCGGGTGCCGGGCGGTTCGTCCATCTGGCCGAAGACCAGCGCGGTGTCCTTGAGCACGTCGGCCTCTTTGAGCTCGACCCACAGGTCGTTGCCCTCACGGGTGCGCTCCCCCACGCCGGCGAAAACGGAGGTGCCACCGAAGTTTCGCGCAATGCGGTTGATCATCTCTTGGATCAGCACCGTCTTGCCCACGCCGGCGCCGCCGAACAGCGCGATCTTGCCGCCGCGCACGTACGGGGTGAGGAGGTCCACGACCTTCAGGCCGGTCTCGAGCATCTCGGTTTGCGGCTCGAGGTCTTCGAACGCCGGCGGCTTGCGGTGGATCGACCAGTGGTCGAAGTCCTTGCCGTACCCCGGCTCGTCCAGGCAGTCGCCCAGGGCGTTGAACACGTGGCCCTTGACTTTCTCACCGACCGGGACCGAAATCGAGTGGCCGCTGTCGATGACCTCGACGCCACGCACCAGTCCGTCGGTGGGCTGCAACGAGATGGTGCGCACCAGGCTGTCACC
Source organism: Mycobacterium palustre (assembly GCF_002101785.1). Classification (GTDB taxonomy): domain Bacteria; phylum Actinomycetota; class Actinomycetes; order Mycobacteriales; family Mycobacteriaceae; genus Mycobacterium; species Mycobacterium palustre. Next base: position 19,753 of record NZ_LQPJ01000153.1, read on the forward strand.
GAGGTGCTGGGCGACCTCCAGCGTCAGGGTCTTCTTGAGCTCCTCGAAGGTGACCTCCGCGTTGAGCGCGTTGAAAAGCTCAGGCACGGAGCCGCGCGGGAACTCGACGTCGACGACGGGCCCGGTGACGCGTACCACGCGGCCGCTGGTCTCGCCGTTGCGCGACTTCCCGTTCTTTTCGGTCTTTTCGGTCGTTTCGGTAGCAGCAGCCATAATTGTCTTCTTCCTCGTGTGCTACTGGGCGTCGGCGAGGGCGTTTGCGCCACCGACGATTTCGCTGATCTCCTGGGTGATTTGGGCCTGCCGCTCGCGGTTCGCCATCAGCGTCAGCTCCTTGATCAAGTCGTCCGCGTTGTCGGTCGCCGACTTCATCGCTCGCTGGCGCGAGGCCAGCTCGGACGCCGCCGATTCGAGCAACGCCGCGTACACGCGGGTGGTTATGTAGCGGGGCAGCAACGCCTCGAAAAGAGTTGTCGCACTGGGCTCGAACGAGTACAACGTGTGGAGGTCGTGGGTGTCTTCGACATATTCCACCACCAGCGGGGCGATGCGGTGGGCCACCGCGGCCTGCGACATCATCGATTTGAACTCCGAATACACGATGTGCAGCTCGTCGACGCCCTGGTCCTCGTCGGACTGCTGAGCCTCCTCGTCGCCCGCGCCCTTCATGAACGTCTCGACCAGTGTCGAAGCGATCTCCGCGGCGTTTTCATACTTGGGTTGCTCGGAGAACCCCGTCCACGATTCGGTGATGTCCCAGTTGCGGAACCTGAAGTAGTTCAGCGCCTTCCGGCCCACCGTGTACACCACCGGCGTCTTGCCTTCCTCCCTCAGCAGGGAGAACAGCTCCTCGGCGCGACGGAAGATGTTGGAGTTGTACGCCCCGCACAAACCGCGGTCGGAGGACACCACCAACACGCCGGCCTGCTTGGGCTCTTCCCGCTCGACCAGCAGCGGGTGATCCAGGGCGGCCTCGGCGGACAGGGTGGTCAGCATCGCGGTGATCTGGAAGGCATAGGGCCGCGCGGCTTCCAGCCGCGCCTGGGCCCTGCCGATGCGCGAGGTCGCGATCATCTCCTGGGCCTTGGTGATCTTCTTGATCGACCCCGCCGAACGGATCCGGCCCCGCAATTCGCGAAGTGTGGCAGCCATCGTTAGCTACTTCTTGTCCTTGCCGGAGTCCTTCTTGGCGTCGCCGGAGTCTCGCTTGGACTCCTTCTTGTCCTTCGGCTTCTCCTTTTTGACCTGCACCGACTCCTTTTCCAGCTCCTCCTCGTTCATCGCCTCGACGTGCTCGTCGGGCACCACCGACCCGCCGTCGCTGGCGGCAAAACCCTTCTTGAAGTTGTTGATGATCTCGGTGAGCTGGTTTTCACCCTCCTCGGAGAGCTTCCCGCTGTCGCGGATGCCGGCCAGGAATTTCTCCTCGGAGGCTCGCATGTGGTCCAGCAGTTCGGCTTCGAAGCGCCTGACGTCCTCGACGGGCACCGAGTCCAGGTGGCCGCCGGTGCCCAGGAAGATGGACACCACCTGTTCCTCGACGGGCATGGGATGATACTGCGGTTGCTTGAGCAGCTCGACCAGCCGCTCGCCGCGCTCCAGCTGCGCCTTGGACGTGGCGTCGAGGTCCGAGGCGAACGCGGCGAAGGATTCCAGTTCGCGGTACTGCGACAGGTCCAGCCGCAACGATCCGGCCACGTCCTTCATCGCCTTGATCTGCGCGGCACCACCGACGCGGGACACCGAGACGCCGACGTTGATGGCCGGCCGGACGCCCTGGTTGAACAGGTCGGACTCCAAAAAGCACTGGCCGTCGGTGATCGAGATGACGTTGGTGGGGATGTACGCCGAGATGTCGTTGGCCTTGGTTTCGATGACCGGCAGGCCGGTGAGCGAGCCGCCCCCGAGGTCGTCGGAAAGCTTGGCGCAGCGCTCCAGCAGCCGCGAGTGCAGGTAGAAGACGTCGCCCGGGTAGGCCTCGCGGCCCGGCGGGCGGCGCAGCAGCAGCGAGATGGCACGGTAGGCCTCGGCCTGCTTGCTCAGGTCGTCGAAGACGATCAGCACGTGCTTGCCGTCATACATCCAGTGCTGGGCGATCGCCGAACCGGTGTACGGCGCAAGCCATTTGAAGCCGGCCGAGTCGGAGGCCGGCGCCGCGACGATCGTCGTGTAGTCCATCGCCCCGCCCTCGTCGAGCGCGCGGCGCACGGCGGCGATCGTGGTGCCCTTCTGCCCGATGGCCACGTACACGCACCGCACCTGCTTGCGCTCGTCGCCGGACTCCCAGTTTTGCCGCTGGTTGAGGATGGTGTCCACGCAGACCGCGGTCTTCCCGGTCTTGCGGTCGCCGATGATCAGCTGGCGCTGGCCGCGGCCGATCGGGGTCATGGCGTCGATGGCCTTGATTCCGGTCTGCAGCGGCTCTTTCACGCCCTGCCGCTGCACCACCGACGGCGCCTGGATCTCCAGTGCGCGGCGGATGTCGGTGTCGATGTCGCCCCGGCCGTCGATCGGCTGGCCGAGCGGGTTGACGACGCGACCCAAAAACGCGTCGCCGACGGGGACCGACAACACCTCGCCGGTGCGCTTAACCTGTTGGCCCTCTTCGATTTTCTCGAAGTCACCGAGGATGACGGCGCCGATGCTGTGCTCGTCGAGGTTCAGAGCGACGCCGAGCACGCCACCCGGGAACTCGAGCAGCTCCTGCGTCATGACCGAGGGCAGGCCTTCGACGTGCGCGATGCCGTCACCGGCCTCGATGACGGTGCCGACCTCCTCGCGGGCCGTGTCCGCGGTGAAAGAGCCTACGTACTCCTCGATCGCGCTCTGGATGTCGTCAGCCGAGATTGTCAACTCTGCCATGGCTTTTCGTTCTTCCTACTTGATCTTCGTCTTGGCGTGAATCTGTGATGACTCGTCGGTGTTCAGTCGGGCAACTGAGCCTCGGCCGCGGCCAGGCGAGAGGACAACGTCCCGTCGATCACCTCGTCGGCCACGGCGATCAACAGCCCACCCAGCAATTCGGGGTCGACCTGCTGCTGCAGGGTGACCGGGTGGCCGTAGATGCGGCTGAGAACATCGACGAGGCGGGCGCGCTGGGCATCGCTGAGTTCGGCTGCCGCGCTGACCTTCGCGACGATCTCGCCCCGGCGCGCCACGGCGACCTCGGCGAGAAACTTCATGGCTTCCTCGGCCGGCCCACCCCTGAGCAGCTCAACGGTCTGGGTGAGCAGCGCCCGCGCGATCGGGTTTACCCTGCCGCCCGCGTTGTCGAGCACCTTGCGCAGCAACGCCACCCGCCCCTCGGCCGGAGCGGCGTAGTCGCCCAACATGATCCCGAGCCGCGGCTCCGTCTCGAGGATGCGGGAGAACCGGAACAATTGGTCCTCAACCTCATCCACGCGGCCGTCCCGCTCGGCGACCTCCAGCAGCGCCTGGCGCGAAAGGTGTTCGACGGCATCGACCAGATCGGAATTGGCCGACCAACGCTCCGACACCGCCGCGCGCAGCACGTCGAGCGTCGCGTCGCCGACTTTGCCGGACACCAGTCGTTCGATCAGCCGCACCCGGGGACCCGCGTCTTCGGCGGGCACGGTCAGATACCGGGTGACGACGATCTCACGGTCCAGCGTCTGGGCCACCGAGACCAGCTCGCTGGAGACGGCGGTAAGCGCTTTGTTGTCAAGGTTTTTGGCGATCGCGGCGAATCGGTCCGACAGGTTTGCCAGCGCTTCACGGCTAGCCGACCGCATCTTCTTCATCAGGGGGTACTCGACGTTCGCGGCGGCCGGGGCCATCGCATCGAGCTCGTCGAGGAACCGGTCCACGGTGGACGACTGCTGCGCGGGGTCGGCAACGTAGTTACGCACCAATTCCCTTGCCTGGCGCACGGACTCGTGGCCCAGTTCCAGGCGGAGCTGGCGGGTCAGCTGCGACCGCATCAGCTCGGACTGGCGCGCGCCCTGGACCGTGATGCGCTCGGCCTCGATCTCGGCCTGGGCCCGGAATTGCTCGGCGATCCGTCGCGAATCTTCCTCGGCCTCTTCGACTACCCGCTTGGCTTCCCTCTTGGCGTCTTCGACCGCCCTGCTGTGCGCCGTGGTCGACTCGGTGAGCCGCTCGGCGGCCGCGGCCGAATCGGCCAACTGCTGGCGCACCGCGTCCTGCCGGTCCTTCATCAACTTGCGCACGGGCGGCACGACATACCGCCATACGAGGGCCACGATGACGGCGAACCCGAACAGTTGTCCGAAAAAAGTCGACATCGGTGATTACCGCCCGGACGACCCTGTTGCGGAGGTTGCCGCGGCGGTCGGCGCGACCTCAACGCCCAGGATCCGGCTCGCCAGGGTCGCCGACATCTCTTTCACGTTGGCCCGCAGATCCAGTTCCACGGTGTCCCTCTCCCGCTTCAATTGCTCGGCGGCCAGCTGCAACGTCGACATCACCTCTTGCTCGGCGCGGGCGCGCGCGTCCTCGACGACCTTCCGGCCTTCCGCGCGGGCGTTGTCCCGCAAGGACGACGCCTGCACGCGCGCGTCCTTCATGGCTGCTTCGTAGTCGGCTTGGGCGGCCTCGAACTGCTCCGTCGACTTCTTGTTGTCGGCCGCGGTCTTGGCGACCATGGCGTCGCGCTCCCGCACCACCCGCATGACCGACGGCACCACGAAGGTGCCGATGACGGCGAGCACGATGAGGAAGATGGCCAGCACGAAGAAGAAGGTGCCGTTGGGGACGAGGAAGTTGCTGCCGCCGCCCTTGCCGCCACCCTCTGCTAACTGGCGAGACGCCAGCACGACGAGGTTCGAGTCACCCATCGCAGCGAACTAGGTGACCGGGGTGGCGAAGACGAACAACGCCATGAACGCCAGGTTGATGAAGTAGGCCGCCTCGACCAGACCGACCGTGATGAAGAACGGCGTAAACAACCGGCCCTGCGCCTCCGGCTGCCGGGCGATCCCCGCAACCAGCGCGTTACCCGCGACACCGTCGCCGATACCGGCACCGATCGCGCCGCCACCCATGATCAGTCCACCACCGATGAGAGCACCGGCAGCGATAGTGGGGTCCATTCTCTTCTCCTTTATCTAGCGTTATCGGTCGGCTTGTCTGGTAGCGGTCTACCAGGTTTCACTCGTGTTCCTCTTCCAGCTCCATGGCCTGGCTGAAGTACAGGATGGTCAGGATCGAGAAGATGAAGGCCTGGATCGCCCCGACGAACAGGTCGAACGATTTCCAGATGGCGTTGGGCGCCCACATGATGTAGGGCGGGAACAGCGCGATCAACGCCACCAGGATGCCGCCGGCGAAGATGTTGCCAAAAAGTCGGAGCGACAACGAGATCGGCTTGGCCAACTCCTCGACGACGTTGATCGGCGCCAGGAAAGCCACGTGCCCCTTGAGCACTTTGACCGGGTGCCCCACGAGGCCACGTCGCCAGATCCCGGCCGCGTGGTAGCAGACGAACACGAAAAGGGCTAGCGCCAGCACGTAATTGATGTCCGCCGCCGCCGACTTGAGCAGCTCGGTGGTGTGACCGGATTTGTCGGTGTATTGCAGCGGGAGCACCGACAACCAGTTGGAGATCAGGATGAACACGAAGATGGTGACGGCCAGCGGCAGCACGAACGGCGCGATCCGCATCCCGATGGCGCTCTCGATCTGGTTGCGCATCTGGATGGTGATGGCTTCCCAGAACAATTGGACGCCGCTGGGCACGTCCGTCGACGTGACCTTGGAGCGCAGGAAGAACGCCAGCCCGATGACGATCACCGCGGCGATGGCCGTCGACAGCACGGTGTCGGTGTTGACGGTCAGCCCGAGCCACTTGGCGGTGTTGTGCTCGCCGACCTCGATCTGCGAGCCGGCCAAAATCGTCTCAATCATCGCTGGTGCTCCTAAGTTCCGTCCCCGCCTGGCCCTCCGGTCCCGCGGACGGGCCCGGGTCCCCGGCGCGCAGCTTCTTGTAGACCGGAATCGCGGTCGACGCGACCAGTAACGGCTGGAAGATTGCCAGGCCGAACAGCACGCCCAACCCGGAGGGCTTGAAAACGTAGGCGATGATCAGCCCGAGCACGGTGATGATCGCCAGCCGCGTCGCCGAGTTGAGCGCCATCGACCTTTTCAGCGGATGTTCGCGGGCGGTGATGGCGTAAACGGAGCGACGCACCATGAGCGCGTTGAGCAAACCCATCAGCAACCCGACGCCGAAGAACACGCCGACCATCAGGTGGCCCAGCAGCCCGGCCGCGAGCATCGCCAGCGCGGTGAGCCCGACGCTGATCAACAACAGCCGAACCGGTCGGAAGGCAACAGCGGGAAACACCAACGGCGCGTCCTGCGCTGGTGTCGTCACTGCAGCACCTCAATCCAGTAGCTAGGGGCGAAACCCACCCGACCGACCGACCGGTGGCCCGCCGAGCGTATCGCACGTCACACCGGGGTGCCCCAAGGGGTAGCTCCCCCCGCCGCTGGTGAATTGGCGCGATCCGGACGAGCGTCCGAACGGCCGGTTGGCCGTCAACCCGCGAGGCTTCTTTCGGGGTTCTACCAGCACCGTACCATATGTGAACGGCGCTACTACCACGTGTCGTAGGCCGGTGCTAGTCCAAGTCTTGGTAGTCGTCGCGGCGGCGCAGCAGCGGGATCGCCGTAGCCACGCCGGCGACGACGATGGCGCCCAACATCACCTCCGCGGTGCGGCGGGGGTTGAAAAAGATCGTGCTCGCCGCGCCGAACGCCACGATGCCCACCCACAGGTAGATCAGCAGCACCACTCGGCGATGCGAATGGCCGATCTGCAGCAACCGGTGGTGCAGGTGCATCTTGTCCGGACTGAAGGCGCTGCGGCCCGCGCGGGTGCGGCGCACGATCGCCAGCAGCAGGTCGAGCATCGGCACGAACATGACCGCGACGACCAGTAGGAACGGCGACAGCAGAGCAAACACATCGCGGGCGCCGTAGGCGTTCTGCGACACCGGCCCGGCGGCGGTCGTGGAGGCCGCGGCGAGCATCAGGCCGATCAGCATCGAGCCGGAATCGCCCATGAAGATCTTGGCGCGGTGGAAGTTGTGCGGCAAAAAGCCCAGGCACGCCCCCGCCAGCACCACGGAAATCACGGCCGGCGGGTAGAACAGCACGTCACCGCCGTGGTCGCGGAGCAGCCCCACCGAGAACATGCAGATGGCCATCGCGGTGATCAGCCCCAGCCCGGCGGCCAGGCCGTCGAGCCCGTCGACGAAGTTCATCGCGTTGACGATCGACACGGTCAGCGCCAAGGTGAGCAGGATCGACGAGGCCTGGTCCAGCACGATGGTGCCGACGCCGCCCAGCGGGATGTACAGGACGCTCCAGGCGACACCCATGGTGACCAGCACGCTGGCCGCCGTGATCTGGCCGGCGAACTTGGTCAAAGCATCCAGGCCCCAGCGGTCGTCGATGAGGCCGATGCCGACGATCACCGCGCCCGCCACCAGGACCGCGGGCATGCCGGTGGAGTAGACGAAGCCGCGGGTGAGCGCGGGCAGCTGCCAGGCCAGAAAGACCGCCCCGAGAACGCCGAGAAACATTGCCAGCCCGCCCATGCGTGGGGTGGGCGTGACGTGCACGTCGCGTTCCCGCGGGTACGCCACGGCCCCCAGGCGGGTGGCCAGCACGCGCACCGGCCCGGTCGCGAAGTACGTGATGATCGCCGCCGTCAGCCCGACCAGGGCGAGCTCGCGCAAGGGGACACCGGCGCCGCGGTCGGACAGTGCGAGCAAGCCACCGGCGAGGCTGGCTGGGTCGCTGGACACCACGAGACCGTACTGCACCAACCTGAGACGGGGGCACCCGCGCCGGGCGCTACGCGATCAGCGTCCCCGGGTCCACGCCGAGCACCTCGGCGATCCGTTCGGCGTTCACAGGACCGGCCCGCAGGATGCGCGGGGTGGCCCCGGTCAGGTCGACGATCGTCGAGGCGGCCTGCTGCTGCGCCGGGCCCGCATCGAGGTAGACGTCGACCAGGTCGCCGAGCTGGTCGCGCGCCTCGGCGGCGTCCACCGCGGGCGGGCGGCCCGAGACGTTGGCGCTGGACACCGCCATCGGCCCGACCGCGCGCAGCAGCTCGATGGCGACCGGGTGCAACGGCATCCGCAGCATCACGGTGCCGCGGGCGTCGCCGAGGTCCCACTGCAGCGACGGCGCCTGCGTGACCACCAGGCTCAGCGCGCCCGGCCAGAAGGCGCGGATGAGGTCGCGGGCGCCGTCCGGCATCGTGTAGACCAGGCCCTCGATCGTGTGCCACGAGCCGACCAGCACGCCGACCGGCATGTCGCGGCCGCGCCCCTTGGCCGCGAGCAGCGCGGCCACCGCGGCGCTGTCAAATGCGTCGGCGCCGATGCCGTACACGGTGTCGGTCGGCATCACGACCAGCCGGCCGCTCTTGAGCGCAGCGACCGCCGAGGTGATGCCGAGCGCACGCCGGTCGGGGGCGGCGCAGTCGAAGACCTCAGCCATCTGCGCTCCGGCGCGCCGTTACGAACCGGGGCCGGCCGGCGAGGTCGCGGTGTGCCGTGATGTCTTCGAAAAGCCCTGTGGCCTCGACCATTTCGGCCGTGCGCGCCGACGTGGTCTCGTCGTGCTCGACGGCGAATCGACCGCCGGGGCGCAGCCAGCGCCCGGCGAGGCCGATCACGGCGGTGATGACCGCCATTCCGTCGGCGCCGCCGAATACCGCGTGCGGCGGATCGTGTTGGGCGACTTCGGGTTCCAGGTCGATGTCGTCGGGGACGTAGGGCGGGTTGGCCACCACCAGGTCGGCGCGCCCATCGAGTTCGGCCAGCAGACCCGGCTCGGTGACGTCGGCGCGCACCAGTTCCACGGCCGTGCCGGCGGTGTTGCGGCGCGCGTAGTTGAGGGCTGCGTCGGAGTCGTCGACGGCGATCACGCGGGCCGCCGGCCTGTGGTGGGCCAGCGCGACCGCCAGCGCGCCCGATCCGGTGCACACGTCGACGATGACGGGCCGGGCCGCGAGGCGTTGCGCGGTGGCCCATTCCAGCATCGCCTCGGTCTCCGGGCGCGGGATGAACACGCCGGGGCCGACGTGCAGCATCACCGGCCCGAACGCCGCGGTGCCGGTCAGGTGCTGCAACGGCACCCGCCGGGAGCGCGCGGCCACGATCTCTCGGTAGCGGCTCAGGAAGTCTTGGTCGGGCGGGTCGAGCAACGTCAGCCGGCCGCGCTCGGTGCCGGCGAGGTAAGCGGCGAGCTCCTCGGCGTCGTAACGGGCGGAATCGATCCCGGCTTCGGCGAGTTGCGCCGCCGCCGTGTCGATCTCGCGCCGCATCGAAGACATTGCGCCGCTCCTCCACATCGCTCGACTCCGCATCGTCGCCGGCGCGACCGTCATGCCTGCTGTAACCGCGCTTGCTTGTCGGCGGCGCTCAGCGCGTCGAACAGCGCGTCGAGGTCGCCGTCGAGCACCTGATCGAGGTTGTGCGCCTTGAAACCGATGCGGTGGTCGGTGATCCGGTTCTCCGGAAAGTTGTAGGTGCGAATCCGTTCGCTGCGGTCCACCGTGCGGATCTGGCTGGCGCGATCGGCCGACGCGTCGGCCTGCGCCTGCTCCTCGGCCAGCGCCTGCAGGCGGGCCGCCAGCACCTGCAACGCACGGGCCTTGTTCTGCAACTGCGATCGTTCGTTCTGACAGGTGACGACGATGCCGGTGGGCAGGTGGGTGATCCGCACGGCCGAGTCGGTGGTGTTGACGCCCTGACCGCCCTTGCCCGACGAGCGGTACACGTCGATGCGCAGGTCGGACTCGTCGATCTGGACCTCGCCGACCTCCTCCGGCTCGGGGTAGACGAGCACGCCGGCCGCCGAAGTGTGCACGCGTCCTTGGGATTCCGTCACCGGAACTCGTTGCACCCGGTGCACGCCGCCCTCGAATTTCATCCGCGACCAGACGCCGTCGGCCGAGTCGCCCTTGCTGGTGATGCTCAGGGTGGCGTCCTTGTAACCGCCCAGGTCCGAGGTGGTTTCGTCCAGCACCGTGACGTTCCAGCCGTGCCGCTCGGCGTAGCGGATGTACATCCGGGCCAAGTCGGCGGCGAACAGCGCCGATTCCTCGCCGCCCTCACCGGATTTGACCTCGAGCACGATGTCGTCGGCGTCGTGCGGGTCACGGGGGGCCAGCATGTCGGTGAGCTGGGTGTCCAGCTCGGCGACCTTGGACTCGAGTTCGGTGACCTCGTCGGCGAAAGACTGGTCGTCGGCGGCCAGTTCGCGCGCGGTCTCCAGGTCGTCGCGTGCGGCCACCAGCTTGCGGTAGGTGCCGACGATGGGGGCCAGCCGGGCGAACCGTCGCCCGGCTTTGCGGGCCTCGTCGGGCTTGCTGTGCAGTTCGGGATCGGCTAGCTGCCGCTCGAGCTGGGCGTGTTCGGCCAGCAGCACGTCAATGGTCTGCACGGGCTGCGTCACGTCTCACCTCCTGCCCCGAACGCGAACCGACGCCCGGCCCGTGCGATTGGCGCACAGTTCGGGCGTCGGTAAGCCAGCTATTTGTGGGTCGACCCGGCCTGCTCGGCCCCGGCCTTGCGCTTGCCGTAGCGCTTCTCGAAGCGGGCCACCCGGCCGCCGCTGTCGAGGATCTTCTGCTTGCCGGTGTAGAACGGGTGGCACTGCGAGCAAACCTCGACGACGATGTTGCCGCCGGGCTTGGTGCTGCGGGTCTGGAACGTGTTGCCGCACCCGCAGTGCACGGTGGTCTCCGCGTAGGCGGGGTGGATGTCAGCCTTCATGATGTCCTTTTCGGGTAGTCGACCGTCGATTATGCCAGGTCAGGTGCTGTCTTCCCAAACAGCGGGAAGCGCCGCGGCATTCCCGGTGTCCGGGCCGGGCCGCGGCGTGGTGACGCGTCAGTCGTTGTCCATCGAGCCCGGCGTCGTCTTGGACACCTGCACCAGGAACTCGTAGTTGTTCTTCGTCTTGCGCAGCTGGCTCATCAGCAGGTCGATGGCCTGGTGCGGGTCCAGACCCGACAGCACCCGCCGCAGCTTGTGCACGATGGCGAACTCGTCGGGGGATAGCAGCAGCTCGTCCTTGCGGGTGCCCGAGGGGTTGACGTCGACCGCGGGGAACACGCGCCGCTCGGCGATCTTGCGGTCCAGCTTGAGCTCGGCGTTACCGGTGCCCTTGAACTCCTCGAAAATGACCGTGTCGCCGGTGGATCCGGTCTCGACCATCGCGGTGGCGATGATCGTCAGCGAGCCGCCCTCCTCGATGTTGCGCGCGGCGCCGAGGAAGCGCTTGGGCGGGTACAGCGCGGTGGAGTCGACGCCACCGGACAGGATCCGGCCCGACGCGGGCGACGCGTTGTTGTACGCGCGGCCCAGGCGGGTGATCGAGTCGAGCAGCACCACGACGTCCTTGCCCTGCTCGACGAGCCGCTTGGCCCGTTCGATCGCCAGCTCGGCGACCGAGGTGTGGTCCGACGGGGGCCGGTCGAACGTAGAGGCGATGACCTCGCCCTTGACCGAGCGCTGCATGTCGGTGACCTCCTCGGGCCGCTCGTCGACGAGGACGACCATGAGGTGGCATTCAGGGTTGTTCTTGGTGATCGCGTTGGCGATGTCCTGCAGAATCGTGGTCTTACCGGCCTTGGGCGGCGACACGATCAGCGCGCGCTGCCCCTTGCCGATCGGCATGATCAGGTCGATGACCCGGGTGGTCAGCCGCTCGGTGGTGGTTTCCAGGCGCAGCCGCTGGTTGGGGTACAGCGGGGTGAGCTTGCCGAATTCGGGCCGCTTCTTGGCGTCTTCGACCGAGCCGCCGTTGACGCTGTCCAGGCGCACCAGCGGGTTGAACTTCTGGCGCTGGTTGGGCTGCTCGCCGTCGCGGGGCACGCGCACCGCTCCGGTCACCGCGTCGCCGCGGCGCAAACCGTTCTTGCGCACCATGTTCATGGAAACGTAGACGTCGTGCGGGCCGGCCAGGTAGCCGGAGGTGCGCACGAACGCGTAATTGTCGAGCACGTCAAGGATTCCGGCGACGGGCTGGACGACGTCGTCCTCGCGCAGTTCGGTGTCGGTGCCGTCGCCCGACCGCTCGCCCCGGCGCCTGCGGTCGCGGAACCGGCGTCCGCGGCGGCCCTGACGGCCCTCGCCGTCGTCGTCCTGCTGATTTGAGGCCCGTGGCTGCTGCCCGCCGGAGCCCTGCTGATCACCGCTCTGGTCGCCGCCAACGTCTTGCCCGCGCTCGTCGGTCTTGGTGGCCTGCTGGCCCTGCTGGCGGTTGTTGGCGCCGGCGCCGTCTGCGCCCTCCCGGGCGTCGGGCCGCTTCGTCTCATCGGCTGTGCGCGTGGGTGATCCGGAGTCGCGGGAGGCACCGCGCCGTTCCCGGCGTGGCGCTTCGGTGCCGGCGCCGTTTTGTTGCCCGTCGGCCGCCGACGCGTCGGCGGGGGCTTCGGTCGGTGCTTCGGTGGTGGCCGCGTCGGCTTTCCCGCTCTCCGCGGGGGCGGCCGGCGCCGGAGTCCCGTTGGCCAGTCCCCTGATTTCCTTGATCGCGGCGATCAGTTCGCTCTTGCGCATGCCCGACGTCCCCTTGACGCCGACTTGGTTGGCCAGCGCGCGCAGTTCGGGCAGCACCATCGTGGACAGGGAGCCGACCGAGGCATCGGTTTTCAGGTCGGGTGTGTCTTGGGTCACGGCGTTCGGCTGCGCGGTGCTGTCGGTGCTTTCGCCGGCCGTGAACAGGTCCGTATCAGTCACGGATTTCCTTTCTTCCCCCGCTGATCGGGTCATCCGGGGGTTAGTTGCATTCAGCCAAATTTGCCGAGTGCGCCCAATCATCGACTCTGCAACGGTGATCGCCAGGATCGGCGGAGAGTTCGGCGAACCTCGTTCACGAGAAGAATTGGTGTTGTCCTAGCGGCAAGGCAGTATGTGTGCAGATGCAGATGCTGCGATTGCTGGACGAATCCGAGGATAACCTGCATCTCAGCGGGAAGCAAGCAACCCTCCGCCCGCGTGGTGGATCAACCGCCGACCTTGACTCCCGGGCTCCAGCGAACTCCTTCGCCGGCGGTCATCGCGGAGATGGTGAATCCGTTCGCAGCGCCATAGTCTAGCGCTTCCTGCGGCAACTCCGGTTCAGTGCTCAATGCGATGAGCGAGGGGCCGGCCCCAGAAAGCGTGACCGCAACGTTGTAACGACGCAGCAGCCGCAGATATTCCGCCGAGGCGGGCATGGCCGGGGCCCGCTGCGGTTGATGAAGAAGGTCTTCGGTGGCCGCCATCAGCAGGTCCGGTCGTTCGGTGAGGGCGACCACCAGCAACGCGGCGCGGCTGACGTTGAACCGGGCGTCGTCGTGGCTGACCTGGGCCGGTAACAGCACCCGCGTCTCGGCGGTCAGCGAGCGCTCCTCGGGAATCGCGCAGAACAGCCGGATATCCGGGTGCAGCCGCAGCGGTACGGCGCGGTAGTCGGGCCCGTCGCCGGTGCGTTCGATCCAGGACACCACCGCCCCGCCCAGCACCGCGGCGGCGGCGTTGTCGGGATGCCCCTCGAACTCCGAGGCCAGCTGGATCAGCCGGTCGACGCTCAGCGGCAACGAATCCGTCTGCGCCACAAGGCCGTTCACCGCGGCCAGGCCACCGACGACCGCCGCCGCCGAGGACCCGAGACCGCGGCCGTGTGGGATGGCGTTGCGGCAGCGCACCACCATCCCGGGCACGCCGACGCCGAGCGCCCGCAGCCCGCGTTCGACGGCGCGCACCACCAGGTGTTCGGCGTCCAGCGGCACCTGGCCGGCGCCCTCGCCCTCGACCTCGACGACCAGGCCGGAATCCGTTGTCTCGATGACGACTTCGTCGCACAGGCTCAGCGCCAGGCCGAGGCTGTCGAAACCCGGCCCGAGGTTGGCGCTGGACGCCGAGACCACGGCGCTCGCCGCCAGCCCGGCGGGCAGCATCTGGGTCAACTGAGGCCCAACTTCTCCACCACCAGCACCGGGTCCACCGGCAGGGGCGCGACGGTCGGCATGTCCTTCAGCGCGGTGTCGGGGTCCTTGAGGCCGTTGCCGGTCACCGTGCACACCACCGTGGACCCGCGCGGCACCCAACCGTCGTCGACGGCCTTGAGCAGGCCCGCGATGCTGGCCGCGGACGCCGGCTCGACGAAGACGCCCTCGCACGCGGCCACCAGGTGGTAGGCCGCCAGGATCTCCTCGTCGGTCGCGGCCAGGAAGCGCCCGTTGGACTGCTGCTGGGCGTTGACGGCGGCCGCCCACGACGCCGGCGCGCCGATGCGGATCGCGGTCGCGATGGTCTCGGGGTTGGCGACCGGCTCGCCGCGCACCAGGGGGGCGGCGCCGGCGGCCTGGGTGCCCAGCATCCGGGGCAGCTTGTCGATGACGCCCTCGTGGTGGTATTCGGTGTAGCCCTTCCAGTACGCGGTGATGTTGCCGGCGTTGCCGACCGGCAGGGCGTGCACGTCGGGGGCGGCGCCCAGGGCGTCGACGATCTCGAAGGCCGCGGTCTTCTGCCCCTCGATGCGGACCGGGTTGACGGAGTTGACAAGCGAGATGGTCGGAAAGTCGGCGGCCATCTTGCGCGCGAGTTCGAGGCAGTCGTCGAAGTTGCCGTCGATCTGGATGATCTTGGCGCCGTGCATGACCGCCTGCGCCAGCTTGCCCATCGCGATCTTGCCCTGCGGGATCAGCACGGCGCAGGTGATGCCGGCACGGGCGGCGTAGGCCGCCGCCGAGGCCGACGTGTTTCCGGTCGAGGCGCACAGCACGGCCCGCTGGCCGCGGGCCACGGCGTCGGTGACCGCCATCGTCATGCCGCGGTCTTTGAACGAGCCGGTCGGGTTGAGGCCTTCCACCTTGAGGTGGATTGTGCAGCCGGTCTTTTCCGAGAGCCGGGGCGCCGGGATCAGCGGGGTGCCACCCTCGAGCAGGGTGACCGGGGTCCAGTCGTCGGCGACGGGCAGCCGGTCGCGGTACGCCGCGATCACCCCCGGCCAGGGTCGGGGCGTGGTCGTGCCTGTAATTCGGGGGGCGATCACAGGGCGTTTCCTTCCAGTCGCAGCACGCTTGTCACGTTCTGCACCACATCCAAATCGGCGAGGGCATCGACGGTTTCGGACAGCGCGGCATCGGTGGCGGTGTGGGTGACCACCACGATGCGGGCCCCCACCCGTCGCCCGCCCTCGTCCACCACGCCTTCCTGGCGGACCTCGGCGATGCTGACCTCGCGCTTGCCGAATTCCGCCGCCACCGCGGACAGCACGCCCGGCTTGTCGGCGACGTTCATGCTGACGTAGTAGCGGGTGGAGATCAATCCCATCGGGGCGATGGGCAGTTGGGCGTAGCGGGACTCCCGCGGGCCCCGGCTGCCCAGCACCCGGTTGCGGGCGGCCATCACCAGGTCGCCTGCCACCGCGGACGCGGTCGGCGCGCCGCCGGCGCCCTGGCCGTAGAACATCAGCCGTCCGGAGGCCGCGGCCTCGACCACCACCGCGTTGAACGCCCCGCTGACGGTGGCCAGCGGATGCGTCAGGGGCACCAGCGCCGGATAGACGCGGGCCGAAACCCGTTGCTGCCCGTCGTCTCCGGTGATGCGCTCGCAGATGGACAGCAGCTTGATGGTGCAGCCAAGTGCGCGCGCCGAGGCGAAGTCGGCGGGGGTGATCTTGGTGATGCCCTCGCGGTAGACGTCGTCGGCGTGCACCCGGGTGTGGAAGGCGATGGACGCCAGGATCGCGGCCTTGGCGGCGGCGTCGTAGCCCTCGACGTCGGCGGTGGGGTCGGCCTCGGCGTAGCCCAGGACGCTGGCGTCGGCCAGGGCGCTGTCGTAGTCGGCGCCGGTGCTGTCCATCGCGGACAGGATGTAGTTGGTGGTGCCGTTGACGATGCCGGCCACCCGCAGCACCGTGTCGCCGGCCAGCGACTGGGTCAGCGGGCGGATCACCGGGATGGCGCCCGCGACCGCCGCCTCGAAATACAGGTCCACGTGGGCGTTTTCGGCCGCCTGGGCCAGCTCCCCGGTGGAGGTGGACAGCAGCGCCTTGTTGGCCGTGACGACGGACTTGCCGCGCTCGAGCGCGGACAGGATCGCCTTGCGGGCGGGCTCGACCGGCCCCATCAGCTCGACGACGATGTCGACGTCCTCGCGCGAGACGAGCTCCTCGATGTCGTCGGTGAGCAGCTCGATGGGGACGCCGCGGTCGTCGGCGACGCGGCGCACACCGATGCCGCGCAGCACCAGCGGGGCGCCGATGCGGGCCGCCAGGTCGTCGGCGCTGTCCTCGATGATGCGGACGACTTCGCTGCCGACGTTGCCGAACCCGAGTACTGCTACGCCGACGGATTTTTCGTCACCGGACACGGGTCACCTCACTTCCAGACTCAGCAGATCGTCGACCGTCTCCCGCCGCAGGATCAGCCGGGCGCGCCCGGCGCGCACGGCGACCACGGCGGGGCGGCCGATCATGTTGTAGCGGCTCGACAGCGAATAGCAGTAGGCGCCGGTGGCGGCGACCCCGAGCAGGTCGCCCGGCTGCAGGTCGCCGGGCACCCAGGTGTCGCGGACGACGATATCGCCCGTCTCGCAATGCTTTCCGACGATGCGGGCCAGCTGGGCGGGTGCGTCGCTGGTCCGCGACACCAGGCGGGCGTCGTACTGCGCGTCGTACAGCGCGGTGCGGATGTTGTCGCTCATGCCGCCGTCGACGCTGACGTAGCGCCGGTGCGCGGTGGTGCTGACGTCGACGTCCTTGACGGTGCCGACCTCGTACAGCGTGATGGTGCCCGGCCCGGCGATCGCGCGGCCGGGCTCGACGACCAGGGTGGGGGTGGGCAGCCCGACCGCGGCCGACTCGTTGCGCACGATAACGCTCAGCTTCTCGGCCAGCTCCGAGACCGGCGGCGGGTCGTCGGCCGCCAGGTACGAGATGCCCAGGCCGCCACCGAGATCGACGGTGGAGAGCTGGGCCGTCTTCTCGGCGCCGAACTCGGCGACGATGTCGCGCAGCAGGCCGATGACGCGGTGCGCGGCGATCTCGAAGCCGGCGACGTCGAAGATCTGCGAGCCGATGTGGCTGTGCAGCCCGACCAGCCGCAGGTGGTCGGTGTCGAAGACGCGGCGGACCGCCGCCATCGCCGCGCCGCTGGCCACCGACAGGCCGAACTTCTGGTCCTCGTGCGCGGTGGAGATGAACTCGTGGGTGTGCGCCTCGACGCCGACGGTCAGGCGCACCAGCACGTCCTGGACGACGCCGGCCTCGCCGGCGACGGCGTCGAGGCGCTCGATTTCGGTCATCGAGTCCAGCACGACGTGGCCCACGCCCGCCTTGACGGCGGCGGTCAGCTCCGCGACGGATTTGTTGTTGCCGTGGAAGGTGATCCGCTCGGGCGGGAAGTCGGCGTGCAGCGCGACGGCCAGCTCCCCGCCGGTGCACACGTCGAGGGACAGGCCCTCCTCGTTGATCCAGCGCGCGATCTCGGTGCACAGGAACGCCTTGGCGGCGTAGTGCACGTGGTGGCCGCCGCCGAAGGCCGCGGCCATGTCTTGGCAACGGGAGCGGAAGTCGTCCTCGTCGATGACGAACAACGGCGTCCCGTATTCCTGGGCGAGCTCGTTTACCGACACTCCCCCGATCACCGCCGCGCCCGCTTCGTCACGGATCGTGTTGCGCGGCCAGACGTTTGGCGCCAGCCGCAGCAGTTCTTCGGGGGATTGCGGGCGCAGCGGGCTTTCGGCGTGCCGGGTCTCGTCGGCGTGCCGGGGACCGGCGGGATGCACGTTCACATTCGCTCCGGGGCGGTGACGCCGAGGATGGTCAGACCGTTGGCGACGACCTGGCGGGTGGCCTGGCACAGCGCCAGGCGCGCGGTGTGCAGGTCGGTGGGCTGCTCGTCGCCCTGCGGCAACACCCGGCACGAGTCGTAGAACCGGTGGTAGTCGCCGGCGAGGTCCTCCAGGTAACGGCACACCCGGTGCGGCTCCCGAAGGGACGCGGCGGTTTTGAGCACCCGGGGGAATTCGCCGATGGTGCGCAGCAGCGTGCCCTCTTTGTCGTGGGTGAGCAATTCCAGGTGCCCGGTGTCGGCGAGCAGGCCGAGCTCGGCGGCGTTGCGGGCCAGTGCCGACAGCCTGGCGTGCGCGTATTGCACGTAGTAGACCGGGTTTTCGTTGGACGCCGACGACCACAGCGCCAGGTCGATGTCGATGGCGGTGTCCACCGACGAGCGGATCAGGCTGTAACGCGCCGCGTCGACGCCGATCGCGTCGACCAGGTCGTCCAGCGTCAGCACCGTGCCGGCGCGCTTGCTCATCCGGACCGGCTGGCCGTCGCGGACCAGGTTGACCATTTGCCCGATGAGCACCTCGACCGTGGCCGGGTCCTCGCCGAAGGCGGCCGCCACCGCCTTGAGCCGGGCGATGTAGCCGTGGTGGTCGGCGCCGAGCATGTAGATGCACAGGTCGAAGCCGCGTTGCCGCTTGTCCAGGTAGTAGGCGATGTCGGCGGCGATGTAGGCCGGCTTGCCGTCGCTCTTGATCACGACGCGGTCCTTGTCGTCACCAAAAGCGCTGGTGCGCAACCACGTTGCGCCGTCCTTCTCGTAGATGTTGCCGGTCGTGCGGAGCCGGGCCAGGGCCTGGTCGACCCGTCCGCTGGTGTGCATGGAGTCTTCGTGGGTGTAGACGTCGAAGTCGGTGCCGAACTCGTGCAGCGACTGCTTGATGTGGGTGAACATCAGGTCGACGCCGATCGCGCGGAACGTCTCGTGCATCTCGTCGTCGGGCAGGCTCAGCGCGTCGGGCGCCTTCTGCAACACCTGCGCCGCGATGTCGTGGATGTAGGCGCCGGCGTAGCCGTCTTCCGGGGTGGGCTCGCCCTTGGCCGCGGCGATCAGCGAGCTGGCGAACCGGTCGATTTGGGCGCCGTGGTCGTTGAAATAGTATTCGCGCACCACGTCGGCGCCCTGGGTGGACAGCAGCCGGCCGAGCGCGTCGCCGACGGCGGCCCAGCGGGTGCCGCCGATGTGGATCGGGCCGGTGGGGTTGGCCGAGACGAACTCCAGGTTGATCTTGTGGCCTTGTAGCGCGTCGGACTGGCCGAACTCGTCGCCGGCGTCGAGGACGTTGCTGACGATGACGGCCTGTGCCGACGCCTCGAGGCGCATGTTGATGAAGCCGGGGCCGGCCACTTCGGCCGAGGCGATGCCGGCGGCGTCGGTCAGCTTCTCGGCGAGCCATCCGGCCAGCTCGCGCGGGTTGGCGCCGACCTTCTTGCCCAGCTGTAACGCCAGGTTGCTGGCGTAGTCGCCGTGATCGGGATTACGCGGGCGTTCCACCGTGACCGTCGCCGGCAAGGCGGCAGCGTCCAGTCCGCGCTCGGCAAGCACCGCGGCAGCGGTGGCTTTGAGCAGCTCAGCCAGGTCAGCGGGGGTCACGAGCGTCCATCCTATTGGCTCGGGTGCTCTCCCCCCGAATCGTCGCGATGACGAAGCCGCCACCGGGATGCGCTAATCTAGCGGGGCCCAGTTGGCGCAACATCTCTATCGTGCGCCCCCGTAGCTCAGGGGATAGAGCGTCTGCCTCCGGAGCAGAAGGCCGCAGGTTCGAATCCTGCCGGGGGCACCAAGGTTTAAGCAGCTAGAGCCACTTTTAACCTCCTCTGGAGATATCAAATGCCTCCGGGGTGCCCCTCGAAATTCGTCCGTCTGGCGTCAGCAAACGAGGCGATCCATTGCCCACCCGTGGCATAGACGATCCCGCGTCCTCGCCAAGCTTGCCAACGCGCCAACCATCAGATAGCGCCCCGTCGACATACCTCGGCGGGTGCTTGTCGTTCCGCCGTCGCCAATAGGACGCCGGCCCGGGCGCTGGCAATTATTAAAAGACTTGGCCCGGTTCCAAGGTTGCTGTGTTGCGGAATCGCCAACCTTGCGTCCCGAACAACGCGACCAGTATTTTGCGCAGAATCGTACCACTTTCGGTACTTTTTTTCCTGCGCGGACGGCAGAACCGTACTGAATATGGTACGGTTTTGTCAGAAATAGTCTGACGGAAGGAGGCGATGATGACGTACCGCCAGGATCTATGGGAGATTGCTGCGGAGAATCACGGCATCTTCACCACGCAACAGGCTGAAGATGCGGGCGTCCCGGGTGTCGAGGTGCGCAAGCTGGCCGCACGCGGAGCGCTCACCCGGGTGGGGCACGGCGTCTACCGCCATGTCGGTGTGCCAGCTGATAAGTGGACCGAGCTGGCAGCAACGCTGGCCCGTGTCGGTGAGGACGCCTTCCTGGAAGGCGACACCGTCTTAGCGATGTTCAATCTCGCTCTGGTCAACCCGCCGAAGATCTTCATCGGTACGCCGCACCGTCGGCGTACAGCGCCACCGCCGCACACCGTTGTCACCTTTCGGCCCCGAACGACAGAGGACGATTTGACCACCTACGAGGGCTTGCGCTGTGTCACGGTTCGACGTGCACTCCTCGACGGGGTTCCCCATCTCCTTGGCGAACGCGTCTTACAAGCGGTCGCCGAAGCTCAGCGTCGCGAACTCATCGACGAGCGGGATGCCGCCGAGATCCGTGGCGCTATCGCGGCCCAGGACCGGCTCCTAACGCAAGCCGGCTGACGAAAACAAGCTCGGCCGAACCTTCAGCGCCTAAGGACAACTCATCACTACCCACGACTCCGCAATTGCAGCCTTGGACGCACTTGAGTATCCCGATCCTCCGGTGTCCCTGGTCCAATTCAACGATCGAGTCGAAGCTATTGCCGGCGCGCTCGACATCCCGATCGAACGTGCTCGCACGCTAATCGGCAGCGTCATCGTCGCGCAGATGCTTCCCGACGAGGCCGTTGTGAAGGGTGGCATCGGCGTGAAATTCAGGCTCGGGGAAGTCGGCACGCGAGCAACCGCAGACATGGACGTAGCCACCCGAAACCGCTCCACTTTCCTCGACGAGTTGAACCACCGGCTTGAAATCGGTTGGGGGACGGTGCCCGCGAGCCGGGGCGCCCTGAAGAGAAACCCGGACGCACCTCCCAGGCTTGCATTCAGTGGAAGGGCTCGAGCGGCCAAACAGGCGCGGCCCGACGGCGTGTTGGCTGAGTACCTCATGGAGCCTTACGACGTCACGTTGCACTTCGTGGGCAAGCCATGGAAAAAGGTGCACGTTGAGGTGGGCCATGACGAGATCGGCGGGCTTGAAGACGCTTACCATCCGACCGAGATCGCCAACCAGATCGCAGCTATCGGCAGGGTCCTAGATTTCGGGGAACTGGCGCCGGTCCCCCTCATATCGCTGGAGCAGCAGATCGCTCAGAAGATTCACGCCGCGACCGAACAAGGCTCGACACGAGCTCATGACTTAGTAGACCTGCAGCTGTTATGGCATGCGGGCACGTTGGGAGGACAGGGGCTCGATCTGCCGAAGCTCGCCGATCGGTGCCGACGGACATTCGCCTACCGTCAGGCCCACACGTGGCCGCCAATCTCGGCGATGTCCAACGCCTTAGAGACGCGGTACCAGGTGGCCAAAAATGAAGCGAACCAAGCTGACCTGCTGGTCGCGACGTTGCCCGAGGCATGCGCCTGGCTGAACGCGCGGATCGAAGAGATCGACACCCACTGATACTTTCGCCACCCGCCCGCCGCCGCCCAGCGCGCCCGCGCAGCGCTGCGGCAGATGCGGCCGGACGGCAAGAATTAAAACGACGTGATCACCGCGCGGTCCGACTCGGCGGTGTGGAAGGTCGCCGATTTGTTGACCCGGCGCCCGGTCGTCAACGCTGCGCTACTCGCGCAGGAACTCGGTATCGAGTCCACCAACGCTCACCGCTACCGCAATCCACTCGCCGAGGCGGGAATCCTCGTCGAGACGACAAGCGGGCCCCGCAACCGCGGGTGGCGTTCTCCTAAGTGATCGCCGCGCTCGACGCGTTTGCCGAGCCGGCCGGGCGGCGAGGTTAACCCTCCTAGCGAGCTATTACCCTGTGCGACAACACCATCCATTGTCATGAGGCGAACTGGTGAAAACAAATGAGCCTCGTTCAACACCGCGGAAACGAGGGCCGAACCGACTCAGACCGCAGCAGGATTGCCGGTTCACCACCGGGCTGGTGCGCACGCAGCAGCAGGCCGGCGGCGCCGTACCTACCCCAGTAGCGAATTCCGTTGGCAGACAACACCCATCCGTCACCATCGCCAAGCACGAGACCACGGTATGACCACATGCCGCTCGCGTCCGACAGGCGCGCGGGGCACGCTGGGCCGGCTAGCGGAAATTCACGCGCCCGTCTGTGGGAATTCACGTGCGATGGCTCGAAAAGCCTTGTCACGAGCGCGGGCGAGGGCGGCATCACCGACGCGGGCGCGCATGTCGTTTCGATGGCTCACGACCGCCCCAACACCCAGATGGTGCTCGGCGGCTACTCGCAGGGCGCGGCGGTGATGGGCTTCGTCACCTCCGCGGTGGTACCGGATGGCAGCGATCGGCGACCGTGCCCATACCGATGGACCCCGAGGTGGCCAACCACGTCTCCCCGATCGTGCTCTATGCATTGCCAAGCGACAAGGCAACGAGTTTCTTCGGTGCGCCGCCGGTCGTCATCGGTCGGCTGTATCAGGCCAAAACCATCAAGGTGTGCGCGGCCGAGGACCCGATCTGCGCCGATGGGATGAATTTCGGTGTTCATATGTCGTACCCGAGCAACGTCGCGGTGATCGACCAGGGCGCGGCGTTTGCGGCCGCTCGTCTGGGCGGAGGTCCCGGCGCGCCCACCGGTGCGGGCCCTGGCGCGCCGGCGACCATCGCCGGGTCTGCGTCGCTCAGCGGAGCCGTTGCCGGTTGATCCCTGGCAATGTCTTCCGAACTATCGGGCGAATTGCGTTGGGCCACCGGGCCTAACGGCCGAGCGCTCGCCGGTTCGTCCAATCAGGTGCAGAGCGACGGGGCGTCGCACACATTGCCGGGGCAATAGGTCGAGTGTGCGGCGTTGACCATGGTCCCGACGTCTAACAACGTCACGCCGCGCGCGTCCAAATGCGCGTGAATGTCGTCGGCAATCTGTTGTGGCGTCCAACCCCAGGTCAGGTCGTAGCAGATCAGGTGCGCCTCCCCGATCAGCGCCTCTTCGGTTTTGGGCGGCCACGTGAGGCCGACGGCGCGCAGCTGAGCGAGGTAGGCGTCGTCAGCCGGGGTGGCCGTCGCGATCGCCGCGCTGCCAAGCAGCGCGGCGCCGGCCACCGTGGGAACGGCAAGTGTGGCGAGCCAGCGAGGTGAGGGCATTGTCTTCCCTTCCGTTTTCTCGGTGTCGGCGAGGCCGCCGCAGCGTGCGGCCGAAACGGCGCGGATATTGACACTAGCGAAAGCTCCGATCGACGGCTTGTTTTAATTCGGGCGTCGAACACCGGCCGGGCAAGTCCGTCGATTTGCACTGGTTGTGCCCCTGACAGGCCCTAGCCTTCTACCATGACCGGCGACCGATCCGACGCTCAGTTGGAGGCGCACATCCGCGCATTGCTGGGCGCGCTGAACGAGCGGGTCAACCGGGACGAGATCATTCGGCAACGCATCGCCGCACTCGAGCAGCCGGCCGAGAACGACGCGCCCGCCCTACAGCGTTACGTCGACGACCTCACGGCGATCTACACCGAAAGCCTGGGCGGCCTGTACGACCGGATCGCGTCCTACGGTCGAACCATCTGCAGCCTGACCGACGAAACGGAGATCACCGAGCGAGTCAGCAAGATGATGGCGCTCGCGGCCGTGGAGAGCCGTGACATCGTCAAATTACTCAAAAGTGTTGTCAACGCGACGAATCGGAAGAACCTTCGGACCGTCGCGGCCGTGTTCGTCGCGGGGTTCACCACCGGGCTCAAGAGCGTGCCCCGCCAAACCCAGCTCGACCAGTTGACGCTTGACCTTTCCGCGTACTGCCTGACTCGCTTCCCCCCACCGGATTTCTGCTAGCGGCCCCGCCTCAGGATGAACGCCTCGATGTGGCGGTCGCCGGCCCGCGTTTCGTACTTGCGCCAGCCGGGATAGATCTCCAGGCCCTTGTTCCAGATTTCGTCGCGCTCGCCGGGCGTGGCGAGCCGGGCGGTGGCGTGCCAGGTGTCGCCGCCGACGCTGACCTCGGCGTCCGGGTGCGCCCTCAGGTTGTGATACCACCCCGGGTGCCTCGGGCCGCCGAAGTTGGACGCGATCAGGGCCAGGCCCTCGGGATGCGGGATCCCGTACACCGCGACGGTGCGGGGTTGCCCCGATTTGGCGCCCGTGGTCGTCAGCATGACCGTGGGCACGCCGGACACGATCTCGGCGAAGGTCTTTCTGCCGCCGGTGACCTTGCTGGCGAATCGGTCGAGGTGGTGCGCCGTCGGGCGGAGCAGCGCTACGCCCACTTTGGTGGCAGCGAGCGTGCGCATCGCGCGATGGAACGCGTTCGCATTGCCGAAAGATTCACCGGACACCCGTCCATTTTGCCGTAGCCCGACTCCCACGTCCGGATTTCGGGGCAAGCCTCCCAATCCGGCGCGCGAAAATCCTGTACCCGGCCGTGAACGCGTCGCCGGCCACCTCACAAGGCCAGCCACAAGCGAAAGTGGCGGCGACGGAACGCAATTCGTCGCAGCGGTGACCCGCGACCCGCCGCTGCCGGAAGATTGCGGTGCGTGATCGCCATGCAGGGGCCGACCGATGCCGACCCGGGAATTCATCGCTCGCGCAGCAGGAACAGACCGTAGGCGGCGATCGACTGCGCGTCGGCGATAACGCCCGAGCGCATCATCTGCTCGACGTCTTCGCGCGAGAACCACTCGCTGCGCATGTCCTGCTCCTCGTGCTCGCGGTCCGCCTCGCCCTCGATGATTCCGGTGGCCAGGAAAACCCAGCCGCGCTGACTGCTCATGCCCGCGGCGACGTCGAGCTGCCCGAGCGCCTCGAACGACGTGGCGCGCAACCCGGTTTCCTCACGCAGCTCGCGCGCGGCCAGCTCGGACGGTTCGGCCTCCCTCAGATCCGGTGCGCTGCCCTGCGGGAACTCCCAGCGGCGCGCGCCGAGGGGATAACGGAACTGCTCGACCAACCGGAACCGACGCCCGTCGTAGGGCATCACCAGGGCGTACGTCGGCTTGTCCACCACGGCATAGATGCCGGGACTGCCGTCGGGGCGGCGGATGTCGTCCTCCCGCAGCACCAGCCACTGGTTGCGATAGATCTCGCGGGATGCCACGCGTTCGATGGAATGCACACCGCAAGTATCGCCGTCGGTCGAACCGCTGTAGCGTCCGAAGGCATGCCATCCCCGGAAGCCATCTCGCAGACCGTCAATCGCTACCTGGACCTGGTGGCCAAGGGCGCCACCGACGACATCGTGGCGCTGTACGCCCCCGACGCCACCCTCGAGGATCCGATCGGATCGGACCTGCGGCGCGGCCATGATTCCATCCGCGAGTTCTACGCCGGGTTCCAGGACCTCAAGAAGGACACCGAACTCGCCGAAATCCGGCCCGCCGGCGCCGAGCCCGCGTTCTTGTGGCACCTCACGCTCGACGCCGGCGACACCCGCACCCGCATCTCCCCCATCTCGGTGATGACGTTCGACGAGGACGCGAAAATCACTTCGATGCGCGCGTTCTGGTCGCCTTCGGACGTCAAGGTCGGCTAACCAGCGAACGCCAAACGTCACCGGAGGTGGGCCACATGCCGGACGACTCGAAGCGTGGATGATGCGCGGCCACATCATCGTCAGCGGTGACGACGCGCTGGCGAGGACGATCGTCGAGGAGCTCAACAACGCCGGCGTGCACATCGTCAAGCTCGCCACCGCCGCCGAGCTCGCCACCGCCGGGGTCGCCCACGCCCAGGCGGTGATCTGCGTCGGCGACGACGACGCGACCAACCTCGAAATCGCGCTGCTGGCAAGGAAAGCCAACCCCGAGGTGCGGGTGGTGGCCCGGCTGGCCAACGATGTGCTGCGGACGGCGATGACGGCCGACCGGCGTCCCGGCGCGATCCTGGACGTCGCGGACCTGGCGGCGCCGTCGGTCGTCGAGGCGTGCCTGGCCTACACCGCGCACCCGTTCGAGGCCGCGGGCATCGAATTCGTCGTCTCGGGCGTCGAGGCACCGCGCGACGCGACCCTGCGCGAGATCTTCGGTGATCTGGCGCCGGTGGCGGTGATTCACGGCGAGAACTGCGCGACGCCGGGCGCCGTGGAGACCTGCCCGGGCCGCGACCTGACGGTGCACGCCGGTGACTGGACCGCCATGATCGGCACCACCGGCGAGCTCGCCGCCCGTGGGATCGAGGTCCCCCGCCCGGCCAGCCTGCGGTCGCGCCGCACGCGGATGCGCCGCGCGCTCGATGTGGTGCGCGGGCTGCGCGACGACGTCAACCCGATGTTCCCGCGGGCGTTGCTGGCCGCGGCGTGCCTGCTGATCGGCTCGACGGTCATCCTGCGCTTCAGCTACCAGGGCTACCAGCCGCACCCGAGAATGGCGTGGCTCGACGCGCTGTATTTCAGCGCCGAGACGATCACCACGGTGGGCTACGGCGACTTCAGCTTCTCCCACCAGCCGACCTGGCTGCGGCTGTTCGGTGTCGCGCTGATGTTCGCCGGCGTGATCACCACCGCTCTTCTGGTTGCGTTCATCGCCGACCTGCTCTTGTCGCAGCGCTTCGCGCACTCGGCCGGCCGGCGGCGGGTGCACCGCCTGCGCAACCACATCATCGTCGTCGGTCTGGGTTCGTTCGGCAGCCGCGTCGTCGCCGACCTGGTCGCCGCCGGATACGACGTCGCGGTCATCGAACGCGACGAGAACAACCGGTTTTTGTCCTCGGCGGCCGACCTCGACGTGCCGGTGATCTTCGGCGACGCGACGCTGCGCAAGACGCTGGAATCGGCCGGCGTGGCCCGGGCCCGGGCGGTGGCCGTGCTGACGCAGGACGACATGGTGAACATCGAGACCGGCATCGTGCTGCGCGAGATGCTGGGGCCGCGGGTGACGCCCGAAGCGAATCGGCCGAATGTCCCCCTGGTGCTGCGCGTGTACGACCGTGTGCTGGGCGCCGCCGTGGCGCAGCGGTTCGGATTCGAAAACGTGCGATCCACAGTCGAATTGGCCGCGCCGTGGTTCATCGGCGCCGCGATGGGCCTGCAGGTGCTGGGGACGTTCTCGGTGGGGCAGCGCTCCTTCATGGTCGGCGGGATGCACGTGGCACCGGGCAGCGAACTCGACGGGTTGAAGATGTTCGAACTGTCCACCCAAACCCGCGTCATCGCGATCACCCGCCAGGACGCCCCCGTCGCGTTGCACCCGCGCCGCGACGCGTGGCTACGGGGCGGCGACACCGTCTACCTCGTCGGCCCCTACCGCGAGCTGATGGCGACCCTGCGCAAGGGGCAGCCTCCCCAGGAACCGGCCGACGAGGAGCGTGCGTCGGCCTAAATTTCTTTCGCCACGTCGGCCGCGCGGCGCAGCTGGGCGAGGTCCGAGCTGGTCGGGATCAGCTGCACCTCGTCGGCGCCGATCCCCTCGAACTTGCGCAGCACCGCAAGCAGCTCGTCCTCGCTGCCGGCCCACCCGGTCATCGGCGCCATGGCGTCGACGTATTCGGCCGGTATCCAGTTCATGTAGCGCCGCAGATGACGATGCACCTGGGCGCGGGCCCGCTCCGGCGGCCCGAACGCGAACCAGAACGACGTCACCAGGTGCGGTTTCGGCTTGCCGGCCCGCGCCCACGCCTCGCGCGCCACGTCGAACAGCTCGTTCTGCTTGGCGACGTCGAGGTCCAGCGTGGTGCCGGCCAGCCCGTCGGCCCAGGCGGCGGCGCTGCGCACCGTCTTGGGACCGATGCTGCCGACGAGCAGCGGCGGACCTCCGGGCTGCACCGGCGGCGGCCCGACAGGCACCGTCGACTCCGTGATCTTCTCGCCGGCCCACACCCGCTTCATCACCGCCACGCGTTCGGCCATGCCGCGGATCGTCTGCGTCGCCGGGTCGGCGCCCACCGCGCGGTAGTCCTCGTGCCGACCGCCGACGCCGACGCCGACGGTCAGCCGGCCACCACACAGCATGTCGCCGGTGGCCAGCGCTTTCGCCAACATCACCGGGTCGTGTAGCTGCGGCACGATCACCGTCGTCACCAGCCGCACCCGCCGGGTCCAGGCGGCCAGCGCGCCGAGCAACGTCAGGTTGTCCGGGTTGTCGAAAGCGATGCGCTCGCCCCAACACAGCGAAGAGAACGGACCCTCGTCGACGGCGCGGGCCCAGTTCTCCAGCACCGTCGCGTCCAGGTCCGGCTCCATTACCGGCATGGTCATCGCTATCCGCACAGCGGCGATTGTGGCACGGGAGTCAACATCCGCTGGCTGGAGTGGCAGCATGGGCGAGGTGGGTTTCACCAGCACCTCCATCGCGCACGTGCGGTTGACCGTGACCGACATCGAGCGATCGCGGCACTTCTACGAGACCGTGTTCGGTTGGCCGGTGTTGCTGGAAGTCCCCGAGAACGCCGACGAAGCCACCCGCAGCCAGTTCGGCTTCCTGTTCGGCGGGGTCGTCTACGACCTCGGCGGCACGCTGCTCGGTTTGCGGCCGGTCGCCAAGGACCGCTTCGACGAGGACCGCGTCGGTCTGGACCACATCGCGTTCCGGCTCGGCAACAAGGCCGAATTGGACGCGGCGGCAACCCATCTCGACGAAGTGGGGGTGCGGCACGAGCCGGTCAAAGACATTGGGCCGTCCTACATCCTGGAGTTCCGCGACCCCGACAACATCGCCCTGGAGCTCACCGCCCCGAAGTGAGCGTCGCTCGTTGTCGCGGCGTGCCCGGAGTGGTTGACTGGAAAGAGCTATGACCATCTGTTTCAACCACACGATCGTCGCCGCCCGCGACAAGCGCGAGTCCGCGGAATTCCTCACCGAACTGTTCGGCCTGCCCGGCCCGAGACCGGTCGGCCCCTTCATGGCCGTGACGCTCGAGCACGGCGTCGACCTCGACTACGCCGACGCGCCCGAAGGCGAGGAAATCCGCCGCCAGCACTACGCATTTCAGGTTTCCGACGAGGACTTCGACGCGATCTACGCCAAGATCACCTCACGCGGCCTGCAGCACTGGGCGGACCCCCGCCAGCAACGCCCCGGCGAGATCAACCACAACCACGGCGGGCGCGGCGTGTACTTCCTCGACCCCTCCGGGCACGCCATGGAGATCCTGACCCGACCCTATGGCCCTCACAGCTGAGCGGGCCGGCCTAAATCGGCTCGGCAAGCCCCAGCGCGCGGACGGTGCCCGCCAGGTGGGTCCGCACGCTTTCGAGGGCCCTGTCCAGATCGCAGTCCCGCAGCGCCTCGGCGATCGCAAGATGCTCGTCCATGATCGTCGTGACGCGGGCCGGCTCGCGGAGCATCGACTCGCCGGTCATCCGCATCTGGCGGTCGCGCAGCGACGAGTAGAAATTCGCCAGGATCGCATTGCCCGACTCGTCGACCGTGATGCGGTGAAACGCGCGGTCGGCGGCCACGAACTCCTTCCAGTCCGACACGGCGGCGGCGTCGCGCTGCCGCTGCAGCTCGCGGGAGAGCCGGTCGAACACCGCCGCGCAGACGGCGGGCCCGCGGCGCACCACCTTGCCGATCGCGAACTGCTCGAGGACCAGCCGGGCCTCCATGACGGCACGGACCTCGTCGGCCGATACCGGGACCACGAAGGCCCCGCGCTGCGGGTACAGCCGCAGCAGCCCCTCGGCCTCGAGCCGCAGAAAGGCCTCCCGCACCGGCGTCCGCGACATGCCCAGGGCCGCGGCGACGTCGCCCTCGCTGATCAGCTCACCACCGGCAAACGCCCCGCTCAGGACCTGGTTCTTCACGTACTCCAGCGCGCGATCCTTGGCCGTCGGCGCCTTCGCCGCCACGACGCCTCCTCGGAGGTAGCTCGTATCCAAATTGTGTGCACACCGTACCCGGGCGCCGGGTGCATCACAGGCAATACTCAGATACAAGTGGAATATTACTTGGGCACAGGCAACGGAACGCTGAAAGAAGCCGGAATGTCGAACGCAAACTCGGGACAGTCAGCCCTCGAATCGCCGGATGCGGACCCGCCGTCTCCCGCGTCGACGACCCGTAAGCGCCGCCGGGCCCTCACGCTGCTGATCGGCACCGCCGCCTCGTTGGGCCTTTCAGTGCTGGTCGGGGCGACGGCCAGCGCCGACCCCCACGGTACCGGCAGCCCAAGCCCCTTCGGCACCCTCAGCTGCACCTGCCCCGGCGCAGCTCCAGCCGGCAGCCCGGCCAGAACGCAGGCGATAACCCGCGGCATCCGGGACGGTCTCGCCGCCGCGCCACCCGCCCCGGCCCTGTCCAGCACAGTTTTGCCGTAGCGACCAATTCGGTTGCCGTGCAACGGCTTAACTTGGATCGCTAGTCCGCGCGCCGCCGCGCGCCGTGCCGCTCGCTTTCCTGCTCGCGGTAATCGTCGGCCAGCCGCGCGACGTGCTTGGGCAGCGTACCGCTCGCGACGTCGGCCAGCGTCGTCTCCTCCAGCACCGAACGCATGCTGGCGCGCAACGCCCGCCACACGTCGGCCAGGGGCGCGGTCGGCCCGGAATACGGGAGGTCACCCAGCCCGATGTCGCGGACGCTTGCCAGCGGTCCGTCGATGCAGCGCAGCACGTCGGCGATGCTGATCTCGTTTCCCGGACGGGCCAGTTCGTAGCCGCCCTCGCGACCGCGATGGCTGCGCACCAGGCGGTCGGTGCGCAGGTTGGTCAGGATGTCGACGAGGAATTGCGGCGGGATGCCCTGCGCCTGGGCCAGGTCTTCGGTCTTGACCAGCGTGCCGCTGTCCACGGTGGCGAGCTGGACCATCGCCCGCACCGCGTACTCCGCCTTGGCTGACATCCGCACGCTGTGGATTGTGCCACCCGGCGCGGCGACTCGAACGGGCGCGCTACTGCCGCCACTCCAGCAGCTCGATGATGCTCTGCGCCTGCTCCTCCAGCGTGCGCTCCGGGGTGAGCCGCAAATCCGGATTCTTCGGCCGTTGATACGGGCTGTCGATGCCGGTGAAGTGCGTGATCTCACCGGCGCGGGCTTTGGCGTACAGCCCCTTGGGATCACGCTTTTCGCAATCGGCAAGTGGGGTGTCGCAGAACACCTCGATGAAGTCGAACCCGGCGTCGGTGTGCACCTTGCGCGCCATCTCGCGATGTTCGGCCAGCGGGCTGATCGCCGGCACCAGCACGGTTTGGCCGGAGTCGGCCAGCAGCGTGGCGACGTGCGCCAGCCGGCGCAAATTCTCCGCGCGGTCGGCCATGGAAAAGCCGAGGTCGGCGTTCAGGCCGTGACGCAGGTTGTCGCCGTCGAGAACGTAAGCGGGAACGCCCTTTTCGAGCAGCTTCTGCTCGACCAGCATGGCCACCGACGACTTACCGGCCCCCGACAAGCCGGTGAGCCACACCGTCCTGCCCCGGGCGGCCCTGTCGGCCGCGGTGACGAGCGACTTGTGCCGCACGGTATTCGGGCTCGCGGATTGCGCGGAGACGTCACGCAACACCATGCCCGCGGCCACGGTGCCGTTGGTGTCGGGATCGATCAGGATGAACGATCCCGTGCTGGCGTTGCGGGTGTACTCGTCGAGCAGCAGGGGCACCACGGTGCGCAGCGAGATGCGGCCAAGTTCGTTCAGCTTCAACGCCGTTACGGTCTTGTCACGGTGCAGCGTGTTGACGTCGAGCCGGTAGTCCAGCCCGGTGACCCGCGCGCGCGTGGTCCGGGTGGTGTGTTTGATGACGTAGTCGCGGCCCGGCTCGAGCGCCGAGTTGTCGGCCATCCAGCACACGGTGGCGTCGAAATTCTGCGTGACCCTGGGCTGGTTGTTGGTGCGGGCGATCATGTCGCCGCGGGAGATGTCGATGTCGTCGTCCAGGCTGACCGACACGGCCATCGGCGGAAACGCCTCGTCCACTGGGCCATTGGGGCCGTCGATGGCGGTGATGCGGGTGGTCTTGCCGACCGGCAGCACCACCACCTCGTCACCCGGGCGCATCACCCCGCTGGCCACGGTGCCGGCGTAGCTGCGGTGGTCCTGGTGCTCGAGGGTCTGCGGGCGGATGACGTATTGGACCGGGAACCGCACGTCGACCAGGTTGCGGTCGCCGGCGATGTAGACCTCCTCGAGGTGCGACAGCAGCGCCGGCCCCTCGTACCACGGGGCCTTCTCGGACTTGGTCACCACGTTGTCGCCGTGCAGCGCCGACAGCGGAATGGTGGCGACGTCCTGCACGTCCAACCGCGCGGCGAAGGAGTGAAACTCGTCGCGAATCGCCTCGAATTTGCCTCTGTCCCAATCGATCAGGTCCATCTTGTTGACCGCGAGCACGATGTGCTGGATGCCCAGCAGCGAGGCCAGAAACGCGTGCCGGCGCGACTGCTCGAGCAGCCCGTGCCGGGCGTCGACGAGCACGATCACCAGCTGCGCGGTCGACGCACCCGTCACCATGTTGCGGGTGTACTGGATGTGGCCGGGGGTGTCGGCGATGATGAATTTCCGCTTGGGCGTGGCGAAGTAGCGGTAGGCGACGTCGATGGTGATGCCCTGCTCGCGCTCGGCGCGCAGGCCGTCGGTGACCAGCGCCAGGTCGGTGTAGTCGTGGCCGCGCTCCTTGGAGGTGCGCTCGACCGACGCCCACTGGTCTTCCATCACCGCCTTGGAGTCGTAGAGCAAGCGCCCGATCAGGGTGGACTTGCCGTCGTCGACGGAACCCGCTGTGGCGAGCCGCAACAACGTCGTCGGGGCGGCCATCAGAAGTACCCCTGTCGCTTGCGGTCTTCCATCCCGGCCTCCGAGATCCGGTCGTCGGCCCTGGTCGCGCCGCGCTCGGTCAGCCGCGCCACCGCGGTCTCGGCGATCACCTCCGACACCGTGGCGGCCTCGGATTCCACGCATCCGGTGCAGGTGACGTCGCCGACGGTGCGGAAGCGCACCGCCGCCTCGAACACCGGCTCGTCGGCGCGCGGCTGCATGTGCCGGTGCACGGCGAGCAGCATGCCGTCGCGGCGAAACACCTTGCGGCGGTGGGCGAAATAGATCGACGGCAGCTTGATCTTCTCCGCGCCGATGTAGGACCAGATGTCGAACTCGGTCCAGTTCGACAGCGGGAAGACGCGGATGTGCTCGCCCTTGTGATGCCGGCCGTTGTAGAGGTTCCACAGCTCGGGCCGCTGCGCCTTGGGGTCCCACTGGCCGAACTCGTCGCGGAAGCTGAACACCCGCTCCTTGGCCCGCGCCTTCTCCTCGTCGCGGCGCGCCCCGCCGAAGGCGGCGTCGAACTTGTTCTCCCGGATGGCGCGCAGCAGCGTCACGGTCTGGATCGGGTTGCGTGACGGGATCGTCTCGACGACCCGGCCGGCGTCGATGTCGTCTTGCACCGACGCGACGACCAGGCGCACCCCGGCCTCGGCGACCAGTTCGTCGCGGGTGGCGAGCACCTCGTCGAAGTTGTGGCCGGTGTCGACGTGCATGACCGGAAACGGCAGCCGCCCGGGCCGGAACGCCTTCAAGGCCAGGTGCAGCATGACAATGGAGTCCTTGCCGCCGGAGAACAGCAGCACCGGCCGCTCGAACTCCGCGGCCACCTCCCGGATGATGTGGATGGCCTCGGCCTCCAGCGAGCGCAGATGGCTCAACTCGTACTGTCCGGCTGCGGGGCCGGCCTTCACAGCGCTGGTCATCGCTCCCTCGTCGGACCCGAATTATGGATAAATTTGATCGGATTGACCATATTTATGGTTATAACCACTTATGGAACCAGCCGGGAGAGTCGCTGTCAATCCTGTGTCAGGACGAACAGCGGACGCTTTACGCCACGGCCGGTAGTTACCCTTTGCCGCGCCGGCCCGATGCGAAAGCATGGACGCATGACTACTGGAACTCAGAGCGGCCGCGACGTCATCGCGCAGTTCCTCCCCCAGTCGCCGTTCGTGGCGAAGCTGGGAATCGTGGCCGATCAGCTCACCGACGACGAGGTCCGGCTGCGGCTGCCGTGGGACCCGTCCAACGTCACCGTCGGCGACATGGTCCACGGCGGCGCGATCGCCACGCTGGCCGACCTGACCGTGATGGCCGCGGCGTGGTGCGGCGCCGAAGCGCCGCCGGAGCTGCGCGGCGTGACCGTGTCGATGACGCTGGACTTCATGGCGCCCGCCCGGGCCACCGACGTGATCGGCGTGGGCCGGGTGCTGCGGCGCGGGCGGTCGCTGACCAACTGCGAGGCAGAGATCGTCGACCCGGAGGGCCGGCTGCTGGCCAAGGCCCTCGCCACGTACAAGGTGGGCTAGCTTCGGCGGGCCGAGCTAGAGCGTTACTTCCTCGAGCCTGCCGGTGGCGACGTCGAAGACGAAGCCCCGCAACGACACCTGCTTGGTCACGAACGGGCTGTTGTCGATCCGGCGCAGCGACTGCCGGACGTCCTCGGCGACGTCCGGAAACGCCTCGGCCGCCCACGGCGGTTTGACCCCGGTCTCGTCCTGGATCGCGCGCTTGAAGTCGTCGTCGGTGAAGGTGAGCATCCCGCAGTCGGTGTGGTGGATCAGGATGATCTCGCGCGTCCCGAGCAGGCGTTGGCTGATGGCCAGCGAGCGGATCACGTCGTCGGTGATCACCCCGCCGGCGTTGCGGATGACGTGCGCCTCCCCCTCGTTGAGGCCGAGGATGCGGTAGACGTCGAGCCGGGCGTCCATGCACGCGACAACCGCGACGTGCTTGCTCGGCGGCATCGGCAGCGGTCCCTCGAAGCCGCCCGCGTACCGCGCGTTGTTGGCCACATAGTCGTCGGTAACCGTCACGCCAGCCCTACCTTTCGGACTGTCGGTTGATGGTTCGGGCCAGGAGTGCGGGATGATCAGCCGGTGCTGGTGAGGCAGGTA
>NZ_LQPJ01000154.1 GCF_002101785.1 Mycobacterium palustre
CGTGGAAGCCGCCCCCGCCGCCGCCGCTGCGGCTCGCCTTGTTGACCTTAGCGGTGGCGTACCGCAGGGAGGGGCCGATCTCGTCGACCTCGACCTCGACCACGGTGCGCTTCTCGCCTTCGCGGGTCTCGAAGGAACGCTGCTTGAGCCGCCCGGTGACGATGACCCTGGCGCCACGGGTGAGGCTCTCCGCCACGTTCTCCGCGGCCTCCCGCCAGATGTTGCACCGCAAGAACAGCGCCTCGCCGTCCTTCCATTCGCCGCTCTGCCGGTCGTAGATCCGAGGCGTGGACGCGACGGTGAAATTCGCCACGGCAGCACCCGACGGAGTGAACCGGAGTTCGGGGTCAGCGGTCAGGTTGCCGACAACGGTGATAGTGGTGTCACCAGCCACAGTTTCCTCCTCGTTCCGCCCGGGGCATCGCCTGGAATCGGTGAGTGGTCATTAGGGTCTCGCTGAGCGTACGCAGCGGCGCCGACGGCGGACAGTCAGTGCTTGTCGGTGCGCATCACCTTGGTGCGCAACACCGACTCGTTCAGGCTGAGTTGGCGATCGAGCTCGCTGACCGTGGCCGGCTCGGCCTTGAGGTCGATGACGACGTAAATGCCCTCGGCGTGCTTGGCGATCTCGTAGGCCAGCCGGCGCTTGCCCCAGATGTCGACCTTGTCGACGGTTCCGCCGTCCTTGCGGACGACGTTGAGGAACGCCTCCAGGGACGGGGCCACGGTGCGTTCGTCGAGCGTGGGGTCGAGAATGACCATGATTTCGTATGGACGCATGGAAACCTCACCACCTCCTCTGGTCTTGAGCGGCCACGGTCGGTCCGTGGCAGGAGGGTCGCCTGCGTCGGCAACCGCACCAGGCTACAGCAATCGCCACTGAGCTGCGAAATCGCTCTCAGGCGTCAGGCGGTCAGCCTGTCGTAGGCGTCCAGCACCTCGGCCACGGTGAGCTGCGGGCCGCGGGGATCCTTCGCGTTGTCGTCCCAGCGTCGCAGCCTGACCGCGGCGTCGGCGCCGGGTTGCGCCCGGAACGCGGCGACCTCCGCCTCGGTCGGGGTTGCGGCCGCCGCCGGACCCGTTGCCGCTCCTGCTGGCGTCGGCGCTTTGACCGCACGCTGCGAGCAACAGCGCAGTCATCAGCACCGCCGCCCCAGCAAAGCCGATCGAGCCTCGGGGGCAAGTGAACATCCGGCTTCTCCTTCTCGCGGCGCGCAGCAGTCGACCAGATGGTTCTGCGCGCGGGTGCAGGCCAGGGGAAGGGTTGGTTACCGGACGGCGAATTCCGATTGTGAATTGGCTCTAGTCGACCGCATGAGTGTCGACTTCGATTCGGGTGGCTGCCTCGGGCGCGCCCGGGGCCGACCGTCGCGCGCCGCGTGGATGCAGCCAGCCGGGCAGCCAACGCGGCGGCGCGTCGTGGGCACGGTCGAAGGGTCCGCCCGACGGGTCGTCCACCCGTCCGCCCCAGCGCACCAGGTCCTCGTCGGGCCGGTAGATCCGCCGAATCACCAACGCGCACAGCGCCATCACGGCGATGTCACGCAGCAATACCGTCGTGGTGAAGAACTGCTCGGGAAGCCCCCGGTTCGGATCGCCGTACAGAAAATACATCCGCGGCACCCACACCAGCGCGTCGATTGTCATCCAAGCCAACAGGATTCGTCGATGCGGCAAGGCCAACACCGCCAGCGGCACCAGCCACAGCGAAAACTGCGGGCTCCACACCTTGTTGGTCAACAAAAAGGCCGCCACCACCAAGAACGCCAGCTGGGCCAGCCGTGGGCGCCGCGGAGCGGTGAGCGCGATGTACGTTATTGCCGCACAGCACAGCGTGAACAACACGGCGACGACGGCGTTCAGCACCGTCGGCGGCTCCCAGAAACCGAGCTTCGGATCGAAGCCGGGCCAGCCGGTGAATGACTTCACCACGTTGTACAACGAGTCCATGTCGTCGCCGCGGCGGGTGTTGAGGCGGAAGAACTCCGACCATCCCCGCGGAAAGAGGACGAGCACCGGAAGATTGACCAACAGCCACGTCGCCAGCGTCGCTGCGGCGGCCCGGCCGAAGGCGCCCAAGCGCCCGGTCCGGATGCCCAACACCAGCATCGGTCCCAGAAGCAACAGCGGGAAGAGCTTGGCCGCGGCGCCCAACCCGATCAGCACGCCGGCGAGCACGGGTTTTCGCCGTGCCCACGCCAGCAGGCCACCGACCGCGAAAGCCGTTGCCAGCGCGTCGAAATTGGTGAATATCTGAAAGATCAGCAACGGCGAGGCGCCCACCAGGGCCGCGTCCCAGACGCGCCTGCCCGACAGGCCGGCGGTTGCCCACACCGTCGCCAGCCAGGCCAACGCCAACCCGAACGCCGCGACGTCGAAGAACATCACCACCTCGGCGACCACAGGCAGGGGCGCGACCTTGGTCAGCGCGGTGTAGGTCTTCGCCAACGCCATCGACACGTACTGATAGATGCCGGTCACCACCGGATACTCCATGTACCGCACCGCGGGCTGCCCGTCGTAGCGGGTCTGCGGCGCGCCGCTCGGGTCGGTCTCTATCCAGCTGGACTTGTACGGAAATTTGCCCTGGTTCAACAACTCCGCGTTGTAGAGGGCGACCGTATCGGAGTAGCACAACTCGTAGTACGCGCGCTGGTTTTCCCAATTGGCCACCCGCTGGTCGCCCGAACCGCCGCCCGTGCTCTGCAGGCAGGCCGCCTTCGTCGACCAGCCCAGCGCCAAGAACACCAGCGTGATCAAGAACATGACGCGCACCGGGGTCATCACGCGGTTCCGCCCGATCAGCGCGTGCCGGCCGACCGGACCCCCCACGACCTCGGCCAGGGCCGCGCCCAAAACGTCGCTGCGGCTGGGGCAATCCCGGTTGTCGGCGCTGCGCAGATCGGCGGCCAGGGGCACCGGTGAGATCGTCGCGCCTTCCCGCTGGGCTTCGGTCACGGTGGCGGCGGCGGAGCTTGCGGCCCACCGGGCGGGACGCCGCCCTGGTAGGGACCGCCCGGCTGATTGCCGCCCTGGAACGGGCCACCGGGCTGGGCGCCGCCGGGTGGCGTGCCGCCCGGCTGAAAGCCGCCGGGAGGCGGGGGCGCGTTGGTGATCGTCGTGGGCGGCCCGACCGGAATCGTGATCCCGGGCGCCACCTCGATCGTCGGCTGGATCACCGTCTCCGAAGGCGGCGCCGGCGGCGGGGGCGGCGCGGCGGGCACCCCCGCGTAACCGCCGATTTCGCTCGGTTTGGGGAAGCTTTCGTTGGGTGTGCCCTTCAGGGCCCCGTCCATCGTCGACTTCCAGATGTCCGACGGCAGGCCGGAGCCGTAAACCTCTGCGCCCGAGGATGTTACGAGCGGCACATTGTCGGCAACGGTGCCCACCCACACGGCCGTCGACAGGGACGGCGTGTATCCGACCATCCACGCGTCTTTGTTGGCCTTGGTGTCGCCCAATTGCACCGTGCCGGTCTTGGCCGCCGACGGGCGTCCGCCGGCGAGGTTGTGGCCGCGCGAATAGCCGGCGATGGGCTGCATCGCGGCGGTGGTGTTGTCCGCGACTCCCTTGTCGATGCGCTGCTCGCCGGCGTTGTCCGAGCCGCCGGCATCAAAAAGAACCTGGCCCTCGGAGTTGACCACCTTCTGCACCAGGTGCGGCCGGTGGTAGACGCCCGACGCGGCCAGCGTGGCGTACGCCGAAGCCATGTCGATCGGCCGGGTTTGGTACTGGCCCAGCACGATTCCGTTGTTGGGCGGGCCGCCCTTGCCGTCCTCGGACAGCGTGTGCGGCACGCCGGGGAAGCTGGTTGCCACGCCGGCCTGATGCGCGGCGTCGGCGACCGCCTGCGGGCCACCCTTTAGCTTGAGCATCAGCCGGTAATAGGCCGTGTTGAGCGAAAGCTTAAGCGCCTCTGCGATATTGCAGGTGCCGCAGCTCTCGCCGTCGACGTTGGTGATCTTGATCCCGTCCACGGTCAGCGGGGAGCTGTCGACCTGGTAGCCCAGGCCGATGCCTTGTTGGAGGGCGGCCACCAGCGCGAACACCTTGAACGACGATCCGGTCTGCAGCCCGGCCTGGGCGAAGTCGAAGCCGTTGGCGTCGGCGCCGCCGTAGTAGGCGCGTATCGCGCCGTTGTGCGGGTCGACGGAGACGACGGCGCTGCGCATGTCCGGGTCCTGCCCGTCGAGGTATTTCGACACCGCCTTCTCGGCGGACTGCTGGGCCTTCGGATCGATCGTGGTGGTGACCTGGAGCCCCTGGGTGTTCAGGGTCTGTTCGTCGATGTTGAACAGCTCCATCAGCTCCTTGGTCACCTGGCGCTCGATCAGCCCGTTGGGGCCAGTGGTCTGGTTCTGCGCGCGGGCGAGATCGGGTGGCACCGTCGGCGGGAAGACCTGTGCGGCACGGTCGCTCGGCGAGAGGGCCTTGGTTTCCACCATGCCGTCGAGCACCCAGTTCCAGCGATCGGTCGCGCCTTTGGGGTCGACGGCGGGGTCCAGCGAAGACGGCCGCCGGATCAACGCCGCCAGCAGCGCCCCCTCGGCGACGGTGAGCTGTTCGACCGGCTTGTCGAAATAGGCCTTGGCGGCGGCCGAAATGCCGTAGGCGCCGCGGCCGAAGTAGATGATGTTCAAATACGCTTGCAAGATATCGTCTTTGGACCACTCCCCCGACATCTTGGTGGCGATCACCAACTCCTTGGCCTTGCGCATCAGGCCGCTGAGACCGTGTTGGGCCGAGCCGACGAGCGCATTCTTCACGTACTGCTGGGTGATCGTCGAGCCGCCCTGCAGGTCGCCATGGCCGAAAAGGTTGTTGTTCATCGCGCGGACGAGAGCGGTGAAGTCGAACCCGGGATTGGAATAGAAGTTGCGGTCTTCGGCGGCGATCACGGCCTGGCGCACGTGCACCGGTACCTGGCTGATATTGACGTCGACCCGGTTGCCTTCGGGCGGAACGATTTTCGCGATCTCCGAGCCGTCGCTGGCCAGGATGGTCGAGACCTGGTTGGTGCGGATGTTGCCCGGCTTGGGGATGTCGACGATGAAGTACGCCATGGTGAAGGTGACGATCGGCAGCAATACGAGCACCGCCGCGCTCAAGTACGCCGCCCGTCGCACCCACAACCAGTTGATCTGGTTTACCCAGCTCCAGCCCGCCCCCGGCCGGGGCGGCCGGCCTCCCGGTGCGCCGGTCCCGCCGGGGCGCCCGGGTGGGGGCGGCGGCCCCTGCGGTGGGCCGCCGGGCACCGGCCCGCCGCGTCGCGGAGGCGTTGCGGCGCGCCCGTCCAGCGCGGCCCTGACCTCGTCGAGCGGGTCCCGCTGCGGCGCCGGCGCCGCGGCCGGGCTGTCCAGCGCAGCCTTGACCTCCTCGATCGGGTCGCGGCGCCGGGGTGACCGGTCGTCGATGACCGGCGGCAGCACCGTCGTCAACCGGTCGTCGGGGCGAAGCGGACGGCCAGGATTGGCCGGCCGGCCGGTATTGGTGTGCTTGGCCACGTCCTCGGTCGCCTTTCCGTTCGCGTCACGCGACGGCGGGTCCGGGCGCCCCTCGTTGCTCAAGTCGGTTCCGCGGCCGTTCGGGCGCCGTTGCGCGCCGTCCGGGTGCCCCGCGGAGGAGGAGCCGGGCGTGCGGCACCCATCACGTACGACTTCACCAAGTGGTTCCAACTGCAGGTGCGGCACACCTCGACCACGTGGACCGAAAACTCCTCGAAGCGCGTCGCCAACATCACCAATTCCTCGGCCGTGCGCGCCGAGCCCGACACCGCACCCAGATGGTCACCGAACACCCACGAGACCAGGGTCAGTTGCTCCTTTCGGCAGATCGGGCACATCACCTGGCTAGGCTTCCCATGAAACTTGGCCGCGCGCAGCAAATATGGGTTGGCGTCACAGACCTCGGTCACTCCGGTCCGGCCGGAGTAGACCTCGGCGAGCAGCGAGCGCCGCCGAAGCGCGTAGTCCACCACCTGTCGCTGCAGTCGCACGCTGACCAGAGTACGTGGCCACCCGGGCGACCGACACGCAACCGAGGGCGCCGCACGTCGCGGCGCCGAACCCACGCCGGACTTCGACGAGCGCCGGCGCGGACTTGCGCTCGGCGCGCCGGACACCCCGTACATGACTCGGGTGCGGCCTTCTGGCCGACGACGGCGCCTTCAGGCAAACATGCCGCCGGCACAAGGGGCCCCCGCCGCGGGCGGTTAACGCCCCGGCAACGCGGTGACTAACATCGCGCCAACGCCAGGTGGTGTTGTGGCGAATATATCGAGGCGATACTATTGCGCGAGGCGTCGGACCGCTAAATCGTTCGGGCACACAGCCATGCAAAGGGGGTGAATCGTTGCTTGAGCTTGCCATCCTGGGGCTCCTCATCGAATCGCCCATGCACGGCTACGAGCTGCGCAAGCGGCTGACGGGATTGCTCGGCGCGTTCCGGGCATTCTCGTATGGCTCGTTGTACCCGGCCCTGCGGCGCATGCAGGCCCAAGGGCTGATCGCCGAGAACGCCGCCCCCGCCGGGACCCCGGTGCGGCGCGCCCGGCGGGTCTACCAGCTGACCGACGCGGGTCGCCGTCGCTTCAGTGAGTTGGTGGCCGACACCGGTCCGCACAACTACACCGACGACGGCTTCGGGGTCCACCTGGCGTTCTTCAACCGCACACCGGCGGAGGCGCGGATGCGCATCCTGGAAGGCCGCCGCCGTCAGGTCGAGGAGCGGCGCGAAGGTCTGCGGGAGGCGGTGGCGCGAGCTAGCAGCTCGTTCGACCGCTACACCCGGCAGCTGCACCAGCTCGGGCTGGAGTCCAGCGAGCGGGAGGTCAAGTGGCTCAACGAGCTGATTGCCGCCGAGCGCGCCATGCCCGGCCTTTCCGAACAGACATAAACCCCTGCACGAACCGACACGAAACACCAAGACAAAAAGTATTGAAGTGAGGAGAACGCCCTATGAGTGACCACAAGCCGTTTGGGGCGCCGGAGGCGCAGTCGGAGGTGCGAGTCGCCATCGTCGGCGTCGGAAACTGCGCGTCTTCGCTGGTTCAGGGCGTCGAGTACTACCAGAACGCCGACGAGACGTCGACGGTGCCGGGCCTCATGCACGTGCGGTTCGGCCCGTACCACGTCCGCGACGTCAAGTTCGTGGCCGCGTTCGACGTGGACGCGAAGAAGGTCGGCTTCGACCTGTCCGACGCCATCTTCGCGTCGGAGAACAACACGATCAAGATCGCCGACGTCGCGCCCACCAACGTGGTGGTGCAGCGCGGGCCCACCCTCGACGGCATCGGCAAGTACTACGCCGACACCATCGAGCTTTCCGACGTCGAACCCGTCGACGTGGTGCAGGTGCTCAAGGAAGCCCGGGTTGACGTGCTGGTGTCGTACCTGCCGGTGGGCTCCGAGGAGGCCGACAAGTTCTACGCCCAGTGCGCCATCGACGCCGGGGTCGCGTTCGTCAACGCGCTGCCGGTGTTCATCGCCTCCGACCCCGTGTGGGCCAAGAAGTTCGCCGACGCCGGGGTGCCGATCGTCGGTGACGACATCAAGAGCCAGGTCGGTGCCACGATCACCCACCGGGTGCTGGCGAAGCTGTTCGAGGACCGGGGCGTGCAGTTGGACCGCACCATGCAGCTCAACGTGGGCGGCAACATGGACTTCCTCAACATGCTCGAGCGCGAGCGGCTGGAGTCCAAGAAGATTTCCAAGACCCAGGCGGTCACCTCGAACCTGCAGCGCGAGTTCAAGACCAAGGACGTGCACATCGGCCCGTCCGACCACGTGGGCTGGCTCGACGACCGCAAATGGGCCTACGTGCGGCTCGAGGGCCGCGCGTTCGGCGACGTGCCGCTGAACCTGGAGTACAAGCTCGAGGTGTGGGACTCGCCGAACTCGGCCGGCGTCATCATCGACGCGGTGCGGGCGGCCAAGATCGCCAAGGACCGCGGCATCGGCGGCCCGGTCGTCCCCGCGTCCGCCTACCTGATGAAGAGCCCCCCGAAGCAGTTGCCCGACGACGTCGCGCGGGCGCAGCTCGAAGAGTTCATTACCGGGGCCTAACCGTTCGCCCCGCGAAAGTGCAACTGGCGACAGCCCTTCTGAAATGTGCCGCCGGTTGCATTTTCGCGGGTCGCTAGCCTGGTCTTCGTGACGGAGATTTCCGAAGACGAACTGGCCGGGCTGTCCGAGTTTTCGCTGCTGTCGGAGAACGCTGAGCAGGCCGGCGTCGACGGCCCGCTTCCGCCGGTCAAGCGGGTGGACGCAGGCGACATCAGCGCGCTGCGCTGGGGTTCCGCTCCCCCGCGCATCGTCTTTCTGCACGGCGGCGGGCAGAACGCCCACACCTGGGACACCGTGATCGTCGGTCTCGGCGAGCCCGCGCTGGCCGTCGACCTGCCCGGGCACGGCCATTCGGCCTGGCGTGAGGACGGCGACTACTCCCCGCGGCAAAACGCCGACGCCGTGCTGCCCGCCCTGCGGGAGTACGCGCCGAGCGCCGATCTCGTGGTCGGCATGTCGCTGGGCGGGCTGACCGCGCTTCGTCTCGGCGCGGTGGCGCCCGAGCTGGTCAACGAACTGGTGCTGATCGACGTCACCCCGTCGGCCTTGCAGCGGCACTCCGAGATGACCAAGGAGCAGCAGGGCACCGTGGCGTTGATGCACGGCGAGCGGGAGTTCGACAGCTTTCAGGCCATGCTGGATTTGACCGTCGCCGCCGCGCCACACCGCGAGGTGAAGGCGCTGCGCCGCGGCGTCTTCCACAATTCCCGCCGCCTCGACAACGGCAAGTGGGCGTGGCGTTACGACGCCATCCGCACCTTCCCGGACTTCGAGGGATTGTGGGACGACGTCGACAGGTTGTCCGCGCCGATCACCCTCATCCGCGGTGGCTCGTCGGGCTTCGTCAGCGACGACGATGCGGCCGAACTCGCCAGGCGCGCAAGCAATTTCCGCGCGGTGCACGTCGTCGAAAACTCGGGCCATTCGGTACAAAGCGACCAGCCGCGCGCGCTGATCGACCTGCTGCGCGGGGTGCTCGCGCGTTGAGGCTTACGGAGGTCGTATGACTTCCGGCACCGGCGTTCGTATCGGCGACATCGCATTCAACTAGGGCCGAGCAAACGTCGCGCGGCGTCACGCTGCCGACCGTCGGCGGCGGCGGCCCCGATCACCGCCTCAGCGCCGCCGAGGCGCTGTGCAAGTGGCGCGATAACCGTTAGCTCGGCCGACTTCCGTTCGCCTCCAGTTCATCGGCCAAACACCTTAACGAACGCGCCAAGTCATGAGAAACTCTCAGCGCCGGATGGCCGCAATCACGCGTGGAAGGCACTCAAGAAACGGATGCCAAAAAAATACGGGATCAAAGAAAAGGACCAGGTCGTTTCGCACATTTTGAACCTGGTGCTGACCGGAAAGTTGCGCAGCGGGGACCGCGTCGACCGCAACGAGATCGCCATCGGCTTGGGAGTCAGCCGCGTCCCCATTCAGGAGGCGCTCGTCCAGCTTGAACACGATGGAATCGTGTCCACCCGCTATCACCGGGGCGCCTTCGTCGAGCGGTTCGACGAGGCGACCGTCCTGGAACACCACGAGCTCGACGGCCTGCTCAACGGCATCGCCTCGGCGCGCGCCGCCGCCAACCCCACCCCACGGATCCTCGGACAGCTCGACGCGCTCATGCGATCGTTGCGTGCGGCCAAGGAAGCGCGGGCCTTCTCGGAGATCGCCGCGGAATATCGGCGCACGATCAACGACGAATACGCCGGCCCGCGGCTGCACGCCACGATCCGCGCCTCGCAGAACCTCATCCCCCGGGTCTTCTGGATGACTTATCAGTGCGGC
Source organism: Mycobacterium palustre (assembly GCF_002101785.1). Lineage (GTDB taxonomy): Bacteria > Actinomycetota > Actinomycetes > Mycobacteriales > Mycobacteriaceae > Mycobacterium > Mycobacterium palustre. Next base: position 9,846 of record NZ_LQPJ01000154.1, read on the forward strand.
CGCGACGAGATGCTGCCGTTCTACGAGGACGAAACCTCGGCAATACAGCGGCGTGACCCCGAAAGCGCGCGCGCCGCGTGCGTCAGCCGGTCGAACCTGATGGCTCAGACGATGCTGGCCGAACTGTTTCGGCGCAGGGTCTTTTCGGCGCCCGACGACATCGGCCAGGTCGTTCCGGGCAACCTCGGCGTGTTCGCGGGTGCCGACCGGACCCGCAGCGAGCCGTCCGTCGCGCTCTAAACGAGCCGGATCGCCGCCGTGCCGATACGGTGGCGGTGATGAATCTGTGCGTGGGCCGGCGCACGAGGCGCCCGGGGGGAAAACTGCTCGCAGTGGCCGCGACGACGGTGCTTGTGTGCGGGGTCGCGTCGTCTCCCCTCGCGGCGCCGGCGGCCGCCGACATAAACCAGTGCGCGCCAGCCGGTTTGAGCGCCGCGACCGCCTTGCCTAAAAATTTGACCGAGGCCCCGACCATGGGCCTGGACGACCAGCACACCACTCCGGGCGTCGAACCGTTGAGCGCGGTCCGCGTCGACGCGTTGGGGCTGGGCGATCCCGGTGTGCTGACCGTCGGCACGCTGTCGGACGCCCCGCCCAACATCTGCGTCAATCCCACCGGCGAATTCAGCGGCTTTGACAACCAGTTGCTCAAAGCCATCGCGGCCAAGCTCGGCCTGCAGGTCCGCTTCGTCAGCACGGATTTCTCGGCGCTGCTCGCCCAAGTGGCTTCCCGGCGCTTCGACGTCGGCTCGGCGTCGGTGAAAGCCACCGACGCGCGGCGTCGCACCGTCGCCTTCACCAACGGCTACGACTTCGGCTTCTACTCGCTGGTGGTGCCGCCCGGCTCGGCCATCCACAACTTCGGTGACCTTGCGGCCGACCAGCGCATCGGCGTGGTCCAGGGCACCGTCGAGGAGTCGTACGTCGTCAACACGTTGCACCTGCAACCGGTGAAGTACCCGGGCTTTGCCACGCTGTATGCCAACCTCAAGATGCGGCAGCTCGACGCGTGGGTGGCACCCGGCACCCTCGCGGCCACCTTGATGCGGCCGGGCGACCCGGCGGTGGTGGTCGCGAACGCCTTCACCCCGGGCGACTTCATCGCCTATGCGGTCGCCAAGGACAACCAGCCCCTGGTCGATGCCCTCAACGCCGGGCTGGACGCCGTGATCGCCGACGGTACCTGGGCGAACCTGTACTCCCAGTGGGTGCCTCGGGCGTTGCCGCCGGGATGGCGACCCGGGTCTAAGGCCGCGCCCGCGCCCCACCTGCCGGACTTCGCCGCGATCGCCGCCAGCCAGCACCACAAGGAGGTGGGCCCGGCCGCGCCGAAATCAACGCTCGCCCAGCTGCGCGACTCGTTCCTCGACTGGGATCTGTATCGGCAGGCCATCCCCACCTTGTTCACCACGGGGCTGCCCAACACGCTGATCCTGACCAACAGCGCCCTCGTCATCGGCCTGGCGCTGGGCATGGTGCTCGCGATCGCCGGAATCTCGCACAAACGCTGGCTGCGCTGGCCGGCACGGGTGTACACCGACATCTTCCGCGGCCTTCCCGAGGTGGTGATCATCCTGATCATCGGGATGGGGCTGGGGCCGTTGGTGAGTGGGCTGACCGACAACGATCCCTACCCACTGGGCATCGTCGCCTTGGGCCTGATGGCCGCGGCCTACATCGGCGAGATCCTGCGCGCGGGCATCCAGAGCGTCGACCCCGGTCAGCTGGAAGCGTCCCGCGCGCTGGGATTCAGCTATCCGGCGGCGATGCGGCTGGTGGTGGTGCCGCAGGGGATACGGCGGGTGTTGCCGGCACTGGTGAATCAGGCCATCGGGCTGTTGAAGGCCTCGGCGCTGGTGTACTTCCTTGGCCTGATCGCCGGTCAGCGTGAGCTCTTCCAGGTGGGCCGGGACCTCAACGCGCAAACCGGTAGCCTGTCGCCGCTGGTGGCCGCCGGCCTGTTCTACCTGATATTGACCGTTCCGTTAACGCATTTGGTGAATTACATCGACAACCGGCTGCGCCGCGGCAGCAGCGCCGCGCAGCAGGGCGAGCCGGCGCACCTGCTCACGCCCGCGCTGGGCCAGGAGATCACGTGACCGCCGAAGCCGCGGCCCGCGCGCCGGTTTCTTTGGAAGCCAAGGGGATTCACCAAACGTTGGGCGGGACGGCGGTGCTGCGCGGCGTCGACCTAAAAGCCCCCGCGGGCAGCACGGTCGCTATCGTCGGGCCGTCCGGGTCGGGTAAGTCGACGCTGCTGCGCACCCTGAACCGGCTGCACGAGCCCGACAGTGGCGACATCCTGCTGGACGGCCGGTCGGTGTTGCGCGACGATCCCAACCGGCTCCGGCAGCGCATCGGCATGGTGTTTCAACACTTCAATCTGTTCCCGCACCTGAGCGTGCTGAAAAACGTTGCGCTGGCACCGCGCAAGTTGCGTGGACTGTCCAACGACGCCGCGCAAGAGCTCGCGCTCGCTCAGCTGGACCGAGTTGGCCTGAAGCACAAGGCCGCTGCCCGCCCCGGCACGCTGTCCGGCGGCCAGCAGCAGCGCGTGGCGATCGCGCGTGCGCTGGCGATGGCCCCGCAGGTGATGTTTTTCGACGAGGCGACGTCGGCGCTGGACCCCGAAATGGTGAAGGGGATTCTGCAATTGATCGCCGACCTGGGGCGCGATGGAATGACCATGGTCGTGGTCACCCACGAAATGGGATTTGCGCGGTCCGCGTCGGATACGGTCGTTTTCATGGACAACGGCAAAGTCGTGGAATCGGGGCGGCCCGAGCAGATATTCGAAGCCGCTAAGACCGAGCGGCTGCAGCGTTTCCTGTCCCAAGTGCTTTGACGCTTATAACTGGCCCGCGATAGCTACCTTGTACGCCACCAATATCGGGTTAGACTCCCGACTTATGGCGGACAGCGAATCGACCGCACCCGAGGTGACGGAGCTTGCGGAAGGTTTGCACCGTGCGCTGTCCAAATTGTTTTCGATTCTGCGGCGCGGGGACCCGAGCGGCGTGGTCGCCGGGGACCTGACGTTGGCGCAGCTGTCGATTTTGGTGACGTTGCTCGACCAGGGGCCCATGCGGATGACCGACCTGGCGGCGCACGAGCGGGTACGGACCCCGACCACAACCGTCGCGATCCGTCGCCTGGAGAAAATCGGGCTGGTCAAACGCTCCCGCGATCCGTCCGACCTGCGGGCCGTGCTCGTCGACATCACGCCTCGAGGTCGGGCCGTGCACGGCGAATCTCTGGCCAATCGGCACGCCGCGCTGGCCGCGATGCTCAGCCAACTGCCACCGTCCGACCTGGAAACCCTCACGAAGGCGCTGCCGCCACTGGACCGCCTGGCCGCCGGCGAGTCGGGCGCCGCGGGAGAGCCGCCGGCGCGCAAGCAGGCGTGAAAGCCCCTTTGCTGCAACGGGATTAGCGTCATCCGTAGGCTAGGGGACATGCCAACTGCACTCATCACCGGCGCGAGCGGCGGCATCGGCTCGGCCATCGCCACCGCGCTCTCACCGACGCACACCCTGTTGCTGGCGGGCCGGCCGTCCGACCGCCTCGACGCCGTCGCCGAGCGGCTCGACGCCACCACTTTTCCGCTGGACCTGACCGATCCCGCAGCGATCGAGGCGGCGTGCGAAATCGTCGACGAACTCGACGTCCTGGTGCACAACGCGGGGGTGTCGATCCCCGGCCGTGTCGCCGAATCGGACGTCGACCAGTGGCGTGCCACGTTCGCGGTCAATGTCTTTGGGGCGGTGGCGCTTACGCTGGCCCTGCTGCCGGCGCTGCGCAGTGCCGGTGGTCACGTCGTGTTCATCAACTCCGGCGCCGGGCGCAAGGCGTCGCCCACCATGGCGTCCTATTCGGCGAGCAAGTTCGCGCTGCGCGCGTTCGCCGACTCGCTGCGCGACGGCGAGCCGGACCTGCGCGTGACCACGGTCTACCCCGGCCGCACCGACACCGAGATGCAGCGCGAACTCGTCGCGTTCGAAGGGGGCCAATACGACCCCGCCGAGTTCTTGAGGCCCGAAACCGTCGCGGCGGCGGTCGCCGACGCGGTGGCCACACCCGCCGACGGGCACGTCCACGAGGTGGTGCTTCGGCCCCGGGGCCTTAGGCGCGTTTAGACGACCAGGTTGACCAGGCGCCCGGGGACCACGATCACCTTGCGCGGCGTGGCGCCGGCCAAAAACGCCTGGACCTTGTCGTCAGCCATGGCAGCGGCTTTGAGTGTGTCCTCGTCGGCGTCGGCGGCCACCACGATCCGCCCACGTACCTTGCCGTTGACCTGTACGGGGTATTCGACGGTGTCGTCGACGAGATAGGCGGGGTCGGCCCGCGGGAAGGGCCCGTGCGCCAGCGACGTGGTGTGTCCCAGCCGCAGCCACAGCTCCTCGGCCAGGTGCGGGGCCAGCGGCGCCAGCATCAGCACCAGCGGCTCGACCGCCGCGCGGGGCACCGCGTTGCGGTGTTGCTTGGTGAGGTGGTTGGTGTACTCGATGAGCTTGGCCGCCGCAGTGTTATTGCGCAGCGCCGCATAGTCTTCGGATACACCGGCGATGGTGCGGTGCAGCGCCCGCAACGTCGCGGTATCCAGCTGTTCGTCGGCTTGGTCGGCCACGCGCAGCTCGCCGGTCTGCTCGTCGATCACCAGCCGCCACACCCGCTGCAGGAACCGGTGGGCGCCCACGACGTCCTTGGTGGCCCACGGCCGGGACGCCTCCAGCGGGCCCATCGACATCTCGTAGACCCGCAGCGTGTCGGCGCCGTACTCGTCGCAGATCTCGTCCGGCGAGATCGAATTCTTCAGGCTCTTACCGATTTTCCCGAATTCCTGGAAGACCTCGATCTCCCCCTCGGGGGCCGGGTAGAAGAACTTGTTTCCGCGCTCGATCACCCGCTCGGCCGGCACGTACGACCCGCGGGCGTCGGTGTAGGCGAAGGCCTGGATGTAGCCCTGGTTGACCAGCCTGCGGTAGGGCTCCCGGGAGCTGACGTGGCCCAGGTCGTATAACACCTTGTGCCAGAACCGCGCATACAGCAGGTGCAGCACCGCATGCTCGGCGCCGCCTACGTACAGGTCGACGCCACCGGGGTCATCCGGGCCATGCTCGGCGGGCCGCGGCCCCATCCAGTAGGCTTCGTTTTCCTTGGCGCAGAACCGTTCCGCGTTGTGCGGATCGGTGTAGCGCAGTTCGTACCAGGAGCTGCCGGCCCACTGCGGCATCACGTTGGTGTCGCGGGTGTAGGGCTTCAGGCCGTCGCCCAGATCCAGCTCGACGTGCACCCAGTCGGTGGCCTTGGCCAGCGGCGGCGACGGCTCGCTGTCCGCGTCGTCGGGGTCGAACAGCACCGGCGAATAGTCCGGCACATCCGGCAGCTCCACCGGCAGCGCGGCCTCGTCGAGGGCGTGCGGGCGTCCGTCGCTGTCGTAGACGATCGGGAACGGCTCACCCCAATACCGCTGCCGCGCGAAAAGCCAATCACGAAGCTTGAATTCGATACGGGCCCGGCCTCGGCCCTCGGCCTCAAGCCGGGCGGTGATGGCCGCCTTGGCCGCGGCCACGTCCATTCCGTCGAGGTAGCCGGAGTTGACCAGCACGCCGTCACCCGTATGCGCGGCCTGCGAAACGTCGCCTCCCGCAATCACTTCCACGATCGGCAGACCAAACTCATGGGCGAAGTCCCAGTCCCGCTGGTCGTGGCCGGGGACCGCCATGATGGCCCCCGTGCCGTAGCCGGCGAGCACGTAGTCGGCGATGAAGATCGGCACCGGTTTGCCGTTCGCCGGGTTGGTGGCGTAGCTGCCCAGGAAGACGCCGGTCTTCTCCCGGCTCTCCTGGCGCTCCAGGTCCGACTTGGCGGCGATCGCGCGGCGGTAGGCCGCGACGGCCTCGGCCGGGGTGGCGGCGCCGTACGTCCAACAAGGATCGGTGCCGTCGGGCCATGCGGTGGCCACCAGGTCGTCGACCAGGTCATGCTCGGGGGCCAGCACCAGGTAGGTGGCGCCGAACAACGTGTCGGGCCGGGTTGTGAACACCTCGATGTCCACCGGGGCGCCATCGGCTCTGGCGGCCGCGAACAGCGCCTGGGCTCCGGTGGAGCGGCCGATCCAGTTGCGCTGCATCGTCTTGACCTGCTCGGGCCAGTCCAGCACGTCCAGGTCGTCGAGCAGTCTGTCAGCATAGGCGGTGATGCGCATCATCCACTGCCGCAACCGTTTCCGGAAGACCGGGAAGTTGCCGCGGTCGCTGCGACCGTCCGCGGTGACCTCCTCGTTGGCCAGCACCGTGCCCAGCCCCGGACACCAATTGACCATCGAATCGGCGCGGTACACCAGGCGGTGGCTGTCGATCACGTCGGCCCGCTCCCCCGCCGACAGCTCGGCCCACTCGCGCCCATCGTCCAGCCGGCGCGCGCCCGAATCCAATTCGGCGATCAGCTCGGCGATCGGACGGGCCTTGTTGGCCGCGGTGTCGAACCACGCGTTATAGATCTGCAGGAATATCCACTGGGTCCACCGGTAGAACTCGACGTCGGTGGTCGAGAAGCTGCGCCGGCTGTCGTGGCCCAGGCCGAGCCGACCCAGCTGGCGCCGGAAGTTGACGATGTTTGCCTCGGTCCGGGTGCGCGGGTGGGTTCCCGTCTGCACCGCATACTGCTCGGCCGGCAGGCCGAAGGAGTCAAACCCTAAGGCGTGCAGCACATTACGCCCGGTCATTCGGAAGTAACGGGCGTAGACGTCGGTGGCGATGTAGCCCAGCGGGTGGCCGACGTGCAGGCCCTCCCCCGACGGGTACGGGAACATGTCCTGCACGAACAACTTGTCGCCGGGCACCGGGTTTCCGTCCGCGGGCGCGAGGTCGCCGACCGGGTTGGGGACGTGGAACGTCCCCAGCCTGGCCCAGTTGCTCTGCCAGGTGCTTTCGATGCGGGCCGCCAACCCCGCGGTGTAGCGGTAGGGCGGCGCATCGGACTCCGGCGCGGGGGCGCCGCGGACGCTTCCGGGCGCGGCGGTCGGGGATTCGGTCACCTGAACAGGGTATAAGGGCTCCCGCGGCGGGCCAGCCGGCCACAGGATGGTCTCAGTTCCGTTGCGACGGGTCAGAGGTTCATCCCAGCTCTATTTCGGGCCTGTTCACCGCGTTTGACCACTGGTTACAGTCGGCGTCTAGCCATGGGAGCTGGTACCCCGGCCATTGGAAGGACCGACGCAGTTGATTCAGATCGCACGTCCGTTGCGGGTACTCGCAGGAGGTCTGGTCGCCGGCGCGATCGGTGTGACGGCGTTCACCGCCGCCACCGCATCGGCCGATCCTTTGCTTCCGGCGCCGCCCGCCCCCGTCCTCCCCGCGCCGGTGGCGGCGCCCCAGAACGTCGTCGCCGCGCCCGCACAGCCTCCCAGCAGCAGGCTGCTCGCCACCCCGCCCGCGGCCAACGCAGTCACGCCACCCAACGGGTCCGTGGTGTCCGCGCCGGCGACCACCATGCCGACGGCGCAAACGCCGGCGGCCTCCGGCACGATCCGGGAATACCTGCAGGCCAAGGGCGTTCGGCTGGAGCCGCAGAAGCCCCAGGGATTCAAGGCGCTGGACATCACGCTGCCGGTGCCGCCCCGCTGGACCCAGGTGCCCGATCCGAACGTCCCGGACGCGTTCGCGGTGATCGCCGACCGGCAGGGCAGCAGCATCTACACGTCGAACGCGCAGGTCGTGGTGTACAAGCTCGTCGGTGACTTCGACCCGAGGGACGCCATCACGCACGGCTACGTCGACAGCCAGAAGCTGCTGGCATGGCAGACGACCAACGCGTCCATGGCCGACTTCGGCGGTTTTCCGTCCTCGATCATCGAGGGCACCTACCGCGACGGCGACATGACGCTGAACACCTCGCGGCGCAACGTCATCGCCACCTCCGGGCACGACAAGTACCTGGTGTCGCTGGCGGTGACCACCGACCGCGCGGTGGCGGTCGCCGACGCGCCGGCCACCGACGCGATCGTCAACGGATTCCGGGTGACCGCGCCCGGCGCCGCCGCCCCCGCTGTGGCCCCGACATCCGGCACAGCCGCCCCCGTCGGGGTGCCCGCGCAGACCCCCGGCGCGGCGCCGGTCGGACTTCCGGCCCAGACGGCCGGAGCGGCGGTCGGGCTTCCCACGCAGCCGGCCGCACCGGTACAGGTGGCCGCGCCCAACCAGTTGGTCGCACCCGGTCAGGTGGCGACCTCGAACCAGCCGGCCGTGCCCAATCAGGTGGCGGCGCCCCGCCCCAACCTGCTGACGATGGTGCCCGGCCTGCCGCCGCTGCCGAATTTCTCGTTCCTGCAAGGGCATTAACAACGCGGTCGGAGCCGGGTGCGCGCATCCGGAGGCGGCCTCGTATTGTGAGGCCCATGTTGATCGCGGGCGTGCTGTGCATGTGTGCGGCGGTGGCCTCCGCCGGGTTCGGGACCTGGTCGCTTTCGCACGGGCGGGCTGGTGACGGCGCCGCCACCACTCAGCTGGCGCTGCGCGCCATGGCGCCGACCCAGCTGGCCGCCGCGGTGATGCTGCTCGCCGGCGGGGTAGTGGCGCTGGCCGCGGCCCCGCACACCGCCCTGGTCGTGCTGATCGTCTGTGTGGTGGGGGCGCTCGGGACGCTGGCCGCCGGCTCTTGGCAGTGCGCGCGGTTCGCGCTGCGCCGCGAAGCTGCCACGCCCGCGTGTGTGGGCAGCTGCACCGTCTGCACACAGTCCTGCCACTGAGGCCCGCGGGCCGATGAAGCCGTCATGCTGAAACGGCTGTCGGCGATTCCGGTCGATTCGTTCCTGCTCGCGCTGGCCGCGACGGTGACCTTGGCCGCCCTGTTGCCCGCCCACGGGCACGCCGCCGACGTCGTAGAGATCGCGGCCAAAGCGGCGATCGCGCTGCTGTTCTTTCTCTACGGCACGCGGCTGTCGCCGCAGCAGGCCTGGCACGGCGTCCGGCAATGGCGGCTGCACGTGCTGGTGTTGGCGACGACGTTCGTGCTGTTTCCGGTGCTGGGGCTGGCGGCGCGGGCGCTGGTGCCCTCGGTGCTGACCATCGACCTCTATAACGGCCTGCTGTTTTTGTGCCTGGTCCCCTCGACGGTGCAGTCATCGATCGCCTTCACGTCGATCGCGCGGGGCCACGTGTCGGCGGCGATCGTCAGCGCGTCGTTGTCCAACATCCTCGGCGTGGTGCTGACCCCACTGCTGGTGGTGCTGGTGATGAACGCCAGCGGCGCGCCGCACGTGAACGGCGGCGCGGTCCGCGACATCATGGTGCAGCTGTTGCTGCCGTTCGCCGCCGGGCAGCTGGCGCGGCCCTGGCTCGGGGCGATGATCGCCCGGTACGCGGCGGTGCTGAAGGTCGTCGACCGGGGCTCGATCCTGCTGGTGGTTTACGCGGCGTTCGCGATGGGTGTCGTCAAAGGGATTTGGCGCAGCGTCGACGCGTGGCGCCTGGTTTCGGTGACGATCGTGTCCGCCGTGCTGCTGGCGGTGGTGCTCGCCGGCACCACGGTCATCGGCCGGCTGGCGCGGCTCGATCGGGGCGACGGGATCGTGCTGCTGTTCTGCGGTTCGAAGAAGAGCCTGGCGTCCGGACTCCCGATGGCCCTGGTGCTTTTTCCCGCCGCCACCGTCGGGTTGACGATGTTGCCGCTGATGATCTTTCACCAGATCCAGCTGGTGGTGTGCGCGGTGATCGCGAGCAGGCTCGGGCGGAAGGCCGACGAAAACGCCCTGCCGCCAACGGCTCCAGCGCGTGATGCGGGGGAGCGGCCCTAGTTTCTGCTGACGTCGATCGGGTGGGTGGCAAGCAGCGACAGCGGCAGCGGCTGGCGGCGCAGAACCTGCCCCCACAGATCGGTCCTCGGCCCGACCAGAACGTCGGACGGCAACGCGGACAGCACGATCCAATCGTCACGCTCGATCTCGCCTTCGAGCTGGCCGATGGTCCAGCCGGAATACCCGGCGAAGATGCGCACGCCTTCGACCAGCGGTGCGATCAGGTCGGGCTCGGCGTCCAGGTCGACCATGACGATCCGGCCGGCGACATGCCGCAGGCCGGGCACCCCCTGCGGATCGGCGCCGACGCGCAACGCCGCCAGGCACAGCGCCGCGTCGCGCTTGACCGGCCCGCCGATGAACATCGTCTTGGGCTTGGCCGACAGTTTGGCCCACTGCGGCAACACGTTGTAGACGGCGGTCTCGCTGGCCCGGTTGAGCACGACGCCTAACGTGCCGCCGTCGTTGTGCTCGACGATGTAGATGACGCTGCGCCGAAACGTCGGCTCGAGAAGATCGGTGTTGGCAAGCAGCAAGGTGCCCGCACGCACGCGCTGCGCGGCGGGTGCGATGTAGTCCTCGGGATCTTCGGGTGGCGGCACCAGACCATCATCGCACCTCCGCTTCCGCGGCCGGGACAATCGAGCGTGGCGCGCACATATTTGTACTGTTGGCCCGGCGGCTTAGTACGCTCGGCCCCGCGGCAGTTTTGCCACCCCAATCCTGGAAGTCGGTTCTGTGATCCATAGCCGTGCGCAGTCGCGCCGCGACGTCTGGCGGTCGGTGCGCGGTCTCCCGGATTTTTGGCGGCTGCTGCAGGTGCGCATCGCGAGTCAGTTCGGTGATGGCCTGTTCCAGGCGGGGCTGGCGGGAGCGCTGCTGTTCAACCCCGATCGCGCCGCCGACCCGATGGCCATCGCCCGCGCGTTCACGGTGCTGTTCTTGCCGTACTCGCTGCTGGGCCCGTTCGCCGGCGCGCTGATGGACCGCTGGGACCGGCGCCTGGTGCTCGTCGGCGCAAACGTCGGCCGCCTGATCCTCATCGCCGGGGTCGGCACCATCCTCGCCGTCGGCGCCGGCGACATACCGCTGCTGATCGCGGCGCTGCTTGCCAACGGGCTGGCCCGGTTCGTGGCGTCCGGCCTGTCGGCGGCCCTGCCGCACGTGGTTCCCCGCGAGCAGGTCGTGACGATGAACTCGGTGGCGACCGCGTCGGGCGCCGTCGCGGCCTTCCTCGGCGCCAACTTCATGCTGGTGCCGCGCTTTCTGGTCGGCTCCGGCGACAGGGGCGCTTCGGCGATCATCTTCCTCACCGCGATCCCGGTGGCGATCGCCTTGCTGCTGGCATGGCGGTTCGCCCCCCGCGTGCTGGGGCCCGACGACACCAAGCGCGCGATCCACGGGTCGGCCGTGTACGCGGTGATCACCGGATGGTTGCATGGCGCGCGCACGGTTGTGCAGCGGCCGACGGTCGCCGCCACCCTTTCGGGGCTGGCCGCGCATCGGATGGTGGTCGGCATCAACTCGCTGGTGATGCTGCTGTTGGTGCACCACCTGCCCGCCGTGGCGGGCGGCGGCCTGGGCACCGCGCTGGTGTTCTTCGCGGTCAGCGGCATCGGGGCGTTTCTGGCCAACGTGCTGACGCCGTCGGTGATCCGCCGCTGGGGTCGCTACGCCACCGCAAACGGCGCGCTCGCGGCGGCCGCCATCATCCAGCTGCCCGGGGCGGCGCTGCTGCTTCCGGTGATGGTGCTGTGCGGCTTCCTGCTCGGCGTGGCCGGGCAGATGGTCAAGCTGTGCGCCGACTCGGCGATGCAGATGGACGTCGACGACGCCCTGCGTGGGCACGTGTTCGCCGTGCAGGACGCCCTGTTCTGGGTGGCGTTCATCGTTTCGATCACGGTGGCGGCCACCTTCATTCCCGACGACGGCCGCGCGCCGGGCTTTGTGCTGTTCGGGTCGGTGCTGTACGGGATCGGGCTGGCCGTCCACGGCTTGGTCGGCCGCCGCGGCCAGCCGCCGAACGGCGGCTAAGGTACATGCGTGGCTTCCCCTGCTGCGGCGCCGATGGTGGCTGACTTGAGCGCCGAAAGCGACGAACTCGACGCGTTGGTGGCGCCGCTTGCGGCAGACCGCTGGGCCGAGCCGACGCCCGCGCCGGGCTGGACCATCGCCCACCAGATCGGCCACCTGTTGTGGACCGATCGGGTGGCCCTGACCGCGGTCACCGACGAGACCGGCTTCGCCGAGGTGCTGAAAGCCGCGCAAGCCGACCCGACCGGCTTCGTCGACGCCGGGGCCGAAGAGCTCGCCACGCGGGCGCCGGCCGAGCTGCTCGCCGAGTGGCGGGCCACCCGCGGGCGGTTGCACGGGGCGCTGCTGGCGGTGCCCGACGGCCGCAAGCTGCCGTGGTTCGGGCCGCCGATGAGCGCCGCGTCGATGGCGACCGCGCGGTTGATGGAGACCTGGGCCCACGGGCTCGACGTCGCCGACGCCCTTGGCGTCAAGCGGCGCGCCACCGATCGGCTGCGGTCGATCGCACACATCGGCGTGCGCACCCGGGATTACGCCTTCGTCATCAACAACCTGGTGCCGCCGAGTGAACCGTTCCGGGTGGAGCTGCGCGGCCCGGCCGGTGACACGTGGTCGTGGGGACCCCCGGACGCCGCCCAGCGGGTGACCGGCTCCGCGCAGGACTTCTGTTTCCTGGTGACGCAGCGGCGGCCCCTGAGCTCTTTAGACGTCGTGGCGCAGGGCCCCGACGCGGAGCGCTGGCTGGGGATCGCCCAGGCCTTCGCGGGCCCGCCCGGCCCCGGGCGATGAGCGCGGCTATGGGGCGCCCTGCGCAGCGCTGAGTGTTTGAAACCAGGCCAAATGGTAGTTCGCCGATATCGAATCTCCGGTGACGGCGCCCTCGGTGGCGGCCAGCAGCAGGCAGTTGAGCAAGAGCGCCGGATTGACGTTGGGGTACTGCGTCAACAGCTGATAGCGCGCGGTATCGCGGTGCACTCGCAGCAAGTCGATCTCTTCTTCGGCCACGCCGGTCCCGGCGGCGGCCGCCCGGGCCAACGTGTGCACCATCCGTGGCAACCCGTCACGCCAGTGCGTGGCCTGGCTTAACTCCCATCCCAGGTCGGCCACCGGGGGCAGCTCGCGGGGTCGCAGGGACGCCGTCGCACCGGCGAAGTCGTCCAACCAGCCCAGCGAATCCCCGGGGGCGTAGGTCACCATGCGCGTGTGGGCGCCGACCAGCGCCGAGACTTTGCCGCTGCGTCGTTCGGGTTCCAGCAACCGCACGCCCGCCGGAACCGCGATGTCCGACGGTATCCAGCCGTGGGCGAGGTCGGTGACCAAAGCCGTTGTGCCGTCGTCGCGGTCGGCGATCGCCCAATTCAGTCGCGGCTCTTGGCGGACCACGAACGCGAGCAGCCGCCGCAACCGCTGCTCGCCGGATTCGGCCGCGACGGGTGGTTCGCTCGCGACGGCGGGTTCGCTCACGGCGGCGGCCTCGTCCACGGCGGGTGGCTCGCTCGCGACGGCGGGCTCGATGGCCGCTGACTCCGACGGGACGGCGACGACCTCGTCGGTGTTTTCGTCGTCGCCGGCTCGATGCCGACTTTCGGTGGCCTCCGGCGTGTCCGATTCATCCGCGGCAGGCGCGTCGTTGTGTTCGGGAACCCACGCCCCGTCGGGCACCGCAACTGCGTCGGCGGGCGCCTCGACGACGGGTTCGGAGGGTTCGGGGGGTTCGGCGGCTTCGGCGGCTTCGACGTCTCGGACGGCGGGAATGACCTGTGTCGCGTCAAGATCCGCCGGTGCGAGGTCCTCGGCATGCGCCGGGCGCCAGTGTCCGGCGGAGGCGGCGGCCTTGATCTCCTGCCACTGACGCATCGTCGATTCGACCCGTCGCGCCGCGCGGGCCCGCGCCTCGTCGATGACCCTGGCTTCCTCGGCTTGCCGGACGAAGTCCGGCATTCCCGCCAGCTTGATCATCTTCAGCTCGTCGTTGGCGCTGCGCGTGATCCGCTGCAGGTCTGCCCTCAGATACTCTGCGAGGGCGGCGGTTTCGGGGGTTACCACCGAAAGTTCGGCAGGCCAAAGCCCGCCTGTCACCCACGGGGTGCAGTCGACGGGAGAGCTGAAGGCCGGAATCTCCAATGATTCGCGGGTAGCTCTCCGGAGGCGCTGGCGCGCCGTCATCCGACCGAAGATCGCCACTCGGCTAAGCCTACCGGCATGTCACGGGTGGTCTATTCAGTAAGTGAATTGTGCAGCTGCGATGGCCTGGGTAGCGTGGGGACATGGCCGATTCTGCGCTGCAGCAGCAAGTCGACGAGGTGCGCGCCTTGCTGGCTCGCGCCCGAGAGTTGTTCGGCCCCAATCCGATCGAGCCTCCCGCCGATATCGCGCCCGATCCCGACAGCGCCAAGAGGTGGCTGCTTTAGCGGCGCCGAAGTTTGTGCGCCAACAGCCTTTCGATCGCGGCATCAAGATCGTGGGGTGTCGGCACCTCGCTGGACGGCGTGTGTCCGGCCGCCACGATTTCGGCCCGCACTTCCAATAGGGCTTTGAGGCAGGACACATCGGCGGTCAACAAGATGCCCTGCGCCAGGGTTTCGGCGTCCGTTTCCATCGCCTCTTCGCTCAGGGCGACGCTGTGCATGTACCCGCCGCGGCAAGAGCGGACCATGATGTGTCCACTCGGGTGAACGGTGTCGAATGCGGGATTGGGATCCGTCATCGACCGCCGTCAATGAGGCCGCGGAACTCTCGTGCCGCGTCGTGCTCGTGCTGCTCCCACGCCGCCGCCGACACGGTAAGCTTCGCCGCCATATCGGCGTGGTCGTCGGCCTGCTGCTCGTAGCACTGGCGCCTGAGTTCGAGCAGTTCGCGTCCGGCGTCGCGCAATTCGCCGAATATAGGCCCCAGCGAATCGAGGCTGTCCTGGATGGCCGGATGGGACGACGGGACGGTGCGCAAGTAGTCGGACGTCTCCTGGTGATGCGCAGCGGCTTGACGTAAGTGGCTGGGCACCACACGGATCTGGTCTGCCATCTGCTGTCTCCTATTCACGCGCCGCCGGATTGCGCCGGCGAATCACTATTGTCGGGTGGTCGACGCCGCCGCCGGCCGGGTGGGTGTCGGTGTGTCGGTGTCAGCCGGCGCCGTCGCGGGGGCGGCCGCCGCCGGTGGATGCTCCCAGCCTAGAAAGCTCGGGCCGCTCACGGTGGCGATGCGTTGAATCTGCCCGTCGAGAAGGGCTTTCTCATGGCCGAGCGCAAGCGCGTGGCGGTCGGTCAAGATGCCGATGTCTCCGGGCGCGGCTTGCAACGGCTCGATCGGGTTCGCGACGGCCGTTCCCGGTGCGGGGATGGTGATTCCCTGGCGGGCGAACGCCTCCGCGATCGGCGCCCCGCCGACCGCGGCCTGGATGGCCGCCGCGAGCTGTGGGCTGGCGGCCGTCACGGTGTCGCCGTCGGGCAAGCTCACCGGCGTCGGACCGGTCGGCGACGGCGCGGGCTCGTCCTCCGAGACGTCTTCCCCGCCGTCCTGAGCCTCGGCGTCATCGCCCGGGTCCGGCTCGTGAGATCCCGGTCGCCCCTCGTCATTTGGCCCGCGCGGCGCCGAATCCGTTCCGCTGCCCTCCCGGGGGTCCGGCAGCGGCGGGTCGGCGGGCGCGCCGAACCCGCCCAACGAGCCCGGAGCCGCACCGAGCCCCGGGGCAGGTCCGGCACCGAAGCCGGGAACGGATGGCAGCGGCGGCGCCGGTAGCGAAACCGGAGCCGCGGCGGCCCCCGGCGGCGGGAGCTCCGATGGCTCCCCGGGCGGTAGGGCGGGGTCGTCGCCGAGCATCGAGTCCAACGACGGGTCCCACTCATCGCCGGGATCGTCGAGGGGTCCGGGCGCTGCGCTGTCCGGGGGCGCGGCGACGGGATCGGCCGATGCCTGCGGGTCCTCGGCTGGATCGTTCTTGGAGGCGTTGTACAACGACGTCCATGCGGCCATCAGCGCCGACTTCGACGTGTCGTCCAGGCTCGCGTTCAGGACCACCGCCCGAATGTCCTTGAGCTTGCCGATCAGGAATCGCTGGAAATCCCTGGCCCCCGCCGGGGTGTCGAGGTCGGATCGCCCCGACACCGCGGCTTCGATCTCACGCTGCAGCTTGGTGAGCGCGTCCCTACCCTCCACCGCCTTCTGGTGCGCATTGAGGATGGCCGCCACCACTTGCATGTCGAGCTGAGAGCTCGCCGAATTCTGGTGTGCCAGAGCCGCTTCGGCACCCGCCATGGCCTCCGCGGCTGCGCCCCCCCTCACGGTCCGACGGGGCGTCGGGTCCTCCCGTCGGCGGGCTGGAGCCCGGCGCCGCCGCCCCGAACACATCCGGATGCAGTTGACGGATCTTGCGCAGAATCGGGTCGAGCTGTTCGGGCCGTGTCGTCGGTGTGACCACCGCGACCACCTCGGCGGGCGCGAGACCCGCCTGCCAGGCATTGGGATCGCCCGTGCGCTGCTGCAGGCACCTGATCGCGTTGATCAGCTCGTCATACGCCGACATCGTCTATGCCAACGGCGCCGCGGCCCCACGACGGGTCCCGCTGCGAGATGTGCCGCGACCCCTCCATGCCGGGCGACAGTACCGAGGCGCCTCGCTGGCGACAATTCACCCGGGCGCACCTGTGCGCGGACGATCCCCTGCGGGGACCGGCTAGCCCGCCGGGGAGGCGTACTGGGCCCGCAGGCCGTCCAGCACAGCCTTTTTCGCACGACTCACGTCGCGGGCATCGGCAACTATCGCGGCGATCTCGCGCTGCTTGGCGAGGAGGAACTTGTGGAATTCGCGCGCACCGATCGGGGTGTCGACGGCAAGGTCGGAGTGGCCGGCGGCGGCGCGACCGAGCTCTTCGGCGATCGCGTCGAGCCGTCTGACGCTCTCCCGCGTCGCGGCATGGGCGCTGGCAAGGACCTCGGCCAGCACACGGTCGGCGTCGGCGGCCGCCCCGTGCTGGGCCGCCAGCGCTGACTGCCGCGACTGGATGGTATTTGCGGACATAGGTTCGTTACTCGTCATAGCGGCCGCCGAATCGAGACGTAGTTGCCGAGCGGACTGATTCGCACCGAGGCGCCCGAATAGGGCGCCTCGACGACCAGGTTGTGGCCGATGGCCAACTGCACGTGCCCGGCGTGCGGGAAGACGAGGTCCCCCGGCCGGACGTGCGATCGCGGCACCGGGACCCCGTCGTCGATCTGCTGATACGTCGTGCGGCCCAGGTGGATACCCGCCCGCGCGTAGGCCCACTGCACCAGGCCGGAGCAGTCGAATTGGTCGGGCCCGGCCGCGCCCCACACGTAGGGGCGCCCCAACCGCGACAGCGCGGCCCGCACGGCGACCGCGGCGCGGCCGTTTGACGGTGGCAGCGGCGGATTCCGGTGGCGCGCCATCCGGTACTGCAGGGAGCGCAGCGCGCTGGCGTGCTGCCGGGCCCGCAGGCGCGCCGCCAGCACGTGTCCCCGTTGCGCGCGCAGCCGCGCCGTGCGGCGGCGCAGCGCCTCGCGCTGCGCCATGGGCGTGGCCGGGGGAGCCGCGGCGTCGGCGCGGGCCTCGTCGAGGACTCTCTTGGTCAGCTCGTGGGCCCGGGCGCGGTCGCGGTGGGCGCCGGCGACGACGCCGTCCGCCGCGGCATCCGTGCGGGCGGCCGACGCCAGCCGGTGCCGGGCCTGCTCCGCCGCAAGTCGGTACTCACCCTGTGCCGCAGCGTGATTCAGGAAGACCGCTTGGCGCAGCAACGCCTGCTGTGGCGCCGTGCCCGCGTCCAGGGTCGCGTGCGTCGCACTGCCGGCGAATAACCGGTGAGCGCGGCTCAACAGCAACACTTCGTCGTCGCTCACCGTGCCCCCTCGCCGCCGCCGTCTTCGGTGTCGTCTTGAGCCCTCGACTCGACCGCCTCGGCGAAGGCGCGCACGCGGGGGAGCGCCCCGGGCGGGATCAGACCCCGGTTGCGGATGTCCCACATTTCGTCGTTGCCGACGCCGACGAGGGCCGCGATCACCGTCTCCGGCAACCCCGACCGGACGCACGCCCGATCGAAGCGGGCGCTCAAGCTGGTGGGCATCCGCTCCAGCAGGGCCCTGCGCGTCGCCTCGAGCGCCTGCAGATGGCCCATGAGCCGGTCGGTCGAGTCGGCGCCGGCGTTGACGGCGACGCGCCAGGAGCTGGCCGCCAGCATCTCCGCCTTCACGCATTGAGCGATCACAGACAGAATATACGTCTCATATTCGTTTGATGTCGTCGCCGGCAGTCGATCGATGACGGATCGGAGGGCGTCGAGTTGCGCCTCGGCGTAGCCTTCCAGCACTTCGGTGTCGCTGTGGCGGTCCACCACGACGGTTCCCGCGGCCGCCGCGGACCCGGCGGCCGGTGGCTGGGCGGCGAGGAGCCGCGCCAGCTCGGCGTCCGGATCGGCGGCCACCAGTAACCGTGAGTAGGTGCCCGGCGGCAGGCCGAGCCCGTTTTCGACCTTCTGAACTGTGCTTTTGTGCGGCTTGCGGGCGCCCCGCTCCAAAAAGCTCAGGCCCATGATGCTGACGCCGGTCGCGGCGGCGAGGTCTGCCAGCGACCAGTCGCGCGACTCGCGCAGGGCGCGGATGGCCGCTCCGGCAGATTCACGGCTCACCGCGCGCTCCGGCCATAGGCCGGATATTACACACAACCAGGCCGGCCCCACCGTATATACGTTTTTGTCACGTTTCCCTTGCGCCCGCCCCCATACTCGTATACGCTTTCACCTACGTTTCGCGGCAGTGAGAGGAGACCGCCATGGGGCACCCGTGCGCAGCCAACCCGGAACTTTGGTTCGGCTACCCCGACGACGACGGTGGCGACGGCGCGGCCAAGGCGCGCGCCTACGAGCGGTCGGCCACCGAGGCCCGCATCCAATGCCTGCGCCGCTGCCCCTTGGCGCAGCAACGCCGGTGCGCCCAGCACGCCATCGCCCACCGCGAGGAATACGGCGTCTGGGCCGGCGTCAAGCTGCCCGGTGGTCAGTACCGCAAGCGGGAACAGCTCGCCCGGGCACATGAAATCTTGCGCCGCATCGCCGCCGGCGAGATCAACTCGCGACAACTTCCGGAGAACGCGGCCCTGCTGGCGCGCCACGAACACGAAGCCGTGGCGGTTTCGGCGGTGGTGTTGCATCTTCCGAACACGCAGATCGGCCCCCGTACCGCGGCCTGACCCCCGTCGCCACCGCCGGCGGGCAGTTTGCTGACCCTGCCAACCGGGTAGACGGCAACGACCGAGTCCGTCGACCCGAAGGCGCGCCCATGACGTTCGACCTGACACCGACGGCAGCACAACACGACCTGGCCCGGCGCACGCACGAGTTCGCCGAAGAAGTGATCCGCCCGGTGGCGCTGGACTACGACCAGCGGCAGGAGTTTCCGTGGCCGGTGCTCGAGGAGGCGGCCCAGCGCGGGTTCTACAGCCCGCTGTTCTACCGGGACTTGATCGGGGACCCGACCGGCCTCTCGTTGCCGATGTTCATGGAGGAACTGTTCTGGGGCTGCGCGGGAATCGGTTTGGCGATCATCATGCCCGCGCTGGCCCTGTCGGCGATCGGTCAAGCGGCGTCGCCCGAGCAGATGCTCGAATGGGCTCCCGAATGTTTCGGCACCCCAGGCGATCTCAAGCTGGCAGCGCTGGCGATCTCCGAGCCCGAGGGCGGCAGCGACGTCCGGAATCTGCGCACTCGGGCGCGCCGCGACGGTGGCGACTGGATTATCGACGGCCACAAGATGTGGATCGGCAACGGCGGCATCGCCAACGTGCACGTGGTCAACGCGGTGGTCGACGAGGAACTCGGGCATCGCGGTCAGGCGCTGTTCGTGGTGCCGGGCGGGACGCCCGGGCTGAAGCTGTTGCGCAAGCTCGACAAGCTGGGTTGCCGGGCGTCTCATACCGCTGAGCTGGTGTTCGAAGGCGTGCGGGTTCCGGCGGCGAATTTGCTTGGGGGACAAGAGAAACTCGAACACAAGCTCGCCAAGGCCCGCGAGGCGGTCAAGGGCGGCCAGCGCTCCGGCTCGGCCACGCTGGGCACCTTCGAGCAGACCCGCCCGATGGTCGCGGCCCAGGCGATTGGGATCGCACGCGCCGCCTTGGAATACGCGACCTGGTACGCCACCGAGCGCGAGGCGTTCGGCGGGCCGATCATCGACAACCAGGGCATCGCCTTTCCGCTGGCGGACCTGGCCACGCGGATCGACGCGGCGCGGTTGCTGACCTGGCGGGCCTCGTGGATGGCGGCCAATGGGGTGCCCCTCGAACGCGGTGAGGGCTCGATGTCGAAGCTGGCCGCCAGCGAGGTCGCCGTCAAGGCCACCGAACGCGCGATCCAGACCATGGGCGGCTGGGGTTACATCACCGATCACCCGGTGGAGAAGTGGTATCGGGATGCAAAGCTGTACACCATCTTCGAAGGAACCAGCGAGATTCAACGGATGGTCATCTCCAACGCGCTGGGCGCCTCCGTCGGGACCCCGCCGCTGCACGTGGTCATCGAGCCGACCGGGGGACCGTTGAATCGGGTGTTCGGTCGCGGCACCCCGCTGCGGTCCCGCGCCGCCGATGCGGCGCTGTCGATGCAGCATCGAGTTCCCGAACCGGTGATGCGCCTGGCCATGAAAGTGCTGCGACCACCCGGCAGGTAGGCCGGCCGAGGGTACTGTCGCGAACGCGTCGCCGACGGAAGGGAGAACACCAATGGCAACCGATAAGACCGGCGCAGAAGCCACCGTCACCGCCGAGCAGGATCGGTACACCATCGCGGTCGACGGCAAGACCGTGGGCCTCGCCGATTTCGCCGACCGCGGCGATCAGCGCGTCTTCTACCACACGGAGGTCGATCCGTCGTACGGCGGACGGGGCCTGGCCACCATCCTTATCGAGGAGGCGCTCCAGGCGGCTCTTGGTGATGGCAAACGCGTCGTTCCGGTGTGCTCGATGGTGGTCACGGTGCTCAAGAAGCATCCCGAGTGGGACCAATTCACCGATCCCGTGACATCCGACATCCTGCGGTCGGTGCAGGGATAGGCGCCCTCGGCGGGGCCGTTCGGCTTACGGGTTGATCGTGTTATCGCCGACCTGGCGGCCCCACACGTACTCGATCGCGTACGGCGACGCGGTGTCGATGTGGTTGTACGGCGCGATGCTGTTGCCGGTGTCCATGACCAA
>NZ_LQPJ01000155.1 GCF_002101785.1 Mycobacterium palustre
GCCATGTTGCGCACCCGACAGCCCTACAACCCGGCCGGCAGCACCAACGCGGCTTGACAAACGCATTAGGGAGCCTCGTCAACGTAGCCGACCCCGACACCGGCTCCTGAGGGGGCGGACGCTCACAACGCCGCTCCGGCTGGTACCCGGTGCGGCGGCCGGGCAAACGTCGAGTCGCACGCCGCCGCGGGTGTCGTTGTCGGCGAACCAATCAGGGCAGGATGCGCAGGCCCCACCTGCCGAGCAGCGGGCTCACGAGGGCGAAGTAGGTCGTGTTGTCGTCCCCGTCGGGCGACGACATCAACAGCCCGACCGCGCTGACGGTTCCGTCGGGGTTTTTGACGAAGCCCGGGCTGCCGCTGTCGCCGCCCAGGCTGAAGACGCTGGCTTCGACGACGTCGCCCGCCACGTCTTTGACCGCACCGCACGTCTCGCCGGTGACCGCGCCGATCTTGCAGAACGGCATGCCAACCTGAATCTGTGTCGCGCTCAGCACATCTCGGACCGCGTACCGGCCGCCGAGGTCGCCGGAGGGCGCGCCGACGCTCGGGTCGAGGAGGATGATCGCCGCATCCCTCTTGTCGCCTTCGCGCTCGCTGGCGGTGATCCTGCCGAGCGGGACACTGTCCCCGTAGGTCCACTGCGATCCGTCGTGGCCGTCGCAGTGCCCGCTGGTCATCAGGTAGTAACCACCGTCGTTGTCCTGCGCTGCGAATCCGGCTGTGCACGTGCTTCTTTCGTCCTGGACCTTGATACCGGGCGTGACGCCCGGATTGGCCCGCACCGGGCACGCAACCGCCGTGGCGGCCATGACCGCCGCGCCAACCAGCCCCAACCCTCGCCGCCACGGCATGGTCACGCAGCCCCTCTCGTCTTGTGTAGGGCAGCATGGTAACAGCGCCCGGCGCGCGGTTCAGGCCGTCTCCCGACGGCGCTTGGCGGGCCCGGCAGGTTCCTCGGGGATGGCCGGCCTCCCATGGGGCGGCGGAGCCGAATGACGCGCTAGCGCAGTCGAATCCGGCCGGCCGGAGCCGGGGGTCACCCGCGCCCGACGTGACGGGCGAGGAAATCCAGAACGGCCGTGGCAAAGACGTCGTTGCGGTCGCCGGCAACCATGTGGCCCGCGCGCGTCGGCGAACTCGACCTGCGGGAAGCGCGCGAGGAATTCGTCGGCGCGCTCCTGGCTGACGAGGTCACTCATCTGGCCCCGGATCAACAGCATCGGCACGCCGCCGCGCAGGATCGCCTCGACGGCGGCGTGCATGCGATCGGGGTCGGTGACTTCGAACGGCGGGAAAGCCGCGGTCCCGCTGATGAACTGCGGATCCCAATGCCAATACCAGCGATCGCCGCGGCGGCGCAGGTTGGTCGTCAGGCCCTCCAGGTCGGTGGGGCGGGGCCGATGCGGGTTGTACTTTGCGATCGCGTCGGCGACCTCTTCCAGCGAACCGAACCCCGATTCCACCCGGTCGGACATGAAGGCATGGATCCGGTTGGCGCCGGACTGCTCCATGTTCGGGACGATGTCGACCAGGACGACGGCGCTGGCGATGCCCGGCGCCAGCTCCCCGGCGAGCAGCATCGAGGTGAATCCGCCCAGCGACGCGCCGACCAGCACCGGTCGGGGCGGCAGCGTGCGCAGCACTTCTTCGACGTCACGGGCGAAGCTGACGACCCGATAGTCGCCCTCGCTTGACCAGTCGGATTCTCCGTGGCCGCGCAGGTCGATCGTGACGGCCTGCCACCCGCGTTTTGCGACGGCCCCGGCGGCCTTGGCCCACGACCGGCGGGTCTGCCCGCCGCCGTGCAGGAACACCACCGCGCGGGCGTGGGGATCGCCCTGGCGATCGGCGACGATTCGTACGCCGCCGGTCCCCTCGGTCGAAAACGTCTCGGGTGCGGTCGTCATGAGGTGATCGTAAGACGACGCGACCCCGGCGCCCCTCAGCGAACCGATTGCCCCGGCCGGTTACTCACTGCGAAAGAGCCTGGTGATGCGGCGGACGATCCTGCCGAGGGGGCTTCCCTGGCGTTGGGTGTCCTTGATTTTGCCCAGGGTTTGCTTGCCCTTGGCCGCGTACTCGTTGACCGTTTCGTCGCCTTCTTCGGCGCGCATGTCCTCCTCCTCTCGGCCGTGCGGCTGGCGCTCCGGCGGTTCCTCCGGCGTCAGCCGTTCGGGCGTCTCCCCCGGGGATCCGGGCTCCGGCGCCCGCGTCTCGAACATCATCGATCTCCGATCGGCTCCGGGTTGCGTACCCGTCGCGGGCACGCGCGAAAACGGCAGGGTTCCGGCGGCTTGAGCCACAACGAAGTCGGCTGCCACACGGCCCGGGCGCCGGGGGGCGCTTACACTCCGGTGATGCATCCCGTGCGTACGCACCGGTCGATCAGGGCGCCGCTGGTGGCCGCGATCGCGATCCTGCTGACGATCGGGGTCCTCGCGATACCGGTCAAGCAACGGTGCGGGGCGCCAGGCTACTCGTGCGCGACGGCGGTGGATGCGCGCGGCAACGTCCACTACTACTACGAGGTTGAACCGATGGGCGTATATCTCGCCGAAATTTTCACGGGCTCCAATATTCGCCTTTGCTACACGTCGGGCGAGGACGTCGTGAGGGCGAGCTAGCGTCGAAGGCATTGGCGTGCAGCGCGATTGAGCCGGGTGGAGCCGGTTGGTACCGCGTTAGTCACGCGGGGCGCGCAGGGCGCGTCGAATACCGCTCCCGCGGAACGTCATTCGCGTGCCGGCGTGGCGAAGAGTCGACGTTCGATGGCGAAGAGGTCACAAGTTGGATTCGGGGTGGCTGACCAGCGCACGACCGCGCCCGGGAATCGGCCGCAAAATCGCTGGTGGGCGGCGGATCGAGGCGGGTGAAAGCCGGTGCCGCGCCGGGTGAGGCTGCTTACATCAATGGGCTTTATTGGAGGCTTGACAGCAAGCTACCGCATACTTGTCGTCATGCTGCAAGCGACATCACCGCAAACCGCTCGTGCGGCGATGGGTGATGCGCGGGCGATGGGCTGGGGTTTTTGATGGCACGCTCTGGCGGTGCGCATCACCGCCATCGGGCCGTTCGTCAACCGTCGCGCGTACGCAGGGTCTTGGCGCGCGGCTTCATGGCCGTCGTGTCCACGGCGGCCATCCTGATGACCGGCGCCGGCTACTACGTGGCCCACGGCGCGCTGGGCGGCATCACCGTTTCGGACGCGTTGTCGCCGGAGGATCCGCGGTCGAGCGGCGACAGCATGAACATCTTGCTCATCGGCCTGGACTCGCGCAAAGACCAGGACGGCAACGAACTGCCCTGGTCGATCCTGAAGCATCTGCACGCCGGCGATTCGGACGACGGTGGCTACAACACGAACACGCTGATACTCGTGCATATCGGCGCGGACCAGAAGGTGGTCGCGTTCTCGATCCCGCGCGACGACTGGGTGCCGTTCAACGGCGTCCCCGGCTACAACCACATCAAGATCAAGGAGGCGTACGGCCTCACCAAGCAATACGTCGCCAACAAGCTTGCCAATCAAGGGGTCGCGAACCAGAAGGAGCTCGAGACGCGGGGCCGCGAGGCCGGCAGGGCGGCGACCCTGCGCGCGGTGCGCAGCCTGACCGGCGTCCCGATCGACTACTTCGCCGAGATCAACCTGGCGGGGTTCTACGACCTGGCCCAGACCCTGGGCGGCGTCGAGGTGTGTTTGAACCACCCCGTCTACGACTCCTACTCCGGCGCCGACTTTCCCGCCGGGAGGCAGACGCTGGACGCCGCCCAGGCGCTGGCCTTCGTGCGGCAGCGCCACGGCCTGGAAAACGGTGACCTGGACCGCACACACCGCCAGCAGGCGTTCATTTCCTCGGTCATGCAACAACTGCAGGCATCGGGCACGTTCACCGACATCGACAAGCTCAAGGGCCTGATGGCGGTGGCGCGCAAGGACGTGGTGCTGTCGTCGGGTTGGGACGAGGAGCTGATCCAGCGGCTGGGCGCCTTGGCCTCCAGCGGCAACATCGAGTTCCGCACGCTGCCCGTGGTGCGCTACGACAACATCGACGGCCAGGACGTCAACATCATCGACCCCGCCGCGATCAAGGCCGAGGTCGCCGCGGCCATCGGGGCGCCGCCACCGTCGACCACGCCGGCCACCACGGCCGCCAAGCCCAGCCCCTCAACCGTCGTCGACGTGATCAATTCCGGCAGCATGCCCGGGATGGCCGGCGAGGTGTCGCGGGCCCTGAAAAAGCACGGCTACACCGCCGGTCAGGTGCGGGACCGCAATTCGGGTGAGCCGACGACGACCACGATCGCCTACGGCGCCGGCGCGGAGACCGACGCGGTCAACGTGGCCACCCTGCTCGGCCTCGACGCCCCCAAGCAGCCCGACCCCACCCTGGCGCCCGGCCACATCCGGGTGACGTTGGACACCAACTTTTCGATGCCGGCGCCCGACGACAGCACGACGGACGAAACCACGACCACCACCACGACGTCCACCAAGGCCAAGACGTATTACTACAACGGCACCACGACGACGTATCCGACGCCGGATCAGGGGAAGCCGATCGACGGCGGCGGCGTGCCCTGCGTCAACTAGGCGTCGGTTCCGCCGTCAAGCTAGGCGTGGGTGCCGCCGTCGATGCGGATCTCGGTGCCGGTGATGAAGGCGCCGTCCTCCGACACCAGCATGGCGATCACCCCGGCGACCACCGACGGGTCGGCCATCCCGGTGCCGCTGGACTCAACCGTGGTGGGCAGCACCGGCATCAGGCGCGAAAACAGTGACCAGTCGGCGTCTTTCGGAATGTAGCCGCCCGTGGCGTCGGTGATCCCCGACTTGATGCTGCCCGGCGCCACGCACACCGCGCGCAGGCCGTCGCGCGCGTACTCGACCGCCAAGGAATGGGTGAAGGCCTGGATTCCGCCCTTGCTCGCCGCGTAGGCCGCCATATAGGGGTGGGCAAACGACGCCGACGTCGAGCTGAAGTTCACGATTGAGCTGCGCCGGTTCGCCAGCAGCGCCGGCAGCGCCTCCCGCACCACCAGGAAGGTCCCGGTCAGGTTGACCCCGACGATCTGATTCCACAGCTCGAGGCTGGTCTCGTGGGTGTGGGCGGCGCGCAACATCCCGGCGGCGTTGACCAGCGAATCCAGCCCGCCCAGCGTCTGTGCGGCCCGGCGCACGCCGTCGATCACAGAGTCCTCGTTGCCGACGTCCATCGGCACGGTGGTGAGGCGCTCGGCGGCCGTGGCCTTCTCGGCGCGCGCCCGGGTGGCCTCGAGGCCCTCGACGGAGATGTCGGAGGCCACGACGGTGGCGCCCTCATCCAGCAGCCGCAGCGCCGTGGCCTGGCCGATGCCGGAACCGGCGCCAGTCACCAGGCAACGATTGCCTTCGAGTCGCTTCATTGTGCTTGCTCCCGTCGCTAGGCGTGCCCATCATCGTAGGGAGCGGCCCGCGCAAGGCAGGCTGGATGCATGGACATCGGATTCATCGGCCTGGGAAAGATGGGCCGCGGCATGGCCGCAAACCTGATCGAGGCGGGTCACCGCGTCACCGTCTACAACCGCTCCCCCGGCAAGGCCGAGGCCCTCGTGTCGCGGGGCGCGACCGAGGCGGCCACGATCGCCGAGGCGAGCCGCGGCGAGGTCGTGTTCACGATGCTGGCCGACGACGGCGCCGTCGAGGCGGTGACGTTCGGGGACCCCGAGCGCGGGGACGGCATCATCGCGTCGCTGGCGCCGGGCGCCACGCACGTGTCGTCGAGCACGATCAGCGTCGCCCTGTCGGAGCGCCTCGCGGTCGCCCACGCCGCAGCCGGGCAGCGGTACGCCGCGGCGCCGGTGTTCGGCAGGCCCGAAGCCGCCTCGGCGGCAAAGCTTTTCGTCGTCGCGGCGGGTTTGCCGGACGTGCTGCGGCCGCTGTCGTCGTTGTTCGACGCGATCGGGCAGCGGACCTTCGTCGTCTCGGAGCAGCCCCATGCCGCCAACCTGGTGAAGGTGAGCGGCAATTTCTTGTTGGCATCGGCCATCGAAAGCCTCAGCGAGGCAGCCGCTTTGGTCTCCAAGGGCGGCGTCGACAAGCAGCAGTACATCGACATCCTGACCTCGACGCTGTTCACCGCGCCGGCCTATCAGACCTACGGCGGGCTGATCGCGCGCAAGGAATTCGAGCCGGCCGGCATGGCGGCGTCCCTGGGGCTCAAGGATGTCCGGCTGGTGTTGTCCGCCGCCGAGCAGCTGCAGGTGCCCTTGCCCGTGGCCAGCGTGCTGCGCGACCGCTTGCTCACGCTGGTGGCCACCGGCGGCGGGCAGTTGGACTGGTCGGCGCTGGGCATGCTCGCCGACCGCGACGCCGGCTTGGCCTCAGACGACCCCGCGTAGCCCGTCGGCGCCGAACGCGGGTTCCAGCATCGCCGAGAAGTCGGGGCCGCGTCGCAGGATGTGGCCACCGTCGACGTTGATGCACTGCCCGGTGATCCAGCTGGCCGCGTCGGACAGCAGAAAAATCGCCAGGTTGGCGACGTCCTCGACCTCACCGACCCGCGGCAGCGGGGTGCACATCCGGTAGTCCGCGCTCAACTCCGGCGAGTCGGTAACGGGCGCAACGAGATCCGTGCGGATCAGGCCCGGGCGAATGCTGTTGACCCGCACCCACGAGGGGCCGAGCTCGTCGGCGGCCAGCTGCATCATGTGGTCGACCGCGGACTTGGTGACGCCGTACGCGCCGAACCAGCGGTGGGTGTTGCTGGCCGCGATCGAGGAGATGCCGACGAACGAGCCACCGCCGCCGCGGACCAGCTCGCGCGCGGAGTGCTTGAGCACGTACATGGTGCCGTTGACGTTGAGGTCGACGGTGCGCCGCCAGGCCTCCGAGTCGATCTGGGTGATCGGGCCGATGGTCTGCGACCCGCCCGCGCAGTGCACCACGCCGTGCAGCCGGCCGTGCCACGCCGTCGCGGCGTCCACGGCGCGGGCGGCCTCGTCCTCGTTGGTGATGTCGGCGGGCTCGTAGCGGATGGCGCCGTGGGCCTTGAGCGCCTCGATGTCCTCGACGGCGGCAGCGAGCCGGTCGGGGGTGCGGCCGATGATCATGACCGAGGCGCCGGACGCGACCAGCCCGGCGGCGACGCCCTTGCCGATACCGCTGCCGCCGCCCGTGACCAGGTATGTCCGGTTGTCGAACGAAAGGTGCACGCCGCGTCCCTCCACGCCAGAACTGAAACGGGTTCTAGCATAGGCGAGCTGTCACATGCGCCACATCGGCCTCGCGGTGGACGTGGGAGTGTGCGCTGACGGCGCCGAGTGTGCGCTCAGGGTTGAGAGATCGAGATCGCGCCCCGGATGCACGATGAAAGCCCACGTTTCACACTCGAGGGCGTGACCGGGCGCTAGGGGGTGTCGCGGCGGGCGATCTGCGTGGGCTTGGCGTCGCGCCAGTCCTCGACGTCGGGCGGCAGGCCGACCGCGTACCGGTTCTCGTTGTGGGCCGCCCAGTGCGCATGCCCCAGCTCGTGGATGTGGAACGCGTGGCGCAGCGCCTCGGTGAACCCCATCGCGTCGGAGGCGGCGTTGACCGAGTCCTTGACGAGCAGCGCCGCCATCGTGGGCCGGTCGGCGATGCGCCGCGCGAATTCCAGCGTCTTGTCGGCCAGTTCGTCGACCGGGAACACCTTGGACACCATGCCCAGCCGGTACGCCTCGTCGGCGTCGAGCGCATCCCCGGTCAGCAGCAACTCCTTGGCCTTGCGGGGGCCGAATTCCCAAGGGTGGGCGTAGTATTCGACGCCAGGCATCCCCAGGCGCACCGCGACCACGTCGCTGAACTTCGCGTTGTCGGCGGCCACGATCAGGTCGCACGCCCAGATCAGCATCAAGCCGGCGGAGATCGCGTTGCCCTGCACCTGGGCGATGGTGATCTTGCGCAGGTCCCGCCAGCGGCACGTGTTCTGGAAGAAGTAGTGCCACTCCTGCAGGTAGATCTTCTCCGCGATCGGATCGCGGGTGCCGCCGTTGATGCGGAAGCTCGGAAGCTGGCTGCGCTCGGCGATCGCCAACTCCGAGCCCAGGTCGTGGCCCGCGGAGAAATTGCGGCCGCGCGCCGCCAGGATCACCACGCGCACGGTGTCGTCGGCCTCGGCCCGCAAAAACGCCTCGTCAAGCTGGATCAGCAAACCGCGGCTCTGCGCGTTGTGGGCCTCGGGCCGGTTGAGCCAGATCCGCGCGATGCGGCCGTCGTCGAGGGTTTCATAGGTCACCAGCTCCTCGGCGCCGGCGTCGCTGCTGGCCGCGCCCGCTTGTTCGGAGAGTGTCATTTGCGACCGCCTAACCTTGTCGTCAGATCCGCCTCGTTTACACATTAAGGCCTATCTGTAAGCGGGGCCGCGCCGGGTATCGCGGAGACGTCTGCGCGCGAATAGCGGCGTCACCTACAGTTGTGCTATGCCTACCAAATCTGATCCGGGCGAAATCGGCGACGTGGAGCCCCTGGCCGACAGCACGGCGAGCCAGGCCAGGCGGGTCGTCGCCGCGTACGCCAACGACGCCGACGAGTGCCGCGTCTTCTTGTCGATGCTCGGTATCGGACCAGCCAAGCTCGACACCTAAATGGCTTCCAGGGGAGGCCGGTCGTCGACGAAGGCGTCAAAGTCCACAAACTTCGGGAATTCCGACTTCGTGGTGGTGGCCAACCGGCTGCCCGTGGACCTCGAGCGGCTCCCCGACGGCGGCACGGCGTGGAAGCGCAGTCCGGGGGGATTGGTCACGGCGCTGGAGCCGCTGCTGCGCCGCCGGCAGGGGGCGTGGGTCGGATGGCCTGGAGTGGCCGACGACGACGACGAGCTTGACTACCAGCCCGTTTTGCAGGACGACCTGCACCTGCACCCGCTGCGGCTGACCACCGACGACGTCGCCGAGTACTACGAGGGGTTCTCCAACGCCACGCTGTGGCCCCTGTACCACGACGTCATCGTCAAGCCGATCTACCACCGCGAATGGTGGGAGCGCTACGTCGAGGTGAACCGCCGCTTCGCGGAGGCCACGTCGCGCGCCGCCGCCCGCGGCGCCACCGTGTGGGTGCAGGACTACCAGCTGCAGCTGGTGCCGGCGATGCTGCGCGAACTGCGGCCCGACCTGATCATCGGCTTCTTCCTGCACATCCCGTTTCCGCCCGTCGAGCTGTTCATGCAGCTGCCGTGGCGCACCGAGATCGTCGAGGGGCTGCTGGGCGCGGATTTGGTGGGCTTTCATTTGCCCGGCGGCGCCCAGAACTTCCTGTTTTTGTCCCGGCAGCTGATCGGCGTCAACACCTCCCGCGGATCGGTCGGGGTGCGGTCGCGGTTCGGTGAGGTCGAGCTTGCGGCGCGCACCGTTCGGGTCGGCGCGTTTCCCATCTCGATCGACTCCGCCGCGCTCGATCATGCGGCCCGCGACCGCGACATCAGGCGCCGCGCCCGCGAGATTCGCGCCGAGCTGGGCAACCCCCGCAAGGTCCTGCTGGGCGTCGACCGGCTGGACTACACCAAGGGCATCGACGTGCGGCTCAAGGCGTTCTCGGAGTTGCTCGCCGAGGGCCGCGCCAAGCGTGACGACACCGTCCTGATTCAGCTGGCCACGCCGAGCCGCGAACGTGTGGAGAGCTACCAGATCCTGCGCAACGACATCGAACGCGAGGTCGGCCACATCAACGGCGAATACGCGGAGGTCGGCCATCCGGTGGTGCACTACCTGCACCGCCCCGTGCCCCGCGACGAGCTGGTGGCCTTCTTCGTGGCCAGCGACGTCATGCTGGTGACCCCGCTGCGCGACGGGATGAACCTGGTGGCCAAGGAGTACGTCGCCTGCCGCAGCGACCTGGGCGGCGCGCTCGTCTTGAGCGAATTCACCGGCGCCGCAGCCGAACTCAGGCAGGCATACCTGGTCAACCCGCACGACACCGACGGCGTCAAAGACGCGATCGAGGCGGCGCTCAACCAGCCCGCCGAGGAGGGACGCCGACGCATGCGAGCGCTGCGCCGCCAGGTGCTCGCCCACGACGTGGACCGCTGGGCTCGGTCCTTCCTCGACGCGCTCGCCGAGTCGCACCCCCACGACGAAAGCTAGCCGCCTTCGGCCCATGGTGTCGGCGCCGAAACGCTGTGATACTCATTGCAGCAGGGAAGGGAGGCCACCGTGGACGTCCGTCGCGCCATAGCCGCCGGGGCCGGCATCTTCTCGGCCTCTGCCGTCGGAGTCGCGCTGGTGTCGCAGGCCCCGGCGCACGCGATCGGGCCCCCGGCGGACGGCACGTACACGCTGAACGAGGCCGGCGTGTCGGGGGTGACCTGGACGATCAACGCGCTGTGCGATCAGCCGTCCGGCACCCGCAACATGAACGACTACAACGACCCGATCGTGTTCGCGATGAATTGCGCTCTGAACGTGGTGAGCTCGACCCCCGAGAAGATCTCGCTCAAGGACCAGCAGCAGAACTTCACCGGGCGGGCCCGCATGTCGAGCATGCTGTGGACGTTGTCGGTCGACAAGTCCAACGGCGTCGTCTGCCCGGACGGCACCACCGCCCCGTCCAGCGACACCTACGCGTTCAGCGACGAGACGATGACGGGCACCCACACCTCGGTGCACGGCGCGGTCTGCGGCATGCAGCCGTCGATGAGCAAGCAGCCGTTCTCGCTGCAGCAGAGCGGGCCGCCGCCCAGCCCCGTCCAGCGTTATCCGTTGTACTGCAACGCGATTGCGATGTGCTACTGAGCCCTAAATCGGGGTGATGTAGGAGATCAGCCACTGCTTGCCGATCTTTTTGAAGTCCACCCGCAGCCGGCTGCCGTCGTAGATCGGCTGGCGCGACTTGTCGGTCACCGTGCGGTTCATGTAGACCATCACCGACGCCGAATTCCGCTTGGCCGACATCACGCCCACGCCAACGACATTGGCCTGCACGACCACCTCGCGCTTCTTGGCCTCGGGGATGATCTGCGTGTTGGCGCTCTTCTGGAATTCCCGGCGATAGTCCGGGTGTCAGCAGCGGGTACGCGGCCGTGAGGCTGCGCTCGACGGTCTGGTAGTCGTAGGCGAAGACCTCGGGTATCTCCTTGGCGGCCAGCCCCGGCAACGCCGCCCGCGCCGCCGCCTCGCCGCGGGTCTGCACCCGGTCCCAGTAAACCCAGCCCGCGGCGGCGGACAACCCGACGACCGCGGCGACGAGGAGGGAGCCCGTGACGACGAGGAGCCAGCGCCGCCACCTCACCTAGTTGCCCCCGTCCGGATACTTCAGGTCGTAGCCGGTCATCTTGCCCTGCTCATCCTCGTGCACGATGACGCGCAGCCGATACGGCATCGACGGCTTGTTGACCCCGTCGATGTCGGCGACCGTGACCCGCACCGACACCAGCACCGACGCGTTGTCGGTCACCGAGTCGATGCCCTCCAACGCGGCGCCGTTAACGACGGCCTCCGAGGTGGCATTGGTGGAGCGGAACAGGCCCTTGAGGTTCTCGATGTTGTTGTTGGCGCCCAGCATTCCGCGCAGCGGGCCGCTGGTGCCTTCGTAGAACCGGTTCACGCTCTCGTCGATGTTGTCCTGCTTGTAGCTGAACATGTTGACCACCGTCTGCGTGGCGGTGTCGACGAAGCGTTGGTCGCGGGCCTGCTGCGCCTCGGCGTGCCGCTGCTGGACGACGAGCGCGACCAGGCAGCCGGCCAGCGCGCCGACCGCGAGCACGGCGGCGGTGAAGGCGATCCATCCCACCAGGCGGCGGTGCGGCTGCCGTCGCCGCGGCGGCTTGACCGGCTTCAGGCCCGTGGTCGCCGCGGTCTTCTTAGCCGCCTTGGTTTTTGCCGGTGCCGCCGGCGCCTCGGCGGCATCGACCCGCACCGTCGGGGCCTCGCTCGACTCGGCCTTGGCCGGCCCCGCGGCGCGGTACGCCCGCCGACGAACGCGGCGCGTCGCCGTCTGTTGTTGCGTCGTCGTCTGTTCTTGCGGCACTGCCGATCCCATCACATAGGCCTTGGATCAAGCATCAGGTCAACCCAATTCTCGGCGCTGGATGCGCCGGTCGCGCCGGCCGCGAAGATACCAGTGCCGCCGGCCGGGTCGGCGAAGGCTCCGGTCGTTTGGTCATAGGTGGTGTAGGACGGGCCGGCGGCCTGCGGCTGCGGGCCCTGCGGCGGACCCCACGGCTTCTCCGGCCCCGGGCCCGCCGGCGGCGGATTGACGCCCTCCGGCGGCGGCGGTGGCGGCAGCCACTTCGGGTACGGAAGTATCGGCGGCACCGGCGGAACCCCCGGCGGCTGCCAGGAGGTGAACGGCGGCGGCGGCCCGTTGTCGTTGGGCGGCGCCGGGTCGTAGGCCGGCTGATGGGGCGCCGGCCCGGGGCCGGGCACCACTCCGGGTGGAGGCGGGCCCACGATGGGGGTGCCCGGGTCGGGGTCCGCGCCCGGCGGCACGTACGGGAACTTGTTGGGCGGCAAGGTGTTCAGCCCGTTGGTTACCGGCGTGTCGTAGGGCACGGGCGGCCCGCGCCAGGGGTTGCGCCCGAGGGGCACATAGCCCTTCGGGTCACGACACAGCTGGATGGTCGGGGCCCGCTTGCCGGGGAACTCCTGGCACGGGTAGTTGCGGGCGCCCCGCACGGTGCTGGGATCGTTCTGCGCGACCTTGCAGTACATGTCCTTGGGCAGCTCGCGCAGCGTCTCGTCGGCCGGCGTGCGCATCAGCGGCGGCGGCAAAAAGCCGACGGCGCACGGCGGCGGGTCGTTCAGGTCGAGCTTGAAGTCCAGCTTGGCGCCCTCGTCCTGCGGTGCGCCGCCGGCGGCGGTGGTGATGGCGGCGAACAGCGCCGGCAGGACCACCAGCAGCTGCTCGATCGACTTGTGGTAGATGACACCGACCCGGCCCAGATTGGCCAGGCTGGCGGCCAGCGCGGGAAACGACGGGCGAATACCGGAGAACGCCGTGTTGGCCTCATCGGCGGCGCCGGGCGCGCTGGCCAAGGTCTGGCGAAGCTGCGGGTCGGCGTGGCGCACCTCGGAAGTGAAGCGCGCCAGCCCGTCCGAGAGCGACTTGATGTCGGCGCCGGCGCGGATCTGGGCCTGCAGGAACGGTCCCGCCTGGTCGATCAACTGGGAGACCTGCGGATAGTTCACGTTGGCCTCGTCGACCAGCAAGCGGGCCGACTCGATCAGCCGGGCCAGCTCGGGACCCGAACCGTTGGCCGCGATGAACGTCTCGTGCAGCAGCTCGCGGAGCCGCGTGTCACCCAGGCTGTTGACCAGCGCCTCCGCCCGCTTCAGCAGTTCGGCGACGTCCTGGCCGATGCGGGTGTTCTGTCGTTCGATCCGAGACCCGTTGTGCAGCTTGGCCGGCGACGGATTGCCCGGCGGCACCAGGTCGATGTACTGCTCACCGACGGCCGACACGCTCTTGACGGTGGCGGTGACGTTCGACGGGATGACGGTGCCGCTGTTGAGCCGCATCTCGGCGGTGACGCCGTTGGGGTTCAGCCCCACCGACTCCACCCGGCCGACCGCGACCCCACGGTAGGTGACGTTGGCGTTCTTGTACAGCCCGCCACCCGCGACGAAATCGGCGCTGACGCCGTAGGTGCCCAGGCCGAACGTCGCGGGCAGCCGCAGGTAGAAGATGCCCATGATGGACAGCGTGAGGACGGTGATCACCGAGAAGATGACGAGCTGGATCCGAGTCAGTCTGTCGAGCATGCGCCGTCCCCTATCGCCCCTCAGCACCCGAGGCCGTGCCGGGCGGAATCTTGAACGGGTCGGCCGCCTGACCGGACAGGTTGGCCAGTTCGCCGGTCAAGAAGTCGGGCGGGTTGAGGATCTCGTTCATGTGGGCCATGTTGGGATCGAAATACGCTGTGGTGAAAAACGTTTCACCGATTCGGCGCAAGGTGAGGTCGAAGGTGGTGAACACGTTGAGGTAGTCACCGCGCACGGCCTGCTTGATGCCGAAGTTCGGGAAGGGGAACGTCAGCAGCAGCTGCAGCGAGGTGACGAAGTTCTTCCTGTTGTCGTTGAGCGCCTTGACGACCGAGTACAGGCCCTTGAGGTCCTCGGCGAAGTCCACCTTCGTCTTCGCCAGGACATTGGAGGTGACCATGGCCAGCCTCTTGAGCGCGGCGAAGGCGTCGACGATGTGGCCGCGGTTCTTGTTGAGGACGCGGATCGCCTCGGGCAGCGTGTCCAGCGCCCGGCCCAGGTTGTCCTTGTCGCGCGCCAGGGTCGCGGAGAACCGGTTCAGCCCGTCGATCGCGTCGATAATGTCGTTGACCTGTCGGTTGAGGCCGGCCGTCAGCTCCGCCAGCCGTGGGATCAACCCGACGAACTGGTCCTGCCGGCCGGCGACGGCCTGGTACGTCTCGTCGGTGATCTCTTCCAGCGCACCGAGGTTGCCCTTGTTGACGACGACGCCGAGGGCCGACAGCACCTCTTCGGTGGTGG
The DNA here is from genome assembly GCF_002101785.1 of Mycobacterium palustre. Classification (GTDB taxonomy): domain Bacteria; phylum Actinomycetota; class Actinomycetes; order Mycobacteriales; family Mycobacteriaceae; genus Mycobacterium; species Mycobacterium palustre. The sequence goes on from NZ_LQPJ01000155.1 coordinate 14,454, forward strand.
GGTAGCGCCCGGTGCGGGACTCGGGAATCTTCGAGCCGTCGGTCAGCCGGCCGGTCGCCGGCTTGTCCTTCGGGCGCTCCAGGTCGACGTGCATCGAACCGAGCAACGACGTTTGGGCTACCTTTGCCGTCGCGTTGGCCGGCAGCACCACGTTCTTGTCAAGCGTGAGTTTGACTGCGGCGTAAAAGGATCCGTCGGCGCGCTGCTCGGCCGAGATCCCGGCCACGCTGCCGACGGTGACGTCGTCGACCATGACCGGGGAGTTCTGGGGCAGCGTGGCCACGTCGGGCATCTCGACGGTGATCGAGTAGGCGCCCCCGCCGTGCCCGGCGGTGCCGGGCATCGGCAGGGAGTTCAGCCCGCCGAATTGGCAGCCGGCCAGCACCGCGCTGCTCGCGGTTAACACGCCGCCGCGCAACCAGGTTCGCCTCATTGACCGCCCCCCTGCTCCGGCGGTGGCTCCGCCGGCGGGGGGAGGGGAGCCTGGCCCGGCGGCGGGCCCGGAAGGGGTCCGAACGCCGACCCAGGCGGGGGACCCGGCGCGGGACCGGGGCGCGCGCCGGGCGGCGTCGGCCCTGGAGGGGCGCCGGTCTGCGGTGCCGTCGGGACGAGCAGCGCCTGCAGGTCCGCCGGGTTCTCGGGCGCGGGAGGGTGGGCCCCCCGGGCCGGTACCCAGGTCAGCTGCGGGATGGGGGTCGCCGCCTTGGCCTGGGTTTCCGGAGTGTCGTAGATGATTTGGCCCTTGTAGGCGGTGATCGTGTTGAGCGGGTGGAACATCACCGGCGGGTAGTTCACCGCGAGCCGGCGAAGCACCGGGCCCAGCCGCTCGCGGCACAGCTCGGCGCGCTTGAAGTAGTCGGGAGCCCTTGGGCCACCGGCGGTCTCGAAGGTGCCGCCGCAGATGAACTGCACCGGGTTGGCGAACTCGGGTATCGACAGCAGGCCGCTCAGGGTGCCCTGCGCCGGGTCGTAGATGTTGTAGAAGTTGGCGATGCCCGGCCCGGCGACGTGCAGCACCTGCTCGATGTTGTCGCTCTGGTCGCTCAACGTCTGGGTGAGGTCGCTGAGCTTGTTGACGGTGTCGATCAGCGTCGAGTTGTTCTCGTGCAGGAATCCCCGGATGTCCGACAGCGCCTGGTTGAGCGTGCCCAGGGTGTTGTCGAGATGGCGGGAACTGTCGGCGAGGACCTGCGACACCGATGCGACGTTCCCGGCGAATTGCACGATCTGTTCGTTACTGGCCGACAGCGCGTTGACCAAGACCTGCAGGTTCTTCACCGTGCTGAAGATGTCGGTGCGCGAATCCCCCAGCCGCCCCGCGACCTGGGACAGCTCGCGCAGCGCGTTGTGGAACGACTGCCCGTTGCCGTCGAGCGTGTCGGCGGCCTGGTTGATCGCTGCGCCCAGCGGCCCCTGCATCGATCCCGTCGTGGGGCCCAACTGGACGGCCAGCTGGGTCAGCGCCTCCTTGACCTCGTCCCATTCCACCGGAACCGCGGTGCGGGACAGGTCGATGCTGCCGCCGTCGGGCAGCACGGCGCCGCCGGTGTAGGCGGGGGTGAGCTGAACGAACCGCGCCGCCACCAGGTTTGGCGAGATGATGACGGCCCGGGCGTCCTTGGGAATCTTCAGGTCCTTGGGCACCGACATGACGATCTTGACGTCGGAGGGCCGCGGCTGAATGGTCTCGACCTGGCCCACCGGCACGCCCAGCACGCGGACCTGGTCGCCGGGGTAGAGCCCGACGGCGGACGTGAAGTAGCCGGTGATGATGCGCTTGTTGGCCTGGTTGTTGGCCGCGTACACGCCCCCGATCAGCACCACGATCAGCGCGATGAGGAGGGTATAGCGCAGCGCCCTGCTGCCGGCGGTTCGCTCGATCACGGCGACTTCGGCCTGATTATCCAGCGTTCCTGGATCAGCCCGCGCAGGTAGTCGGCCAGGCTGGCCGGCAGCTTGCCGGGCTGGTAGAAGAAGTCGAACACCATCGCGATCATCGGCGCGGGCAACACGGAGAAGACGTTGACGTTGAATCCGGGTCCGGATCCGACGACTTCGCCCAACTCGGTTGCATAGGTGGGCAGCCGTTTGAGCGCCTCGGTGATGTAGTCGCGGCGTTCGTTGAGGGTGTCCAGCACCGAGTTGAGCTTGCCCAGCGCGGGGCCGAACTCCTTGCGGTTGTCGGCGACGAAGCCCGAAATCTGTTGCGCGAGTGGGCCGATGCCCGCGATCAGCTGACCGATCGCGGCGCGCCGCTCGTCGAGCGCGGCGAACAATTGGTTGCCGTCGTCGACGAGCTTGTTGACCTGCTCGGCGCGCTGCGACAACACCGCCGTCACCGACTTGGCGTGTGCCAGCAGGTTTTGCAGGGCCTCGTCACGCCGGTTCAGGGTGCGCGACAGCGACGTCACACCGTCCAGCGCCCGGCACAGCTCGGGCGTGGCGTCGCGCAGCGTGTCGGTGAGCACGTTCAGGGCCTGCTCGAATTGCGGCTTGTCGAGGTTGTTGGCGTTGTTGCCCAGGTCCTCGAGCGCGCCGGCCAGGGTGTAGGGCGTGGTGGTGCGGCTCAGCGGGATGGTGGTGGCCCTGCCGCTGCCGGCCGGGGTCACCGCGATGGAGCGCTCACCCAGGATGGTGTCGGTGCGGATCGCGGCCAGGGACTGGTCGCCGACGGCGACGTGCCGGTCCACGCTGAAGGTCACCTTGGCGCTGTCGCCGGCCAGGCCGACGGACTGCACCTTGCCGACCTTGAAACCCGATACGTAGACGGCGTTTCCGGGCGTGATGCCCCCGGCGTCGCTGAAGTAGGCGTCGTACGTCTTGCCCTGCGGCCAGAAGGGCAGCCCGGCGTAACCGAACGCGACGAGCACCACACAGATCACCAGCACCACGCCGAAGATGCCGGTGCGCAGCGGGTCGCGCTCCCGCCGTGTGTCACTTGACAAAAGAGCACCTCCCCTTGCTCGGGTCCACCGGGCCGCCGAACGGTATCAGGATGTCGCTGCCGGCCGGCCCGTTGATCTTGATCGTGACTGAGCAGAAGTAGATGTTGAAGAACGCGCCGTAGGCGCCCAGCGCCGACAGCCGCAGGTAGTCCTCGCCCAGCTGCTCGATGTCGTTGGCGACCTCGGCCTTGCGGTTGTCCAGCTCGGTGGCCAGCGGGCGGGTGTTCTCCAGAATGCCCTGCAGCGGCCGGCGCGAATTCTTCAGCAGCTCAGTCAGATCCGTCGTCGTCGACGCCAGCGGCGGGATGGCGCCGGCGATCACGTCCTTGTTGTTGGCCAGCCCGTTGATCAGTTGCTGCAGTTGGTCGACGCTGGCCGAGAACTGCGCGCTCTTCTGGTCGACGGTGCCCAGCACCGTGTTGAGGTTGGTGATCACGTCACCGATGAGCTGATCGCGCTGACCCAGCGCCGAGGAGAACGCGCTGGTGTCGGCCAGCACGTTCGACAACGCCCCACCCTGGCCCTGCAGCAGCTGGATGACCGCGTTGCTGATCGTGTTGACCTTGTCGGCGTCCAGGCCCTTGACAAGCGGCTTCAGCCCGCCCAGCAGCGCGTCGAGATCCAATGCGGGCTGGGTGTGTTCGGAGTTGATGGTGGCGCCCGGCGGCAGCTTACGCAGCTCCCCTGGGCCCGACGTGATCTCCAAAAACCGGTCGCCGACCAGGTTTTCGTAGCGGATCACCGCGCGCGTCGACGAATACAGCTGGTAGCGGCGATCGACCCCGAATTTCACGTCGACGGTGTTGTCCGGGTTGAGCTTGATGCCCGACACCTTGCCGACCGGCACGCCGGCGATGCGGACCTTCTGGCCGGCCTTGAGCCGCGAGGCGTTGGTAAACGTTGCGTGGTAAGTGTTTACGGCACCGAACCGGAAGTCGCCGAAAACCACCACCAAGGCCGCGGCCACCAGCAGCATGGCGACCGTGAAGACGCTGACCTTGATCACCATCGACCGGTGCGACGGCATTCCCGCGGCGGCCATCAGAAGTCGTCCCGTTCGGCGAACGCGCCGTGGAACAGGAACTGCAGCGTCGAGGGGGCGTCGAACTGCAGCTCGGTGAACGGCTCGTACGGAACGTTTGCGTTGTCGGTCACCAGGAACGGCGAGCGGAAGAACGACCCGCCCGTCTGCTTGGTCGGGATGTCCGGCAGCCCACGGCAATTGGGGCCGCCGGAGGCGTTGACGACCGGCAGCGACTCCGGATACGTGTACGACGGCGCGCCCAGCACGAAGCTCGACGACGTGAACAGGCCCGCCTTGCGGACACCGAGCAGGGGGGCGAATTCCTTGATGCCGCGGTCGACCCCGGCGAACAGGCAGCCGAACTCCGGCGAATAGTCGTGGGCCACCTTGATCGGGGCCCGCAGCCGGTTGATGGCGTCGATGAGGTTCTGCTCCGCCGGCTGCAGCGTCTCGTCGGCGTTGTTGGCCAGGCCGATGGTGGCCAGCAGCGTGTCGTTGAGGTTGCGCTGCTGGTCGGCGACGGTCTTGTTGATCGTGGGCAGGTTGTCGACGACGGTCGTCAGGTCCGGCGCGGCGTCCGCGTAGTTGTCGGTCACCACGCCGGCCTTGCGGAAGTCCTCCTGCAGGGCGGGCAGCTTCGGATTGGATTGCCGCGTCAACGTATTCAGGCCCGACAGCAGTGAACCGAAGTCGTCGCCGTGGCCGCGCAGGCCCTCGGCCAGCGCGCTCAGCGTCCCGTTCAGTTCCACCGGGTCGACCTTGTGCAGCAGGTCGATGAGCGACTGAAACAAGGTGTTGACTTCCAGCGACACCGCCGAGGCCGCCACGTGCGCGTCGGGGCGCAGCGACGTGCGCGAAGGAGCCTGCGGCGGAAGGAATTCCACCGACTTGGCTCCGAAAATGGTGTTTCCCCCGATGCGCACCGTCGCGTTGGAGGGGACGAAGTGCATCTGATCGCTGTTGATCGACAGCCTCAGCCGTGCCTGATCACCCGAGTAGCTGATGTCGTCGACCTTGCCGATCTGGATGCCGCGGTACTTGACCTTGGCGCCCTTGTCCATCACCAGCCCGGCGCGCGGCGCCGACACCGTGACGGTGTCGGTGGACGCGAAAGCCGCTGTGTACGAAAGGTAAGTCAGCACCGAGAAGGCCACGATCAAACCGGCCAGCAGCAGCGCCGCCAGCCGGACCGAGGTGCGTCGCGATCTCGTGCCTGCCATGTTTCGTCAGGGGCCCCTTACCCGGAGAGGTTGAAGTTACCGGACGCGCCGTACACCGCCAGCGAGATGAACAACGTGATGACGACCACCACGATCAGCGAGGTCCGCACGGCCTGGCCGACGGCGATGCCGACGCCGATCGGGCCGCCGCTGGCGTTGTAGCCGTAATAGGTATGGACGAGCATCACCGCGATCGACATCACGATGGCCTGCAGGAACGACCACAATAGGTCCGACGGTATGAGGAACGTGTTGAAGTAGTGGTCGTAGAGCCCCTTGGACTGCCCGTTGATATAGACCGTCGTGAAGCGGGCGGCGAAGAACGCGGCGAGCACCGACAGCGAGTACAGCGGGATGATCGCGACCAGGCCGGCGATCAGCCTGGTCGACACCAGGTAGGACACCGAGTGGACCGCCATGCACTCGACGGCGTCGATCTCCTCGGCCACCCGCATGGCGCCCAGCTGGGCGGTGGCGCCGGCGCCGATGGTGGCGGCCAGCGCGATGCCCGCGATCACCGGGGCCACGACGCGCACGTTCAAGAACGCCGACAGGAACCCGGTGAGCGCCTCGATGCCGATGTTGCCCAGCGAGGAGTAGCCCTGCACGGCGATGACGCCCCCGGATGCCAGCGTGAGAAACGCCGCGACCCCGACCGTGCCGCCGATCATGACGAGCGCCCCCGCGCCCATTGTCATCTCGGCGATGTTGCGAATCGTCTCTTTGCGGTAGCGGGTGATCGCGTTGGGGATGTAGCGCAGGGTTTCGCCGTAGAACAGCGCCTGCTCGCCGAAGTCGTCGACCGGGCCCTGCATCCGCGACGCGAGGTTGCGTAGCCGGTACGTGAGGTCGTAGCTCATCGGGCGCTCACTTGGCCGTGACCTTCACGCCGATGGCGGTCATCACCACGTTGATGACGAACAGGCAGATGAACGCGTAGACCACGGTTTCGTTGACGGCATTGCCGACGCCCTTGGGCCCGCCCTTGACCGTCAGACCGCGGTAGCAGCCGACCAGCCCGGCCATGACGCCGAACAACAGCGCCTTGACCTCGGCGAGGACCAGCTCCCGCAGCCCGGTGAGCACGGTAAGGCCGTTGATGAAGGCACCGGGATTGACGCCCTGCAAAAAGACCGAGAACACGTAGCCCCCGGACAGGCCGATGGCGCACACCAAGCCGTTGAGCAGCAGCGCCACCACGGTGGACGCCAAGACGCGGGGCACGACCAGCCGTTGGATCGGGTCGATGCCCAGCACGCGCATCGCGTCGATCTCTTCGCGGATGGTGCGGGCGCCCAGGTCCGCGCAGATGGCGGTGGCGCCGGCACCCGCGACCACCAGCACGGTGACCACCGGGCCAAGCTGGGTGATGGTGCCGAACGCGGTGCCGGCGCCGGATAGGTCGGCCGCGCCGATCTCCCGCAACAGGATGTTCAGCGTGAACGCCACCAGCACCGTGAACGGGATGGAGACCAGCAGCGTCGGGACCAGCGAGACGCGCGCGATCATCCAGGTCTGTTCGAGGAACTCACCGAACTGAAACGGCCGTCGAAAACTCGCACGGCCGGTGTCCATCATCATTTCGAAGAAACCGCCGACGGCACGGGCGGGAACCGCCAGTTGTTCTCTCAACGGGGCACCCCCCTCAGCTGCTCGCGGCGAAGTCTGTCTGTCGCCTTTGCGTCGTCTTCGGTCGCATGCGGCTCGCTGTGAGCCGGATCATATTAACTCAGAGAAACTTCACCGTGTCAATGAACAGGATTGCGCTGTCAGAACCGTTAATTTGTCCTGGTCAGAACGGGTCTTTCGTTATCAATCTGACACGTGTTCTACTTGGCTATTCCCCCCCAGAAAGTCGCCTTAAATCGCTATTCCCCCATCAGGCCAACCGCGGAAAAGTTTCGTTCCGGATCTCGTCCAGCAAAGTATTCCCGAAGCGCGCCGCCGAGTTCGGCGGGGTCCCATGCCGGGCCGTCCGCCCGGAATCTGTGCTCGGCGGTCGGCGCGGCCACCAGCGTCACCTGGGGACCGTAAACGATGAAAACCTGACCGTTGACTTCGGCGGCGGCCGGCGACGACAGAAACTTGACCAGGCTCACCACGTGCTCCGGCGACAGCGGGTCGATGCCGCCTTCTGCCATCTCCGGCGCCGCACCGAAGACCTCGGCCGTCATCGCGGTGCGCGCCCGCGGGCAGATCGCGTTCGCGCAGACGCCGTAGCGGCCCAGGGCCCTCGAGGCCGACAGGGTGAGGGCGATGATGCCCGCCTTCGCCGCGCCGTAGTTGGCCTGCCCGACCGGGCCGACGAGGCCGGCCTCCGAGGAGGTGTTGACCAGGCGCCCGAAGATCTTGCCGCCGTCGGACTCCTTGGCCTTGGCGCGCCAGTAGGTGGCGGCGTTGCGGGTGAGCAGGAAATGCCCGCGCAGGTGCACGGCGATGACCTGGTCCCACTCCTCGTCGGACATGTTGAACAGCATGCGGTCGCGGGTGATCCCGGCGTTGTTGACGACGATGTCCAGGCCGCCGAGCCCGTCGGCGGTGGCGACCAGCTCGTCGGCGGTGGCCCGCTGGCTGATGTCGCCGGCGACGGCGACCGCCTTGGATCCCGAGGCGCTGATCTCGTCGATGACGTCGGCGGCGTCCAGCGCCGGGGCGATGTCGTTGACCACGACGGTGGCCCCGAGCCGGGCCAGCCCGAGCGCCTCGGCGCGGCCCAGGCCCGCGGCCGCGCCGGTGACCACCGCGACCTTTCCGGACAGATCGGTCGCGTTTGTGCTGCTAGTCAATTTATGAATACCTCTAGTTTCAGTTAGTCGCTGCGCGTTAGCGCGGCGCGCGGGCACTCCGCGATCGCCTGTTCGACCAGCTGCTCCCGGTCGGAGGGAATCGGATCGATCTTCACGACGGCGTAGTCCTCGTCGTCCAGTTCGAAGATGTCCGGCGCGATTCCCAAGCACACCGCGTTACCCTCGCACCGGTCACGATCCACGATCACTCGCACGGCATCCTCCTCGAGCCTCGCCATCACCCTGAGCACGCGCCCTTTTGGTTTGTAGCTACACCATAGGGCCCCCGCACGTCGGGGGGAACGGTCGCTGGATTCCAAGACTAGAACGTGTTACAACCGGGGAGAAGAACGGGTTGCCGTTGCCGCGGTCGGGCTTGCGACGTGGCTTGTGTCGAGACAGAAGGACGGCTTGCAATGCGCATCAGTTACACCCCTGAACAGGAGGAGCTGCGACGCGAGCTGCGGTCGTACTTCAGCACGCTCATGACGCCGGAGCGCCGCGAGGCGCTGAACTCGGTCGGCGGCGAGATCGGCGTCGGCAACGTGTACCGCGAGACCGTCGCGCAGATGGGCAAGGACGGGTGGCTGACCCTGAACTGGCCCAAGGAATACGGCGGCCAGGACCGCTCCCCCATGGATTCGCTGATCTTCACCGACGAGGCGGCCATCGCCGGCGCGCCGGTGCCGTTTTTGACGATCAACAGCGTGGCGCCGACGATCATGGCCTACGGCACCGACGAGCAAAAGAAGTTCTTTCTGCCCAAGATCGCGGCCGGCGACCTGCACTTCTCGATCGGCTACTCCGAGCCCGGCGCCGGCACCGACCTGGCCAACCTGCGCACCACCGCCGTCCGCGACGGCGACGACTACGTGATCAACGGCCAGAAGATGTGGACCAGCCTGATCCAGTACGCCGACTACGTCTGGCTGGCGGTCCGCACCAACAGCGAGGCCAAGAAGCACCGCGGCATCTCGGTGCTGATCGTGCCGACGACCGCCGAGGGCTTCTCCTGGACACCGGTGCACACCATGGCCGGCCCCGACACCAGCGCCACCTATTACTCCGATGTACGCGTCCCGGTGAGCAACCGGGTCGGCGAGGAGAACGGCGGCTGGAAGCTGGTGACCAACCAGCTCAACCACGAGCGGGTCGCCCTGGTCTCGCCTGCGCCGATCTTCGTGTGCCTGCGCGAAGTTCGGGAGTGGGCGCAAAACACCAAGGATCCCAGCGGGGCCCGGCTCATCGACTCCGAGTGGGTGCAGCTCAACCTGGCCCGCGTGCACGCCAAGGCCGAAGTGCTCAAGCTGATCAACTGGGAGCTGGCCTCGGCGCACAGCGACTCCCTGGGGCCGGCCGACGCGTCGGCGGCCAAGGTGTTCGGCACCGAGTTGGCCACCGAGGCCTACCGCCTGTTGATGGAGGTGCTGGGCACGGCGGCGACGGTGCGCCAAGACTCCCCCGGCGCGCTGCTGCGCGGCCGCGTCGAGCGGATGCACCGCGCCTGCCTGATCCTGACCTTCGGGGGCGGCACCAACGAGGTGCAGCGCGACATCATCGGGATGGTGGCGCTGGGCCTACCCCGCGCCAACCGCTGAAGCTTTTGCGATTAAGGAACTTTCATGGACTTCACGACAACCGAAGCGGCCCAAGACCTCGGCGGGTTGGTCGACACCATCGTCGACGCGGTGTGCACGCCCGAACACCAGCGCGAGTTGGATGCGCTCGAGCAGCGGTTCGACCGCCAGCTGTGGGACAAGCTCATCGAGGCCGACATCTTGACCAGCGCGGCGCCGTCGGCCCTGGGCGGCGACGGCTTCGGCGTCCTCGAGCAGGTGGCGATCCTGGTGGCGCTGGGCCACCAGCTGGCCGCGGTGCCGTACCTGGAGTCGGTGATGCTGGGCGCCGGGGCGCTGGCGAGGTTCGGCTCGGAGCAACTGCAGCTGGAGTGGGGCGCGCCGGCGGTGCGGGGCGAAAAGATCCTCACCGTCGCCCTCGACGGTGAAATGGGCGAGGGGCCGGTGCAGGCGGTCGGCGGTGAACAGGGCTACCGGCTGACCGGCACCCCCACCCAGGTGGGGTTCGGGCCGGTGGCCGACGCCTTTCTAATCCCGGCCGAAACCGATTCCGGCACGGCCGTTTTCGTGGTGGCCGCTTCCGACCCCGGCGTCTCGGTGGGCGCGATGCAGACCACGGGGCTGGGCAGCGTCGGACACCTGACGCTGGACGGCGTCGCGGTGGATGCGGGGCGCCGGGTCGGCGACGGCACGGACGGCATCGTGGCCGTGTGGCTCGAGACGCTTTCGACCCTCGGGCGCAGCGCCTTCCAGCTCGGGGTCCTCGAGCGGGGCCTGCAGCTGACCGCCCAATACGCGCGCGAGCGCGAGCAGTTCGACCGTCCGATCGGCAGCTTCCAGGCGGTGGCGCAGCGGCTGGCCGACGGCTACATCGACGTCAAGGCGCTGCGGCTCACGCTGACCCAGGCGGCCTGGCGGGTGTCGGAGGACATCCCCGCCGAGATCGACGTGGCCAGCGCGGCGTTCTGGGCCGCCGACGCCGGGCACCGGGTGGCGCACACCGTCGTGCACGTGCACGGCGGCGTCGGCGTCGACACCGATCACCCGGTGCACCGGTACTTCCTGGCCGCCAAGGAGATCGAGTTCGCGCTGCGCGGGGCCACCGGGCAGCTGCGCCGGATCGGCCGCGAGCTGGCGGAAACCCCGGCCTAGTCTCGCGGGCCCTTGAACGCGCCATTCAACCTGCCGCCCGATCCGACGGTCACCAAGCTGCTGGCGCCACTGGCCGAGATCGACGACCGGGGCGTCCATTTCGAAGGCTCGTTCACCAGTTGGCGCGATCACATCCGCCACGGCGCGGCCATCGCGGCGGCCCTGCGCTCGCGCCTGGACCCCTCGAAGCCCCCGCACGTCGGGGTGCTGCTGGAAAACACCCCCTTCTTCTCGGCGATGCTGGTGGCGGCGGGGATGTCCGGGATCGTCCCGGTCGGGCTCAACCCGGTGCGCCGCGGCGACGCGCTGGCCCGCGACATCGCCCACGCCGACTGCCAAGTCGTGCTTGCCGACACGAATTCGGCTGCGTCGCTTGGCGATATCCCGCACGTCAACGTCGACGACGCCTCGTGGGGCTCGGAGGTGGCCGCACACCGCGGCGCCCCGCCGTCGTTCCGGGCGGCGTCGGCTTCCGATTTGTTCATGCTGATCTTCACCTCGGGCACCAGCGGTGAGCCGAAGGCGGTGAAGTGCAGCCACGGCAAGGTCGCGATCGCCGGCCTGACCATGACGCAGCGATTCGACCTCGGCCCCTCCGACGTCTGTTACGTGTCGATGCCGCTGTTTCACTCCAACGCCGTGCTGGTCGGCTGGGCGGTGGCCGCGGCGTGCCGGGGTTCGATGGTGTTGCGGCGCAAGTTCTCCGCAACGGGCTTTCTGGTCGACGTGCGCCGCTACGGCGCCACCTACGCCAACTATGTGGGCAAGCCGTTGTCGTATGTGCTCGCCACGCCCGAGCGGCCCGACGACGCCGACAACCCGCTGCGCGCGGTGTACGGCAACGAGGGCGTCCCCGACGACATCGAGCGCTTTGGCCGCAGGTTCGGCTGCGTGGTCCAGGACGGATTCGGCTCTACCGAGGGCGGGATCGCGATCGCCCGCACCCCGGACACGCCGCCGGGCGCGTTGGGCCCGCTGCCCGAGGGGGTCGAGATCGTCGACCCCGACAGCGGCGAGCCGTGCCCGGTGGGGGTGGTCGGCGAGCTGGTGAACACCGCCGGCCCGGGCCGCTTCGAGGGGTACTACAACGACCCCGCCGCCGAGGCGGAGCGGATGGCCGGCGGCGTGTACCACAGCGGCGACCTGGCCTACCGCGACGCGGATGGCTACGCGTATTTCGCCGGACGCCTGGGCGATTGGATGCGGGTCGACGGCGAGAACCTGGGCGCCGCCCCGATCGAGCGGGTCCTGCTGCGCTATCCCGACGCCGCCGAGGTGGCGGTGTACGCGGTGCCCGACCCGGTCGTCGGCGACCAGGTGATGGCCGCGCTGGTGCTGGCGCCCGGCGCGGAGTTCGACGCCGAAAAGTTCCGCGCCTTCCTGGCCGAGCAGCCCGACCTGGGGCCCAAGCAGTGGCCGTCGTACGTGCGGGTCAGCGCCGAGCTGCCGCGGACGGTGACGTTCAAGGTCCTCAAGCGCCAGTTGTCGGCGCAGGGTGTGGACTGCGAAGATCCGGTGTGGCCAATTCGCCGGTAGCTGCGAGCTTCGAGGAGCTGGCGGCCGACGTCGCGCCGGGCGCGACCGTCGGCATGGCGATCGCCCGACCGGATGGGACCGAACCGGTTGCCCTGGGCCGCTGGTCGTCCGGGGTGGCGTGGTCGACGATCAAGGTGCCATTGGCCCTCGCGGCGTTGCGGCGCGACCCGGCGCGTGCCGAGCGGCTGGTTTTGACGGCGATCACGTCGTCCGACAACCAGGCGTCGGAGCGTCTGTGGTCTTTGTTGGGTTCGCCCGGTGCAGCGGCGCGGCAGGTGCAGGCCGTCATCGAGGAGTGCGGGGACGCCGAGACCGTGGTCGAATCGCGGCGACTGCGCCGCGGCTACACCGCGTTCGGCCAGACACGGTGGACTTTGTGCCGGCAGGCGGGTTTCGCCGCCCGGCTACCGACGCTCGAGGATGCGGCGCCGGTCGTCGCGCTGATGCGAGACCTCACCCCCGCCCAGCGCTGGGGGCTGGCCGCGAAAGGCTTTGCCGCCAAAGGTGGTTGGGGCCCCGGGGTGCGCGGCGACTATTTGGTCCGCCAATTCGGCGTCGTGCCAACGCCGTCGGGCAGCGTGGGCGTGGCGCTGGCCGCGCAGGCGCACGCGTTCGAGGGCGGGGTCTGCACGCTCGATGCGATGGCGGACTGGCTCGTCGCCCACCTGCCGGCGCTAACCGAGCAGTGACGGCACCACCGCGTCGATCAGGTGCGGGCCGGGTTCGGCGAACGCGGCCCGCAGGGCGTCGGCGAATTCCTCGGCGGTGCTGACGCGCCGCGCCGGAACGCCCATGCCCTCGGCGATCCTGACGAAATCCATGGCGGGCCTGGACAAGTCGAGGAGGTCCTGCGCCTTGGGGCCGGGGGCCGATCCGGCGCCGACGCGTTGCAGCTCGACCCGCAGGATGTCGTAGGCGCCGTTGTCGTAGACCACGGTGGTGACGTCGAGGTTCTCGCGCGCCTGGGTCCACAACCCGGAAATGGTGTACATCGCCGACCCGTCGGACTCCAGGCACAGCACCGGACGATCGGGCGCGGCGACCGCGGCGCCCACCGCGGCGGGGATGCCATAGCCGATCGCACCGCCGGTCAGCGTCAGCCAGTCGTGCGCCGGTGCGCCGGCGGTGGCCTGCGGCAGCAGCAGCCCGGAGGTGTTGGCCTCGTCGACGACGATCGCCCGTTCGGGCAGCAGCGCCCCGATCACGTCGGCCGCCGACGCGGACGTCAGCGCGCCCGTCGGCAGCTGCGGGCGCGACGCCGGCGCCACCGGCGCTTCGGTGCCGGGCGCGAGCTCGTCGGCTAGCGCGACGAGGGCCGCCGCGGCGCCTGGGTTTCCGGCGAGGGTGTGCACGTCGCAGCCCGCCGGCACCAGGTCGCTGGGGATGCCCGGGTAGGCGAAGAACGACACCGGCGACTTGGCACCCGCGAGCACCAGGTGCTTGGCGCCGTCGAGTTGGGCCGCGGCGGCCTCGGCGAAGTACGCGAGCCGCTCGACGGGGGGTACGCCCGCGCCGCGCTCCAGCCGCGTCGGGAACGTCTCGCACAACACCCGGGCGCCGGTGGCCTGCGCGATGCGCGCGGCCGCCGCCAGGCCGTCGCGGCGAGTGGCGTCGCCACCGACCATCAGGACCGTCGGCTCCCCCGAGCGCAATGCCCCCTTTACCTCCGGCGCATCGGATTGTTGGGCTTGGGCCGCATCGGTTTTCGGCGTGTCGGCGGGTTTGGCGCCGTCGGACCAGGACACGTCGGCGGGAAGGATCAGCGTGGCGATCTGCGAGCCGGACCGGCTCGCGGCGATCGCGTCGGCGGCGTCGGCCGCGACGGCGGCGCTGTCATGGCTGCGGCGCAGCCAACCCGAGACGGTTCCCGCCAGCGCGTCAATGTCGGATTCCAGTGGGGCGTCGTACTTTTTGTGATAGGTGGCGTGGTCGCCGACCACGACGACCATTGGCACCCGGGCGCGCCGGGCGTTGTGCAGGTTGGCCAGGCCGTTACCCAGCCCGGGGCCCAGGTGCAGCAGCACCGCGGCCGGGCGATCGGCGATGCGGGCGTAGCCGTCGGCCGCCCCGGTGGCCACCCCCTCGAAAAGCGCCAGCACGCCCCGCATTTGGGGAACGGCGTCCAGCGCGGCCACGAAGTGCATCTCCGACGTGCCCGGGTTCGAGAAGCACACGTCGACGCCGCCGTCGACCAGGGTGTTGATCAGGGCCTGGGCGCCGTTCACGGCGTCGCCTCCTTCGCTGGTAGGCCGGCTGGTAGGCCGAAAACGCGTTTCGCGTTGTCGTGGAGGAAGTCTCGGCGGGCCTCGTCACCGAGGCCGATGTCGTCGAGCCCCGCCAGGGCGTGCGCGTGCGTCATCATCGGGTAGTTGGTGCCGAACAACACCTTCCGTTGTCCGGTACCGGTTTTCATGAAGCTGACGAGCTCTCGGGGCAGCCGCTGGATCGTGTAGGCCGAGGTGTCGATGTAGACGTTCTCGTGCTTGCGGGCCACCGCGACCATCTCCTCCGTCCACGGGTAGCCGACGTGGCCGCACACGATGACCAGCTCGGGAAAGTCGAGGGCCACCTGGTCGATGTAGGGGATCGGTCGCCCGGTCTCCGAGGGTCGCAGCGGGCCGGTGTGGCCGACCTGGGTGCAAAACGGCACCCCGGATTCCACGCATTCGGCGAACAGCGGGTAGTAGCGGCGATCGGTGGGCGGCGCGTCCCACAGCCACGGCACCACCCGCAGGCCCACGAATCCTTCCCCGATGCGGCGCCGCAGCTCGCGGACCGCCGGCATCGGGCGGTCGAGGTCGACGGTGGCCAGGCCGGCGAACCGGTCGGGGCGGGACGCCACCCATTCGGCGACCTCGTCGTTGGAGATCAGGTCCTGGCCGTGGGGGCCGCGCCACGCGCTGAGCAGGCCGACGCCGACGCCGGCGGCGTCCATGGACTCGATCGTGGCGTCGATCGGGATGTCGGTGTCCGGGATCGACCCGCCCGTCCAGCGCCGCAGCGAGGCCAAGAAGTCGCTGCGCAAAAACCGCGGCGTCGGGTGCTGCATCCACACGTCGATCGTCATCGCGCTTCGACACTAGCCCGTTGGGTCGGCAAGGCTTAGGCGCGGCCAGCGCGGCGCTTAGGCGGCCAGCGCGGCGCGGGCCGCGGCGTCGGCCTGCCGCGCGTACCCGCCGCCGAACAGCACCACGTGCGCCAGCAGCGGGAACAGCTGGTGCAGCCCGATACGGTTGCGCCACCCCGGCCGTAGCGGCCGCACCCGCTGGTAGCCGGCGAGGACCGCGTCGAGGTGCGGGCAGCCGAACAGCGCGAGCATCGCCAGGTCGGTCTCGCGGTGACCGCCGTGTGCGGCCGGGTCGATCAGCACCACCCCGTCGGGCGTCCACATCACGTTGCCGCTCCACAGGTCGCCGTGCAGCCGGGCGGGCGGGTCGTCGTCATCGGAGTCGAAGTCACCGGCCCGGCAACGCGCGGCGACGGAGTCGATCGCGGCGCGGGTCGAAGCGTCGAGCCGCGCCGCCGCGAGCTCGGCCATCGGGGCCAGCCGCTCGTCGGCGTAAAAGTCGCCCCAGCGGCGGTGCGTGTGCAGCGACATCGGCAACGGCTGCGCGAGCGGCCCGAAGAACCCGGGTCCGTCCCACCCGTCGGGCCCGGCGCCGAACGCGTCCGCTCCCGCGTCGTGCGTGACGGCCAGCTGGCCCCCGAACGCGTGGGCGGCCTGCGGGGTCGGGTTGACCGAGTCGAGTCGCCGCAGGGTGAGGCCGGTCGCGTCGGCGCGGACCACCTGCGCGCAGGGCACACCGCCGTCGACGCCGGACAACCAGCGCAACCCCGCCGCTTCCCACGCGAAGTAGCCGGCGGGGGCGCCCGGGTGGTGTTTGACGAAGTCGGTCACGCAGTCAGGTCGTCACGCGGCTGGCATGCACGTCGTCGGCCGGCCGGGCCTCGGTCTGCTCCTTCGCCCAGCGGTAGTCGGGTTTGCCTGCGGGCGAACGCTTCACCTCGTCGACCAGCCAAAGGCTGCGCGGCACTTTGTATCCCGCGATCTCCGAGCGCACGAAGCTGTCCAGCTCGGCGAGCGTCGGCCGGCACCCCGGGCGGGGCTGCACGACGGCCGCCACGCACTGGCCGTACCGCGCATCGGGCACCCCCACCACCAGGGCGTCGAAGACATCGGGATGACCCTTCAGCGCCGCCTCGACCTCTTCGGGGTAGATCTTTTCCCCGCCGCTGTTGATCGACACCGAACCGCGGCCGAGCATCGTGACGGTGCCGTCCTCCTCGACCAGGGCCCAGTCACCCGGAATGGCATACCGCACACCGTTGATGGTCCGGAACGTCTCGGCGGTCTTCTTCTCGTCCTTGTAGTAGCCGACCGGGATGTTGCCCTTCTTAGCGATGAAGCCCCGCACGCCCGAACCCGGCTTGACCTCGTTACCGTCCTCGTCGAGCACGACGGTGCGGTGGTCGATGGTCACGCGCGGGCCGCCGCCGTGCGGCGCGCCCGCGGCCACGATGCTGGTGCCGCCGAACCCGGTCTCCGACGAACCGATCGAGTCCGTGATGACGCGGTTGGGCAGCAGCTCGAGGAGCTTCTCCTTGATGCTCGGCGAGAACAGCGCCGCGGTGCTGGCCAGCAGGTACAGCGACGACAGGTCGTAGTCGTTGTTCTTGTCGAGCGCGTCGAGCAGCGGACGGGCCATGGCGTCGCCGGTGAAGAACAGCAGGTTCACCTTGTGCTTGTGGATCGTGCGCCACACCTCGTCGGCGTTGAATTCCGGTGCCAGCACGGTGGTTTGGCCCGAGAAGATCGACATCCAGGTCGCCGACTGGGTGGCGCCGTGGATCATCGGCGGTATCGGGTAGCGCACCATCGGCGGGTTGGCGGCCGCGGCCTTGGCCAGGTCGTACTCGTCCTTGACGAATTCGCCTGTGGCGAAGTCGGTTCCGCCGAACAGCACCCGGTAGATGTCCTCGTGGCGCCACATCACGCCCTTGGGGAAGCCGGTGGTGCCCCCCGTGTAGAGGAGGTAGATGTCGTCGGCGCTGCGCTCGCCGAAGTCGCGTTCGGGGGATCCCTGAGCGACGGCGGAGTAGAACTCGACGCCGCCGTAGCGCTGGAAGTCGTTGTCGGAGCCGTCCTCGACGACGAGGACCGTCTTGACGCCGGGCGTGTCCGGCAGCACGTTGGCGACCCGGTCGGAGTACTGCCGCTCGTGCACCAGCGCGACCATGTCGGAGTTGTCGAACAGGTAGCGCAGCTCGCCCTCGACGTAGCGGTAGTTGACGTTCACCAGGATCGCGCCGGCCTTGACGATGCCCAGCATCGCGATGACGATCTCAATGCGGTTGCGGCAGTACAGCCCGACCTTGTCGTCCTTGCCCACGCCCTGGTCCATCAGGTAGTGCGCCAGGCGGTTGGCCTTCTCCTCGAGTTGGGCGTAGGTCAGCTTCTCGTCGCCGCAGATCAGGGCGACACGGTCAGGCACAGCGTCGATGGCGTGCTCGGCGAGGTCGGCGATGTTCAAGGCCACGGTGACCAAATTAGAACGTGTTACATTTCTTGACAAGCTCACCCCCAACGTCGACCGAAAGGCGGTAGCCGTGGCCCAGACCTCAGCTAACGAACAGACGGGGCCCGACGCCCTCGTGGAGCAGCGTGGTCACACCCTGATCGTCACGCTCAACCGGCCACACGCCCGCAACGCGCTGAGCACCGAAATGATGGAAATCATGGTGCAGGCATGGGACCGCGTCGACAACGACCCCGACATCCGCTGCTGCATCCTCACCGGGGCCGGCGGCTACTTCTGCGCGGGCATGGACTTGAAGACAGCAACCAAGAAGCCCCCGGGCGATTCGTTCAAGGACGGCAGCTACGACCCGTCACGGATCGACGCTTTGCTGAAGGGGCGCCGGCTGACCAAGCCGCTGATCGCGGCGGTCGAGGGACCGGCCATCGCCGGCGGCACCGAGATCCTGCAGGGCACCGACATCCGCGTCGCCGGCGAGAGCGCCAAGTTCGGCATCTCCGAGGCCAAGTGGAGCCTCTACCCCATGGGGGGCTCGGCCGTGCGACTGGTGCGCCAGATCCCCTACACCGTCGCGTGCGACCTGTTGCTGACCGGCCGGCACATCACCGCCGCCGAGGCCAAGGAGATCGGCCTGATCGGGCACGTCGTTCCCGACGGGCAGGCGCTGACCAAGGCGCTCGAGATCGCCGAGATCATCGAGAACAACGGCCCGCTGGCCGTGCAGGCGATCCTGCGGGCGATCCGGGAGACCGAGGGCATGCACGAAAACGACGCCTTCAAGATCGACACCCAGATCGGCATCAAGGTGTTCCTGTCCGACGACGCCAAGGAAGGGCCGCGCGCGTTCGCCGAGAAGCGCAAGCCCAACTTCCAGAACCGCTAGGGGTACGCGGCGCCTTCATTGCGCCGAACGTGCTCTGAGGGTGGGATTTTCGCGATTTTCTCACCCTCAGATCACGTTCGGCGAGCCCACGCCGCCGCCAACCGTCCGAGGATGCCGCCCCGCGTGTCCCCGGCTGTCACGCGGATAGCGATCCACCCGAGTTCGGGTAACGCCTCATAACGCTCGATGTCCTTGCGGAACTGCCGGGGATCCGTCCAGTGCTGGGGCCCTTCGTATTCCAGTGCGATTTTGACGTCGTCCCAACCCATGTCGACAACCGCGACCAGCTCACCGTATTCGCCGTGGATCGGAAGCTGGGTCTGCGGCGGGGGATAACCCGCCTCGATGACCAGCAGCCGCAGCCACGTCTCGCGCGGTGACTCGGCGCCGGGGTCGACAAGTGTCAACGCTCGCCTCGCCCGCCTGATGTTGCGGTGGCCTTTGTAGCGGTCCGCGATCATTTCGGCGTCGGCGGCCTTCAGTCCGGTCGCCCGGGCAAGGGCGTCGATCGCCGCGACGGCTTTGCCGACGGTATTGCGGCAGGCGATGTCGAACGCCGTACGGGCTGGCGTCGTCGCGGAAACGCCGCCGATGAGCTGGATCTCGTCGTCGGCGACGGTGTCCAACCAGGTGCGGATGCCGGCCGGCGGACGACGGTGTTGGTACAGCAACTGAGCCGGCGCCTGGTGGTCTACCCATTTGGCGCCGTGCAGCGCGGACGCGGAATGCCCCGCGACCACGCCGCGCCGCCGCGACCACAGCCACGCGGCGCGGGCCCGGGTCGCGGCGGTGAGGTCGGTGTCGGGTGGGATGTAAACGTCCGGGTGCAGCGCGACGAATCGGCTACGCAACTGGTGCCGCGTCAGGGCACCCGATTTGATGGCCTCGCTTCCGATGAACGCCTCTCCCATGAGGGGCAGTGTGGCGCGCGGCACCGACATCCCCGCCGAACGTGCTCTCAGTGCGCGATTTTGGCAGAATTGCCGCCCTCAGAGCACGTTCGGCGTGGGGGTTACGGGCGCGAGGTTACGGTCGCGAGGACGTCAGGCGCCCACGGGCGCGGTGGGCGTGAACACCACCGGCATCTTCTCCAGGCCGCTGACGAAGTTCGCCGGGCGCAACGGCAGCTCCGCATCCGACGCGAGTCGCAGGTCGGGGAGCCGCTGCAGCAGGCGGGTTTGCATGATCGACAGCTCGAGGCGGGCCAGCTGGTTGCCGAGGCAGAAGTGCGTCCCGAAGCCGAACGCGAGGTGGTTGTTGGGGTAGCGCTCGATGTCGAAGCTCTCGGGATCCTTGAAGACCTTCTCGTCGAAGTTCGCCGACTCGAAGAGCAAAATCATCTTTTCGCCCTGGCGCAACGGGGTGCCGTGGAACTCGGTGTCGGCGGTGACCGTGCGGGCCATGTTCTTCACCGGCGCGGTCCAGCGCAGCATCTCTTCGATCGCGTTGGGCAGCAATCCGAGGTCGTCGACCAGGCGCCGGTGCTGATCGGGGTGCAGCAGCAGCTGCCGCGTCCCGCCGGACAGCGTGTGGCGCGTGGTCTCGTCGCCCCCGATCAGCAGCAGCAGGACCTCGGTGACGATCTGGTGGTCCTCCAGGCTCGACCCCTCGACCTCCGCGTGCACCAGGACGCTGACCAGGTCGTCGGTCGGCTCGGTCTTGCGCGCGGTGATCATGCCCATCATGTATTCGCTGTAGGCGGCGAAGGCATCCATGGTGATCTGGAAATCCTCTTGCGCCGCAGTGCTGCTCAAGAAGCTGACCAGATCGTCGGACCACTTGAGGAACATCTTGCGTTCCTCGGGCCGCACGCCGAGCATGTCGCCGATCACCGCCATCGGCAGCGGCGCGGCCAGGTCCCAGACGAAGTCGCACTCGCCGCGCTCGCACACCGCGTCGATCAGCGTGTCGCACAGCGAGACGATCTTGGCCTCTTGGTCTTTCACGCGCTTGCGGGTGAAGCCGGAGTTGACGAGCTTGCGGCGCAACAGATGTTGCGGGTCATCCATCTCGATCATCATCTCGACGCCGTCTTGGTCGGGTCGGATGCCGCCGGCGTTGGAGAACAGTTCGGGGTTGCGCTCGGCGTCGATCACGGCCTGATACGTCGACGCGGCGGCCAGCCCGTTGCGGTCCCGGAACACCGGCTCGTGCTCGCGCATCCAGCGGTAGACGCTACGCGAGTCCCCCGCGTAGAACGCGCCGTCGGTCAGGTCGACGTCCGGCCTGGTCTGCAAACTGGTCGAAGTCATGAGATCTCCTGGGCATCGCCGAATGTCATTTGCACGTTATCAACCGAGCTGGACACCATCGCGCGTTTCGGAAGGCCCAGCGAGGCAAGCTCTTTCGCATAGGGGTGGTCGCCCAGCCGGATCCGGGCCCCACCGAATCGGGTGCGCACACCGGCGAGCGTGTGCTCGAAGGAGGTCTCGCGGGTGACGCCGTCGCGGTGCGAGTAGGTGCGCTGCTGTTGGTGGCGCGGCGTCAGCGAGAACGGCAGGCCGCGGCCGAACTCCATGTCGATCACGAATTGCCCGTCAACGGTCAAAGCGAAGCCGAACTGGCGGCCCTCCCGAACGGCGAAGTCCGCCATGACTTTCGGGTAGCCCCAGATCTTGGTGCCCGCCTCCAGCGTGAACGGCTGGTCGACGGGAAGGTGGTGGATGAACGCGCCGGCCGACCGCAGGGCGCGCGGCCCCTTGGCGTTCGACCCGGGCGGGTTGACCATCACACTGGTGCCGAACTCGTGGTACTCGCCCAGGTCGCCGTCGAGGTAGTGCATCAGCATCAGGACCACGATCGCGCGCCCCGGCAGGTAACGGCAGACCCGCAGGCCGCTGTAGCCGATCATCCGCTGCGCAGCGTCGGCGTCGACGGAGAACATCGCCATGTGCTGCTTCGCCTTGCGAATCCGCACCGGCATCGTCAGTACCGTGCCCGCGATGGTGTGCTGCGAGGCTGTCATCCGGCCAATCTAGAACGCGTTCTACTGCTCCGGCAAGAGCCGCCTAGATCAGCGCGGCGACCTCGCGGACCTGCTGCGCCGACCGGCCGGACACCACCATCATGGTGACGCCGGCGGCCTCCCACACCTTGATTTGCTTACGGACGTAGTCCACGTCGCCGACGATCGCGGCGTCGTCGACGAGTTCGTCGGGGATGATTTTCGCCGCCTCGTCCTTGCGGTTCGACCGAAACAGCTTGGTGACCTCGTCGACCACCTCGGCGTAGCCCATCCGGCGGTAGACGTCGGCGTGGAAGTTGGTGTCCTCGGCGCCCATGCCGCCCATGTAGAGGGCAAGGTAGGGCTTCATGGCCGCGAACGCGGCGCTGCGGTCGTCGGTGATGACGATGTTGGCCGTCGCGCAGATTTCGAAGTCCTCGCGGCTGCGGCGCGCGCCGGGCCGGGCGAAGCCCTCGTCGAGCCATTCGTTGTAGGTGTCGGCCATCCGCGGCGTGTAGAAGATCGGCAGCCACCCGTCGCAGATCTCGGCGGCCAGCGCGACGTTCTTGGGCCCCTCGGCGCCCAGCATGATCGGGATGTCGGCGCGCAACGGGTGGGTGATCGGCTTCAAGGCCTTGCCCAGGCCGGTGGTGCCCTCCCCGGTCAGCGGCAGCGGGTAGTGCGGCCCGGGGCTGGTCACCGGCGCTTCCCGGGCCCACACCTGCCGCAGGATGTCGATGTATTCACGGGTGCGGGCCAGCGGCTTGGGGAACCGCTGTCCGTACCAGCCCTCGACCACCTGCGGACCCGACACCCCCAGCCCCAGGATGTGCCGGCCGCCGGACAGGTGATCCAGCGTCAGCGCCGCCATCGCGCACGCCGTCGGGGTGCGCGCCGACAGCTGCACGACCGACGTGCCCAGCCGCACCCGCCGCGTCGACGACCCCCACCAGGCCAGCGGCGTGTAGGCGTCGGAGCCCCACGCCTCGGCGGTGAACACGGCGTCGAACCCGGCGTCCTCGGCCGCGGCGACGAGTTCGGCGGCATTTTCCGGCGGTTGTGCGCCCCAATACCCCAGCTGCAAGCCCAGCTTCATAGCCTCCGCCTCTCTAGGCGACCCGATGTTGAAAGCGTTCTTAGAACCTGTTCTACTCGAAGGCGTGACAACCAGTTCGAGCAGCCCATCCCTGATCGATCACCGTGAGCCACCACTTTCCGCGCCACTGACGTTGTCCTTCGACTACACCCGTTCGGTCGGCCCCACGCTTGGCCAGTTCTTCACCGCCTTGCGTGAACGCCGCATCCTGGGGGTGCGGGGATCGGACGGCCGGGTGCACGTCCCTCCGGCGGAATATGACCCGGTCACCTACGAGCCGCTGGGCGAGATGGTACCGGTGTCGGCCGTCGGCACCGTCGTGTCCTGGACCTGGCAGCCCGAGCCGCTGGAGGGCCAGCCGCTGGACCGGCCCTTCGCGTGGGCGCTGATCAAGCTGGACGGCGCCGACACCCCGCTGATGCACGCGGTGGACGCCGGCGGACCCGACGCGATCCGCACCGGCGCGCGGGTGCACGTGCACTGGGCCGACGAGACCGTCGGCGCCATCACCGACATCGCCTACTTCGAGCTGGGCGAGGACGCCGAAACGGTCCCCGAACCCTCGGGTGACCGGGAGCCGGTCACCATGATCGTCACGCCGATCTCGCTGACGATCCAGCACACCGCGTCGCACGAGGAGAGCGCCTACCTGCGGGCCATCGCCGAGGGCCGGTTGCTCGGCGCGCGCACCGGCAAGGACGGCAAGGTGTACTTCCCGCCGCACGGCGCCGACCCGGCCACCGGCCAGCCCACCACCGAGTTCGTCGAGCTACCCGACAAGGGCACGGTGACGACGTTCGCGATCATCAACATCCCGTTTCAAGGGCAGCGCATCAAGCCGCCGTACGTGGCGGCCTATGTGTTGCTCGACGGCGCCGACATCCCGTTCTTGCACCTGGTCGCCGACGTGGACGCGCACGACGTGCGGATGGGGATGCGGGTCGAAGCGGTGTGGAAGCCCAAGGACCAGTGGGGTTTTGGCATCGACAACATCGAGTACTTCCGGCCCACCGGGGAACCCGACGCCGACTACGACACCTACAAGCACCACCTGTAAAGGGCCTATTCGCAATGAGCGCTCGCAACGTGGCGGTCGTCGGCTTCGCCCACGCACCGCATGTCCGCCGCACCGACGGCACCACCAACGGCGTCGAGATGTTGATGCCGTGCTTCGCCGAGCTGTATGAGGATCTCGGCATCACGAAGGCCGACATCGGCTTCTGGTGCTCCGGGTCATCCGATTACCTTGCCGGCCGGGCCTTTTCGTTTATCTCGGCGATCGACTCGATCGGCGCCGTCCCGCCGATCAACGAGTCGCACGTCGAGATGGACGCCGCCTGGGCCCTCTATGAGGCCTACATCAAGATCCTGGCCGGCGAGGTCGACACCGCGTTGGTGTACGGCTTCGGTAAGTCCTCGGCCGGAACGCTGCGCCGCGTGCTGTCGCGGCAGACCGACCCCTACACCGTCGCGCCGCTGTGGCCGGATTCGGTGTCGATCGCCGGGCTGCAGGCCCGCATCGGGCTCGACACCGGCAAGTGGGACGAAATGCAAATGGCCCGAGTCGCGTTCGACTCGTTTCAGCAAGCCAAACGGGTCGACTCCGTCGAGCCCCCGGTCGGCCTGGACGAGTTGCTCGAGCGGCCGTTCTTCGCCGACCCGCTGCGCCGCCACGACATCGCCCCCATCACCGATGGCGCCGCCGCGATCGTGCTGGCGGCCGACGACCGGGCCCGCGAGTTGCGGGAAAACCCGGCCTGGATCACCGGTCTCGAGCATCGCATCGAAACCCCCGTGCTGGGCGCGCGCGACCTCACCGAGTCGCCGTCGACCACGGCGGCGACCAAGGCGGCCACCGGCGGACACGTCCGCAACCTCGACGTAGCCGAGATTCACGCACCCTTCACTCACCAACATCTGATCCTCGCGGAGGCCATCCGCATACCCGGGGCGACGAAGGTCAATCCCTCCGGCGGAGCCCTGGCGGCCAACCCCATGTTTGCCGCCGGGCTCGAGCGGATCGGCTTTGCCGCACAACACATCTGGAACGGTTCGGCCGAGCGGGTGCTGGCGCACGCCACCAGCGGCCCCGCCCTGCAGCAGAACCTGGTCGCGGTCATGGAAGGAAGGAACTGATGGCCGGTTCGGGTGCACAGCTCGCCGCGGTACTGGGTACCGGGCAGACCAAGTATGTCGCCAAGCGCCAAGACGTTTCGATGAACGGCCTGGTGCGCGAGGCGATCGACCGGGCGCTGGCCGACTCCGGGTCGACGTTCGACGACATCGACGCGCTGGTGGTGGGCAAGGCGCCCGACTTCTTCGAGGGCGTCATGATGCCGGAGCTGTTCATGGCCGACGCCATGGGCGCCACCGGCAAGCCCCTGATCCGCGTGCACACCGCGGGCTCGGTCGGCGGGTCGACCGGGGTGGTGGCCGCCAGCCTGGTGCAGTCCGGCAAGTACCGGCGCGTGCTGGCCATGGCCTGGGAGAAGCAGTCTGAGTCGAACGCCATGTGGGCGTTGTCGATTCCGATCCCGTTCATCAAGCCGGTCGGCGCGGGCGCGGGTGGCTATTTCGCCCCGCACGTGCGCTCCTACATCCGCCGGTCGGGCGCACCGCTGAACATCGGCGCCATGGTCGCGGTCAAGGACCGGCTCAACGGGGCCCGCAACCCGCTGGCCCACCTGCACCAGCCCGACATCACCGTGGACAAGGTGATGCAGTCGCCGATGCTGTGGGACCCCATCCGTTACGACGAGACCTGCCCGTCGTCGGACGGCGCCTGCGCGGTGGTGATCGGCAGCGAGGAGATCGCCGACGCGCAGCTGGCACAGGGCAATCCGGTGGCCTGGATCCATGCCACCGCGCTGCGCACCGAGCCGTTGCAGTTCGCCGGGCGCGACCAGGTCAACCCGCAGGCGGGCCGCGACGCCGCCGCCGCGCTGTGGCAGGCCGCCGGCATCACCAGCCCGATCGACGAGATCGACGCCGCCGAAATCTACGTGCCGTTCTCCTGGTTCGAACCGATGTGGTTGGAAAACCTCGGGTTTGCCCCCGAGGGCGAGGGCTGGAAACTCACCGAGGCCGGCGAGACCGCCATCGGCGGGCGGCTTCCGGTGAACCCGTCGGGCGGCGTGCTGTCGTCGAACCCGATCGGCGCGTCGGGCTTGATCCGCTTCGCCGAGGCGGCGATCCAGGTGATGGGCAAGGGCGGCGACCACCAGGTTCCCGGCGCGCGAAAGGCGTTGGGGCATGCCTACGGTGGCGGTTCGCAGTACTACTCCATGTGGGTGGTCGGCGCCGACAAGCCCGAGAAGGTGCCCGCATGACGACCGCGCACAACGAAACCAAGTCCCCGGCGCACGAGGCCGGGCGCCGCTCCCGCGAGGCCGTCATCGCCCGCGACAAGGAGGCGTGGCTTTCGGTGTTCGCCGACGACGCCATCGTGGAGGACCCCGTCGGGCCGTCGCCCTTCGACCCCGAGGGCAAGGGACACCGCGGCCGCGACGCGATCTCGGCGTTCTGGGACAAGGCCATCGCCCCCACCGACAAGATCGAGTTCGTCTTCGCCGACACCTACCAGTGCGGCAACGAGGAGGCCAACGTCGGCCACATCCTGATCACGACGGGCGATTACCAGATCACCGCCGAGGGAGTGTTCACCTACAAGGCCGACGACGAGGGCCAGCTGCTCGCCCTGCGCGCCTACTGGGAATTGGACACGGCGGCCGCGAGCGCCAAGAAGGTCGAGGGCTAAAAGTTCCGGCCCGACAGTGAAATCCACGACGCGACACGCCGATTGAGCGTCGCAGGGTTCACGGTCGGCCCGCTTCTCGTGGGCAAGGCGCTGCCCTAGAGCGGCTCGAGCCCGGCCATGTGCCGCTGCGCCAGATCGCGGTACGCCTGCGGGTTGACATCGATCCACATTTCGGCGCCCGTCCCGGCGACCGGGCCCTTCACCTGAGCCGGCGCGCCGACCGCGAGCACCCCGCCGGGGATTTGGGTGCCGGCCGTCACCAACGAGTGCGCGGCCACCAGGCTGCGCGCCCCGATCACCGCGCCGTCGAGGACCGTGGCGTGGTTGGCGATCAAGGCCTCGGGCCCGACGTGGGCCCCGTGTATGACGCACAGGTGGGCCACCGTCGCGCCGGGGCCGATGTCCACCGGAATGCCGGGCGGCGCGTGCAGCACCGACCCGTCCTGGACGTTGGCGCCCTCGCGCACCACGATCGGCCCGTAGTCGCCGCGCAGCACGGCGTTGAACCATACCGACGCGCCCGCCTCCACGGTGACGTCGCCGATCAACGTCGCGGTCGGGGCCACGAACGCGGTGGGATCGATGCGCGGCGACCGACCCTCGAAAGCAAACAGCGGCATCGTCTAGATATACCCCGAGCACCGGTGCGCCACTGAAATGCCGCGAATATGCCTGGCCAGGCGGCCCTTCGTTGCGCCCGCCGGGCCCAAAACTGTAACGTGTTCTAATTAGAGACAAGCTGGAGGTGACAGGTGAGTACCGACACCAACGCGGCCGAAATCCGGGAAATCGATTCCGGCACCCTGCCTACGAGGTACGCGCGCGGCTGGCACTGCCTCGGCGTCGCGAAGGACTTCCGAGACGGAAAGCCGCACACCGTGCAGGCCTTCGGGACCAAACTGGTGGTCTTCGCCGACTCCCACGGGGACATCAACGTGCTCGACGGCTACTGCCGGCACATGGGCGGCGACCTGTCCATGGGCACCATCAAGGGCGACGAGGTGGCGTGCCCCTTCCACGACTGGCGCTGGGGCGGCGACGGCCGGTGCAAGCTGGTGCCGTACGCCAAGCGCACCCCCAAGACCGCGCGCACCCGGTCGTGGACCACCGATGTGCGTAACGGGTTGCTCTTCGTCTGGCACGACCACGAGGGCAATCCGCCCGACCCCGCGGTGCGGATCCCCGAGATTCCAGAGGCCAGCAGCGACGAGTGGACCGACTGGCGGTGGAACAGCATCCTCATCGAGGGATCCAACTGCCGCGACATCATCGACAACGTCACCGACATGGCGCACTTTTTCTACATCCATTTCGGGTTGCCGACGTACTTCAAGAACGTCTTCGAGGGCCACATCGCCTCGCAGTATTTGCACAACGTGGGCCGGCCCGACGTCAACGACATGGGCACCTCCTACGGTGAGGCGCACCTGGATTCGGAGGCGTCCTATTTCGGGCCGTCGTTCATGATCAACTGGCTGCACAACCGCTACGGCGACTACAAGGCCGAGTCGATCCTGATCAACTGCCACTACCCGGTCACCCAGAACTCGTTCGTGCTGCAGTGGGGCGTCATCGTCGAAAAGCCCAAGGGCATGGACGAAGAGATGACCGACAAGCTGTCGCGGGCCTTCACCGAGGGCGTGAGCAAGGGCTTCCTGCAGGACGTCGAGATCTGGAAGCACAAGGCCCGAATCGACAACCCGCTGCTGGTCGAGGAGGACGGCGCGGTCTACCAGTTGCGTCGCTGGTACGAACAGTTCTATGTCGACGTCGCCGACATCAAGCCCGAAATGGTGGAACGCTTCGAGATCGAGGTGGATACCACGCGCGCCAACGAGTATTGGCACGCCGAGGTTCAACAGAACCTCCAGGCCCGGGAGGCCGCGTCCGAGGACGTGCCCGCCGAGCAACACTGACCGGCATGGCTTCGCCCGGTGATCAAACGGTTCCCGACGTCGATCGGTTGGTCCGGTCGATGCTGTTGCTGCACGGTGACCACCACGGCGACGACGCGGCCCCGCGGGGCTCGGGCGGCGCGGGTGCCGGTTTGGCCTCCGGGCCAAGGGATTTCGCGAGCGACCCGCGGCGCGCCGCCGCGGTGCGGGAGGCCACCCGCGCGGACCGGGAACGCTATTTGACCTCCGGCCTGCGGCCCGTGGACTGCCGGTTCTGCCACGTCACGGTCGCCGTCCGCAGGTTGGGCCCCGGGCACACCGCGGTGCAGTGGAGCACCGAAGCGTCGCGGCGCTGCGCGTACTTCACCGAGGTGCGTGAGTCCGGCGGCGACCCCGCACGCACCAAGTCCTGCCCGCGGCTGAGCGACAGCATCGAGCACGCCGTCGCCGAAGGCTACCTGGACCACCCCGACGACGCGGAGTGACTCAACGCCGTTGCGGCAGCGCAGCGAATCGACGGCTCACAGCCCGGCGAACCGCTCCTTGACCGCCTGCTCGGTCAGCCCGTAATCGCCAAGCGAATACGTGTGCTTGGGCGCCCGCGGACCGGACGTGCTTTCGGCGTGGCTCTTTTCCATCGCGGCCCGCGCCTCGTCGGTCAGCGTCAGCCCGAAGTGCCGATAGATGTCGGCGACGGTGCCCAACGGGTCGGCGATCAGGTCGCGGTAGTCTACGTCGTAGAACTGGGACGGGTCATATTTGGCGCGGGCGGCGTTGAACCGCTGCAGCCCCCGCGACCACGTTTCCATTGCGTCGGCGCCGATTTGGGCGCCGACGAACGTCGTCGACCAACCCTGCGCGGTGTGCTGCGCCAGCGAGCACATCGATGCCATGATCGTCTCGACCGGCCGGTGCGTCTGGATCACCAGCGCGTCGGGATAGGTCGCCATCAAGGCGTCCAGCGCGAACAGGTGGCTCGGATTCTTCAGGACCCACCGTTTGTCGGTGTCGTTGAGGCCGATCAGCTGCAGGTTCTTGCGGTGCCGGCGATACGGCGGCGTCCAGTCCTGCTCCGCCAACCACTTCGCGTAAGTCGGCAGGTGCGAAAGGGTTTCGTAGGACACCGAGTGCAGCGACTGTCGCAACAGCTGCCAGCATTCCTCCAGCTCGTAGGCCGCCATGAAATGCAGGCCCGTGTAGTCGGGGTTTTCCCGGTGATGCCGGTTGAGCTGGTCGTCGAGCTGGCGATACAGCGGGTGCGAGTCCCAGGTGTCGCGCGGCGGCCGCGGCTGCGGGAACTCGGCCAGCCACATGTGCAGCCCCTGATGCGCGGGGTCGGCGCCGAGCAGCCGGTGCAGCGCCGTGGTGCCGGTGCGCACCAGGCCGGTGACGAAGATCGGCCGTTCGATGACGACGTCGGCGTGCTGGGGGTATTGCTTCCACGCCGACTCGGACAGCAACCGCGCCACCAGCGCACCCCGCAGAAAGAACCGATTCATCTTGCTGCCCAACACCGTAAGGTTCGCCTCGCGGCGGTAGGAGTCGAGCAACACCTCGAGCGCTTCGAGGTAGTTGTCGTCGTCTGAGCCGAAGTCGTCGAGGCCGGTCAGCTTGCTGGCCGACGCGTGCAATTCTTCGACGGTGCCGACGTCGGTGCGATCGGTCATCAGTGGTGGTACTCCCCGCAGTTGACGTCCAAAGTCTGACCGGTGATGCCGCTCGACAGATCACTGGCCAAAAAAAGGATCGCCGAGGCCACCTCGTCCTCGGTCGGCAGGCGCTTGAGGTCGGAGTTCGCGGCGGTGGCCGCATAGATCTGCTCCACCGTCGTGCCATACTTGCCCGCCTGGTGTTCGAAGTAACCCTGCAATGTGTCGCCCCAGATATACCCAGGCGCAACCGAATTGACTCGGATCCCCTTCTCGCCGAGCTCGGTGGCCAGCGACTGCGACATGGCCAGCAACGCCGACTTGGCCATCTTGTACGCACCGTATTTGGCCTGCGAATGCCGCAGCACCATCGAGTTGACGTTGACGATCGACCCCGACGACGCCTCCAGCGCCGGCGTCAAAGCTTGGATCAGGCGCAGCGCCCCCAGCGCACTGAGCTCGATCGCGTCGCGGATGTGCTGAAACGACGTGCCCGCCAGCGGCTTCATCGACGGCACCCGGAACGCGTTGTTGACCAAGACGTCGACCTTGCCGTAGGTGGCCGTCGCCGTTTCGACAAGGTAGGCGACCTCGTCGTCGTCGGTGATGTCGGCGCGCACCGCCAACGCTTTGCGCCCGGTGTCGTTGACCTGTTTGGCGACCGCCTCCAGCCGGTCCAGGCTGCGCGCCGCCAACGCCAGGTCCGCACCCTCGCGCGCGCACCGGTGGGCCAGCGTGGTCCCGAGCCCGGGCCCCACGCCACTGATGACAACGACCTTGCCCTCGAGCATCCCTGCCATGGTCACCCCAACATCCTGGTCGCGATCTGCCGTTGCCGCAACGCGATTCGCTCACGCCACTGGTCCTCGGAGATCTTGTTGTGCTCGAAATACGGCAGCGCGGCCGGCACCGCATCGAAGTCGACGACCTCGACGGTGGGCCCGTCGGCCTCGCTGAGCTCGCGGGACACCCGCTGCCAGCGGAACTGCATATAGCCGCGGCGATGGCCCAGCGTCTCGACCCAGTTCGTCACGCCGGGGTTTTGGTCGGCGACCACGATGCGCACCTTTCCGTCCGGATCGGCTTGCGCCTGAGTGTTGTTCAGCGAGGTCTGGTGGTTGATGTAGTCCAGCGAGATGTACCACAAGCTGCCCAGCTGGAAGCCGAGATACGGAGCGTCGGAGACCGGGATGGTGATCACCATCGCCTGATCGGGTCGCAACTCGAAATGCCCGGCCGACGAGTACTGGGTCGAAAGGCCGCCAGGCGTCAGCCGGGGCGCGACCATGGTGTTGACCGGGATGTTGAGGTAGAACCACTTCGGGAACTCCAGCCAGGTCTTGATGCGGTTCACCAGTTGCTTACCCGCAGTGGCGTAACGCTTTTCGATCGTCTGGCGGGTAAGCGGCGGCGGCGCGGTGCCGGCGGTGTCCAGGCGCGAGATCGACAGCGTGCCGCGCTGCGCCGACCAGTCACCGTACACCTCGCGAATCACCAACTGGCCCACGCTGTTTGGCCGGAATCGCCACTCGAAGCTGCCGTCGGCTGCGATCTCGAGCTCGCGGTCGTCGAACGCCGCCTGGCTGACGGGCACGTTGTCGTCGGTGTACTCACCGCCGAGCAGCTGGAAGCTCAGGTCGGTGGTCGTGCCGCGCCTGCCGCTCACGACGTAGTCGTGGCCGGGCTGCACGCGGGTGCCGAAGTAAAGCGTGTCGGGGTTGTCGAGGCCCATCTTGGTGAACGGCCCGGTGCCCGACTGCAGGAAGGGATGGTCGCGCTCGTAGTCGAAGGCCAGGTGGATGCAGCCCGAGATGCAGCCAGCCAGGTACTGGAGCCCTTCGAGCAGGTCGGCTTCCGTCTCGATGTGCGGCGCGGCGGCGACGAGCTTTTCGGCCTCGGCGATCGCTTCTGTGAGCGGGCCAGAAAGGGAATCTGCGGACACGCCTAGACGCTAGAACGTGTTCTACTTTTTAGTCAATGGCGAACGTTCCCGCGCGTCGTCGGCGGCGTTTACCGACTTGAGAAACTAGTGGCTCACTTCGGATTGGGTGTTGCAGAGGGGCTCGCTGTAGCGAATTTAAGTAAGGTTTGTCGTTTGATTTAAGCTGACAGCCGCGCGAACAATGGCTTACCCTCGGGGTCGAGGAAGGAATTTTTAATAGCGTCGGTCGACGCGTCTATATAATGCGATAGTTCGACCAGGCGATCATCTGCAGCAACTGCCAACATCGACCCAGCAGAATCTATGAGGCCATCGCGCTCTTCCCCAGCGAGGACTGTTGTCCCTATGGTATAGCCATCTTTTATTTCATTACGCATAAATGGTTTACGGATACGCGGCAGGCCGCGGGACTTGCGGACCGAGCCACCGAAATGACCATAGAGATACTTTTCCAGCAGGCCAGATGTAAGTGCAGCCAAGTGGAAATGCTCGTCACCCATGCGGTCGGAGGATGTAATCACATAATAGCCTTCGGCCAGACCGATGAAATAACGTCTTTCTCCGCCCGTATTCCAGAGTAAGGCGCGGCCGTCATCGGTCCGCGATCCCTGGGTTAGCTCAAGTCCACCGGTCCGAACCCATGCTTGTAGGTCCGCGGAAAGGTCGATTACCTGCTTCATCGCTCCGTCAGCACCGTTCCCATCAGCTCCTCGACGGTTCTGGGCTCACCTTTCGCGTCCAGGATTTGGACCTGTAGTGACCCGCCCGGTTGGCCGAGTCCGGGTGCTACCTCTGATATTTCGATGGTCCAGTCACTGGGCAGCGCGCTCAGCCTGTAACTATTATATGGCCCCGCAAGCGAACTAGTGTGGAGGGCCCGCTGTTCCCAAGAGGCAGCTTGCCCGTTTTCCATGACCGCTAAATACGTTCCTTCCTCATCGCCGATTCGGTCGAGTAATGAACCATAATCTCGAATGAAGCACCTTAGGTCAGAATAAGCGACCCTTGTGCCTAGTACCGCGCCGGAGTTGCCGGGAAAATTATACCAGTGCTGGCCTTGCGGGCCGACTTTGTTAAACCGCTGTTCGTATTCCGTTTGAGAATAGGCGTGCCCGTGTGAGTCGCGCCCGAACGGCGCTTTGGGATCATCCATCAGCCTTCTCACATCCGCATCTATATGACTCAAGTCCGCGGGGTTGTCAGGATAGCTCCAATGTTCCGGCAAAGGTTCACCGTAGTGCAGATCGGTGGGCTTATCCGGCAATCGGTCCCACCCGTCGCCCGAGCGCTCGTCTGAATGCACCGGGTCTTCACGCCCGCTGTGTGGATCGCCATGCCCCGACCCGGGCGGACCGTCGTTTGGTGACGCTCCATCCGAGCCGCCCCCCGGCGACCTGCCATCGCCAGGCCCACGCGGACCGCCGCCGTCGCCGCCGCCCGGGCGACCGCCGGAGGAGCCGCCGCCACCGGCCCCACGCGGAGCGCCACCATGCGGTGGCTTTCCGCCCGGCGGTCCTCCCGCAGAGCCTCCGTGGCC
>NZ_LQPJ01000156.1 GCF_002101785.1 Mycobacterium palustre
GTCGTCGCCGCCGGTGGGGCCGGCGGCGGGGGCGGCGACGCCAACGCTCCTCTCGGGCTCGGGGGCGCCGGTGGTCAGGGCGGCAATGCTGGCAGTTTGTACGGCGATGGTGGGGCTGGCGGGGCTGGTGGGTACGGCATCGATGGCGTCGGCGGTGCCGGCGGCGGCGGTGGTACCGGCGGGCTGATCGGCGATGGGGGCATCGGCGGCACCGGTGGCTTGGGTATCGATGGTGGAGGGAAAGGCGGCGCCGGTGGCGACGCCGGCGCGTTCTACGGCTCCGGCGGGTCCGGTGGCGCTGGGGGGTCGGCATTCGGCCTAAACGCCAACGGCGGCAACGGAGGTCACGGCGGCAAATCCGGGTTGTTTGGCGACGGCGGTAACGGCGGTGACGGCGGACAAGGGCGTATTGGAAGCGGCGGCAACGGTGGAAACGGCGGCAACGCCGTCCTAGCGGGCCAGGGTGGTAACGGCGGTAACGCGGGAAGTAGCATCAACACGCCTGGCAGCCCCGGGATCGGCGGCACCGGCGGGCTGCTACTAGGCCAGAACGGCCTGAACGGCCTGCCGCAGTAGCTCGCCGGCAGCGTCCAGCCTAGATGGCCCTCGGCAGCCCGCCGAGCTCGTCGAACGCCTGCGCCCAGCCGAGCAGGCGATCGGTGGCCCCGACCAACTCGGCGCGGTAGCGCTCCTGGGTTCCGGCCAACCCGGCACCGGTGTTCCCGTTCGCCGAGGAGACCAATTGCGCTGCGGCGGTGACCATTTCGTTGTACTGGCGGACGCCGGCGCTGAGCTGGGCGGTGAACGCGTTGATGGTGGGCACCAAGTAGGATCGCGACGACTCGCTGGCCTGCGCGGCGCGCTCCATCGACACCACCTCGGCGGCGGTGGCCGCCATCGCCGCCGAGGTCTTGGCGGCCGCCGCGCTCAGGTCGCGGATCTCGTCGGCGGGCAGCATCGAGCCCCGCTCGATCACGCCCAGCAGCGAGGAGAAACCGCGCTCCGAGGCGCCCAGCGCGTACATCGCGGGCCGGGCGGCCGAGCCGGGAGGCGGCAGCCGGCGGGTGTTGGCCGGTCGCGCCGCCGGCAGCGGCTCCGACCGCAGCCAGCGGTACCGAAGCAGTAGCAGGGTCGCCGGGACCGCCAGCACCACCGCGACGCCGCCGGTGACCTCCAACAGCAGCGCGAACCAGCCCCAGGCGGCCAGCGCCACCGTCACCGCGACCCAGAACAGGCACCCAACGGCGAAGATGACGCCCCAGCGCAGCGCGCGGCGCCGGCGGCGCAGCAGCCGCGCCCGCGGATCGGCGGCCGCGCTGATCTTGCGGACCGCCAGGTCGGAAAGGTCGGCGACGCTCGCCAGCCCGCGCTGCGCCAGCGCGCGCCACGGCCCGCGCTGGGTCGCTCCCACGGTCATCGCCGCCGGCCCGCGGCGCTACTGGCCAAGCGGCTTCTCCGCGACCGTCCCACCGCTGGACTCGGCGGGCGCGGGGGTGGCCGGGGCGGCCCCGGGCGTCGACCCGCCGGCCGGCAGCGCCTCGCCGCGCATCGACGCGCGGATCTGCTCCAGCCGCGAATGACCGGCCATCTGGATGCCGGCCTGCTGCACCTCGAGCATGCGGCCCTGCACCGACCCCTGGGCGAGCTCGGCGGACCCGATCGCGTTGGCGTAGCGGCGCTCGATCTTGTCGCGCACCTCGTCGAGGCTCGGCGTGTTACCCGGGGCGGCGATCTCGCTCATCGACCGCAGCGACGCGCTGACCTGCTCCTGCATCTTGGCCTGCTCGAGCTGGCTGAGCAGCTTGGTGCGCTCGGCAACCTTCTGCTGGAGCACCATCGAGTTCTGCTCGACGGCCTTCTTGGCCTGCTGCGCGGCCGACAGGGCCTGGTCGTGCAGGGTCTTGAGGTCTTCGACGCTCTGCTCGGCGGTGACCAGCTGCGCGGCGAACGCCTCGGCGGCGTTGTTGTACTCGGCGGCCTTGGCCGCGTCGCCCGCGGCGGTAGCCTGGTCGGCCAGGGTCAGCGCCTGGCGCACGTTGACTTGCAGCTTCTCGATGTCGGCCAGCTGGCGGTTGAGCCGCATCTCGAGCTGGCGCTGGTTGCCGATCACCTGCGCGGCCTGCTGGGTCAGCGCCTGGTGCTGGCGCTGCGCTTCCTCGATGGCCTGCTGGATCTGCACCTTCGGGTCGGCGTGCTCGTCAATCTTGGCGTTGAACAGCGCCATCAGGTATTTCCACGCTTTGACGAACGGATTGGCCATCGGTTAGGTCCACCTTCGCTTTTATGTGTGCCGGACAAGCGCCCTGCCGCTCAATTTAGTGGGTCCGCGGCGATCGCCCCACCCCTTGCGCGCGATCGCGGCGCTCAGGCCAAAGCCAGCGATGCCACCGGCGGGATGACAACCTTGGTGCTGGCGTCGATGCTGCTGCCGCTGTGGGCGGTGGCCTGCGCGCCGCCGGCGGCGCGCTCCTCGCCGGCCATCCGCTCGCCGGCGTCGGTGAGGACCTCCGACAGGGGCACCTCGAGCGCGTCGCAGATCGCGTTGAGCAGCTCGCTGGAGGGCTCCTTGCGGCCGCGTTCCACCTCCGACAGATACCCGAGGCTCACCCGCGCCGAATCCGACACCTCGCGCAGCGTCCGGCCTTGTGTCGTGCGGGCGTGGCGTAACACGTCGCCGATGACTTCGCGCATCAATGCCGGCATCCTGCTCTCCTCCGTCAAGTCAGCCCGCCCGCCCCGTCGAACAACCCCGATCCAGCAGGCACTCAACTGGTGAACGCCGGCACCGGTCGCCTTGGTTCCCGCCTCAGGTGGTCGTCTGACGAACTTCGCGGACGGTCGAGGCGACGTAGTCGATGCCGGTGACGACCGTGAGCACGATCGCGGCGCCCATCACCACCGACGCCAGCACCAAAAAGGGCCCGGAGTGCGGCAGCACGAACAGGCCGATCGCCAGCGCCTGCGCGACCGTCTTGAGCTTGCCGCCCCAGCTCGCCGGGATCACGCCGCGCCGGATCACCGCCAGCCGCAACAGCGTCACCACCAGCTCGCGGGTCATGATCACCGCGGTGACCCACCACGGCAGGTCGCCCAGCATCGACAGGCCGATCAGCGCCGACCCGATCAGCGCCTTGTCCGCGATCGGGTCGACGAACGCCCCGAATTCGGTTGCCATGCCGTAATTTCGGGCCAGCAGCCCGTCGAAACGGTCGGTGATGCAGGCGACCGCGAAAATCACGAAAGCCACCAGGCGGGAAACGATGTGGTGGCCGTCGCCGGCGAACAGGGCGAACAAAAAGATCGGGACCAGCACCAGCCGCAGCAGGGTCAAGACGTTCGCGAGGTTGGCGATGCGGACGCGCCCCACCAGCGGAGGTGTTTGAGGCTGCCCCGACACCGCCTCAGAATAGCGGTTGACCAGCGCACCCATCTGGGTTGCCGATACTGTTACCCGTGACCGAAAGCTCACAAGACCTCCGCCCGGCGGTCCGGCGCGCCCGCACGTCCGACGTCCCGGCGATCAAGCGGCTCGTCGACACCTACTCCGGACGCATCCTGCTCGAGAAGAACCTCGTCACGCTGTACGAGGCCGTCCAGGAATTCTGGGTGGCCGAACTCGGGGGCAAAGTGGTCGGCTGCGGGGCGCTGCACGTGTTGTGGGCCGACCTCGGCGAGATCCGCACCGTCGCCGTCGACCCGGCGATGACCGGCCACGGCGTCGGCCACGCGATCGTCAACCGGCTGCTCGAGGTCGCCCGCGAGCTGGAGCTGCAGCGGGTCTTCGTGCTGACCTTCGAAACGGAGTTCTTCGGCAAGCACGGGTTCACCGAGATCGAGGGCACGCCCGTCACCGCCGAGGTGTACGAGGAGATGTGCCGCTCCTACGACATCGGTGTGGCCGAATTTTTGGACCTGAGCTACGTCAAGCCCAACATCCTGGGCAACTCCCGGATGCTGCTGGTGCTCTAGCTTCTACCCGCCCGCCGAACGTGCTCTGAGGGCCAAGAAATCGCCAAAACCCCGGCCTGAGAGCACGTTCGGCGCTACTCGGCGTCCGCGCCGTCGGCGTCGGTTCCCCCCGCGCCGCCGCGGATCAGCGCCAGCGTTCCGGCCAGCTCGTCGGGCTTGATCAGCACCTCGCGGGCCTTGGAGCCCTCGCTCGGCCCGACGATGCCGCGGGTCTCCATCAAATCCATCAGCCGGCCGGCCTTGGCGAAGCCCACCCGCAGCTTGCGCTGCAGCATCGAGGTCGAGCCGAACTGGCTGGACACCACCAGCTCGACCGCCTGCAGGAACACGTCCATGTCGTCGCCGATGTCGGGGTCGACATCGGCGCGCTCGGCGGTGGGCTTGGCGGTGGTGACGCCCTCGGTGTACTCGGGTTCGGCCTGGTCCTTGCAGGCGGTGACGACGGCGTGGATCTCCTCGTCGGAGACGTAGGCGCCCTGCAGCCGCAGCGGCTTGTTGGCGCCCATCGGCAAAAACAGGCCGTCACCCATGCCGATCAGTTTTTCCGCGCCGGCCTGGTCCAGGATCACCCGGCTGTCGGTGAGCGACGAGGTGGCGAACGCCAGGCGCGACGGCACGTTGGTCTTGATCAGCCCGGTGACGACGTCGACCGACGGGCGCTGGGTGGCCAGCACCAGGTGGATGCCGGCGGCGCGGGCCTTCTGGGTGATCCGCACGATCGCGTCCTCCACGTCGCGCGGCGCGGTCATCATCAGGTCGGCCAGCTCGTCGACGATCGCGACCACGTAGGGGTAGGGGCGGTATTCGCGCTGGCTGCCCAGCGGGGCGGTGATCTCGCCGGAGCGCACCTTGGCGTTGAAGTCGTCGATGTGGCGCACCCGGGAGGCCTGCATGTCCTGGTAGCGCTGCTCCATCTCCTCGACCAGCCACGCCAGCGCGGCCGCCGCCTTCTTGGGCTGGGTGATGATCGGGGTGATCAGGTGCGGGATGCCTTCGTACGGCGTGAGTTCCACCATCTTGGGGTCGATCAGGATCATCCTGACCTCCTCCGGGGTGGCCCGCGTCAGCAGCGACACCAGCATCGAGTTGACGAAGCTCGACTTGCCCGATCCGGTGGACCCGGCGACCAGCAGGTGCGGCATCTTGGCCAGGTTGGCCGAGATGAAGTCGCCCTCGATGTCCTTGCCGAGCCCGATCACCAGCGGGTGGTGGTCGCGGCGCGTCGACGGCGCGGTCAGCACGTCGGCCAGCCGCACCATCTCCCGGTCGGTGTTGGGCACCTCGATGCCGACGGCCGACTTGCCCGGGATCGGGGCCAGCATCCGGACGCTCTCGGTGGCCACCGCGTAGGCGATGTTCTTCTGCAGCGCGGTGATCTTCTCCACCTTGACGCCGGGGCCCAGCTCGACCTCGTAGCGGGTGACGGTCGGCCCGCGGGTGCAGCCGGTGACGGCCGCGTCCACCTTGAACTGGTTGAGGACCTCGCTGATAGCGTCGGCCATCACCGTGTTGGCGGCGCTGCGCTTCTTGGGCGGGTCGCCGGCCACCAGCAGGCTCATCGGGGGCAGCGTGTAGGGGCCCTCGACGACCCGGTCGACAATTTCCGGCTGCTTCTTGGCGCGCCGACGGCCGACGGCGGGTTCGGGCACGGTCGGCATGTCGTCGTCGGCGACCGCACTGCCCGACGGCCACGCGGCGGGAGCCTCGTTTAGCGGCGCGTCGTAGTAACCGTCGGAGAAGTCCTCCGGCGTCACTTCCTCGGTGTCCGCGTCGTCACCGGCGAAGCCGTCGTAGCCGTCGTCGGCGTCATCGGAGTCATGGCCCTCATACAGGCGCGGGCCGACCATGGCCCGCAGCACGTCGGGCACCTCGCGGATCGTCGTCCCGGTCAGCAGCAGCAGGCCGAACATGAAGCCGATGAACAACAGCGGCGCGGCGATCCACGGGGTGAGCCCGTCGGAGAGCGGCCCGCCGATGGCAAAGCCGACGAATCCGGCTGCGCGGCGGCGCAACTCGGGGTCTTCGGGCGAGCCCGACCACAGGTGGCGCAGGCCCAGGACCGACAACGCGATCAAAGCGCCGCCGAAAATCAGCCGGGGCCGCGCGTCGGGATTGGGTTGGGTGCGCATCAGCACCACCGCCACCGCCGCGGTGACGACCGGCAGCGCGAGCACGCCCGAGCCGATGAAGGTCCGCAGCAGGGTGTCGACCCAGGCGCCGACCGGCCGCGCGGCGTCGAACCACGAGCCGGCGGCGACGACGACGGACACGCCGAGCAGGACCAGCGCGATCCCGTCGCGGCGGTGCCCCGGCTCGATGTCGCGCGCCCGCCCGATCGACCGGGCGGCGCCGCCGGTGCCCTTGGCGGCCACCAGCCAGGTGGCCCGCAGGGCGCGGCCGCAGGCCAGCCCGGCGCCGACCAGCAGCGGCCGGTTGCGGCGTCTGGCGGGCCTGCTCGCCTTCTTGCGGGGCGCGGCCGGGCGGGCACCGCGCGACCGGCCCCGGGAAGGGGGGTTGGGAGACCGGCGGGTCCTGCTCGTTCGGCTTGCGGAGCGGGCGGCGGTCTTACTGGGCATGAGAGCAAGGGTAGTCGCAAAAGCATCATCTACACCACCCGCCACACTGGTAACCGCCGCACGGTCCGCGAGGTGCCCCGCGACGCCGTGAGTAGGGTGGCTAGCGGTGATGTACGTCATGCCGTCACCCATTCCCTGAGCGCCCAGGAGGCCCTAGCATGCCCGTCGTCGTTGTCGCCACCATGACCGTCAAACCCGAATCGGTCGACACCGTCCGCGATATCCTCACGACCGCGGTCGGCGAGGTGCACGAAGAGCCCGGCTGCCAGCTGTATTCGCTGCACCAAACGGGCGAGACCTTCGTCTTCGTCGAGCAATGGGCCGACCCCGAGGCGCTCAAGGCCCACAGCACCGCGCCCGCGATCACCAAGCTGTTCGCCGCGGCCGGCGAACACCTGGTCGGCGCGCCGGACATCAAGACGCTCGAGCCGGTCCCGGCCGGCGACCCCGACAAGGGCCGGCTGCGCGCCTGATGGGCCGGGCCTTAGAGGGCAAAGTCGCGCTCGTCACCGGCGCGGCGCGCGGCCAGGGCCGCGCCGACGCGGTCCGGCTGGCGGCCGACGGCGCGAGCGTGATCGCGGTCGATTTGTGCCGGCAGATCGCCAGCGTCCCCTACCCCCTGGCCGCGCCCGACGACCTGGCGGAAACGGTCAAGCTCGTCGAGGACACCGGTTCGCGGATCGTGGCCCGGCAGGGCGACGTGCGCGACGCCGCGTCGCTGGGCGCCGCGCTGCAGGCGGGCCTGGACGAATTCGGCCGGCTCGACATCGTGGTGGCCAACGCCGGCATCGCGCCCATGCAGTCGGGCGCCGACGGCTGGCGCGACGTCATCGACGTCAACCTCACCGGCGTCTTCAACACGGTGGAGGCCGCGATACCGACGATGGTGGCCCAGGGCACCGGCGGCTCGATCGTGCTGATCAGCTCGGCCGCCGGACTGGCCGGCATCGGCAGCCGCGATGCGGGCTCGATCGGGTACGCCGCGGCCAAGCACGGCGTGGTCGGGCTGATGCGGGTGTATGCGAATCTGCTTGCCCAACACAACATCCGGGTCAACACGATCAACCCGTCGGGCGTCGACACCCCGATGATCAACAACGAGCACACCCGCCAGTGGCTCGCCCGGCTGGTCGCCGAGTCCGGCTCGCCGCCCGACATGGGCAACGCGCTGCCGGTGCAGGTGCTACAGCCCGACGACATCGCCAACGCGGTGGCGTGGCTCGTGTCCGACCAGGCCCGCTACATCACCGGCGTCGCCCTGCCGGTCGACGCGGGCTATCTGAACAAGAAGTAGCTGATGGCGCGAAACCCCGCAGCGCAGACCGCCTTCGGCCCCATGGTGTTGGCGGCCGTCGAGCACAACGAGCCCGCCGGGCGCCGCCTGGTCGACGACGACCTCGCCGGACTGTTCCTGCCGGTCCCCCTGCGGTTGCTCGTCGGAGCGACCCGGTGGGGCCCGGCGCGGCGCCTGATGATCCGGGGGTCGGAGTTCACCGGCCCGGGCCTGTGGGCGAATCTGGCCTGCCGCAAGCGTTTCATCGACGACAAGCTCGAAGCGGCGCTCGGCGACGTCGACGCGGTGGTGATCCTGGGCGCGGGCCTGGACACCCTCGGCTATCGGTTGACGCGGCGGGTGCGCATCCCGGTCTTCGAGGTGGACCTGCCGGTCAACATCGCCATGAAGGCCAAGACGGTGCGCCGGGTGCTCGGCTCACCGCCGCTTTCGGTGCGCTGGGTGGCGCTGGACTTCGAGCGCGACGACCTGCTCACCTCGCTGGCCGAGCAGGGCTATCGCACCGATTACCGCGCCTTTTTCATCTGCGAGGGCGTGACCCAGTACCTCACCGAGGAGGGCGTGCGGCGAACGCTGGAGGGGCTGCGCGCCGCGGCCCCGGGCAGCCGGTTGGTGTTCACCTACGTCCGCAAAGATTTCATCGACGGGACGAACCGCTACGGCACCCGCACGCTGTATCGCAACGTGCGCCAGCGCAGCCAGCTGTGGCGATTCGGCCTGCAGCCCGACGAGGTGGCGGCGTTCATCGGCGAGTACGGCTGGCGGCTGGTGGAGCAGGCCGGCCCCGACGACCTGCTGCACCGCTACGTGGCGCCCACCGGCCGCCGCCTTAAGGCCTCCGACCTGGAATGGTCGGCTCACGCGGAGAAAGTATGAGGCACCCGCCCGCCGCGACCGTTGGTGTTTGGCGAATTGTCAAGCGCCAGTTCAGATCTCGATGACCGTCGGCACGATCATCGGCTGACGGCGATAGGTCTCACCGACCCACTTGCCCACGGTGCGGCGCACGCCCTGGGCGATGCGGGCCGGGTCGGTGACGTTGTCGGCGACCAGCTGATCGAGCTCCGCCTCGACCTTGTGCACGGCCGGCTCGAGCGCCTTGGGGTCCTCGGAGAAGCCGCGCGAAAACAGCTGCGGCGCCGCGGCCGGCCGCCCGGTGCCGCGCTGCACCACCACGGTCACCGCGACGAAACCCTCCGACAGGATGAGCCGCTCGCCCAGCGTGATCTCGCCGACGTCGCCGGTGATCAGCCCGTCGACGAACATCTTGCCGACCGATACCGCCCCGGCGATGGAGGCCTTGCCCGCGACCAGGTCGACGCTGACGCCGTTCTCGGCCAACAGGATTGACTCCTCGGGCACGCCGGCCCGGGCCGCCAGCTTGGCGTTGGCGCGCAGCATGCGCCAGGTGCCGTGCACCGGCATCACGTTGCGCGGCCGCACCCCGTTGTAGAGGAACAGCAGCTCGCCGGCGTAGGCGTGGCCCGAAACATGAACGCGCACTTGCTGGTTGGTGACGACGCGGGCGCCGATCTTGGCCAGCGAGTCGATGACGCCGTACACCGCCTCCTCGTTGCCGGGGATCAGCGACGACGACAGGATCACCAGGTCCTCTTTGGTCAGCGTGATGCTGCGGTGCTCGCCGCGCGACATGCGCGACAGCGCCGACATCGGCTCGCCCTGGGTTCCGGTGGTGATCAGCACGACCCGCTCGGGCGGCATCATCTCGGCGGCGGAGATGTCGACCAGGTCGGCGTCGCCGACCCGCAAAAAGCCCAGCTCCCGGGCGATGCCCATGTTGCGCACCATCGATCGACCGACGAACGCCACCCGCCGGCCCAAAGCCACTGCGGCATCGATGATCTGCTGGACCCGGTCCACGTTGGAGGCGAAGCACGCCACGATGACCCGGCCGTCGGCGCCGCGGATCAGGCGGTGCAGCGTCGGGCCCACCTCGCTCTCCGACGGCCCGACGCCGGGGATCTCGGAGTTGGTCGAGTCGCACAGGAACAGGTCCACGCCGGCGTCGCCGAGCCGCGACATGCCGGGCAGGTCGGTGGGCCGGCCGTCCAGCGGAAGCTGGTCGAGCTTGATGTCGCCGGTGTGCAGGACGGTTCCCGCGCCGGTGTGCACGGCGATGGCCAGCGCGTCGGGGATGGAGTGGTTGACGGCGAAGTATTGGCACTCGAACACAC
Source organism: Mycobacterium palustre (assembly GCF_002101785.1). GTDB lineage: Bacteria > Actinomycetota > Actinomycetes > Mycobacteriales > Mycobacteriaceae > Mycobacterium > Mycobacterium palustre. Next base: position 10,035 of record NZ_LQPJ01000156.1, read on the forward strand.
CGTGCGTGCTGCGCTGCCCCTCGGCGACCTCGACGAAGACCGGTTTGATGCGGTGCTCGCGGCATTTGGCGGCGACGAGGGCCAGCGTGAACTTGGAGCCGACGACGGGGATGTCGGGCCGCAGCCTGAGCAAAAACGGGATGGCCCCGATGTGGTCCTCGTGCGCGTGGGTCAGCACCAGCGCCTCGATGTCGTCGAGCCGGTCCTCGATGTGACGCAGGTCCGGCAGGATCAGGTCGACACCGGGCTCGTCGTGCGTCGGGAACATCACCCCGCAGTCGATGATCAGCAGCCGGCCCAGGTGCTCGAAAACGGTCATGTTGCGGCCGATTTCGCTGATGCCGCCCAGCGCGGTGACCCGTAACCCGCCCGGTGCCAGGGGACCCGGTGGGGCGAGGTCTAGATCCACGGTCGGGCCACCCTTGCGCTCACCGAAGGACCGACGCCGCGCGCATGTCGGCGGCCAGCGCGTCGACCTGCTCCGGGGTGGCGGGCACCTGCGGCAACCGGGGATCGCCGACGTCGACGCCCTGCAGGCGCAGCCCGGCCTTCGACATGGTGACCCCGCCGAGGCGGGCCATCGCGTTGCACAGCGGGGCGAGGCCGACGTTGATCTTGCGCGCGGTGGCGACATCACCGGAACCGAAGGCGGACAACAACTCTCGCAGTTGACCCGCAGCGACGTGAGAGATCACGCTGATGAAGCCGGTGGCGCCCATCGCCAGCCAGGGCAGGTTCAGCGCGTCGTCGCCCGAGTAGTACGCCAGACCGGTCTCGGCCATGATCTGCCCGCCGCTGTGCAGGTCGGCCTTGGCGTCCTTGATCCCGACGATGTTCGGGTGCGCGGCCAGTTTTCGGATGGTGTCGGGTTCGATGGGTATCACCGAGCGCGGTGGGATGTCGTAGAGCAGCATCGGCAGGTCGGTGGCGTCGGCGACGGCCGTGAAATGCGCGATCAGCCCGGCCTGCGGCGGCTTGGAGTAGTACGGCGTGACCACCAGCAGCCCGTGGGCGCCCTCGGCCGCACACGCCTTGGCCAGCCGCACGCTGTGCGCGGTGTCGTAGGTGCCGGCCCCGGCGATGATGCGGGCCCGGTCGCCCACCGCCTCGAGCACGGCGCGCAGCAGCTCGAGCTTCTCGTCGTCGGTGGTGGTCGGCGACTCGCCGGTGGTCCCGGAGACCACCAGGCCGTCGCAGCCCGCGTCGACCAGGTGGTTCGCCAGTTGCGCCGCGGCGACGGTGTTAAGGGAGCCATCTGCGCCGAACGGTGTCACCATCGCGGTCAGCAGGGTGCCCAGCCGTGTGGGGGCGTCGAATCCGACGGTGCTCACGGTGTTCAGGTTACCTGGCGGTACCAAACGGCTCTGTTACTGCGGCGAGCGTGCGTGTCTGCACGACGACACGCCGCATAGCCCGTACATCTGCGCACCCTCGCGACTAATTGGCCTCAGGCCTCCGTCGCTAACGGGCTGGTCGCGACCTCGGTGCCGTCGGCCAGCGTGGAGATCTCGAAGTCGGCGAACACCGCGGGCGCCACGGCGGCCAGCTGGCGCAGGCACTCGATGGCCAGCCGCCGGATTTCCACGTCGGCGTGCTCGCTGGCCCGCATGGCGACGAAGTGCCGCCAGGCGCGGTAGTTCCCGGTCACGACGATGCGCGTCTCGGTGGCGTTGGGCAGCACGGCCCGGGCGGCCTGGCGCGCCTGCTTGCGCCGCAGGATCGCGCTCGGTTCGTCGGCGAACTTGGCCTCCAGCCGGGCCAGCAGCTCGGCGTAGGTGGCGCGGCTGGCGTCGGCGGCGTCGGTGAGGATCTGCCGCAGCTCGGGGTCGTCGTCCATGCCCGGCGGGACGACGACCTGCGAGTCGCCCTCGGGCACGTAGCGCTGGGACAGCTGCGAGTAGGAGAAATGCCGGTGCCGGATCAGCTCGTGGGTGCACGACCGCGAGATGCCGGTGATGTAGAACGACACGCTCGCGTGCTCGAGCACCGAAAAGTGCCCGACGTCGATGATGTGCTTGATGTAGCCGGCGTTGGTCGCGGTCTTGGGATTCGGCTTCGACCAGCTCTGATAGCAGGCCCGCCCGGCGAATTCGACCAGCGCGGGCCCGCCGTCGGCGTCGGTCGTCCACGGCACGTCCGGCGGCGCCAAGAAGTCGGTCTTGGCGATCAGTTGCACGCGCAGCGGCGCCGTCTTGGCCACGGCGATCACCCTATAGCCGCGCGTGTGCGCCGGTGGCTTCGAGCCTGCCCCGGCGCGGGTGCGAGGGGCCCGATCGGGCGCGCTGGGCGCAGCCTCGGCGTCAGGGGACGTCCGCGATGCGGACCTTTCCCGAGACCAGCGGCGGCAACAGCGCGTCGCGCAGGGCGGCCAGCCGCGCGGATTCTTCGCGGCGGGCGTGGCACATCGCTCCCAGGCCGGTGAGGGTCCGCGCCGCCGCGGGCGGCAGGCGCCGCACGTCGCGGACCCGGAGCTCGAGCAGCTCGCGCGGCCGGACCCGCTGGTGGCTTCGCGACGTCCCGGCCACCCGGCTGCGCAGCGTGTCGGTGACCTCTGGTTGGCGCAGCGCCGACCACAACGCCGAGGTATCGACTCCCGTCGGGGTCAGCACCACGAACTCCGTGCTGGCCACCGCCATGCGCGGCGGCAGCGATACCACGTTCCAGATGCGCGGGATCCGGGGGTTCAGCTTCGCGAACAGCACGCACGGCCCCGGCAACGCGAACTTGGCGCTCTTCACCGACCCGGCGGCCTCGAGGCGGGGCGCGGCGCCGTCGTCGAACGCGGGCAGGCTGAAGTGGGCGACGACGTCGTCGAACGCGCGCGGATGCAGCGACGCCGCCGACCGGCCGGCCAGCTCCGCCAGCGGCGCGTAGTCGCAGACCGTCCCGGCGATGGCGACCATCAACCCCTCGGCGGCCGCGACCACGCGGTCGTTAGCCGCCATCTTGTCGTCGAGCGCGCCGAGCAACTCGGCGATCCGGCGGCGGTCACCGGCCCCGGCCGGGCGCACCGAAACCGCCCGCAGTGTCGCCTGATTCAGCAGCGGCTGCCCCGACCCGGTCCGGTGGCCGGCGAGCCCGCAGGCGTGCAGCGCGTAGTACCAGTACCGCGTCTCGCGGGGATCCTTGGCCCGGCAGACCACGGCGTTGTCGGTGACCCAGGCGTCCGAATCGCAATATCGCACGCTGCCGCAATACGATCCGACGCGGCCGAGCACGATCAGCGGGCCGCTCGCATTGGGTTGCGCCGCATGGCCGATCACCCCGTTGGCGCCATAGACGCGAACGGCCCCGCCCGCCACCCGCGCCGGCAGGCCGCCGCCGTTGGCGAAGTCGAGAAACTCGCCGAGGGTGGCCGTCACCGCAGCCGCCGCAGCTGGTCGCGCACCAACCCGTCCAGTCGCGCCGATTCGTCGAGCGCCGCCAGCAGGTCGCCGGTCAGCCGGGCGATCTTGTCGCCGATCGGCTCCCCGTCGTCCTCGGCGACCGGCGGGCCCACATACCGCCCCGGCGTGAGCGTGTAGCCCGCGGCGCGGATCTCGCCCAGCGACACCGACCTGCAGAATCCCGGAACATCTTGATAGCTGAGGCCTTTCGCGGCCGCCGACGCCGACCCGCACCACGCGTGGTAGGCGTCGCCGATGCGGACCACCTCCGCGTCGCTCAGCGCGCGCTCGGATCGATCCACCAGGTGGCCGAACCCGCGGGCGTCGACGAACAGCACCTGCCCGGCCCGCTCACCCTTGTCGGCGGCAAAGAACCACAGGCACACGGGAATCGGCGTGCTGCGAAACAGCTGTCCCGGCAGCGCCACCATGCACGACACCAGGTCGGCGTCGACGATCCGCGCCCGGATCGCTCCTTCCCCACCGCTGTTCGACGACATCGACCCGTTGGCCATCACCACGCCGGCCTTGCCGCCCGGGGCCAGCTTGGCCAGGATGTGTTGGATCCAGGCGAAATTCGCGTTGCCGGCGGGCGGAACGCCGAAGCGCCAGCGCGAGTCTTCTTCGTCGCGGGCCCAGTCCTTGACGTTGAACGGCGGGTTGGCCATCACGTAGTCCATCTGGACGCCGGCGTGGTGGTCGTGGGCGAACGTGTCGCCCCACCGCGGGCCCAGGTGCGCGTCGTCGATGCCGTGGACCGCCAGGTTCATCTTGGCCATCCGCCAGGTCTGCTCGACGCTTTCCTGGCCGTAGATCGCCACCTTCGCGGGGTCGCCGTCGTGCTCGCCGACGAATTGCTCGGTCCGCACGAACATTCCGCCCGAACCGCAGCATGGGTCGTAGACCCGCCCGCCGGACGGTTCGAGCACCTCGACGATCACCCGCACGACGCTGGGCGGGGTGAAGAATTCGCCGCCGCGCCGCCCCTCGGCACGGGCGAAGTTGCCCAGGAAGTACTCGTACACCTCGCCCATCAAATCCCGCGCGCGCCCAGCGCCCGGCCCGCCGAACGGCGCGCCGTCGAGCAGTCGCACGACATCGCCCAGCCGGCGCGGGTCGAGGTTTTCGTACACCCGCGGCAGCCCCGCGGCCCCCACCGCGTCGTCGAGCAGCCGCCCGATCCCCGGCGATTCGGCGTTGCGCGCCAACGATTTCCACTGCGCGTCCGAGACGTGCTTGAGGAACAGCAAGCCGAGGACGGCGTCTTTGTACTGGCCGGCCGGAAGCGAGCCGCGCAGCTTGGTGGCCGCCTGCCAGAGCGTGTCCTTGAGGTCTTTGTCCGCCGTCCGCATCAGCCGACCGCCCGCAGGTCTGCTGCCAGATCGCCGCGGTCGGCGACGCTGAAGCCGCCCAGCCCCAGCCACGACGCCATGGACTCCAGCTCGCCGGCCAGGGTGGCTGCCACCGCGGCCCGCGGCGTGTCGGGCTCGCCGAAGGCGCCCAGCACCTTTAGCGAGTTGGCGGCCCGGTCGGCCTTGAGGTCGACGCGGGCCACCAGCCGGCCGTCCATCAGCAGCGGCCACACGTAGTAGCCGTACCGGCGCTTGGCCGCCGGGGTGTAGATCTCGATGCGGTAGTGGAAGCCGAACAGCCGCTCCACCCGGGGCCGGAAGAAGATCAGCGGGTCGAACGGGCACAGCAGGGCCGTGCCGCGGTCCCGGCGCGGCAATGCCCGGCCGGGTCGCAGGTACGCCGGCGCCGGCCACCCGTCGACGGCGACGCGCTCGATCTCCCCGGCGGCCAGCAGCGCGGCGATGGCCGGCCTGACCTGCTGGGCCGACAGCCGGAAGTAGTCGCGGAGGTCGGCCTCGGTGCCCACGCCCAGCGCGGTGACGGCCCGCAGCGTGAGCTCCCGGATGGCCTCGTCGTCGTCGACCTCGCGGGCCAGCACGCCGGCCGGCAGCACCCGCTCCACCAGGTCGTAGTGGCGGGCGAAGCCGACGCGGGTGGCGGTGGTCAGCGCGCCGGAGGCAAACAGCGCCTCGGCCACCCACTTGGTGTCGCTGCGGCTCCACCACCTGCCCCTCCTGCGCCGGGGCTCGGCCGCCAGGTGCGCCTCGATCTGCCCGGCGGTGCTGGGCCCCAGCTCGGCGACCGCGGCGAGGATGGCCTCGGCGAGTTGCGGGTTGGCCTTGACGATGTGGGTGCCCCACCGGCCGTTGCGATACTGGCGCATCCGCCAGCGCAGCAGCGGCCAGTCGTCGACGGCCATCAGCGCGGCCTCGTGCGCCCAGTACTCGGTCAGCAGCCGCGCCGAGCGCGGCCCCCACGCGGCGCGGTCCAGCACGTCGCGGTCGTAGGGACCCAACCGGCTGAACACCGGCGCGTAGTGGGCCCGCACCACCACCGAGACCGAATCCAGCTGCAGCACCTGGATTCTCGAGATCAGCCGTTTCAGGTGGGCGCGGGTGACCGGGCCGCGCGGCCGTGGCTCGCTAAACCCTTGTGCCGCAACGGCTAAGCGCCGAGCCTGGGCGGCGGTCAGCGCGGGATTCCCGATCGGCACGGCGCCGAGAATACCGCCCGGTGGGCTCAGCCCGTGCTGACTCTCTCGTCCAGCGGCACCAAAACGCTCGGCTCCGGCGAACTCTTCTGATCCTGGTACGCCGAGGCGAGGGCCTCCGGAACGCTCTTCAGGTCGCGGTACACCTCCGCCAGCTGCTCCAAGATCTTGATCCGCTGGGCGATGGCCTCGTCGGCGGCCCGCTGCGCCTGGTCGCGGTAGTGATCGGCCTCGCGGCGGGCCTCCCGCCACGCCTCGTCGATCGCCCGCTCGGCCTCCGCCCGCATGCCGGCCAGCTCGTCGTCGATGGCCTTCTTGCGCTCCTCGTACTCCGCTTCCAGGGATTTTCGCTGCGCTGCCATGTCCGCCAACTGCTCCTCGTGGCGTCGGCGGGAGTCCTCGGCCTCGGCCTCGGCCGCCGCGATCAGCGCGTCCGCCTCGGCCCGCGCCTCGGCCTGCATCTGGGCGACCTCGTCGACCGCGCGCCGCAGCATGTTGGCCATCCGCAGCTGCACCGCGTGCGGCGACGGCGAGGTGTCGGTGAGGACGGCGACCTCCTTGCGCAGCGCGGCCGCCTCGTCACCGACCTGGGTCAGTCGCGCCTCGAGGCTCTTGACGTCGTCGAGCAACAACCGCTGCTTGGCGGTCAGCGCCTCGATGTGCGCGTCGACCGCGGCCGGATCGTAGCCCCTTAACACGCGAGGGAATGTCTTTGCGGGTTCGGTTATCACTGGGAATCCCCCTCCTGAAAACGCCTGTAAACCTTCGACCGACCCCGAGTACCGAGTATGTCAGCTCGGGGCGCCGGCGCCGATCAGAGCGTCGACGGCCGCGAGTACGTGTGGAAGCGATACCGCAGCCCGGTGCGGCTCGCCTGCCACTTTCCCGTCACGCCCACCCAGGCCTCGTCGAGCACCGGGGCCAGCGCGTCGCCGTCGTCGCGCGGGAGGTCGATCTCGACCTCGGTGACCTCGCAGCGCGTGGCCAACGGCAGCGCGAGCAGGTAGATCTGCGCGCCCCCGATCACCCACGCCTCGGGCTCGGTCAGGGCCTCCTCGAGCGAACCGAGCACCTCCGCCCCCTCGGCGACGTAGCCGGCGTTGCGGGACAGCACGACGTTCCTGCGGCCCGGCAGCGGCCGGACCCCGGCCGGCAGCGACTCCCAGGTCAGCCGGCCCATCACGACGGTGTGGCCCATCGTGATCTCTTTAAAGCGCGCGAGGTCCTCGGGGACCCGCCACGGGATGTCGCCGCCGCGACCGATCACGCCGGAGCTCGACTGAGCCCACACCAGGCCCAGCCGCGTCATACAGCGACGGGCGCTTTGATCGCCGGATGCGGGTCGTAATTCTTTACGACGACATCCTCATAGGTGTAGTCGAAGATCGAATCTCTTTGAGCCAAAACAAGTTCCGGGTAAGGCCGGGGGTCGCGGCCGAGCTGGGTGCGGACCTGTTCGACGTGGTTGTCGTAGATGTGGCAGTCCCCGCCGGTCCAGACGAACTCGCCGACGCCAAGACCGGCCTGCGCGGCCATCATGTGGGTGAGCAGCGCGTAGCTGGCGATGTTGAACGGCACCCCGAGGAACAGGTCGGCGCTGCGCTGATACAGCTGGCAGCTCAGCCGGCCGTCGGCCACGTAGAACTGGAAGAACGCGTGACACGGCGGCAGCGCCATCCGCGGGATGTCGCCCACGTTCCACGCCGACACGATGATGCGCCGCGAGTCCGGGTCGGTCCGCAGCAAATCGAGTGCGGCGCTGATCTGGTCGACGTGCTCGCCCGTCGGCGTCGGCCAGGAGCGCCACTGCACGCCGTAGATGGGCCCGAGATCGCCCGTGTCGCTTGCCCATTCGTCCCAGATGGTGACGCCGTGCTCGTGCAGCCAGGCGACGTTGGAGTCGCCGCGCAAAAACCACAGCAACTCGTAGACCACCGATTTGAAATGCACCTTCTTGGTGGTCAGCAGCGGGAAGCCCGCCGACAGGTCGTAGCGCAGCTGCTGGCCGAACAGGCTGCGGGTACCGGTGCCGGTGCGGTCGGACTTGGCCGCGCCCCGCTCGAGCACCGCGCGCAGCAGGTCCTCGTAGGGCGTGGGAATCGGCGCTGCGATCGGCACGCGGCCAGCTTACGCGCGGCGATCGCAAGCGCGGCGAAGCCGGGCGCGGCGGGTCGCCGCCCGAAAATTCGCGGCGGCGGGCCAGGAGTACAACGGTGCCATGCCCAAAACCATCGACAGCGTCGCCACCCCCGACGGTTCGTGCCCCGTCCGCCTGTTCACCCCGGATGGTCAGGGCCCTTGGCCCGGCGTGATCATGTTCCCCGACGCCGGCGGGGTGCGCGACACGTTCGACCAGATGGCCGCCGAGCTGGCCGGATATGGCTATGCGGTGCTGCTTCCCGACGTGTACTACCGCAGCGGCGACTGGGCCCCGTTCGACATGGCCACCGTGTTCAGCGATCAAAAGGAACGCCAGCGGCTGTATTCGATGATCGGCAGCCTGACACCGGACAAGGTCGGCGGGGACGCGCGCGCGTTGCTCGAGTACCTGGCCGGGCGTCCGGAGGTGTCCGGGGAGCGCTTCGGCGTGTGCGGCTACTGCATGGGCGGACGCATGTCGCTGACGGTGGCCGGCCTGGTTCCGGAGCGCGTCGGCGCCGTCGCCTCCTTCCACGGCGGTGGCCTGGTCACCGACGGCGACGACAGCCCGCACCTGCTGGCCGATCGGATGACCGCCACCGTGTACGTGGGGGGCGCCGAAAACGACCCGTCCTTCACGGCCGATCACGCCGAGCAGCTCGACAAGGCGCTGACGGCGGCCGGCGTGACGCACACGATCGAGTGGTATTCGGCCGGCCACGGGTTCGCGGTCCCCGACAACGGCCCCTACGACCCGGCCGCCGCGGAGCGCCACTGGGCGGCCATGGCGGAGGTTTTCGGTTCGGCGCTACCGCGCTGAGCCGGCCGCCTCGAGCAGCAGCTTCGCGGCCACCTCGGCCCCGTCGGTGCGGACCTGGGCGGACACGGCCCCGGCCCGGGCGCGCGTCTGGGGAGCCAGGGTCGCCCGCAGCGCCGCGGACAGGGATTCGACGGAGGCGGTGCGGCCGTCGTATGCCACACCGATGCCCAGCTCGGCCACCCGCCGGGCCCAGTACAGCTGGTCGGCCCCCTGGGGTATCACCACCTGCGGCGCGCCTGCCAGGGCGGCGGTGGTCGTCGTGCCGGCGCCGCCGTGGTGCACGACGGCCGCGACCCGCCGAAACAGCGCCTGCTGGTTAATCTCTCCGACGGCCAGGCAGTCCCCGCGGTCGTCGAACGGGGCGAGGTCGGCCCAACCCCGCAGCACCAGCACGCGGCGGCCCTGCGCCCGGATGGCCTCGACCGCCACCCGCGCGATGTCCTTGGAGCCGCTCATCGGCATGCTGCCGAAGCCCAGGTACACCGGGGCCGCGCCCGCGTCCAGGAAGGCCTCCAGCTCGGCGGGGAGCGGGCGGTCGTCCGCCAGCAGCCACGCGCCCGTTTGGACGACGCGAAGATCCGTCGGCCCCGGCCACGGGCCCAGGGTGGGGTCGGTGGCCAGCCACGGGTGGTCGGTGAAGGCGTGCTCGCGCACGTTGCCCACCGGCGGCAGGCCCAGCGTGGCCCGGTGCCCGTTGAGCGTCGCGCCGAACAGGGCGTTCACGTTCTGGGCGTCGAGGTCCCACAGGGCCATGTTGTCGATCAGGTGCAGGGGCAGCGGCGAGCTCCAAAACGACCGCGGCGGGTGGTGGGGCGACGGCAAATCCGTGGGGTGATAGCTCGCGTACACGTAACGGATGCCGAGCTTCTCGGCCACCGACCGCGCGCCGGCCGCCGCGGGCAGCAGGCCGGCCGCCACCAGGGCGTCGCATCCCTCGGCCGCCGCGGCGACCGTGTCGAACTGCGCGGCGATCAGGTCGTCCACGTGCCGGCGCAGGTCGGCCTCCGACGGCGGGGCCGCCGCGGTGGTCATCGCGCGCACCGACTGGCCGAAGGGCACCAGCAGCACGCCGACACCGGCCGCCCGCTGGGCGAACTCCTCGTCCGGCGGCGCGCACACCCGCACCTCGGCGCCCAGCGAGCGCAACTGGACGGCGAGCCCCACCAGCGGTTCGACACCCCCGCGGGAGTCGTAGGTCGACAACAACACGCGCATTCGCTGCTCCATTTTCCCGGGCCGCCGATTGGGGACCACATTTCGCGAAGCATATGACCAAAGGTCATTCAAGCGCCGGTCAACCGAATCGGCCGCCGGCGCAAGTTAGCGCGTAAAAGTTGACAAGGTTGCTGTCGGCGCACGGCCGCGGCGCCAAGTTTGCCGGGGTGGCTGCTAGCGCGGCCATCACCGCTGGTTTGCGCGCGGCCGCCGCCCACGCAATGGTCCCGACCATTGTTAGCGAACCACCGTTTCCGAATTTGCTGGAACGAGCAGTCCGCGGGGACCTAGATTCAGCCGACCGCGCGTGCAGCTAATACGCCCGTACCGAAAAGGGCGACGACACGGTGCAAGGCGGCGCGCCGTCATGTGGCATTTGGCCAACAGTTACTCCAAGTTGCGAACCGTGGACTTATTGCTAAACTTGCCCTACCTTTGCTGTCAGCGCGTTTAACCAAGAAGCGAGCTGATGGCGGCGTGGCCTAGAGCCGGGCGACGGGAGACGTGTGATAACGCAGATTACGACGGCCACCGATGGTCGACCGATAGAGCGGCGCCGGCGGCGGCCGCCGGGCCAACTGCCCATGGATGACCTGCGGCAGATGCCCGCTTTGATCGTATTGGATCGATTACCGGCTCCGGCCTTAGCGGTGGACCGCGCCGGGACCATCCTTTTTGCCAATGGCTCGTTTTGCGACATGGTCGGCTATTCCGCCGACGAGCTGCGCACCATTATTTTCGACGACATTTTTTATCGCCTTCCCGACGACGACCGGTGGGTCACGCTGGTCGGGAAGGGCGCCGAGCGGCTCGTCGAGCTGCGGCACAAAAGCGGTCATTCGGTGTGGGCCAACATGAGCAAGTCGGCGATGCGCCGCCGCGACGACACCGTCGCGCTGGTCACCTTCCACGACCGCACCGAAGAGCTGTGGCTCAGCAAAGCCGACCCGGATCAGGAGTTCGGCAGGTTCACCAGCTCCGCCAATCGGGCGCGGTGCCGGTAGGCGTTTCCGAAGGCCAGCTGGTCGCTCTTGGCGCGCTTGAGGTAGAGATGCGCCGGATATTCCCACGTCATCCCGATCCCCCCGTGAAGCTGCACGCATTCCTCGGCGGCGTGCACGGCGGCGCCGCTGCAGTAGGCCTGCGCCAGGGCGGCCGCGGTGGCGGCGTCGGCGTCGCCGCGGGCGCACGTGTCGGCGGCGTATCGGGCGACCGCCGTCGCCGCACCCACCTCGAACCACAGATCGGCCAGGCGGTGCTTGATCGCCTGGTATGAGCCGATCGCGCGGCCGAACTGCTTGCGCTGCTTGACATAGGCCAGGGTGGTGTCGAAGCACCACCGCGCCACGCCGAGTTGCTCGGATGCGAGCAGGGCCGCGGCCGTCCGCAGGGCTTCGGCGATCGCGCCGTCCGCCGGGCCGACCCGTGACGACGACGCGCCCGAAAACCGCACATGCGCAAGGGGTCTGGTCATGTCCAAAGCGAGCACAGCCGAGACCTGCACACCGTCGGCGGTCCGCGGCACGGTGTGCAGTTCCAGTCCGTCGGGGCCGGCGACCGGCACCACCAGCACGTCGGCCTCGCCGACGCCCGCGACGCTGGTGACCGCACCGGTCAGGCCGTCGGCGGCGGCGCCCACCCCGGCAACCGGGTCCGACGGCGCGGTGGACAGCGGCACCGTCAGCGCCGCGGTGAGCTCGCCGCGGGCCAGCGCGGGCACCGTGTCGGTGTCGCCGGCGTGCAGCAGCGCGACGGTGGCCAGCACCGCGCTGGACAAGAACGGCACCGGCGCGACGGCGCGCCCGATCTCTTCCATGACGATCGCCGCCTCGCCGGCGCCGGCGCCGGCTCCGCCGAGCGCCTCGGGCACCAGCAGACCCGCGACACCGAGCTCGGCGGCCAGCGTCCGCCAGACGCCCGAAAAGTCTTGCGGCTCTTGGTCGTAGGCCCGCATCACCGATTCGGGCGGGCAGCGATCGGCGAACAGGTGACGAACGCTGTCGCGCAACGCCTCCTCGGTGTCGGAATAGAGCAGGTTCACCGGTCCAGGTCCTTCCAGGCGACGTCCTTGTCGACGCGGTGTTCGCCCGGCAGGCCGAGAATCCGCTCGGCGATGGTGTTGCGCAAAATCTCCGACGTGCCGCCCTCGATGGAGTTGCCGCGCGCCCGCAAGTAGCGGTAGCCGGGTCCGCGGCCGACGAGGTCGACGACCTCCGTCCTGCGCATGGTCCAGTCGTCGTAGTGCAGCCCGGATTCGGCGTGCAGCTCGATGTCGAAGCCCGAGATGGCTTGCGCCAGCTTGGCGAAGGCGACCTTCATCCCGGCGCCTTCGGGCCCGGGCTGACCCGCTGGGCTTTTTTGGGCCTGTTGCCGCAGCCGCTCCCCGGTGAGCCGCAGCACCTCGGCCTCGACCCACAGGCGCATCAGCTCATCGTGCATGGCGGGGTTGCGCAGCGCCGGCTCGTCGCGCCAGGCCGCGGTGACCTTGCCGATGATCCCGCCCTCACGCGGGACTCCGGGCCGCGACCCGATGGCCACCCGCTCGTTGTTGAGCGTCGTGGTGGCGACCCGCCAGCCGCCGCCCTCGGGGCCGAGCCGGTTCGCGTCGGGCACCCGGACGTCGGTGAGGAACACCTCGTTGAACTCCGCCTCGCCGGTGATCTGGCGCAGCGGCCGCACCTCCACGCCGGGTTGCGTCATGTCGCACAGAAAGTACGTCAGGCCGGCGTGTTTGGGCACCGACGGGTCGGTGCGGGCGACCAAGATCCCCATCTGCGCGTGCTGGGCCATCGACGTCCACACCTTCTGCCCGTTGACGATCCAGTCGTCGCCTTGCGAACCGGACGCGCGGACCGCGCGGGTGGCCACCCCGGCCAAATCCGAGCCCGCGCCCGGCTCGCTGAACAGCTGGCAGTAGATCTGCTCGCCGGTGAACAAGGGGCGCAGGAACCTTCGCTTCTGCTCGTCGGTGCCGAACGCCGCGATCGTCGGTGCCGCCATGCCCATGCCGATGAAGTTCTGGACGGTTCCGCCCACCGGCGCGCCGGCGGCGGCGAGCTGAGCGTCGACGATTTCCTGGGCCTTCTTCGGCAGGCCCAAACCGCCGAAACCGGGCGGCAGATGCACCCAGGCCAGACCGGCATCGTATTGCGCGCCAAGGAATTCCCGCGGCTCGGTGGTCGCCGGGTCGTGCTCGCGCAGCAGTGCCCGCACCCGGGCCGTCACGTCGGCCCCGAAATCCTCGGGGTCCATCACGTGGCCTCGGGGCGGAATCGGAATCCCTGCGCCTGCCCGAGCAGCAGGCCGCCGTCGATGACCATCGTCTCCCCGGTGATCCAGCTCGCCGCATCGGACACCAGGAAGGCGACGGCGCCCGCGACGTCGGCCGGCTCGCCGATGCGGCCCAGCGCGATCGTGGCCGCCAGCGGGTCTTCGTGGTCCTTCCACAGCGCCTCGGCCAGCCGGGTGCGCACCACCCCGGGCGCGATGGCGTTGACCCGCACGCGCGGCGAAAGTTCCAGCGCCAGTTGCTTGGTGACGTGGATCAGCGCGGCCTTGGTGGCGTTGTACATGCCCATGGCCGGTGACTGGTGCAGCCCCCCGATGGAGGCCGTGTTCACGATCGCGCCGCCGTGCTCGCCCATCCAGGACTTGACGACCAGCGAGGTCCACAGCAACGGGGCCCACAGGTTGACGTCGAAGATCTTGGTGAACCGGGCGTGGTCCTGGTCGATCAGCGGGCCGTACGCCGGATTCGTTCCGGCGTTGTTGACCAGGATGTCGACGCCGCCGAAGCGCTCCAGCGTCAGGTCCACGCAGCGCCGGGCCGCCTCCTCGTCCACCGCGTGGGCGCCCACCCCGACGGCCTTCTCGCCGACCTGCGCCGCCGCCTCGTCGGCCGCCTCCTGCTTGCGCGCGGTGAGCACCACGTTGGCGCCCGCGGCCGCCAGTTGCTGCGCGATCGCCAGGCCGATTCCGCGCGAGGCGCCGGTGATGATCGCGCTGCGGCCGGTCAAATCGAGTGAGGTCATCGGTGTGCCTTCTGTCTGCCGGGCCAATATTTACGTTCAGGATGTTCCGGACCCGTGTGGCCGTGGTACGCGCAGCGCATGTTAGCGAAACTAACCCTTATGAAACCACTGGTCGTGGCCGGGGCCGTCGCCGCCGCACCGGCGGCCTCCGCTGACGCCTTCGTCGCCGGTCCGGCCGCGAACACCCCGGCACCCACGCACGTGATCTTCAAGGCCGACCCGAGCGGCGGTGGCTGCGACGCCAACGGCAATTGCGGTTCCGGCGGCACGAACAACGGGCCCGGCGGCCAGGGATGCGTCCCGGGCGTCGGCTGCGGCTCCGGCGGCCAGAACGCCGGCCCGGCGGCGTCCCCGGCGGCCAGGGGTGCCTGCCGGGCGTGGGCTGCGGTTCGGGCCACGCGTAAACCGTCGACCCTCAGGCTTCCCGGAGCCTGGTTATCCAGGCCCGGGAGTCTGCGGGGTCGATGACGTCGTCGAGCTCGAACGTGGTGGCCGACCGCAGCGCCTTGCCGTGTTGGTAGGCGGCCGCCACCAGCTTGTCGAACAGGTCCTGGCGTTCGACCGGATCGCCTACGGCGGCAAGCTCTTTGCTGAACCCGAGCCGCACGGCACCTTCCAAGCCCATGCCGCCGATCTCGCCGGTCGGCCAGGCGATCGTGAACTGCGGCGCGCGGAAGGAACCGCCGCCCATCGCCATCGCGCCGAGCCCGTAGCCCTTGCGCAGGATGATCATGCCCAGGGGCACGGTCAGCTTCGCGCCGAGGACGAACATGCGGCCGAAACGGCGGACCGCGGCGTCTTTTTCGGCGTCGGGGCCGACCATGAAGCCGGGCGTGTCGCACAGCGAGATCAGCGGCAACCGGAACGACTCACACAGCGCCAGGAAGTCGCCGGCCTTGTCGGCCGCCTCGGCGTCGATCGCCCCGCCGAGGTGGTGCGTGCTGTTGGCGATCAGCCCGTAGGGCGCGCCCTCGACGCGCACCAGCGCGGTGACGATCCCGACGCCGTAGTCGGGGCGCAGCTCCAGCACCGAGCCGACGTCGACGATGGAGTCGATCGCGCGGTGCACGTCGTAGGCGCGTAACCTGTTCTCCGGCACCGCGTGTCGCGCCAGCCGCGGATCCGGCGCCTCCCACTTGCTTGAGTTGCCCTGGAAATACGACAGGTACCGTCTGGCCAGCGACACGGCGTGCGCCTCGTCGCGGGCGACCAGGCCGACCACGCCGTTGTGCCGCTGCACGTCGATCGGGCCGATCGCCTCAGGGGGGTAGACGCCCAGCCCGCCACCCTCGATCATCGCCGGGCCGCCCATGCCGATGTTGGCGTCCGGGGTCGCGATGATCACGTCGCACACGCCCGCCAGCGCGGCGTTGCCGGCGAAGCAACGGCCGGAGACGATCGACACCAGCGGAACCCGGCCGCTCAGGCCGGCCAGCATCCGGAACGTCGGCACGTCGAGCCCGGCCGCGCCGCCGACGTCGGTGTCGCCCGGCCGACCGCCGCCGCCCTCGGCGAACAGCACCACCGGGACGCATTTTCGGGCCGCCAGCTCGAAGACGCGGTCGGTCTTGGCGTGGTTGCGCATGCCCTGCGTCCCGGCCAGCACGGTGTAGTCGTAGGACGCCACGACGGCCTCGGCCCCGCCGATGGTCGCCAGGCCCGCCACCAGGCCGTCGGCCGGGGTGTTGGCGATCAGGTCCTCCTCGGTGCGCCGGCTGCGCTGCGCGGCGATGGCCAGCGCGCCGTATTCGACGAAGCTGCCGTCGTCGACCAGGTCGGCGATGTTCTCCCGCGCGGTGCGGCGACCTTGGTCGTGCCGCTTGGCGACCGCCGCGGGGCGGCCCTCGTCGCGGGTCAGCCGATGGCGGTGGTCGACCTCGTCGAGGCCGGCGCGCGGGCGGTCGAGATCGATTGCCGCCGAAGATGATTCGGCGCCCGCCGCCGCGTCGGTGCGGGAGAAGACCAGCAGCGGGTCCCCGGTGCCGACGACCTGGCCGGTTGCCACGAGAATCCGGGACGTGCGCAGCGCGTCGGGCGCCGCGAGCACGTGCTGCATCTTCATCGCCTCGAGCACCACCAGCTGGTCGCCGGCGCCGAACTCGGCGCCCTCGGCGGCGACCTCCACCACGGTCCCGGCCAGCTGCGCGCGCAGCACCTCCTCGCCCGGGTAGAGCTCCACCGGCGCGGCCCGGACGTCCGGCCCCCGCGACAACGCCGCGGCGACCAGCTCGGGCAGCCGTTCGTCCAGAAACCCCGTCGTCACCCAACCGGACTCGATCCGCCCGTCGGCCAGCAACTCTCGCAGGAACGCGATGTTGGTGCGCACGCCCTCGACGGCGAATTCGCCCAGCGCGGTGCGGGCCTTGCGCACCGCCGCCGGGAACGACGACCCGTGCACATGGGTGATGACCTTGGCGAGCAGGGAGTCGTACCGGGGACCGATCACCAGGCCGGGCCGCCCGTAGGTGTCGACGCGCACCCCGGGGCCGCTGGGCGGTGAGAACGTCGTGACGGTGCCCGACGCCGGGACGACGGACCCGTCGGCGCCGTAGGTCTCGACGTTGACGCGAACCTGGATCGCGATGCCGCGACGGGCGGCCGGCTCGCCGATGACTTCCGTTCCGTCCGAGGCGATCCCGGCGGGCAGGCCCAGCTCGTAGTACGACGCGCCGCGGGCGATGGCCAGCTGGACGGCGACCAGGTCGACGCCGGTGGTCTCCTCGGTGATCGGGTGCTCGACCTGGATGCGCGGGTTGACCTCGAGGAAGACGAATTCGTTTTCCGACACCAGGAATTCGGCGGTGGCCAGCCCCCGCAGGCCCACCCGGGCGCACAGCCGGGCCGCGGCGCGGTGCAGCTCGCGGCGCAGGCCATCCGAAAGCCCTTGGGCGGGCGCGATTTCGACCAGCTTCTGGTAGCGCCGCTGGATGCTGCAGTCTCGATCGCCGAGCGCCAGCGCGTGCGTCTGGTGTCCGGCCGGCGCGCCCACCACCTGCACCTCGATGTGCCGCGCGGGCTCCAGCAGCGCCTCGGCGAACAGCGCCGGATCGCCGAAGCCGAGCCGGGCCTCCGCGGCGCATTGCTGATAGGCGTTTTCGATCTGGTCGGCGCGGGTGACCTTGCGCATCCCGCGGCCGCCGCCGCCGGCGAGCGCCTTGATCATGACCGCGCCGTCGTGGTCGGCGAAGAACGCTTGGACGTCCGCGGCGCTGGTCGGCCCGTCCGTCGCGGGCAGCACCGGCACCCCGGCGGCGACCGCGGCGGCGCGGGCCGACGTCTTGTCACCGACCAGCGCGAGCACCTCGGCGTCGGGCCCGACGAACGTGTGTCCGGCGGCCGTGCAGGCGCGGGCGAATCCCGGGTTCTCGCTGAGGAATCCGTAGCCGGGATGAATCAGCTCGGCGCCCGAGGTCTTGGCCGCCGCCAGGATCGCCGCCTGGTCCAGGTAGGCCTGCGGGCCGGCGCCGGGCAGGCCGATGGCCTCGTCGGCGGCGTGCACGTGCGGGCTGTCGGCGTCGTCCTCGGCGTAGACCGCGACCGTCGGGTGACCCAGTTCGGTTGCGGTGCGGACGATCCGGAGCGCGATCTCGCCGCGGTTGGCGATCAACAGGGTGGCGGTCATCGGACCGGGTCGCCCCAGCGCACCTGCTGGCGGAGCTTGCCCTTGAGGAGCTTCCCGCCGGCGTTGCGCGGCAACGCCTCGTCCACCACGGCGACGTACTGCGGAACCTTGAAGTCGGCCAGTTGCCCGCTGCAGTGCTCGAGCACGGCCGCCACGTCGATGCGTCGGGAGTCGCCGAAGAGGACGGCGCCGACCTTTTCGCCCATCACCTCGTCGGGCACCGCCAGCACGCAGGCGTCCGCCACGCCGGGCGCCTCCAGCAGGGCGGCCTCGACCTCGACGCTCGAGACGTTCTCGCCGCCGCGGTTGATGATGTCCTTGAGGCGATCGATGATGTGCACCCGGCCCCCGTCGTCGACCCGCACGACGTCTCCGGTGCGCAGCCAGCCGTCGGCGAAGGTGGCCGAGCTGGCGTCGGGCCGATTCCAGTAGCCGGCGGCGACGTTGGCGCCGCGCGCGACCAGCTCCCCCTCGGCCGGATCGCTTCCGAGCGGGATGACGCCGAGGTCCACCGACGGCACCGCGTACCCGACGGAGTCGGCGTGCTCGACGGCCTCGCGGTCGGGCAGCACGGTCAGCAACGAGGCGCTTTCGGTCATGCCGTAGCCGTTGAACACCGTGGCTTGCGGGAACGCCTGCTTGACGGCCCGCACCAAAGCCGGGGCGATCGGCGCGCCGCCGTAGCCCACCCACCGCACGCCGGACACGTCCGCGTCGGCAAAGCGCTTGTGGCGCAACATCAGTGAGTAGACCGCCGGAACGGTGACCATCACGGAGATCCGTTCGGCGCCCAGCGTCGCGATCAGCGCCCCGAGGTCGAGCGACGGCATGATCACCGACGCTCCCCCGAGTCCGCACGCAACCAAAAGCTGTGTGTTGCAACCGGTCACGTGGAACAGCGGCACCGAGATGAGCGTGCGCATCTTTTCGCCCAGGTCCCTGGGCTGACCGAGGCAGCGGATGGCGTTTTCGATGTTGGTCAAGAACGCCTCGTGCGTGGTCGGCACGCCCTTGGGGTGGCCGGTGGTGCCCGACGTGTAGAACAGGGCGGCGACATCGGTGCGGTCGAGTCGCTCGGTGACGTACGGCCGGCCGTCGGGCAACGCCGCGTCCGGCGCCAGGTCCACCCGGGCGCCGCAGTCCGACAGCACGAACTCGACCTCCGGTTGCGCCGAGCGCGTATTGACCGCCACCGCAATGGCACCGGCCATCACGGTGCCCCAAAACGCGAGCGCCCAGTCGATGCCCCCGGGGCAACGCACGGCGACGCGGTCACCGGGTTGCACCCCCTGCGCGCGCAGGCCGCCGGCCACCCGCGCCGCGCGGTCCCACAGCTGCCGGTAGGTCAATCGGCCGGCGCCCACCTCGACCAGGGCCTCGCTGTCCGGGCGGGTGGTCACCTGCTCGGCGAGCACGTCCAGCAGCGTGGCGGGCAACCCCTCGTAGTGCGATATGCCGTCGGCGTCGCGGGCGACACCCACGGTCGGGTCCGCCGCGAATGGGTTGCGGTCACGGGGAATTTCGGTTAGTCGAGGCATGCCGGGTGCTACCAGCCTCCTGCCCTATCGTGAACCGGTGACGATCGAGGATCCCGCCATCATGCCCGAGCCGCTGTTCACTGTCGACGGCGACTCCTATCTGCCGGGCCCGTTGACCCGGGGGCCATGGGGCGCTGCCCTGGGCGGCCAGAACGTCGGCGGCCTGTTGGCTTTCGGGATCGAGCAGTCCGGCATCGACGCCGACTTTCAGCCCGCACGCCTGACGGTCGATTTGCTGCGGCCGGTGCTGCCCGAGCCGATCCGGATTCGGACGTCGGTGCAGCGCGAGGGCCGGCGCATCAAGCTGGTGGACGGCGCGCTGGTGCAGAACGGCACGACCGTCGCGCGGGCCAGCGCGCTGTTTTTGCGCCGCGGTGAGCATCCCGACGGGCGGGTGTGGTCCGGCCCGCTCGAGATGCCGCCGCTTCCCGCCGACTGCACCGGCTTCCCCGCGGACATGGCGTTTTTCATCTGGGGGTACGGCGCCACCATGACGGGCAGCCCCGGTATCGCCGCGGGCGAATGGGAACAGGACCATTCCCAAAAGTTCGCCTGGACCAAGGTATTCCGCCCGATGGTGCGCGGCCACCCGCTCACGCCGTTCGTTCGCCTGGCATTCGTCGGCGACGTCACCAGCTCGCTCACCCATTGGGGCACAGGCGGATTGCGCTACATCAACGCCGACTACACCGTCACGGCCGGCCGGCTGCCCGACGGGGAATTCCTCGGGCTGGCCGCCCAAAGCCACTACGGCGCGGCGGGCGTGGCCACCGGGACCGCGACGCTGTTCGACCGGCACGGGCCTTTCGGCTCCAGCACGGCGCTGGCGCTCGCCCAGCCGGCGGGCGCGTTTCAGCCGGGGTTCGGGTAGTCACGGCCGCGGCAGTTTCCGTGGGAAACACGGCGGCTTCCGGCCGCACACGACGGGCGCGCGGGCCGCCCCTGCTGCTGGTGCACGGCGGCACCGGCACGCGGGCCCGGTGGTCCTCGGTCCGGGCGCCGCCGGCGCGGCGCGAGGCAGAGGACGTCGCGGCCGTCGCCGAGGCCGTCGGCGGCGACGTCTACACGTGATCGGTCATTCCTACGGCGCCTTGGCGGTGCTGGAAGCCGCGCTGATCACCCCCGCGTTCCGCCGCATCGTCCCCTACGCGCCGCCGCTGCCGTCGCCGGACCTCGAGCTGGTGTCGGCGGCGGGCTGGCCGCGGCTCAACGCTGCGCCCGGCCCGCGCGAAGTGCTCGAGGCGTTCCATCGCGAAACCCTGCATCTGTCCGGGCCGGCCGTCAAAGACCTTGCCGAATCGCGACTTTTCGTTCCTGGCCGCCTCGATCGCGCACACCGCGGCCCGCGAACTCGCCGCGATCGCGGTGCCGGTGCGAATGCTGCTGGGCACCGAGAGCCCGGCGTGTCTGGGTGCGGCCACCGCGGCCGTCGCCGCGCAGATCCCGGGCGCCACCATCGTCGCGATGCAGGGCCAGGGATACCAGGCGATCGACTACGACCCGCACCAGTTCGTCAGGGCCGTGCTGGAATTCGATCCGGCACAGGCTCACTCCATGAGCGTCGCGGCCAGCGTGCCCCCCAGTTCGTAGGCCCGCTCGCGCACCGCGGCGTCGACGGCGCCGACGACCTCCAACACGTCGGCGGCCTGGCTCAGCGACAGCCCGGTCGCCAGCTTGCCGACGGCCGCCGCGGCGCCGACGGTGTCGTTGTTGCCGTGCACCCACAGGCCATAAGGCCGGCCGGCGACGTGATCCAGGCTCGGGTAGTAGACGGTGTCGAAGAAATGCTTGAGCGCGCCGGACATGTAGCCGAAGTTGGCCGTGGTGCCGAACAGGTAGCCGTCGGCGTCGAGCATGTCCGGCAGGGTCGCGGCCAGCGCCGGCCTCGCGACCACGTCCACCCCCTCGATCTCGGGATCGTTCGCCCCGGCGAGCACCGCCTCGAGCAGTTCCCGGGTGCCCGGCGACGGGGTGTGGTGAACCACCAGCAGCGTCTTGCTCACTGGCGGGCCTGGATCTCGACCGCGGTCTTCATCGCCTCCCGCGCGCGGCGGCGATCCCCCGCGTAGTCGTAGGCCCGGGCCAGGCGATACCAGCGCCGCCAGTCGTCCGGGTCGGCCTCGACTTCGGTGCGCACCGTGGCGAACAGCGCGTCGGCGGCGTCGCGCCGGATGCGGCCCGACGGCCGCCGCGGCAGCGCGCTAATGTCCAGCTCCATGCCGTCGGCGGCGATCAGGCGGGCCAGCCGCTGATGGGCGAATCCCGCACGCAGCGTGGCGATCATCGCCCACCCGCCGATGACGGGCATGATCAGCAGCGCGGCGCCCAGGCCCACGGCGGCGGGCCGGCCGGAGGCGATCAGCGCGACGGCGTCGCGGCCCAGCAGCGCGAAGTACACCAGCATCGCCGCGCACAGGAACGCGATCAGCAGCTGGGTGCGTCGCGTCGCGTTCATTGCAGGTCGAGCAGGGCCTCGAGACCCACCGTGAGGCCCGGCCGGTCCTTGATGCGCCGCACCGCGAGCAGCACGCCGGGAACGAACGACGTCCGGTCCAGGCTGTCGTGGCGGATCGTCAGCGTCTCCCCCTCGGTGCCGAACAGGATCTCTTGGTGCGCGACCAGCCCGGCCAGCCGCACCGAGTGCACCGGTATCCCGTCGACGTCGGCGCCGCGAGCGCCCGGCAGGCCGCTGCTGGTGGCATCGGGGTTGGGCGGCAAGCCTTTTCGGGCCTCGGCGATCAACTTGGCGGTGCGCGCCGCGGTGCCCGACGGGGCGTCGGCCTTGTGCGGGTGGTGCAGCTCGATCACCTCCGCCGAGTCGAAGAACGGCGCCGCCTGCTTGGCGAAATGCATCGACAACACCGCGCCGATCGCGAAGTTCGGCGCGATCAACACGCCGGTGTTGGTGTCGGCCAGCCAGGATGCCACCCGGTCGAGGCGCTCGGCGGTGAAGCCCGTGGTGCCGACCACCGCGTGAATCCCGTTGTCGATCAAAAACTTCAGGTTGTCCATCACCACGTCGGGGTGGGTGAAGTCGATGACCACCTCGGTGTGGCCGTCGGTCAGCAGGCTCAGCGGATCGCCGGCGTCGACCTCGGCCGACAGCGTCAGGTCGTCGGCGGCCTGCACCGCCCCGACCATCGTCGACCCCACCTTGCCTTTGGCTCCCAGCACCCCTACGCGCATGGTCTTCACCCTAGACCGGGGAGTCGGGGGCTCCTCGCGCCCGTCAGGTGTGGACTATCCAGCCCGCTTCGGTGTAGGGCGCGTGTTGCTCGGGATCGTTGAGCGTGACGTACACGTCGCCCGGCGTCGGCATCGTGAAGCCGACGAATCCGTGCGCGGTCTGCCCGTCGTGAAGGCCGCCCGATTGCAGCGGGGGCATCTTGTCGAGCCTCCGGTAGTCGACCGCAAGCGTCGACGGCTGGGGCGCGTCGTCGGGATGGGTCCACGGCTGATTGCCGCCGCCGTATCCGGCGAATATGTAGCGATAATCGAACGAGAAGAACCGGTGGGACGTCCCGGTGATGGTCAGTTCCACCACGGTGCATGCCGAGTCGGGCGTCGGGGCCGCGAAATGAGAGGCGCACCCCGGCGGCAGCCACGTCGCGCTGTTGACCGTGATGTCGGCGGTCGCGCCGTCGGCGGACCGCACATGCAGGGGCACGCCCAACTGGCCGATCGGGAACGGCGGGCTCTCGGAGAAGGCGTCGGCCCAACCGGAGGGACACGAGCACGCGGCGATGACCACAATGACCGCGGCGACCGCGGCTGCCACGATCCGAGATTTTGCCCGCACGTCGCGAGACTACCCGAGCCGCTGGCTCTTGAACCGCCCGGCGAACCCGCGCAGCGGCAGATCGGCGCTGGTCAGCAGGCCCGGCGGCGCGGCGACCACCGACTTGATCGCGTTGAGCGCGGGCAGGCCGGTCACGGTCATGCCGATGGAGGCGAAGTTGTCCGGGTCGGACAGGTCGACGCCGGGCTTGGGAAAGATCATGTGCTTGTTGTAGATGCAGGGATCGCCCTGGATCTGGGTGATGTAGCAGCCCTTGATGTTCCAGCTCGGATCGGTGTGCGGGGTCATCTGCCATTCCAGGTGCGTCTCGATCCGCGGGACGCCGCCGACCATGCCCTGGTACTTGATGTAGTTGGCGCCCAGCGAGCCCCTGGGCAGCGTGTACCAGCCCAGGTCGACGTCCTTGGTGCAGGCGCCCAGCTCGTAGCTGAAGGTGACCTCGTCGAGCGCCAGGTCGAAGCAGTCGGCCATCATCAGCACGCTGTCGGCGAACACGCGGGTGTACTTCTCCAGCTTCGCGGCGATCTGCGGGTCGTCGACCGGTTGGCCGTAACCCACCTCGATCCAGGTGTCCTTGGAATGATGGCACGACACGTCGACCGATTCGATGGTGGTGACGTTCTCGATCTCGGCGACATCGGCCGAGCACACCACGCCCAGGATCTGGTTCAGCCCGGGGTTCATGCCGGTGCCGTAGAACGTCGCGCCGCCCTTCTCGCACGCCCGGGCCAGCAGCCGGGTCACCGGCGTGCCCGACGGGTGGGGGTGGTTGGTGTCGCGGTGCCACCCGGTGATCCAGTCGGCGGTGGTGACGACGTTGATCCCCGCCTCGAGCACCGCGACGTAGAGGTCCTCGTCGGGGAACACGCCGTGAAAGGTCAGCACGTCGGGCCGGGCGGCGATGATCTGTTCGATGCTGCCGGTGGCCGTCACCCCGTTGGGCTCGATGCCCGCGAGCTCGCCGGCGTCGCGGCCGATCTTTTCCGGCGAATAGCAGTGCAGGCCAACGAGTTCAAGGTCCGGCCGGGCGGCGATCCGCTTGATCATCTCCCTCCCGACGTTTCCGGTGGCCACCTGGAAGACGCGAATCGGTGCGGTACTCATTGCATGGAGCCTCCCTGCGATGCGAACGCCTCGGGATAGAACTGCCTGGCCCACGCGCGGATCGCGGTGAAGCCCTCGTACTCGTCGGCGGCCAGCGCCGGCGGATCCGAATAGCGCTGGTGCTGCCAGATTTCGATGTCCTGCTCGAACTGCCGGATCACTTCGCGCCCGAATTCGGCCGCCCTGCGCTCGGCGCGGGCCGGGTCCTTGCCCGGTGCCCGGCCGATGTAGACCATGAACCGGACGTCGGAGGTGTGATCGTCGACGGGGGTCACCGCGGAGACGGTGCGGTTGTCGACCATCCCCCAGCTCTTGGTCACCGCGATCCCCAGCCCGCCGTTGACGGCCTGCACGCCGCTTTTGACGTCCTCGATCCGCTGGCCGTCGTCGCCCTCGAACGTGATCGTGAAGTCGACGAACGACACCGCGTCGCCGAAGTCGTGGCGGGTGAACACGGGCGCGATCGGGGTCTGGTGCACGAACTTGAAATGCGCGAAGTCGACGCCGTTTTCGAGCACGTACTGCGGATGCAGTTCCAGGCTTGGGCGATACAGCCGCTGCTGCGGGTGATAGTCGGCCGCGCGGCTGCCGTCGTTGAACGCCGCGAACACGTCGGGCGCCTCGAAGTAGGGCTCGCGGCGCTCGAGGTCGTGCCAGATGTAGACCGACTCGTTGCGCTCCACCACCGGGTAGGTGCGGATGCGCCGGCCGCGGTTGGGCCGGTCCTGGTACGGGATGCAGACGTTGCGCCCCTCGCGGCTCCACTGCCAGCCGTGGAACGGGCACTGCAGCACCTCGCCGACGACCTTGCCGCCGTAGCCGAGGTGCGCGCCGAGGTGCTCGCAGTAGGCGTCCATCACCGTGAGCTCGCCGGACTCGGCGCGCCAGGCGACCATCTCCTGGCCGAAGTACTTCATCCGGTGCACGTCGCCGACGCCGATCTCGTCGCACCAGGCGACCTGGAACCATCCGGTCGGTTTCATCGACAACGGCGGCTTAGCCATCGAACCCTGCCACGTGAGCTGTCCTCTCGACAGAGAATCACAGTACCGTCTATGAAAATGTTAGGCTAGCCCGTGCCCGAAACGACAGCCGCCGGGCGGCGCCCCAACCGGCGCGGCCACGCGACCCGCGAAAGCATGCTCGAGGCCGCGCTGAAGGTGCTGGCCTCCGGCGAGCCGGGCTCGGTTTCGGCCAACCGCATCGCCAAGGACATCGGCGCCACGTGGGGTGCGGTGCAGTACCAGTTCGGCGACACCGACGGTTTCTGGGCGGCGGTGCTGCACCGCACCGCCGAGCGGCGCGCCGCCACCTTCGCCACGCTGTCGACGGCGGTTCCGCCCGACGCGCCGCTGCGCGAGCGCGTCGGCGCCATCATCGACACGCTGTACCGCGGCCTGGCGGCGCCGGATTCCCGCGCGATCGAAAACCTGCGCGCCGCGCTGCCCCGCGACCCGCGCGAGCTCGAGCGGCTCTATCCCCGCACCGCCGCCGAGCTGTTCTCCTGGGGCAAGAGCTGGTTGCAGACCTGCCAGCTCGCCTTCGCGGGCCTGGACGTCGACCCGGACCGGGTGCGCGAGGTGGCCGCCCTGATTCCCGGCGCCATGCGCGGGCTGGTCTCGGAACGTCAGCTGGGCTCCTACGCCGACCTCGACATGGCCCGGCGCGCCCTGACCAACGCGTTGGCGGCCTACCTGGAGCGGCCCCGCGACCAAGGTCTCTAGCCTTATCCCGTGGAACCCAGCGACATCCGGATCCGTCAGGCCACGCCCGACGACTACGCCGACGTCGCCGAGATGCACTATCCGGTCTGGCGGCGCTCCTGGGCCGGAATCCTGACGCCGCCGTTGCTCGACATCCTGGGCCCGGCGAAGCGCTGGGTCGCCGACGTCTACCCCGAGACGCTGAAGCGCCGCGGCTGGAGCATGTGGATCGCGGAGCGCGACGGCCGGCCGCTGGGGGTGGCCATCTTCGGGCCCGATCCCGACGATCCGGCGGCCCTTCAGATCGACGCGCTCTACATCGCCGAGGAAAGCCAGCGGCACGGCATCGGCGCCCGGCTTCTCGAAAAGGCTTTGAGCACACAACCATCCGGCGACGTGATCCTGTGGTGCGCGGCGAGCAACGTCAAGGCGCACCGCTTCTACGAGAAGAACAACTTCGAGCGCGACGGCCGCACGCTCGACTGGGAGCCGCTGCCCGGCATCAAGGTGGCCCACGTGGGCTACCGGCTCAGGCGTCGATGACCACCCGCCCGCCGCCGGACCGGGACACGCAGACCAGCATTTCGTCCTTGGCCACCGCGACCCGGCCACGGTGATCGATCTGCCCGCCAAGCACTTTCACCTTGCAGGTCCCGCAAAACCCTTGCTGGCACGAGTAGGGGGTGGCCGGGTCCGCGTCGCGCATCACCTCGAGCGCGGACCGGTTCGCGGGCACCGCGAGCACCCGCCGCGAACGGGCGAGCTCCAACTCGAACGCGACCCCGTCGACCACCGGCGGCGGGCTGAACCGCTCGTAATGCAATGGGGCGTTGCGCAATTCGTCGCGGGCCGCGCGCACCGCCTCCAACATCGCGGTCGGTCCGCACACGTAGACCGCGGTGGCGGGGCCGGCGCCGGCCAGCAGATCGCCCACGCCGGCGACCCCGCCGCGCTCGTCGTCGGCCCACACGGTCACCCGGTCCGGGCCCACCGCGATCACCTCGTCGAGGAACGGCATGTAATCGCGGCTGCGGCCGGCATAGACCGCGCGCCAGGCGATTCCGCGCTGCGCGGCCGCGCGCATCATCGGCAGGATGGGTGTCACCCCGATGCCGCCGGCGACGAACAGCACGTCACGCTCGGCCGTCCCGAGATAGAACGCGTTGCGCGGGCCCTCGAACGTTAGGGTGTCCCCGACGCCGTACGCATCGTGCATCTCGACGGAACCGCCGCCGCCGTCGGCGATCCGGCGCACGGCGATGCGGTAGTCGGTGCGGCGCCCCGGCGGACCGCACAGCGAATACTGGCGGCGCCGGCCCGAGGGCAGCCGGACGTCGATGTGGGCGCCGGGATTCCACGAGGGCAGCAACCCGCCGTCCGGGTCGGCCAGCGTCAACGCGACGACGTCGGGGGCGACGACCTCGCGCTTGGCGATCACCGCGCGCCGATCGCACCGGACCGGCCGCACCCGCGACGGCTCCCACCGCGAGGACGCGGCGAACCCGTCGAACACCGCGCGGACGGCCCACAGCAGCGTGCCGAGCCGGTCGCGCTCGCGCCGGCGGTACAGGTCGGCCGGCCGGCTGGCCCAAATGCTCTGGCTCACAATGACTTCCCTACTTCTGCCGAATGTCGAAGCGCGCGAACGCACGCAACGTCGACGGGCTGACGCGCCGCATGGCGTAGCCGATCCTGGACTCGGCGGCGACGGGCAGCACGGCGGGCCGGGTCCGGACCGCCTTGACGATCGCTTTGGCCACGTCCTCGGGTGTGAAGTTGCGCCGCCGGTACGCCGCGTCGGCCTTCTCCCGGGCCCGCTCCTGCTGCTCGGCGGTCATCCCGGCGTAGACGGTGCTCTTGGCGATGTTGGTGTTGACGAAGCCGGGGCACACCGCCGTGACCGAGATGCCCTCGTCGGCGAGGTCGGCGCGCAGCGCTTCGCTGAACGCCAGCACCGCGGCCTTCGTGGTTCCGTAGGCCACCATGGATTTCGACGGAATGAACGCCGCCGCCGAGGCCAGGTTGATGATCGTGCCGCCCTCGCCGCGCTCGACCATCTGCGCGCCGAACGCGCGGCTGCCGGCGATGACCCCGCGGACGTTGACGCCCATGATGTCTTCCCAGTTCGCCGAGCTGGTCTCCAAAAACCGGCCCGCCATCCCGATGCCGGCGTTGTTCACCAGGATGTCGACCACGCCGTGCTCGTCGCGCACCCGCGCCGCGAGGTCGGTGACGGCGGCCTCGTCGCTGACGTCGACCCGGTACACCGCGGCCTCGGCGCACGCCGCGCGCACGGCGTCGGCAGTGTCGTTGGCCGCGCCGAGGTCGCGGTCGACGATCACCACCTTGCGGGCGCCGCGCCGGGCCAGTTCGATCGCGGTGGCCCTGCCGATCCCGGCGCCGGCCCCGGTGATCAGCGCCAGCTTGCCGCGCACCTCGCGGGGGCCGCCGCGCACCTCCGCCGCGCCCGCGGGCGGCGGGCCGCCGGCGTTTCGGTCCACCCACTCCGCGGTGAGCCGGGCGATAACGTCGGGGCGCGACGTGACCACCCAGTGGCCGCCCTCGATCGGAATCACCCTGGCGCCGGCCGGAATCGCGCCGGCGTAGCGCTGCAGCGCGGGCGTGACGAACAGGTCGCGGCGCGGCACCAGCACCTGGACGGGGACGGTCGTGTGGGGCAGCCGCGGCCCCGGCCGCAGCATCGGGCCGGGCATGTTCGCGCGGTAGAGCCCCAGCCCGTTGACGTAGTCGGCGATCGACCGCGGGGGCGCGTCGCGCCGGCTGAGCGTGCTGGACCGCCCGATGCGCTCGACGGCCTCGTGGAACTTCACCCCGATCCGGCTGCGGAACGCCAGCTCCGGCACGCCGGGGCACAAAAAGAACGCTATGTAGACCGACCCGAGCAGCTGCCGGGCCACCTGGGCCGCCGCCCGCGGCGTGCGCGCCGACCGCAGGAAGCGCCCCGCGTAGCGCAGGTGCGGGCCCGAGATCGAGGTGAACGACGCGACTTTGGCCATCACCGACTCGTCGGTGATGGCGTCCCAGGCCTGGATCGAGCCCCAGTCGTGGGCCAGCACGTGCACCGGCCCGACGCCGAGGCTGTCGATTACCGCGCCGATGTCGGAGACCAGTTGGGCGAACGCGTAGCCGGAACGCTTTGCGGGACGGGACGATTCGCCGGCGCCTCGGACGTCGTAGGCCACGAAGTTGTACCTGTCGGCATAGCGCTGGGCGAATTCGCCGGCCACGCCGTCCCAGAGGTGGTGGTTGTCGGGCCAGCCGTGGATGGCCAGGACGGTCGGGCGCGCCGGGTCGAGCTCGCCGTAGCGGTGCACGGCCAACCCGACGCCGTCGGAGGCGGTGACGATCGAGGCGACGGTCACGGGTCAGCGCGCCACGCGCGCGGCCGGCGAGACCGCGAGGTAGTCGACCGCCAGGCCCAGCCCGCCCAGCTGGGACGGGTGAAAACCCGGCCGGTAGTAGTCGGCCACGCCGCGCACGAACTTCCGCGGCCCGGGCACCAGGCCCCGGCGCGCGGCGCGGAAGTAGTCGCGCCAGCGCGGCTTGGTTCCCGCCGGCAGGTAGGGGTCCACCGAGTACAAAAACCGCACGCCGCGGATCCACAACAGCGCCATCGCGGGCGTGACGACCAGCTGGGCGCGCACCCGACGCCAATATCCGGCCCGCAGGTGCTTCATGGTGTCGAAGGCGACCGCCTTGTGCTCGACCTCTTCGGCGCCGTGCCAGCGCAGCATGTCCAGCATGACCGGATCGGTGCCGATGGCGTCGTGGGCCGGCGAGTCGAGGACCCATTCACCCAGGATGGCGGTGTAGTGCTCGATCGCCGACACCAGCGACACCTGCTCCAACAGCCAGCTGTGCCGGCGGCGCTTATTCCACCCGGGCCGGGGCCCCAGCAGCTTCTCGAACAGCCACCGGATCTGGTCGGTGTAGGGCGTCAGGTCGACGCCCTCGGCGGCGAAGTGGTCCAACACCTTGGCGTGGGCCTGGGAATGCACGGCCTCCTGGCCGATGAACCCCTGCACGTCCAGCCGCAGCTGGTCGTCTTTGATCAGCGGCAACGCCTGCTTGAACGCGTCGACGAAGAACTCCTCGCCCGCGGGCAGCAGCAGGTGCAGGACGTTGAGCATGTGGGTGGCGAACGGCTCGCCGGGCACGTAGTGGAACGGCAGCTTCGCCCAGTCGAACTCCACGTCGCGCGCCTCGAGGACGAGGCGTTCGTGGTTCGGCGACGTCCCCCTCCGGTCATAGTGCGGACCCGCGGCCCGGTCGTCGACGGTGAACATCTGGCCCCCTACCCTCGCGGTTACCGGTGGCAAGTATAAAGACACCGCCGAGATATGCGAAACCGCCGGTACCGGGTTTATCGCCGCAGTTCGTACTGCGCGAGGTCGGTGCGGGCCAGCATCGCGCGGTGTTCGCCGGGCGTGAACGGCCAGACCTCGGGCACCCCGTCCTTGTTCAGGTACCAGCTGTCGCAGCCGGTGGTCCACACGGTGTTCGGCATCGCGGCACGCAGCCTGGCGTTGAACGCGTCCGCCGCCGACGCCGTCGGCTCGACCGTGTCGAACTCGCCGCGGCGCCAGCGCTCGATCCAGCGCACGATGTAATCGGCCTGCGACTCGGCCACGGTGGTCAGCGCGAGGTTTCCCACCGGGCTGTGTGGCCCCAGCATCATGAAGAAGTTGGGGAAGCCCGGCAGCGCGACGGTCTGGTGGGCCCACGGCCCGTCGCGCCACACGTCGTCGGCGGCGATCCCGGCCCGGCCGATCAGCCGCATCGGGCGAAAGAACGCGTGGGTGTCGAAGCCGGTGCACAAGACGATGACGTCGATTTCGTGCAGGGCGCCGTCGTCGGTCACGATGCCGCGGCGCTCCACGTGATCGATGCCGGCGGTGACCAGTTCGACGTCGTCGCGCTGCATGGCCCGGTAGAAGCGGTCCGACATGACCAGTCGTTTGCACATCGGCGTGTAGTCGGGCGTCAGCGCCCGCCGCAGCTGCGGGTCGCGCACCTCCAGCAGGCTCGCGCGGCACAGCGCGCCCATGAACCTGCGTCGCAGACCCGGCTTGGTCAGCCCGACCGCGAACGTGTCGAAGGCGAGGCTGTAGGCGCGGTACGCCAAGCGGTCGAGCCACGGCGCGCGCCGGCGGGTGATGCCGGTCAGCTTGGTGTAGCGCGGGTTGGGCAGCCGAAGCACCCACTGGGCGGTGCGCTGGAACAGCACCACCTTGCCCGCCACGCCGGCCAGGCCGCAAACGAGCTGCACGCCGGTGGATCCGTTGCCGACCACCGCGACCCGCCGGCCCGCCACCTCGACGGAATGATCCCACCGCGCCGAGTGAAAGACGTTGCCGCCGAAGTCATTCAGGCCCGGGATCGCCGGCACCCGGGGATGGTGCAGCACGCCGGTCGCCGAGATCAGGAAGTCCAAGGTCGATTCCTCGCCGCCGGCGGTGCGCAGCAGCCAGCGGCCGTCTTGGAAACGCGCGCTAATGATTTCGGTGCCGAACCGGATGCGCGGGCGCAGCCCGAACCGATCGGCGACGCCGCGGAAGTAGTTCTGGATCTCGCCGCCGGGCGAAAACAGGTGCGACCAGTCCGGATTCATCGCGAAGCTGTACTGGTAGACCCGCGAGGGGATGTCGCAAACCAGGCCGGGATAGGTGTTGTCGCGCCAGGTGCCGCCGACCTCGTCGGCCTTTTCGTAGAGGGTGACGTCGTCAACACCGCTGCGCAGCAACGCAATCGCGACACACAGCCCGGACATGCCCGCCCCGACGACGGCCACCGCGGGATCGCGGCGCTGCGTGGTGAGCCGGCCCATCCGCCGATCATAAGCCGCCAACGAGCCGCTAAATAGGGGCCGCCCCACGCAGATGCTCGAAGATCAGCGACGTCTGGGTCCCGGCGACGTCGGCGTCGGCGTTGAGGTTCTCGACGACGAACGAGCGCAGGTCCTCGGTGTCGCGGGCCGCGACGTGCAGGATGAAATCGTCTGCGCCGGCGAGGAAGTAGACGTCCATCACCTGGCGCTTGGCGCGGATCTGCTGGATGAAGCTGCGGATCTTGCCGCGGGCGTTGGAGTGCAGGGTGACCGAGATCATCGCCTGCAGCGGCAGGCCGACGGCGACCGGGTCGACGTCGGTGTAGAAGCCGCGGATCACGCCGAGGTCCACCAGCCGGCGAACCCGGCCGTGGCACGTCGACGGCGCGATCCCCACCGCCTCGGCCAGCGCGTTGTTGGTGATGCGCGCGTCGGCGTGCAGCGCGGCGAGGATCTTGCGGTCCACCGCGTCGAGGTGCGCCGGCCGAAGATCCTTCGACGCGCCAGCGCCGGGGCGCCTGCGGTCTGTCGGGTCATCGGGCATGCCCTCACGCTACAGAATTATCATCAGGATGTTTGCCGAGTGCCCGAATGTTCTTCACACTCGAGGTATGCGCGTCGGCGTTCCCACCGAGACCAAGAACAACGAGTTCCGGGTGGCGCTGACCCCGGCCGGCGTCGCCGAGCTGACACATCGCGGCCACGAGGTCCTCATCCAGGCCGGCGCCGGGGAGGGGTCGGCGATCCCCGACGCGGAGTTCAAGGCGGCCGGCGCCCAGCTGACCAGCTCCGCCGAGCAGGTCTGGGCCGACGCCGAGCTGCTGCTCAAGGTCAAGGAACCGGTGCCGGCCGAGTACGGCCTGCTGCGCGAGGACCAGGTGCTGTTCACCTACCTGCACCTCGCGGCGTCGCGCGCCTGCACCGACGCGCTGTTGGCCTCGGGCACCACGTCGATCGCCTACGAGACCGTCCAGCACGCCGACGGGACGCTGCCGCTGCTGGCGCCGATGAGCGAGGTCGCCGGCCGGCTCTCGGCCCAGGTCGGGGCGTATCACCTGATGCGGACCCGGGGCGGGCGCGGGGTTCTGATGGGCGGGGTGCCCGGCGTCAAGGCCGCCGACGTCGTGGTCATCGGCGGCGGCACCGCCGGCTACCACGCCGCCCGCGTCGCCGGCGGCATGGGGGCCAGCGTCATGGTCTTCGACGTCAACCTCACCAAGCTGCGGCTGCTCGACGCCGAGTTCGGCGGACGCATCGCCACCCGCTATTCGTCGGCGTACGAGCTGCAGGGCGCCGTCAAGCGCGCCGACCTGGTGATCGGAGCGGTCCTGGTGCCCGGCGGCAAGGCCCCCCGGCTGGTCTCCAATTCGCTTGTCGCACAAATGAAGCCGGGAGCGGTGCTGGTGGACATCTCGATCGATCAGGGCGGCTGCTTCGAGGATTCGACGCCCACCACCCACGACGACCCGACGTTCGCGGTGCACGACACCCTCTTCTACTGCGTGGCGAACATGCCCAGCGCCGTGCCCAAGACGTCGACCTTCGCGCTGACCAACGCGACGATGCCCTATGTGCTCAGGCTGGCCGACCTTGGGTGGCGGGCCGCCTGCCGGTCGGATCCCGCGCTCGCCCATGGGCTTTCGACGCACGACGGGGCGCTGCTGGCCCAGCGCGTGGCCGCCGACCTCGGGCTGGAATACACCGATCCGGCGGGCGTGCTGGCGGGCTAACCGCCCAGGCCGGCCACGATGTCGGCCACCGGCCCGGTGCGCGCCTCCTTGAACGACGTTCCGGCCCACAGGGTCATCCCGTTGGGGTCTTCCCACTCAGTGGCGGCCTGCCGGATCGGCTGCGTCATCTGGTCCACCTCGGGATAGCCCAGCGGGGCCACGGTGTCGAGCCGGCGGATGAATTCGTTTTCCAGGCCGCGCGCATACCGTCCCGAGAATGCCCGCGAGACAATGGTTTTCGCGAACAGCTGGTTCTTCATGGCGGTGCGGTGGGCCTTGCTGGTGCCGGCCTCGTCGGACAGCAGCAGCGCCGTGCCGATCTGCGCGGCCACGGCCCCCCGGCGCAGCACGCCGGCGACGTCCTCGGCGGTACCCAGCCCGCCGGCCGCGATGATCGGCACGTCGCGGTGCGCGCGATGGATCCGGTCGATCAGATCGTGCAGCGACTCGGTGCCCGGCTCCATGTCCGGCGCGAAGGTGCCGCGGTGCCCGCCGGCGTCCGGGCCCTGCACCACCAGGCTGTCGGCGCCGGCGGCCACCGCCACCCCCGCCTCGTAGGCCGAGGTGACGGTGATCATCACCAGCAGGCCCAGCGCGCTCATCCGCCGGATCACGTCCGGCTCGGGCACCCCGAAGGTGAACGACACCAGCTCCGGGCGCAGGTCGGCAACCACCTCGAGCTTGCGCTCCCACTCGTCGTCGTGGCCGTATTCGGGCCGGCCCACCTCCACCTGGTAGTGCTCGGCGATCCCCTCGAGCTCGTCGGCGTAGTAGCCCAGGGCGACCCAGTCCGCGACGCTGGGCTGGGGGACCACGAGGTTGACGCCCAGCGGGCCGGTGGTCATGGCGCGCGCGGCGGTGATGTCCTCGGCGAACCGCTCCGCGCTGAGGTACGCCGACGGGATGAAACCCAGGCCGCCGGCGTTGGACACCGCCGCGGCCAGCGCCGGCGTGCCGGGCCCGCCGGCCATCGGCGCACCCACGATGGGCACGGCGATATCCCAGAAGCCCAGAACCATGGGGCTACTTCGTTGACGGCGAGCGCCGGCACGGCGCGAGTGAGGAGGCGGACATCGGAGTTAGGGTACCATCGCCCGAAGTCGTTGGGGCAGCGATCGTTTCGAGGGATACGGGCCCAGGACGGCGGCGCCGTAGCTCTTGGTCAGCAGGCGGCGGGCCACCGCGTTGACCTCGTCGACGGTGACCGCGTCGATCTGTTGCAGGGTGTGCTCGATGCTGCGGTGTTTGCCGTAGTTCAGTTCGCTGCGGCCGATGCGGCTCATCCGGGAGCTGGAGTCCTCCAGCCCGAGGACCAGCCCGCCGCGCAGCGACCCCTTGGCGATGCGGCATTCCGCCTCGGTGATGCCGTCGCGCGCCACCGATTGGAGCACCTCGCCGGTCACGGCCATCACGTCGGCGAAGCGCTCGGGCAGGCAGGCGGCATACACCGACAGCGCGCCGCTGTCGGCGAAGATGTCCAGCGCCGAATAGACCGAGTAGGCCAGCCCGCGCAGCTCGCGGACCTCCTGGAACAGCCGCGAGCTCAGCCCGCCGCCCAGCGCGGTGTGCAGCACCGACAGCGCCCAGCGATGCTCCCAGCCGCGCCCGGGGGTGCGGACGCCCAGCGACACGTGGGTCTGCTCGGCGTCGCGGTTGACCAGCGTCAGCCCGGGGCGCCCGGCGACCCGGCCGGCGCCCTTGCGCGGGGCGAGGGGCTTGCGGCCGCGCACCAGGTGCGGCCCGAAGTGCTCGCGCACCAACGCGATCACCTCGTCGTGGTCGACGTTGCCGGCCACCGCGACGACCATCCGCTCCGGGGTGTAGCGCCGCACGTGAAACGAGTGCAGCTGGGCCCGCGTCATCGCCGACACCGAGTCCGCGGTGCCGATCACCGGGCGGCCCACGGGGTGGTCGCCGAACAGCGCGCCCAAAAACAGGTCTCCCAGCGCATCCTCGGGGTCGTCGTCGCGCATGGCGATCTCCTCGAGGACGACGTCGCGCTCCAGCTCGACGTCTTCGGCCGCGCAGCGCCCGTTGAGCACCACGTCGGCGACCAGGTCGACGGCCAGGGCCAAATCGCTGTCGAGCACGTGGGCGTAGTAGCAGGTGTGCTCCTTGGCGGTGAACGCGTTCAGCTCGCCGCCGACGGCGTCCATCGCCTGCGCGATGTCGACGGCCGTGCGGGTCGGGGTCGACTTGAACAGCAGGTGCTCGAGGAAGTGCGCGGCCCCGGCCACGGTGGCACCCTCGTCGCGCGAACCGACGCCGACCCAGACCCCGACCGACGCCGAGCGCACCGCGGGCAGGTACTCGGTGACCACCCGCAGGCCGCCCGGCAAAGTGGTGCGGCGCAGCGCGGCCTGGGGTTCGGGTTTCGCTGCGGCGCCGTGGCGGCCCCGCCGCAGCGCGGGGTCAGCTGCTCGCGGTCGCGGCATCGGCAGGGGCGGCCGCCTGAGGGCGCGCGGAGTCGGCGTGGGCTGCGCTGTCTTCCTCGACCAGCACCAGCGAGATCTTGCCCCGCTTGTCGATGTCGGCGATCTCCACGCGTAGCTTGTCGCCGACGTTCACCACGTCCTCGACCTTGGCGATGCGCTTGCCCTTGCCCAGCTTCGAGATGTGCACCAGGCCGTCGCGGCCGGGCAGCAGCGACACGAAGGCGCCGAAATCCGTTGTCTTGACCACGGTTCCGAGGAACCGCTCGCCAACGGTGGGCAGCTGCGGGTTGGCGATCGCGTTGATCCGGTCGATCGCGGCCTGCGCCGAGGGGCCGTCGGTGGCGCCGACGAACACGGTGCCGTCGTCCTCGATCGAGATCTGCGCGCCGGTCTCCTCGGTGATGGCGTTGATGACCTTGCCCTTGGGCCCGATGACCTCGCCGATCTTGTCGACGGGGACCTTGATGGTGGTCACCCGCGGCGCGTACGGGCTCATTTCGTCGGGGGCGTCGATGGCCTCGGCCATCACCTCGAGGATGGTCAGCCGGGCGTCCTTGGCCTGCGCCAGCGCACCCGCGAGGACCTGCGACGGGATGCCGTCGAGCTTGGTGTCGAGCTGCAGCGCGGTGACGAAGTCCTTGGTGCCGGCGCACTTGAAGTCCATGTCGCCGAACGCGTCCTCGGCGCCCAGGATGTCGGTCAGGGTGACGAAGCGGCGCTCGGTGCGGCCGTCGACGTCGACGTCGTCGGAGACCAGGCCCATGGCGATGCCGGCCACCGGCGCCTTGAGCGGCACGCCGGCGTTGAGCAGCGCCAGCGTGGACGCGCACACCGACCCCATCGACGTCGAGCCGTTGGAGCCCAGCGCCTCGGACACCTGCCGGATCGCGTACGGGAACTCCTCGACGCTGGGCAGCACCGGGATCAGGGCCCGCTCGGCCAGCGCGCCGTGCCCGATCTCGCGCCGCTTGGGCGAGCCCACCCGCCCGGTCTCGCCGGTCGAATACGGCGGGAAGTTGTAGTGGTGCATGTAGCGCTTGGTGGTTTCGGGCCCCAGCGAGTCGATCTGCTGGGCCATCTTCATCATGTCCAGCGTTGTGATGCCCAGGATCTGGGTCTCGCCGCGCTCGAACAGCGCGCTGCCATGCGCCCGCGGCACGACGGCGACCTCGGCGCTCAACGCGCGGATGTCCGTGATGCCGCGGCCGTCGATGCGGAAGTGGTCGGTCAGGATGCGCTGGCGCACCAGCTTTTTGGTCAGCGAGCGGAACGCGGCGCTGACCTCCTTTTCGCGGCCCTCGTAGGTCTCGGCGAGGCGCGCGACCACCTCGGCCTTGAGCTCGTCGGTGCGCGCGTCACGCTCGGCCTTGCCGCCGATGGTCAGCGCCTTGGCCAGCTCGTCGGTGGCCACCGAGGCCACCGAGTAGTAGACGTCGTCGCCGTAGTCGGGGAACACCGGGTACTCGCCGGTGGGCTTGGCCGCGGCGTCGGCCAGCTCCTGCTGCGCGGCGCACAGCGCGGCGATGAACGGCTTGGCGGCCTCGAGGCCTTCGGCCACAACGCTTTCCGTCGGCGCCTGGGCGCCGCCCTCGACGAGGGCGATGACGTTCTCGGTGGCCT
Source organism: Mycobacterium palustre (assembly GCF_002101785.1). Taxonomy (GTDB): domain Bacteria; phylum Actinomycetota; class Actinomycetes; order Mycobacteriales; family Mycobacteriaceae; genus Mycobacterium; species Mycobacterium palustre. The sequence continues at coordinate 47,588 of NZ_LQPJ01000156.1, forward strand.
CAGCCTCGACCATCATGATCGCCACGTCCGGCTTGCCCTGATCACCGGGCTGCTCGCCGACGATGCGACCGGCCACCACCATGTCGAACACGGCCCGCTCCAGCTGCTCGACGGTGGGGAACGCCACCCAGGTGCCGTCGATCAGCGCCACTCGAACTCCCCCGATGGGGCCGGAGAACGGCAGGCCGCCCAGCTGGGTGGACGCCGACGCGGCGTTGATCGCCAGCACGTCGTACAGGTCGTTGGGGTCCAGGCTCAGGATCGTCACGACCACCTGGATCTCGTTGCGCAGCCCGGAAACGAACGACGGGCGCAGCGGGCGGTCGATCAGCCGGCAGGTCAGGATCGCGTCGGTGGAGGGACGGCCCTCGCGGCGGAAGAACGAGCCGGGGATGCGGCCGGCGGCGTACATCCGCTCCTCGACGTCGACGGTCAGCGGGAAGAAGTCGAAGTGCTCCTTGGGGGTCTTGCTGGCGGTGGTCGCCGACAACAGCATGTTCTCGTCGTCCAGGTAGGCGACCACGGCGCCGGCGGCCTGCTGGGCCAGCCTGCCGGTCTCGAAACGGACGGTGCGGGTGCCGAAGCTCCCGTTGTCGATGATGGCGGTCGCCTCGAAGACGCCCTCTTCAATTTCAGCTACAGACATGGGTGTCCGTATGGCCTCTCTCAAGTTATCGGCTTTTTCGCGCGCCCACGCAAAACCCGGAAGAGCACGAGTCTGAATGCGGCTACGGCCATCGATCGAAGCGGCCGACCTGCCCCAGATCCGGAGAGCCCGGCAGCCACTACCGAAGACCGCCCGACGCAGACGGGGCTGCTTGGGGACGTGCATAGCGGCACGCTGGAACGGCACGCGCGGATCTGCGCGAACCGCACCGTTTGCTCGGGGCGAACCGGCCCAGAACACTCCCACTCTACACGGGCGAACGTGGCCCGCCAGAGGGACCGGCGGATTTGCCGGGCGTCAGCGACGCAGGCCCAGCCGCTCGACCAGCGAGCGGTAGCGCTCCACGTCGATCTGCGACACGTACTTGAGCAGCCGGCGCCGGCGGCCCACCAGCAGCAGCAGTCCGCGCCGCGAGTGGTGGTCATGCTTGTGCACCTTGAGGTGCTCGGTGAGGTCCGCGATCCGCTTGGTCAGCAGGGCAACCTGCGCCTCCGGCGACCCGGTGTCGGTCTCGTGCAGGCCGTAGGTGGCCAGGATTTCTTTCTTCTGCTCGGCAGTCAGCGCCACGAATACATCTCCATCGATTGGTCCGCGATCTAAGATTTCACGGCGCGGCCACCGCGAACCGCAGCGCGCGCCGATGTCAACGGGCAGTTTATCAGCCGCGCGCCGCCGACCCTCAATCCGTGAGCAGGGTGCGGGCCCGTTCGGTGTCGTCGCCCATCGCGGCGATCAGGTCCTTCACCGAATCGAACCTGCGCTGCCCGCGGATGCGCGCCACGAAGTCCAGCGCCACGTGCTGCCCGTACAGGTCGGCGGTGGTGTCCAGCACGAAGGCCTCGACGGTGCGGGTGCGCCCGGAGAAGGTGGGGTTGGTGCCGACCGACACGGCGGCCTGGTAACGCTCCCCGGGGATGACGGTGCCGGTCACCGGGCCGTGCCCCAGCACGGTGAACCAGGCGGCGTACACGCCGTCGGCGGGGATCGCCGAGTACATCGGCGGGGCCACGTTGGCGGTGGGAAAGCCCAGCTCCGTGCCGCGCCCCTCGCCCCGGACGACGACGCCCTCGACGCGGTGCGGGCGGCCCAGCGCCTCGGCCGCGGCCACCACGTCGCCGGCGTCCACGCACGAGCGGATGTAGGTGGACGAGAACGTCACGGTCTCGTTGCTGTGGTGCTCGGAGAGCAGCGACATCGCTTCCACCGCGAAGCCGAACCGCTCGCCCGCGCGGCGCAGGGTCTCAACGTCGCCGGCCGCCTTCTTGCCGAACGTGAAGTTCTCCCCCACCACGACCTCCACCACGTGCAGGTTTTCCACGAGCAGCTCGTGGACGTAGCGCTCCGGGGTGAGCTTCATGAAGTCGCTGGTGAAAGGCATCACCAGGAAGACGTCGATGCCCAGTTCCTCGACCAGCTCGGCCCGGCGAGTCAGCGTCGTCAGCTGCGCGGGGTGGCTGCCGGGATAGACCACTTCCATCGGGTGCGGGTCGAAGGTCATCAGCACGGTCGGCACGTTGCGGGCGCGGCCGGCCTTGACCGCGTGCGCGATCAGCTCGGCGTGGCCCCTGTGCACGCCGTCGAACACCCCGATGGTGAGCACGCATCTGCCCCAGTCCGTGGGAATCTCGTCTTGGCCGCGCCACCGCTGCACGACCGCAAGCCTACGGCGCCGCGCCGGATCAGGCCTGGGTTGCCTAGACTTTTTGCTTGTGAGGGCTGATGACGAGCCTGGCGGCATCACCGCGGTCGGCCAGGACTATCTGAAGGTCATCTGGAATGCCCAGGAGTGGTCCACCGACGGCCGCCCCGAAAAGGTCAGCACCAAGATGCTGGCCGAGAAGATCGGGGTGTCGGCCAGCACGGCGTCGGAGTCGATCCGCAAGCTCGCCGAGCAGGGCCTGGTCGATCACGAGAAGTACGGCGCGGTGACGCTGACCGAGGCCGGGCGCCGCGCGGCGCTCGAAGTGGTGCGCCGGCACCGGCTGCTGGAGACGTTTTTGGTCAACGAGCTGGGCTACGGCTGGGACGAGGTGCACGACGAGGCCGAGGTGCTCGAGCACGCGGTGTCGGATCGGCTGGTCGCCCGCATCGACGCCAAGCTGGGGTTTCCGCAGCGGGATCCGCACGGCGACCCGATCCCGGCGTCCGACGGGCAGGTGCCCACGCCCCCGGCCCGTCAGTTGTGGGCGTGCGGAGACGGGGACACCGGGACGGTGGCCCGCATCTCCGACGCCGACCCGCAGATGCTGCGGTACTTCACCGACGTCGGGATCAGCCTCGACTCCCGGCTGCGGGTGCTGACCCGCCGCGAATTCGCCGGCATGATCTCGGTGGCGATCCAGGCCGCCGACGGCGCCGAGAGCACGGTCGACCTGGGCAGCCCGGCGGCCCGCGCGATCTGGGTGGTCGCCTAGCTTCTTTGCTCGCCGAACGTGCTCTCAGGGCGGGATTTTCGCCGATTTGCCACCCTCAGAGCACGTTCGGCGCACGCATGCCGTCTAGCTCAGCAGCCCCTTGGCGATGTGGGTGACCTGTACCTCGTTGCTGCCGGCGTAGATCATCAGCGACTTGGCGTCGCGGGCCAGCTGCTCGACCCGGTACTCGGCCATGTAGCCGTTGCCGCCGAAGAGCTGGACGGCCTCCATCGCGACGTCGGTGGCCGCCTCCGAGGAGTACAGCTTGATCGCCGACGCCTCGGCCAGCGTCAGGGGCTTGCCCGCCCGCTGCCGCTCGATGGTGTGAAACACCATGTTCTGCACGTTCATTCGGGCGATCTCCATCTTGGCCAGCTTGAGCTGGATCAGCTGGAATTGCCCGATGTTCTTGCCCCACAGGGTCCGCGTCTTGGCGTAATCGACGCACAACCGGTGGCATTCGTCGATGATGCCCAGCGCCATCATCGCGATCCCGATCCGCTCGGCGGCGAAGTTGTCGCGCGCGCTCTCGCGGCCGTCCCCCGCCGCGTGCTGCTCGCTCTCCCCGAGCAGGCGGTCGGGGGTCAGGCGCACGTTGTCGAAGAACAGCTCGCCCGTCGGCGAGGACATCATGCCCATCTTCTTGAACGGCTTGCCCTGCGTCAGGCCGGGCATGCCCGCGTCGAGCACGAAGACGAGCACCGGGCGGTTCCGCGTGTCCGCCGAGGCGTCCCCGTCGTCGAGCTTGGCGTAGACGACCAGCACGTCGGCGTAGGGCCCGTTGGTGATGAAGGTCTTCTGCCCGTTGAGGATGTAGGCCCCGTCTGCGTCGCCGGAGCGACGGACGGTGGTCTTCATGCCGCCGAACGCATCCGAGCCCGAGTCCGGCTCGGTGATGGCCCACGCCGCGATCTTTTTCAACGTCACCAGGTCGGGCAGCCAGCGCTCCTTCTGGGCCAGCGTGCCCCGGCTCATGATGGTCGCCGCGCCGAGTCCGAGGCTGACCGACGCGGTGCTCAGCAACCCGATGCTCACCCGGGCCAGCTCGGACACCAGCACCGCGATCATCGACGCCTGCGCGCCGCCGCCGAAACCGCCTGTGTCCGACCGCTTTTCGGTCTCCCCCGAGCGCTCGCGCTCCAGCATCGACTTGACCGATTCGGCCGCCATCGCATCGAGACCGAACTGGCTGAACAGCTTGCGGGCGATCGGGTAGGGCGACAGCTCACCGCTTTCCAGCTCGTCGAGGTGCGGGCGGATCTCCTTGTCGACGAACTGGCGGACGGCGTCCCGGACCATCAGGTCCGTGTCGGACCATTCGAACATGGCGCCCTTAGCGTTCGGCGCGCTGGTAGGCGGTCACCACCGCGGCGCCGCCGAGGCCGATGTTGTGCTGCAGCGCCGCGGTCACGTTGTCGACCTGGCGCGCCTCGGCGGTGCCCCGCAGCTGCCAGGTCAGTTCGGCGCACTGCGCCAAACCGGTGGCGCCCAACGGGTGTCCCTTGGAGATCAGCCCGCCCGACGGGTTGACCACCCAGCGCCCGCCGTAGGTGGTGTCGCCGTTGTCGATCAGCTTGGGCGCCTCGCCGGGGCCGCAAAGGCCCAGTGCCTCGTAGAGCAGCAGCTCGTTGGCCGAGAAGCAGTCGTGCAGCTCGATCACCTGAAAGTCCTCGGGGCCCAGCCCGCACTGGTCGTAAACGCGTTGCGCCGCTTGCACGTTCATGTCGTAGCCGATGAGGTTCTTGGCGCTGCCGTCGAACGTCGAGGAGAAATCGGTGGTCATGGCCTGCCCGACGATTTCCACCGCCTGGCCCGCCAGGCCGTGGCGGTCGACGTAGGCCTCCGAGGCCAGGATCGCCGCACCCGATCCGTCCGAGGTGGGCGAGCACTGCAGCTTGGTGAGCGGGTCGGAGATCATCCGCGCCGCCAGGATGTCGTCAAGCGTGTAGGACTCCTGGAACTGGGCGTAGGGGTTGTTCACCGAGTGCTTGTGGTTCTTGTAGCCGATCTTGGCGAAGTGCTCGGCGGTGGTGCCGTACTGGCGCATGTGCTCGCGGCCGGCGGCGCCGAACATCCACGGCGCGACGGGCATCGCGAACTCGTCGATCTCGGCCATCGCCTTGATGTGGCGGCCCATCGGCGATTCGCGGTCGGAGGCGCCGCCGCTCAGCGCGCCCGGTTGCATCTTCTCGAAGCCGAGCGCGATCGCGCAGTCGACGATGCCGCCGCGGATGGCCTGCGCCGCCAGGAACAGCGCGGTCGAGCCCGTGGAGCAGTTGTTGTTGACGTTGACGATCGGGATGCCGGTCATGCCGAGCTCGTAGAGCGCCCGCTGCCCGGACGTGGAATCGCCGGCGACGTAGCCCACGTAGCCCTGCTCGACGTCGCGGTAGTCGATGCCCGCGTCGGCCAGCGCGTTGGTCCCCGACTCGCGCGCCATGTCCGGGTAGTCCCAGCCCTCGCGGCGGCCCGGCTTCTCGAACTTCGTCATACCGACGCCGATGACGTAAACCTTGTTGGACATACCACGCACCTCCGCACGGGCTCGAGACGATCCGCGCCCAGCCTATGCCTACAGCGTCGCCGGGCGGATCACCACCACCGACCTGGTCCTGTCCCCCTCGTCGCGCAGCAGCGCGATCACCCGGCCGTCGGGCGCGGTCGCGGCGTAGATGCCCTCGATCCCGGCCGGCCTCAGGGCCCGTCCGTGGCCGGCGGCCGCGGCCTCCTCCGACGTGAGGTCGCGGCGGGCGAACATCAGCAGGCACGCCTCGTCGAGCGTCAGGCTCAGCCGGGGCCGCTCGGCCAGCTCATCCAGGGACACGGCCTGGTCCAGGGCGAGGCGGCCGACGCGGGTGCGCCGCAACGACGTCAGGTGCCCGCCGACGCCCAGCGCGGCGCCCAAATCGCGGGCCAGCGCGCGGACGTAGGTGCCCGAGGAGCAGTCGACCTCGACGTCGACGTCGATCAGGTCGCCTTCGCGGCGCACGGCCAGCGCCTCGAACCGGTCGACGCGCACCGGCCGCGCCTCGAGCTCGACCGACTGGCCCTCCCGCACCAGCCGATACGCGCGGCGCCCGCCCACCTTGATCGCGCTCACCGCCGACGGCACCTGCAAGATGTCGCCACGCAGCCCGGCCATCGCGTCCGCGATCGCCGAGTCGGTCACGTGCCTGGTCGAAACATGGTGCAGCAGTTGGCCTTCGGAGTCTTCGGTGGACGTGGCCTGGCCCAGCCGGACGGTGGCGGCATAGGACTTCGACGCGGCCGTCAGCAGGCCGAGAATCTTGGTGGCGCGGTTTACGCCGATCACCAGGACGCCGGTGGCCATCGGATCCAGCGTTCCCGCGTGCCCCACCCGGCGGGTCCCGAAGATCCGCCGGCACCGGCCCACCACGTCGTGACTGGTCATCCCCGCCGGCTTGTCCACCACGACGATGCCGGGGCCGGTCATAGCACGATCGCGGTCAGCACCAGCCCACGCTCGACCGACCAGCGGCCCCGCAGCGCCGCGAGCGGCGGCCCGGACAGCGCCTGCGGATCGATCAGGATCTTGGAGACGAACACCCCGGTGGTTCCCCCGCCGGACGCATCGACGTCGAACGCGATGTGCGCGTCCTCGAAACCCAGCCAGCGCTTGGTCAGCGGAAACCAGGCCTTGTACGTCGCCTCCTTGGCGCAGAACAGGATCCGGTCCCAGTGCAGGCCGTTTGGCAGCGCGGCGATCTCGTGCCGTTCCTCCTCGAGCGCGATCGCGCCCAGCACGCCGTCGGGCAACACGTCGTGCGGTTCGGCGTCGATGCCCACCGAGCGCACGGCGGGGCTGCGTCCCACCACCGCGCCGCGGTAGCCCGCGCAGTGCGTGAGGCTGCCCACCACGCCGTCGGGCCAGCACGGTTCCCCCTTCTCGCCCTTGAGGATCGGCACCGGCGGCACGCCCAGGTTGCCCAGCGCGATGCGCGCGCAATGGCGGACGGTGATGAACTCGTTGCGCCGCTTGACGACCGACTTGGCGATCAGCGGCTCCTCCTCGGGCAGCGGCGCCAGCCCCGGGGGGTCGGAATACACCTCGGCGTAGGCCAGGTCCTGCGACACCGTGTCGGGCAGCACCGCCGACACCAGCATGCGGCCCGTCATCGGGACTGCCGCTGCCGCAACCGTTCCCGGAACTGTTCGGCCTGGCGGCGCATCTCGGGCGTGATGACGAAGTGACCGCCGAAGTCGTTGAGGTAGCCCGGCGCGTACTGGGGGTCGGGCAGCACCTGCCGCAGCCAGCTGTAGGGCTTGCGGCGCCGCCACTCCCGCGGGTAGCCGACCGACACCTCCTCGAAGCGCACGTCGTCATACCAGGTGGTGCGCGGGATGTGCAGGTGCCCGTAGACGGAGCAGACGGCGTTGTAGCGGGTGTGCCAGTCGGCGGTCTTGGTGGTGCCGCACCACAGCGAGAACTCCGGGCAGAACAGCGCGTCGCAGGGCTCTCGGACCAGCGGGAAGTGGTTGACCAACACCGTCGGGGTCATCCAGTCGAGCTCCTCGAGGCGGGCGCGGGTGACCGACAGCCGCTCGCGGCACCACGCCTCCCGGGTGGGATACGGCTCGGGTGAGAGCAAAAACTCGTCGGTGGCCACCACGTTGCGTTCCCGGGCGATGGCCAGGCCCTCGGCTTTGCTCTGCGCCCCCTCGGGCAAGAAGGTGTAGTCGTACAGCACGAACATCGGCACGATCGTGGCCGGGCCGCCGCGCTCGGTCCACACCGGGAACGGGTGCTCGGGCGTCACGATGCCCAGCTCGTCGCACAGGTTGACCAGGTAGTCGTAGCGGGCCCGGCCGAAGACTTGCACGGGGTCGCGGCTGGTGGTCCACAGCTCGTGGTTGCCCGGCACCCAGATCACCTTCGCGAACCGCTTCCGCAGCAGGTCGAGCGCCCAGCGGATCTCGTCGGTGCGCTCGGCGACGTCGCCGGCGACGATCAGCCAGTCGTCGGGCGAGGACGGGTACAGCGATTCGGTGACCGGCCTGTTGCCCAGGTGGCCGGTGTGCAGGTCGGACACCGCCCACAGCGTGGGTTGGCCGGCCGGCGGCGCGCCGTTCGCCGATTGCCGCCCCGCCTGATGGGAAACCACGAGGAACCAGCCTAACGACCCGTCGGACCAGCCGGTTGCGCCCAGCCCCTTGCCCGGCCGGATTAGAACGTGTTCCCATTTCCCTGTCGGCTTGTAACTCCCGGCGCAGGACCGCCGCGGGATCAGGGGGTGTGGTGATCGCCAAGCTGCGACTGATCGGGGCGCTGGGCGCGCTGGCCTCGTCGCTGATCGTGGGTTGGCACAGCGCCCCGGCGGGGCCGGGCCGCGGCGGGCCCGTCGAGCTGCGGTCGACCGCCCAGCCGATGGAAACCACCATGAAAAGCCCCATCGTGGCGACGACCGACCCGCGCCCCTTCGACGCGTGCGAGGACATCCCGTTCGACACGATCCAGGGCCTGGGCCTGGCGTTCACGCCGCCCGAACACGAGGACGGCCTGCGCTGCCACTTCGACGCCGGCAACTACCAGCTGGCCGTCGAGCCGATCATCTGGCGCACCTACGAGCAGACCCTGCCCGCCGACGCCATCGAGACCACGATCCAGGGGCACCGCGCCGCGCAGTACTGGGTGATGAAGCCGACCTACCACAACAGTTACTGGTTCTACTCCTGCATGGTCGCGTTCAAGACCAGCTACGGCGTGCTGCAGCAGGCGCTGTATTTCTCGACGGTCTACTCCAACCCCGAGGTCGACTGCATGTCGACCAATGTGCAACGCGCCAACGACCTCGCGCCCTACTACAAGTTCTGAAGCGACCCGCCCATCTAGCCTGGGGGTCGTGAGTACCACGACGACCCGGCCGGCGCAGCCGAGGCTGGGCACCCTGCGGCAGTTCGGCGGCAACGCCCTGAGCCGGGTGTTGGGCCTGGCGCGGGCGACGAGCGACTACGCCGTCGAGCGCGTTTCGGTGCCGATGCGCGACGGGATCGCGCTGGTGGCCGACCACTACGCGCCCGCCACGCTGAACCCGGCCGGCACCCTGCTGGTGCGCGGGCCGTACGGGCGGAACTTCCCCTTCTCGCTGGTGTTCGCGCGGCTGTACGCGGCCCGCGGCTACCACGTCGTGCTGCAGAGCGTGCGGGGCACGTTCGGGTCGGGCGGGGTGTTCGACCCGATGGTCAACGAGGCCGCCGACGGCGCCGACACCGTCGCCTGGCTGCGCGGACAGCCCTGGTTCACCGGTCGCTTCGGCACCGTCGGGGTGTCGTATCTGGGATTCACGCAGTGGGCCCTGCTGTCCGACCCGCCGCCCGAGCTGGCCGCCGCCGTCATCACCGCGGGCCCGCACGACTTCAACGACTCGGTGTGGGGCACCGGCTCGTTCGCCGTCAACGACTTCCTGGGCTGGAGCGACCTGGTGTCTCACCAGGAGGACCCGCAGCGGATCCGGGTCGCGCTGCGCCAGCTGCAGGCCCGCCGGCGGGTGGCGCAGGCGCTGGCCGAGGTGCCGATGGGCGCCGGGGCGAGGGCGATGCTGGGCGACGGCGCGCCGTGGTTCGAATCGTGGCTCGAGCACCCCGAGCGCGACGACCCGTTCTGGAATGCGCGGCGGTTCGGCGCCGCGCTGGACCGGGCGCGGGTGCCGGTGCTGCTGATCGGGGGCTGGCAGGACATCTTCTTGCGGCAGACGCTGCAGCAATACCGGCGGCTTCGCGAGCGCGGTGTCGACGTGGCGCTCACCGTCGGCCCGTGGACACACACCCAGCTGCTCGGCAAGGCCCTGGCCACCAGCGCGCGCGAGTCGCTGGACTGGCTGAACCACCACCTGGGCGGCGCGGCTTTGCGCCGACCCAGCCGGGTCCACGTGTGCGTGACCGGCCAGGGATGGCGCAACCTGCCGGACTGGCCGCCCGACACCACCGAACGCGCCCTGTACCTGCGTCCCGGCGGCCACCTGGGCGAGACGGCGCCGACGGACCTGAAGGGCTTGGCGCCGGCCAGGTTTCGTTACGACCCGGCCGACCCGACGCCGACCACCGGCGGTCCGCTGCTGGCCCCCAACGGCGGCTACCGCGACGACAGCGCGCTGGCGCTGCGCGACGACGTGCTCGCGTTCACCAGCGTCACCCTGACCCAGGACCTCTACGTCTACGGGAACCCGGTCATCGAGCTCAGGCACTCCTCCGACAACCCCCACGTCGACCTGTTCGTCCGGGTCAGCGAGGTCGGCGCCGCGGGCCGGTCCCGCAATGTCAGCGACGGCTACCGCCGGCTCGCGCCCGCCGGAAAGACCGCCAGGCGGACGGTGCGGATCGAACTCGACGGCATCGCCCACCGGTTCCGCGCCGGCTCGCGCATCCGGGTGCTGATCGCCGGCAGCTGGTTCCCGCGCTACGCGCGCAACCTGGGCACCGACGAACCGGTGTTGACGGGCCGGCAGTCCAAGCCCGCGGTCCACGCCGTGCACTACGGGCGCTCCCGGCTGCTGCTGCCCGTCGGGCCCGCCGAGCTAGCCGACCGCCTCGCGGACCCGCAGGGCCACCTCGGCTAGCGCGGCGTCGTCGTGCACCGGGGACGCCAGGCGCGGGGCCAGGGGCAGCTGCACCCAGCTGGTGCAGCCCGCGTACTCGGGGGCGCGCGCGATGGGCACCGGCTCGGCCAACGGGATCACCAACACCACCAGCACCGCCAGCTTGTGTTTGGGCCGGAAGTCCAGCCGGTCGGCGCGCACCGACTCGGCCGTCCAGATGTGCAGGTCCTCGATCTCGCCGAGCCCCTCGGGGCGGTTGACCTCTTGCGCGGCAACCACTTTCGCTGCGGCCCGCAGGATCACCCGCTGCTCGCCCGAGTCGGCTGCGCCGGCCTGAAGCAGGTCGCGGTGCTCGGGCCGGACGCGCTGCGCGTGGCTGTGGGCGACCGTCGGGAACAGCAGGAACTCCCGGGCCGCCAGCTCGAACCGCTTCTCGCCGATGCCGCCCTTGCGCAGCAGCACGCGCTGCCGCCCGTTTAGCAGCGCGTGCACCGCCGCGCCCCACTCCTTGAGCGCCGGGACGGTCGCGGCCTGGGTCATCGCGCCCCTGCGAGGCGGGCCACCACCTCCGGCCGGCGCAACGGCGGGACCGTCTTCGGCGGCTGGCGCCGCGGCGGCAGCGCCCGCAGCAGCCGCGTCGTGGTCTCGGTGATCTCGGCGACGGCCGCCTCGAAGACCCCCGAGTTGGCGGTCGTCGGGCGGGTGATGCCGCTGACCTTGCGCACGTACTGGCGCGCGGCCGCCGCGATCTCCTCCGGGGTGGCCGCCGGCTGCAGGCCGCGCAGTTCGGTGATGTTCCGGCACATGGCTCAACGATAAGCGCGCCAGGCGACCCTTTACCGTGATGGCATGAGCGACGACATCCTGCTGATCGACACCGACGAGCGGGTGCGCACCCTGACGCTGAACCGGCCCCAGGCGCGCAACGCGCTGTCCGCGGCGCTGCGGGACCGGTTCTTCGGCGCGCTCACCGACGCCCAGGCCGATGACGACGTCGACGTCGTCATCGTCACCGGCGCCGACCCCGTGTTCTGCGCGGGGCTGGACCTCAAGGAGCTGGGCGGCCAGGCCGCGTTGCCGGACATCTCCCCGCGGTGGCCCGCGATGAGCAAGCCCGTGATCGGCGCGATCAACGGCGCAGCCGTCACCGGCGGGCTGGAGCTGGCCCTGTACTGCGACATCCTGATCGCCTCGGAGCGGGCCCGGTTCGCCGACACACACGCCCGGGTGGGCCTGCTGCCCACCTGGGGGCTGACCGTGCGGCTGCCGCAGAAGGTGGGCGTCGGCCTGGCCCGGCGGATGAGCCTCACCGGGGATTACCTGTCGGCCGCCGACGCGCTGCGCGCGGGGCTGGTGACCGAGGTGGTGCCCCACGACGAGCTGCTGCCGACGGCTCGCCGGGTCGCGGCGTCGATCGTCGGCAACAACCAGGACGCGGTGCGGGCGCTGCTGGCGTCGTACCACCGGATCGACGACACCCAGACCGGCGCGGGGCTGTGGCTCGAGGCGACCGCCGCCCGGCAGTTCCGCACCAGCGGCGACGACATCGCCGCCAACCGCGAGGCCGTGCTGCAACGCGGGCGGGCCCAGGTGCGATAACCAATAAGATCCCCCAAGCGGCCCCCAAGATTCAGCAGGAGGAAACCATGAGCAGTGGCGGCCTCGGAATGGGGGCCCGCACCGCGCGGGCCTTCGGCGGCCTGACCCTGGCGGCCTGCGCCATCGCGGCGCCCGCCCCGCGGGCCGGCGCCCTGCCGCCCGCCGGGTTTCCCAACCTCGACGGCTTTACCGCCGTCCCCGCGGACGGCTACCTGGCGGCCGCCGGCCCCGGCTCGACGCCGCGGGTCAGTTTCGCTGCCACGCCAACCCTGGTCTGCGACTTCTACGGCGGGCCGGCGCCCGCGCCGCAGCCGTCGCAGGACATCAAGTGCAGCGGCGACGTGCCGGGGCTGAACGACATCTCGTTTCCGGGCGGCGGCCACCCCAAACCCGGCGATTGCGTGGTGGGCCAGGTGAACTTCAAGGGGCCCGGCTACGAACTGAGCCGCATGTCCTACGGAGGATGCCAGGGCAGCCCGCCGCCGCTGCCGTCCGCGGCCAAGGCGCTGGGCGTGGGCCAGAAACTGTCGTACCTCAACGTCACGTGCGCCGTCGGCGCCGACGACCTCGTCGCCTGCCTGGACGCCACCAGCGGCGACCACGGCTTCGTGCTGCAGCGCTCCGGCAGCTGGGCGTTCTAGGGGATCGCGGGTTGCTGGCGCAGCGCGTGGGCAGCCTGGATCCGGTTGTTGACGCCGAGCTTGGCCAGGATGGCTTCGACGTGGTGCCCGACGGTCTTCGGGCTGAGGTGCAGGGCGGCGGCGATCGCGGTGTCACTGTGGCCGGCGGCCAGCAAGTCCGCGACCTGGCGCTGGCGCTGCGTCAGCCGGTGGGGGTCGGTTTTGCTGTGCCCGACGGGACCCCGAAGCGCGGGGCCGCGGATCTCGGAGAGGCGCTGTCGCGCGCGGCGAGCCGCCGCCCGCGCACCGAGCCGGCGGAAGGCCGCGAACGCCGCCTCCACGGCGTCGATGTCCCCGCCGAGTTGCGCGATCGCGGCGTCGTACGGGCAGCCGAGGCGGGTCCATTCGGCGGCGGCGGCTTGCCAGGCACCGCTGACCTCCAGCTGGTACGGGGTTTGCGGGCCGGTGGTGGCCGGGTCGGCGCATGGGGTGCCGGTCAGGTGAAGCCAGCGCAGCAGGCGGCCCGTGATCCACGGGTCGGCCCGGGGGCCGGCCGCCCGCAGCGCGACCGCGGCCTCGGCGGCGGCGCGCTCGTCGTCACCGGCCAGCCAGGCGATCTCCGCCCGCGCGGCCCAGCCCGCGCCGAACAGAAAGAAGTCACCCGGTCCCGCGTCGGCAACGGGCGCGTCCAGCGCCGGCCCGACCGGCTTTTCGCCCCGGCGCGCTCGCACCAGCGCCGCGACGGTCCGCGGGATGATGGCGTTCACCAAGGCGACGCCGGGACGGGTGAGGACGTCTTCGGCTCCCGTCATGGCGCCGCCCCAATCACCTCGATGCAGCGCGACCAATGCGGCGGTGCCGACGGCCATCGGTTGGTAGGCGCCCAGCTCGTTGTCTTCGCAGAATGCCGACATGTCGTCGACGTAGCGTCGCGCGCGGTCGAGGTCGTGGTGCAGCGCTGCCGCCCAACACATTCCGGCGCCGACGAGCCCGACGTGTTCGGCCATCTCTTCTTCGGCCATGGCCGCATGCCAGGTGGCCTCGCAGACGTCCCACCGGGCCCCGCCACCGAATATCGACGCCAGCTCCGCGAAGCAACGGGCCCGCAACACCACCCCCGGTTCACCGATCTCGGTGCCCAAGGCCGTTGCGCGCTCGGCGTATTCGGCGCATCCGGGGTCATAGGAGACCGCGGTCAAATGCACCATGTTGGCGAGAGCCCAGGCCAGCTGCGGCGTGGGGCCGCAGTCCTGCAGCAGCCGCACCGAGGACCGCGCCGCCTCGATGCCCTCGACGGCATGACCCGACGCGCCCCACAGCATCTGAGAAAGCAGCCGCAGGTTCTCGCCCTCGCCGAGCCGGTCGCCCATTTCGCGGCGAATCTCGATGGCCTCGCGCCAGAGCCCCGCGGCCGCCTCGGCTTCGCCCGACAGGTAGCAGGCAAACGCGTGCCCCTCGATCCACGCCACCCGCTCCTGCGGCGGGATGGTGCCGGCGCGGCTTCGTACCAGGGCATACAGCTGGGCCGCCTGTCGATGGGCGCCGAGCTGCGCGGCGCGCCGTGCGCCGGCGACGCCATAACGCACCACCGCATCGTCGTCACCGGCTTGGTCGGCGTGAAAAGCCAGGGCCGCGAGCCGATCCGGCTCGACCGGCGGGTCCGCCAGCGCGGCCATCGCCGCCGAATGCAGCGCCCGACGCCGGCGACCGGGGATCTGGTCCAGCGTGGCGCGCCGCGCCAGCTCGTGGCGGAACTCCACCACGCCATGGTCGGCGTCCAATACTCCGGCACGCAGGCATTCGTCCAGGGCCGACAGCGCGTGTGGGCAAACCTTTTCCACGAGAACGCATTCGGCGCGGGGCCCGCATACCGCCGCCGCGTATACGGTGTCGCGCGCCGCGTCCGACAACCGGGCCAGCCGACCCCACACCGCCTCGGCGACGCTGCGCGGCAGCGCGTCGCCGCTTTCCCGGTCTTTGGCCGCCGCCAGAATCTCGGTGACATAGAAGGGGTTTCCGCCGGTCAAACGGTGCAGATCGGTAGCGTTGAGGTCGCTGCCGCCGGCCAGCGCGACCACCGCGTCGCGACTGAGCGGGTTCAGCCGGATGCGGGTGATGGCCGCACAGGTGGCCACGTCACCGAGCGCGACCGTCAGCGGATGCTGCGGGCCCACCTCGTCGTCGCGGTAGGTCATCACCAGCAGCAGCGGCAGTGATCCGATGCGCCGCCCGATGAAGCGCAGTAGGTCAAGGGTCGCGCCGTCGGCCCAGTGCACATCCTCGATCACCCACACCCACCGCGCCCCGCCGCGCAAGACACACAGCAGCTGGCGGTAAACCGTGGCGCTGTCACCCTCCGCCAGCGCGCCGGTCAGATCGGCCGCCGCGCGCCGATCCATTCCGGCCAGCGCATCGATGAGCGGGCCCAACGGCCTGGGCGAGCTCAGCGGCTCGCACCAACCTTGCAGCACCCGCACCGGCTGGCTCATCTCGGTCACGAACTTGGTGACCAACGCGGTCTTGCCGATACCGGCCTCGCCCCGCATCAACACCACGTGGCCCGGCGTGCGCCCGACGCGTCGCACCAACGCATTCAAGCGCCGTAATTCGGAGTCACGTTCGAGCAGGCGGCGGATCGTGTCGCGGCATCCGCTGTTTGGCCCGCCCGTCACCCCAGGGCCGCTCGGAGCGACGCCACCACCTCGTCGGCCGCGCCGGCGGTCGAGTACCCGGCGGCCAGCCGGTGCCCGCCGCCGCCGAACGTCGAGGCGACCGCCGCCAGGTCCACCTCCGCCTTGGCCCGCATCGACACCGACCACTGCGTCGGGGCGACCTCCTTGAAGACCGCCGCCACCTCGGCCTGCTGGGTGGTGCGCACGATGTCGACGATGCTTTCGACCTCCTCCGGGCGGGAGCTGATCCAGTCCCGATGCTCGACGACCGCGTAGACCAGGCCCCGGCCGCCGACCGCGTCCGGCAGCAACCGCGCCGAGCCCAGCACGCGCGACAGCAGCGGCAGCCAGCCGAACGGGTGGCTGTCCAGCAGCGCCCGGCTGATCGCGGCGTTGTCCACGCCGACGTCGACCAGCCGCGCCGCCAGCCGCAGGGCGCGGGCGCTGGCCCAGCGGAACGACCCGGTGTCGGTGGTCAGGCCCGCGTAGATGCAGTGCGCGACGTCCGGCTCGATCGGCTTGCGCCACGCGTCGAGGATGTCGGCGATCATCATCGTGGTGGAATCCGCCGACACGTCGATGAAGTTGGCCGTGCCGAACAGGTCGTTGGTGGCGTGGTGGTCGACGACCAGCAGCCGGCCGGCGCCACGGGCCACGTCGCTCAAGGCGCCCAACCGGTTGACGCTCGGAACGTCAACGGTGACAACGAGATCCACGTCGCGGCGCATCTCGTCGGGGCTGACCAGCAGGTGACACCCGGGCAGCGACGCCAGCGACTCGGGCAGGCTCGCGGGCGCGGCGAAGCTGACCTCGACCCGCTTGCCGCAGTCGTCCAGCACCAGGGCCAGCGCCAGGCCGGCGCCGATGGTGTCGGCGTCGGGGTGCACGTGGGCGATCACCGCGACCGTCTCGGCCTCCGACAGCAGTTCGACGGCGCCTTGCGCGTCCACGGAAACCCCCCGTGTGCCCGGTGGGGCACCCGCGCGGTCAGTTCGCGGGTCGGTCGTGGTCACCGGTGCTCCCGTCGAAGGCGTCGCCAGAACCCCCGGCACGATACGGGTCGGCCTCCCCGGCGGGTTTGGCACCCGAGCGCACTTTGGCCAAGTCGGCGTCCGCCGCGCGGGCGCGCGCCAGCAACTCGTCCATCCGCTGCACGGTGTCGGCCGTGGTGTCGCGGGTGAACGTGAGGGTGGGGGTGAAGCGCACGCCCGTGCCGGCGCCGACCTTGGTGCGCAGCGCACCCTTGGCGCGTTCCAGCGCGGCCGCCGCGGCCGCGTAGTCGGGCTCCTCGTCGAGCGTGCGGCCCATCACCGTGTAGAACACCGTCGCGTCGTGCAGGTCGGCGGTCACCTTGGCGTCGACGATGGTGACCCCGTCCAGCCCCGGATCCTTAATCTCGAACTCGATCGCCGAGGCGACGATCGTGAAGATCCGCTTGGCCAGGCGGCGCGCCCGGGCGGGATCAGGCATTGAGATTCACCGCCTCTCCTCCGCAAGCGGGGGTACCCCCACCTCATCACACAATCTCTTCTGCCCCTTCTGCATCGTCGGCGGTGGTGGTCAGGTCCGTTCCTTCTGCACCAACTCGTAGGACTCGATGATGTCGCCTTCCTTGATGTCGGAATAGCCCAGCGTCATACCGCATTCGAAGCCCTCGCGAACCTCGGTCACGTCGTCCTTCTCGCGGCGCAGCGAGGTGATGGTGAGGTTGTCGGCGACGACGATGTTGTCGCGCAGCAGGCGCGCCTTGGCGTTGCGGCGCACCACCCCCGAGGTGATCATGCAGCCGGCGATGATGCCCACCTTCGAGGAGCGGAACAGCGCGCGGATCTCGGCGCGGCCCAGCTGGTTTTCCTCGTAGATCGGCTTGAGCATGCCGCGCAGGGCCTTCTCGATCTCGTCGATCGCCTGGTAGATCACCGAGTAGTAGCGGATCTCCACGCCCTCGCGGTTGGCCAGCTCGGTCGCCTTGCCCTCGGCGCGCACGTTGAACCCGATGATGATCGCGTCCGACGCCGACGCCAGGTTGACGTTGGTTTCGGTGATGCCACCGACACCGCGGTCGATGACGCGCAGCGCCACCTCGTCGTCGACCTGGATGCCCAGCAGGGCCTCCTCGAGCGCCTCGACCGTACCGGCGTTGTCGCCCTTGAGGATCAGGTTCAGCTGGCTGGTTTCCTTCAGCGCCGAGTCCAGGTCCTCCAGGCTGATCCGCTTGCGGGACCGGGCCGCCAGGGCGTTGCGCTTGCGGGCGCTGCGCCGGTCGGCGATCTGGCGGGCGATGCGGTCCTCGTCGACGACGAGGAAGTTGTCACCGGCGCCCGGCACCGACGTGAACCCGATGACCTGCACCGGCCGCGACGGCAGCGCCTCCTCGACGTCCTCGCCGTGCTCGTCGACCATGCGGCGCACGCGGCCGTAGGCGTCGCCGGCCACCACCGAGTCGCCGACGCGCAGGGTGCCGCGCTGCACCAGCACCGTGGCGACCGGGCCGCGGCCGCGGTCCAGGTGCGCCTCGATCGCCACACCCTGGGCCTCCATGTCGGGGTTGGCCCGCAGGTCCAGGGCGGCGTCGGCGGTCAGCAGCACCGCCTCCTCCAGCGCCTCGATGTTGGTGCCGTTCTTGGCCGAGATGTCCACGAACATCGTGTCTCCGCCGAATTCCTCTGGCACCAAACCGAATTCGGTGAGCTGCCCGCGGATCTTCTGCGGGTCGGCGCCCTCCTTGTCGATCTTGTTCACCGCCACCACGATCGGCACGTCGGCCGCCTGCGCGTGGTTGATGGCCTCCACCGTCTGCGGCATCACGCCGTCGTCCGCGGCCACCACCAGGATGGCGATGTCGGTGGCCTTGGCGCCGCGGGCACGCATGGCGGTGAACGCCTCGTGACCCGGGGTGTCGATGAAGGTGATCGGCCGCTCGACACCGTCGTGTTCGACGGTCACCTGGTAGGCACCGATGTGCTGGGTGATGCCGCCGGCCTCGCCCTCGCGGACGTTGGCCTTTCGGATGGTGTCGAGCAGGCGAGTCTTACCGTGGTCGACGTGACCCATCACGGTCACCACCGGCGGCCGGGTCTGCAGATCGGCCTCGTCCCCTGAGTCTTCTCCGTAGGTCAGGTCGAACGATTCGAGCAGCTCGCGGTCCTCGTCCTCCGGGCTGACGACCTGCACGACGTAGTTCATCTCGCTGCCCAGCAGCTCGAGCGTCTCGTCGCCCACCGATTGCGTGGCGGTCACCATCTCGCCGAGGTTGAACAGCGCCTGCACCAGCGCCGCCGGGTTGGCGTCGATCTTCTCGGCGAAGTCCGACAAGGACGCGCCGCGGGCCAGCCGGATCGTCTCGCCGTTGCCGTGCGGCAGCCGCACGCCGCCGACGACCGGGGCCTGCATGTTCTCGTATTCGGCGCGCTTCGCCCGCTTGGACTTGCGGCCGCGCCGGGGCGCGCCGCCGGGACGGCCGAACGCGCCGGCCGCGCCGCCGCGCTGGCCGGGACGGCCACCGCCACCGCCGCCGGGACGGCCCCGAAAGCCTCCCCCGGGTGGGGCGCCGACGCCGCCACCGCCGCGGTAGTTGCCGCCGCCGCCGTCGCGGCCGCCGGGCCCACCGGGCCGGCCGCCGCCGGGACGCGGCGCGCCCGGCCGCGCGGGACGGCCCTGGCCCGCGGCGCCGCCGGGGCGCGGCGGCATGCTGCCGGGCGACGCGCCCGGGCGCGGGGCACCCGGCCGGGGCGCGCCGGGGCGCGGCGCCATGGGGCGCGGGATGGGCCGGTCGACGGGTTGCGCCGACGAGAACGGGTTGTTGCCGACCCGCGGGGTGCGGACCCCACCCGGCTTGGGCATCGGGCCCGGGCGCGGGCCGGGCGTCATGCCGGGGTGCGGGCCCGGCTGCCCCGGCGGCGGCGCCGACGGCCGCGCGGCCGGGGCCGGCGGGGCGGGCGCGTCGCCGGTCGGGGCCGGGGCGCGCTGCGCGGCGGGCGCCACGCCGCCGGGCGCGGGCCGGGCGGGGGCCGCGGTCGCTTCGCCGTTGCCGCCCGGCTTGTTGATCGCCTTGTCGAGGGCTTGATCGAGGGACTTGCCGAGCGCGGCGTCGGGGGCCTTGGCCGGGGCTTTCGCGCCGCCCTTCGCGGGCGCCGCGGCGGCCTTGCCGCCGCCGAAGGACTCGCGCAGCCGGCGAGCCACGGGCGCCTCTACGGTCGAGGACGCGGATTTGACGAATTCGCCCTGTTCGTTAAGCCGGGCGAGCACTTCCTTGCTGGTGACACCGAGTTCCTTGGCCAACTCGTGTACGCGGGCCTTACCTGCCACTACAACTCCTGTCCATGAGGCGACAGTCGAAAGGGCGGCCGCGCCTCGGGTTTAGCTATGACGCATTGTCATCGGGACTTCACGGTGTGCTCATGTTCTTTGCTACCTGTTCTGTTGCCGGCCGGGTCGAGCGCGCTGACATGCTCGACCACCGCGGAGGTGTCCAGTGGACCGCTGATGCGCAACGCTCTGGTGAAAGCCCGCCGCCGGATCGCCTGTTGCGCGCACTGCGACACGGGATGCAGCCACGCACCCCGCCCCGGCAGGCTCCTGCCCGTGTCAACGATCGCGGCGTATTCGCCGTTCCCGGTCGACACAGCCACCACGCGAAGCAGTTCGACGGCCAGCTCTCGCTTCCGGCACCCCACACACGTTCGCACCGGTCCCCCGGTGCTTCGGTGCGCCCGCTTGGTTTCGGGGGCCGAAAGTTCGCGCTGGATCACGCAATAGTCTAGCTTGACCCAACCGATGCTCAGAACCAGCCGCGCGAACCGCCGATTCCGGTTCAGCGGTCGTGCGCCATGGGGTGCGTCGCGCCGTGCTCGTGCTCGGCCTGCCCGGGCGAATCGCCGCGAATGTCGATGCGCCACCCGGTGAGCCGGGCCGCCAGCCGGGCGTTCTGGCCCTCCTTGCCGATGGCCAGCGACAGCTGGAAGTCGGGCACCACCACGCGGGCGGCCCGGGCGGTCTGGTCGATCACCGACACCGAGACGACCTTGGCCGGCGACAGCGCGTTGGCGACGAAGCGGGCCGGGTCCTCGTCGTAGTCGATGATGTCGATCTTTTCCCCGGACAACTCGCTCATCACGTTGCGGACCCGCTGCCCCATCGGGCCGATGCAGGCGCCCTTGGCGTTGAGACCGGGGACGTTGGACCGCACGGCAATCTTCGAGCGGTGGCCGGCCTCGCGGGCCACCGCCACGATCTCAACGGCCCCCTCGGCGATCTCGGGCACCTCCAGCGAGAACAGCTTGCGGACCAGGTTGGGGTGGGTGCGCGAGAGCGTGATCAGCGGCTCGCGCGCCCCGCGGGACACCCCCACCACGTAGCAGCGCAGCCGGTTGCCGTGCTCGTAGCTCTCCCCCGGGACCTGTTCGGCCGCGGGGATCACCCCCTCGGAGGCCTTGGTCTCGGTGCCCATCCGCACGACGACCAGGCCGCGGGCGTTGGCCCGGCTGTCGCGCTGGATCACGCCCGCGACGATCTCGCCCTCGCGGGTGGAGAACTCGCCGTAGGTGCGCTCGTTCTCGGCGTCGCGGAACCGCTGCAGCATCACCTGGCGGGCCGTCGTCGCCGCGATGCGCCCGAAACCCTCTGGGGTGTCGTCCCATTCGCTGATGACGTTGCCGTCCTCGTCGGTCTCGCGGGCGATCACCCGGACCACGCCGGTCTTGCGGTCGATCTCGATGCGGGCGTCCATTTGGTGGCCCTGGGTGTGCCGGTAGGCGGTGAGCAGCGCGGATTTGATGGTCTCGAGCAGTTCGTTGACCGAGATGCCCCGGTCCACCTCGATCGCGTGCAGCGCGGCCATGTCGATGTTCATCAGCGGCGCTCCTTTCCATCGCGAGCGGGGGGCGCCGTCCCGTCGGACCGACCCCCGCTCACCCCGGTCGCCAGCTCCACCTCGGCCGGGGCGGGCGACGAAAACTCAACCTGCACAACGGCTTTGACGATGTCGCCGATCGGTATTTCGCGCACCGCCCACTCGCGGCCGGCGCGCACCACCAGCGCGACGGCGCCGTCGCGGGTCTCGCCGAGGCGCCCGGTCAGCGAAGACCCGTCGGCCAGGGCGATCTCGACCTTGCGGCCCCGGGCGCGGCGGAAGTGCTTGTCGCTGGTCAGCGGGCGGTCCACGCCGGGCGAGCTGACCTCGAGGACGTATCGGTCCCGGATTCCGTCGAGGCCGTCCAGCAAATCCGACGCGGAACGCGACAGCGCGGCCACCGTGTCGAGGTCCAGGGGTCGGTCGCCATCGGCGATCACCGCGATCCGCGGGGGCCGCGCGCGCGCGTCGACGACCACGTCTTCGATTTCGTAACCGGCGCGCGCGAACTCGCTACTGAGTAGCTCGATCACCTGCGTCTGCGACGGTAGCCCGGTGGTCACGGCGAGCTCCTCATCTTGAGTTGTCCGGTCATCTACGGATGCCGCGGCGCGGGCGGCTTCCGGCGCCTCCGGGGAACGCACCCGCAGCCCTTCCGCCAGAGACAGCTATCAACGATACGCCAGGAATCGCCGATCACGGCGTGATCCCGCGTGGTCGCGGTCCTTCGACCAGCCAACCTTCGTGGCCGGGTGCTCCGATGGCAGGATGTTGCTGTGTCTAGCGCAGGACCCGTCACCAGCAGGCGGGGCGTGCTTGCCGGCGGCGCGGCGCTGGCCGCGCTGGGGGTGGTGGCGGCCGCCTGCGGCGAGCCTCCGCCCAAGCCGCCGCCGGTCGAGGACCTGCTGGGGCCGTTGGACCAGGCCAGGAAGGACAGCGCGCTGGCGACGGCCGCGGCCACGGACATCGGCCATCCGCCCCAGATCGCCGCCGCGCTGAACGTGGTCGCCACCCAGCGCGCCGCGCACGCGCGCGCCCTGTCGACGGAGATCTCCCGGGCGGCCGGGAAGTTCACCTCGGGGTCGAGCGAAACCAGCACCCCCAGCTCCAGCCGGGCCGAACCGTCGGGTCCGCCGCCGCCCCCGCCCCCGGTGTCCGACGTGATCAACTCGCTGCGCGCCTCGGCCGACAGCGCCAGCCGGCTGGTGGCCACCGAGTCGGGGTATCGGGCCGGGCTGCTCGCCTCGATCGCGGCGTCGTGCACCGCGTCCTACGCGGTCGCCCTGGTGCTCGGGGGGCCGTCGATATGAGCTCGGGCAAGGACGCCGACAGCGCGGCGCTGTGCGACGCGCTCGCCATCGAACACTCGACGATCTACGGCTACGGCATCGTGTCGGCCATGTCGCCGCCCAGCGTCAACGACATGGTGGTCGAGGCGCTGACCGTGCACCGCCAGCGCCGCGACGACGTCGTCGCCATGCTGGCCGCCCGCAAGGTCAACGCCCCCGTCGCCGCCGCCGGCTACCAGCTGCCCCTGGTGGTGGCCAGCGCCGCCGACGCGGCGCGGCTGGCGGTGCGGATGGAAAACGACGGCGCGACGGCGTGGCGCGCCGTCATCGAGCACGCCGAGACCGCCGACGACCGCGCGTTCGCCGCCACCGCCCTGACGCAGAGCGCGGTGATGGCCGCGCGCTGGAACAAGGTGCTGGGCGCCTGGCCCATCACGACGACCTTCCCGGGCGGCAACGAGTAGCGGCGCTAGCCGGTGACGGCCGCGGCGATGTCGGTGGCCAGCGAGGCGCCGGCGCCCAGCTCGCGGGTCTGTCCGCCGAAGCGGTCGCGCAGCTCGACCACGCCGTCCGCCCAGCCCCGTCCCACCACCACGATCCACGGCACGCCCAGCAGCTCGGCGTCCTTGAACTTCACCCCGGGCGAGGCCTGCCGGTCGTCGAGCAGCACCTCGACGCCCAGCCGGTCCAGGTCGGCGGCCAGCGCGGTGGCCCCGGCCCGGGCCTCGGGGTCCTTGTTGGCGATCACCAGGTGCACGTCGAACGGCGCGACCGAGGGCGGCCAGCGCAGGCCCAGCTCGTCGTGGTGCTGCTCGGCGATCACCGCCACCATGCGCGAGACCCCCAGGCCGTAGGAACCCATGGTCAGGCGCACCGGCTTGCCGTCCTCGCCGAGCACGTCGACGGAGAACGCGTCGGTGTATTTGCGGCCCAGCTGGAAGATGTGGCCGACCTCGATGCCGCGCGCCGACACCAGCGGGCCGGCGCCGTCCGGGGACGGGTCGCCGTCGCGCACCTCGGCGGCCTCGATGGTGCCGTCGGCGGTGAAGTCGCGCCCCGCCACCAGGCCCACGACGTGCCGGCCGGGCTCGTCGGCCCCGGTGATCCAGCTGGTGCCGTCGACCACCCGAGGGTCGACGAGGTAGCGAATACCGTTGTCGCGCAACGCCTTCGGCCCGATGTAGCCCTTGACCAAAAACGGGTACTTGGCGAAGTCGGCGTCGTCGAGAAACGCGTACTCGGCCGGTTCCAGCGCCGCGCCCAGCCTCTTGTCGTCGATTTCGCGGTCTCCGGGAATCCCGATGGCCAGCAGCTCCCACTCCCCGCCGGGCTGGCGGACCTTCAGCAGGACGTTCTTCAGCGTGTCCGCCGCGGTGACGGCACGGCCCAGGCCGGCCGTGTTCGCCCAGTCCACCAGGGTCGCGATCGTCGGGGTGTCACCGGTGTCGTGGACGACCGCCTCGGGTTGCCCGTCGATGGGCACGGGGTCCGGCCGCGCGGTGACGACCGCCTCGACGTTGGCCGCATACCCGGACTCCAGGCAGCGCACGAAGGTGTCCTCGCCGACCTCGCTCTCGGCCAGGAACTCCTCGGAGGCACTGCCCCCCATCGCCCCCGACACCGCGGACACGATGACGTAGCGGACCCGCAGCTTCTCGAAGATCCGCTGATACGCCTCGCGGTGCGCGTGGTAGGCGGCCTTGAGCCCGGCGTCGTCGATGTCGAAGGAGTAGGAGTCCTTCATCACGAACTCCCGGACGCGCAGGATGCCGGCCCGCGGTCGGGCCTCGTCGCGGTACTTGTTCTGGATCTGGAACAGCAGCAGCGGAAAGTCCTTGTAGGAGCTGTATTCGCCCTTGACCGTCAGGGCGAAGAGCTCCTCGTGGGTGGGGCCCAGCAGGTAGTCGTTGCCGCGGCGGTCCTGGAGGCGAAACACGCTGTCGCCGTACTCGGTCCAGCGGTTGGTGGTCTCGTACGGGGCGCGCGGGAGCAGGGCGGGAAACAGGATCTCCTGGCCGCCGATCGCGGTCATCTCGTCGCGCACGACGCGTTCGATCTTGCGCAGCACCCGCAGCCCCAGCGGCAGCCAGCTGTACAGCCCGGGCGCGACGGGCCGGACGTAGCCGGCGCGGATGAGCAGCTTGTGGCTGGGCACCTCGGCGTCGGCGGGATCGTCGCGCAGGGTGCGCAGGAACAGCTCGGACATCCGGGTGATCACAGCGGGCAAGCCTAACGGCGACCGCGAGCGCGGCGCCGGCTGGGCGCGGCGGGTGAGAACTGGGGTGGGTCACCCGGGCGTGGCGCCTGGCGTGCCGTCACGTCTACGTCACCAACTTGGCCGGCAACACGGTGTCGGTGATTAGCGCGTAGCATTCCGCGGTGCCTCAGCGGGGCGCGCCGCGTTCACCGGTGTGGGTGCGGCGGATTGCGGTGATCGCGGTGGGCTCGTGGTGGCGGCTTTACCTATCTTGTATTCAATCGACTGGGTATTCGATCGTTGGTGGTGGGAATCCTTTGGGCGGCAACGATCGTCGCGAACCGAGGGGGTTCGTTTCCGGGTCGCCGCGCGGGCCTGCTGAGGTTGGTGCGCGCGCCACAGCATCGGTGAATTGGACTGGCTGGCTGTTGTATTCATCGGCTCGGCGGCGCTACTGCTGTCTGTGCTGGGGCTTTTGGTGATGCGAGATGGGGTGTGTGGGTGGCCGTGTTGGCGGCCGGGGGAGTCTGAGGTGTTCGGTTGGGGGGCTTGGGGTCTGGGTGTTGGGGCGCCGAATGTCGCTGGCAATTGCCACAATTGGGGGGCTGTTGGTAGGGTTTTTGGCCGCCCGGTCCTGGTGGTTTGCCGGGTGGGCGGTCATCACTGTTGTGTGGTTGGGAGGCGCGGATGTCGTCGTATGTGATCGCAGCCCCTGAGGCGTTGGCCGCGGTGTCGGCGGAGTTGGCCAGCATCGGTTCGGCGGTGGGGTCGGCCAGTGTGGCGGCGGGGCCGGCGATCACACAGGTGGCGGCGGCGGCTGGCGATGAGGTGTCGGCGGCGGTTTCGCGGGTGTTCGGCGATTATGGTCAGCGGTTTCAGCGGCTTGCTGGGCAGGCGGGGGTGTTTCATGCCGGGTTTGTGCAGGCGTTGAGTGCCGGGGGGTCGATGTATGCCGCCGCGGAGGCGGCCAATGTGTCGGCGGCCCAAAGTGTGCAAGACGATGTGCTGGGTGTGATCAATGCGCCGTTTTTGGCGGCGACCGGGCGCCCGTTGATCGGTGATGGCGCCAATGGCAGCGCGGCCCATCCCAACGGTTATGACGGCGGTTGGCTGGTGGGCAATGGCGGTGCGGGGTTTTCCCAGCCGGCGGGCTCGGGGCTTGCCGGTGGGGCCGGCGGGTCGGCGGGTTTGTGGGGCAATGGCGGGGCCGGTGGGGCCGGCGGGTC
>NZ_LQPJ01000157.1 GCF_002101785.1 Mycobacterium palustre
GCCCCCAAGCCGCCGCCCCCCCAGGTGGTGCCGCCCGGTTTCGTGCCCGACCCGAACTACACCTGGGTGCCGCGCAGCGAGGTCCAGCAGCCGCCGCAGACGGTCACGATCATTCCCACGCCGACGACCACGACGCCGACGACAACGACAACGACGACGCCGCCGCCGGTGACGACGACCACCACGCCGCCGCCGCCGTTCGTGCTGCCGACGCCGCCGTGCCTGCTGCCGCCGCCCTTCTGCCCGCCGAGCGCCAGCCCCACCACGTCGCCGTCGCAGCCACCCCCGCCGGGGCCCGGGCCGGTGCCGACCCCGCCACCGCCGGTCGGTTGACTTCGGTTGCCCAGCGAAATTCACCGCTACACTGGCGTGCCGTGATGATCACCCTTGACCATGTCAGCAAGAAGTACAAGGCGTCGGCGCGCCCGGCGTTGGAAGACATCAACGTCAAAATCGACAAGGGTGAGTTCGTCTTCCTGATCGGTCCGTCGGGTTCGGGTAAGTCGACGTTCATGCGGCTCCTGCTGGGCGAGGAGTCGCCGACGGCCGGCGATGTGCGGCTCTCGAAGTTTCACGTCAACAAACTGCCCGGGCGTCACATCCCCAAGCTGCGGCAGGTAATTGGCTGCGTATTCCAGGACTTCCGGCTGCTGCAGCAAAAGACGGTCTACGAAAACGTCGCGTTCGCGCTCGAAGTGATCGGCAGGAGGCGAGACGCGATCAATCGGGTGGTGCCCGAGGTGCTCGAAACCGTGGGCCTGTCCGGCAAGGCCAACCGGTTGCCGCACGAGCTGTCCGGCGGCGAGCAGCAGCGGGTCGCGATCGCCCGCGCCTTCGTCAACCGGCCCCTGGTGCTGCTGGCCGACGAGCCCACCGGCAACCTCGACCCCGACACCAGTAAGGACATCATGGATTTGTTGGAGCGCATCAACCGCACGGGCACGACGGTGGTGATGGCCACGCACGACCACCACATCGTCGACTCGATGCGCCAGCGGGTGGTCGAGCTGTCGCTGGGCCGGCTCGTGCGCGACGAGCAGCGCGGCATCTATGGGATGGACCGCTAAGTGCGCTTTGGCTTCCTGCTCAACGAGGTCCTGACCGGCCTTCGTCGCAACGTCACGATGACGGCCGCGATGATCCTGACGACGGCGATCTCGATCGGCCTGTTCGGCGGCGGCCTGCTGGTGGTTCGGCTGGCCGACAACTCGCGCGCCATCTACCTCGATCGCGTCGAGACGCAGGTCTTTCTCACCGAGGACGTGTCGGCCAACGACCCGTCGTGCAGCGCCAATCCGTGCAAGCCGTTGCGCGAAAAGATCGAAGGCCGCGAAGACGTCAAGTCGGTGCGATTCCTCAACCGCCAGGACGCTTACGACGATGCGATCCGGAAGTTCCCGCAGTACAAGGACGTTGCCGGGAAGGATTCGTTTCCCGCGTCGTTCATCGTCAAGCTGAACAACCCCGAGCAGCACAAGGACTTCGACTCGGCCATGCAGGGCCAGCCCGGGGTGCTGTCGGTGCTGAACCAGAAAGACTTGATCGACCGGCTGTTCGCGGTGCTCGACGGTTTGAGCGACGTCGCGTTCGCCGTCGCGCTGGTGCAGGCGGTCGGCGCGATCCTGTTGATTGCCAATATGGTCCAGGTCGCGGCGTATACGCGGCGCGAGGAAATCGGGATCATGCGGCTGGTCGGCGCCAGCCGCTGGTACACGCAGCTGCCGTTTCTGGTCGAGGCGATGTTCGCCGCGGCCGTCGGTGTGGCGATCGCGATCGCCGGCCTGATCCTGGTGCGCGCAACGTTTTTGGACGACGCGCTGAACCAGTTCTATCAAGCCAACCTGATCGCGCGCGTTGACTACGCCGACATTCTTTACATCTCCCCAATCCTTTTCCTGCTCGGCGTGTCGATGGCGGGATTGACGTCCTACGCGGCGCTGCGTCTCTACGTGCGGCGGTAGCTGTGGCCGGCAACTCGCCTCGGGGCAAGGCGGCCGGCGGCAAGCGCGGCAGCAAACAGGTGATCGCCACCAATCGCAAAGCGCGGCACGACTATTCGATCGTCGAAGTTTTCGAGGCTGGCGTGGCGTTACAGGGCACCGAAGTCAAGAGCCTGCGCGAGGGGCACGCCTCGTTGGTCGATGCGTTCGCAACCGTCGACGACGGCGAAGTGTGGTTGCGTAACTTGCACATTCCCGAGTACCAACACGGTAGCTGGACCAACCATGACCCACGTCGCACTCGAAAGTTGTTGTTACATCGGCAACAAATCGACAGACTGGTCGGCAAGATACGAGATGGTAACCTCGCGCTCGTGCCAATGTCTTTGTATTTCTCAGAAGGAAAGGTCAAGGTCGAGCTCGCACTCGCGCGCGGCAAGCGAGCCTACGACAAGCGCCAGGACATGGCCCGCCGCGATGCCCAGCGCGAGGTGCGTCGCGTGCTGGGTCGCCGAGCCAAGGGCATGAACTGATTGGGGCGGCGTACGCCCAGTTGTCGGCCGTGACGTACGGCGTCAGCGACTTCGTGGGCGGTGTAGCCGCTCGACGGGTGGCCGCGCTGCGGGTGATGCTCGTGGCCTATCCGCTCGAGACCCTGATCATGGGCGCGCTCGCCCTCGCGGTCGGCGGCCCGATCCAGTCCGGCGCCGTGCTGTGGGGTGGCCTGTACGGGATCGGCATGGCGTTCGGCATGTGGGCGTTCTTCGCCGCGCTGGGCGCCGGCCCGATCTCGGTGGTCTCCCCGCTGGCGGCGGTGCTCAACGCCGCCGTGCCGGTGGCGGTCGGGGTGGCGCTGGGGGAGCGGCCGGGCCAGGCGGCGTCCTTGGGCGTCGCGCTGGCGTTGGTCGCGGTCATGCTGGTGAGCCGCGAGGCCACCGCCGAAGGGGGCACGCCGTACCGGTTCACCCCGAGGGTGGCCTGGCTGACGATCCTGGCGGGCTCGGCGATGGGGCTCAACCTGGTGTTTTTGCACCAGGCGCCGCAGGCCTGCAAGCTGTGGCCGCTGGTGTTCGCGCGGCTGTCGGCGACCGCGGTGGTGTTCGTCATGGCCGCTGCCAGCAAGAACCTGCGGCTGCCGAGGGGCAAGCCGCTGAAGCTGGCGCTCTGCGTGGCCCTGCTGGACACGTGCGCCAACGTGACCATGCTGCTGGCGCTGCACACCTGGATGCTTTCGCTGGCCAGCATCTTGATCTCGCTGTATCCGGCCGCGACGGTGGTGCTGGCGATGGTGGTGTTGCGCGAGCGGGTGAGCCGCTGCCAGGGGGTCGGCATGGTGATGGCCATGGGCTCCGTGGCGATGATTGCCGCAAACTAGCTCCCGCGGCGCGCCTTACGATTGGTGCCGTCGGCAGCAGAGTCGTGGCGGGGGGGCTTGCGTTGGGCGGGTTTGATTCCGAGGACCCGGTGATCCGGGAGTTGTCGGGCGCGGTGGAACGCAGCCCCGAGGTGGTCGAGCTGCGCGTGCATCTCGCCGGCCTGCTGGCCGACCGCGGCCGCTTCGCGGAGGCGCTCAGCCACTGCAGCGCGGCGCTGGCCCAGGACGCCGGCAACGCGGCCGCCCTGAGCCTGGTGCAGCGATGCAGCGCGGCGCTGGCGGGCACCCCCGGTGCGAACGAGAACTTCGACTGGTCGGTTGCCGAGAAGGAAGTCGAGGGCATCATCGAACCCGCCTTCGTCGAATCGCCCCCCGACGCGGTTAACGACGACGACTACGACGTCGTCGAGCGCAGCCAGGTCCGCCTCGCCGACGTCGCGGGCATGGCCGAGGTCAAACAACAGATTCAACTCTCGCTGCTCGGCCCGATCCGCAACCCCGAGCTGATGAAGGCCTACAAAATCTCGGCCCGCGGCGGGCTGCTGCTCTACGGGCCCCCCGGCTGCGGCAAAACCTATATCGCCAAAGCTATTTCGGGTGAGATGGGCGCGAGCTTCTACCAGGTGGGCATCGCCGACGTCCTGCACCGCTATTTCGGCGAGTCCGAACGCAGCATGCACGCGATCTTCGAAACCGCCCGACGCAACGCCCCGTGCGTGCTGTTCTTCGACGAGTTGGATGCCTTGGGGTACCGGCGCTCCGGCTTGAGCAGCTACGCCGGCCTCCGCACCGTGGTCAACACCCTGCTGGAAGAACTGGACTCGGCCGGTTCCGGCAACGACGGGGTCTATGTGCTCGGCGCGACCAACGCCCCGTGGGACATCGATCCGGCCCTGCGCCGACCCGGCCGGTTCGATCGGATGATCTTCGTCGGCCTGCCCGACGCCGAGGCAAGGGCCGGCATCGTCCGCTTCCACCTGCGCGATCGGCCGGTGGCCGGCATCGACCTGCGGTCGATCGCCGGCCGCACCGAGGGCCTCTCCGGCGCGGACCTCGCGCACATCTGTGACACCGCAACGCAATTGGCGATGGCCGACTCGATGCGGGCCGGAGAGGTCCGCCCGGTCACGATGGCCGACGTCAACGCCGCCGCCGCGCAGATCCGCCCCAGCACCGGGCCCTGGTTCGAGACGGCCCGCAACGTCGTCGAGTTTTCCAACAACGACGGCACCTACGACGAACTGGCGAAGTACCTGCGGCGCCGGAAATTTCGCTGATGCCGGACTCCGGCCTCAACGAGCTGGGCGGAGCGGACCACGCCGTTCAGGTGGCAGGGGCGTATATCGACAGCAGGAACTACGCGCGTGGTCGCGACGTCCTGCGGCAGGCGTTGTCGCAGCACCCGAACGACCCGGGCCTATTGGCCCACTACGCCCGCGCCGAATACCTGCTCGACAACCACGCCGCCGCCGCGTCCAGCGCCTATGCGGCCCTGTCGGTGGCTCCGCAGGACGAGCTGGCGATGCGCATCTACGCGCTGTCGCTCGATGGCCTGGGCCGCTACTACGACAGCATGTGGATGGCCTGGCGCACGGTGGTCGCCCACCCGAACGAGCCGATGACCCACCGCCTGTACGCGCGGCTGCTGCACAAATGGCGTCAACACGCCGCGGCGCTGCAGGCGGTCGACGAGGCGCTGCGCCTTGCGCCCACGGACGTCGACACGCTGGTCCTGCGCGGCTCCATCCTGCACGACCTGGGCAGGATCGCCGAGTCGGACGCGGCGTACCGCCAGGCGCTGGCGCTCGACCCGGGCAACGCCGAGGCGCTCAACAACCTGGCCGTCAACCGGATGCGCCGCGGTGGTTTCGTGGCGGCCTTGCGGGGGTTTCTGGGCGCGGCGGGCCTCGACCCGGCATTGGGCGACCTGGCTCGCGCGAATATCGGGGTGGTGCTGCGCCGGGTGCTGCGGCTGGTGACCATCGCCGCGACCGTCCTCGGTTTCCTGGTCGCCTTCGCGGCCGGGCTGCGCCACGAGGGGCACCCGACCGCGACGATCCGCGTGGCGGCCGGGCTGGTCACCGCGGCGCTGATCGCGATCCTCGTCCGGTTGGGTCGCATCATTCCTCGGCCGGTGCTGGCATCGGTGCTGCGGGAACAGTTGTTCGTCGGGCTGCGCCTCGCGCACGCGCTGGTGGCCGTCGTGGCGGGCGCCTGGGTCAGCGTGTTTGCGGGGCCCGCGCCGATGGTCGCCGTCGGCGGCGTGCTGACCGTCGGCGGCCTGCTTCTTTTCCGGATCGGTAGCTTCATCGGCAGGTGATCGGCCTACGATCCGAGCATGGCAGAGCGGCCCGTCACCCTCCTCGACAAATCCGACGTGTTGGCCGGGCTCTTCGCGGTGTGGGACTCCATCGCCGCGCTGCTGGACGGCCTGCCCGAGAACCGCTGGCGGGCGCCGACCCCGCTGCCGGGGTGGGACGTGAAGGCCGTCGTGTCGCACATGGTCGGGACGGAATCCTTCCTGGCCGGCGTTGCGGCCCCGCAGCCCGACGTCGACGTCGCGGCGCTCGACCACGTGCGCAACGACATCGGGGCGATGAACGAGTGCTGGGTGCGCCATCTCGGCGGGGAATCGGGCGCGGACGTTCTCGATCGCTTCCGCTCGGTGACGCAGGACCGCCGCGCGGCGCTGACCCTCATGCCCGACGAGGAGTGGAACGCGGTGACGGCGACGCCGGTGGGCCCCGAGAGCTACGGGCGGTTCATGCGGGTGCGCGTGTTCGACTGCTGGATGCACGAGCAGGACGTGCGTGACGCGCTGGCGCGGCCGTCGTCCGACGACGAGCTGGACGGGAACGCGTCCCGACTCTCGCTCGACGAGATCGCGGCCACCATGGGGTACGTGGTGGGCAAGCGGGCCAAAGCCCCCGCCGGGTCCCGCGTGCTGTTCGAGCTGACCGGGCCCCTGGCGCGCAGCATCCGGGTCCGGGTCAACGGTCGCGCCCAGGTGGTCGACGACTTCGCCGGTGAGCAACAGACGGTGACCATCAGGCTCGACGGGCTGCAGTTCGCCAGGCTCTCCGGGGGTCGGCCCATGAGCTCCGCGCGCGTCCAGGACGTGCAGCTGGGCGGCGACACGGACGTCGCCGCCCGGATCGTCGAAAACCTCAATTTCGTGATCTGAGCGCGTAACCGGCGCACACGCCCGTGAAAGCGACATACGTCACACGTTCGGGGCGAATGTTAGTCACCCCCCGGTGAGCGGGTAGCCAACAGTTAGGGCGCGCTCGCGCCAACACCGGAACTTCAATCGCCAGGAGGCCTTAGCAGATGACTGCACCCGATACCTCTCGTTTGCTCGCCCAGCTGCGCACGCTGCTGGACCTGACCAACACCGAAATCCAGATCGCGGAAACGCGTGTCGCACAGGCGCACACCGAGGCGGTGCGCCGCGAACTCAAGCAGAACGCCGCGAATGGCCGCAAGCGGGCCGCCTCGCTGCAGTCCGCGATCCGCAAGCTCGGCGGCTACCCCGACGTGATCGGACCGTTCCTCGGTCGCGCCGCCGCGGCGGTCAAGGCGCTGACCGAGCAGGCGGGACCGTTCGACGAGGCGCTGCTGGGTGACCTTGCGCTCGAGGACCAGCTGTTGGACCGCGCGCGTTACACCAAGGCGCTGGCCGTGGCCGCGAAGCGGCAGGACATCGTCGATCTGGCGGACCGCCTGATCGATGCCCACTCGGCCACGGTGGACTGGTTGACCACCGTGCTGGCCGAGGACGCGCTCGGCGGGCCCGCGGCCCTTCGTCGCACGCCGCTGCAGGCGGCCGCCGGCACGGCGGTAAAGCTGGTCAACCTGCCGGTCGCGTGGTCGGCCCGCGGGGTGGACAGGGCCGTAGACACGCTGCGCTCCACCGGTCCGGCGCTGAACGACCTGGTCAAACGCGGCGGCAACGCGGGTGAGGTCGCCGCGAAGGCGCTGGCCGCGTCGCAGAGCGCCGCGCTGAAGGCCGCCGAGCGGGTCAGCCGTTCCGAGGGCGCGACCGGGGCCGCCGACGCGCTGCATTCGAGTCGCACGGCCGTCGGCGTGCTGGACGCCAAGGAACTGCCCATCCGCAAGTACGACGACCTGAGCATCACCGACGCGATCGCCGCGATCAAGAAGCTGACCGCGCCCGACGACGTTCGCTCGATTCTCGCCTACGAGGAGGCGCACAAGAGCCGTCAGCGCGTCGTCTCCGCGGCGCAGACCCGCGTCGCGGCCATCGCGCAGGACGTCGTCGGCATCAACTAGCGCAAAGCCCGCTTTATCCGGCACCGAGTGCCCCCCGGGGTCGCAAGACCCCGGGGGGCCGCTCGGCTTTCGCCGGATCGCGCCGATCACGTCGGCTGCGACAACATGACTACTGCGGTCCAAGTGGCCGTAACAGTACAACCGTCGTCTTGGTCGATTCGTGGCCTAAATGGGCCCGTATCTAAGGGGATGGAACACCCGCCTGTATCAGCCGTGAGGCGCACATGTGCCCCAAGTCGTCGATGCTGGGGGCGCCCTTGCCGGGATCGTTGGGATCCTCGGCGCAGGCAGCGCCCGATGTGCTGACGCGTGTTGACCTGCGTAGTGGAGCTGCCGGGAATCGAACCCGGGTCCTACGGCATTCCCTCAAGGCTTCTCCGTGCGCAGTTCGCTATGCCTCTACTCGGATCTCCCGGTCACGCGAACCAGCCGGGATGACGATCCCAGTCGCTGTGTATGTCCCGATGAGTCCCGCGACCGGACTCACCGGTGGATCCCTCTAGCTGACGCCAGGCTCCGGGTCGAGGGCGTTCCCGGTCTGACGGACTAGCTGTCGCTTAGGCAGCGAGAGCGTAGTCGCGCTGATGTGAATCGGCGCTTATATGGTTGCAACGACGCTTACGGTGGTCTCTTGCCTGCACCGGCACGCTTCCCTTGATTCGATGCGCGAAGTCGAAACCGTTCAGCCCCTTGTTTTGTGTTTCTTCGAGCATCCCCGCCGACCTTCGGCAGGACAATTCATTCTACGCGGGTATCAACACGCGGCAACGCAATTAACTTCCGGGCCGGCGATCCGGCGCTGATCACTGGGCAGAAGTGCTGCCGAAATGCCATATGGCAGGAGTGTCGAAACCTTACCCTGAGCTGGTGAAAGGTTTCGATGAAGAGACCGGCTTCTGGCGCCGGGCGGGCGGCCGGCCCAAGTATTGATTCACCACGTACCAAGTTGCATCAGGTAGTGAACCGTTATTTTGGGTCTGGTAGATGCCGACGAACCGGCCAATCTTCTGGAAGTGGCTCGTCTTACCTCCCCCGGCGTAGCCCTTAACCTCCGCCAGCGCCTTTCACGAAACGTCGCGGTCAGTCGGCAGCTCCACCGAGAATGTGCCGTTCACGGCGATGACGTCGAGTCACGTCTGTGCACTGCCGGCACCGCATCGCGGCCACGTTTGCTTGGATAGCCAACGGTGAACCCCAGTGATCGATGTCTGCAGGCACAACGAGGAGCTCTCATGACCTATCGCCGTCTTGCTTGGGTGCTGGGCGCCGTGGTGGCCGCGGCCGCCATTCCTGTGACGGCCCACGGCGAGCCGCCGACGAAGTGCCTGACCAACACCCCCAAGGGCAAGCAGGTCTACGTGCCCTGCGATCTGCTCAACGCCGGTGCAAATTTTCCGCCGGGGCAGCGTTGTCCACCACCGCTCGAGCAGTACCCGAAGGATGTTGCCGACTGGTGCGGCGAAGGCCCGGGCCTTGCGACTACCACGCCCACAAGCGCGACGACCCCGACGCCCGCGAGCCCGACGAGCTCTACCAGCCCGACACGCTCCACGAGCCCGACCAGCTCGACGAGTCCTGTGCGGCCTACGAGCTCCGTGACCCCCACGAGTACCACGAGCCCGGCGCCTCCGGGCACTGCTCCGGCGACGACGGCATCCGAGTGACGAGCTGAAACTGCTCGCTGTCAACGATTACACCCCGTCACGTCACTTCGTGGCGTCGCGAATGAACTCCCTCTGGAGCCCGAGCAGCACTCTGCGGGAGTTCAGAACGCTTTTTGATCAGCTCGATCGTGACGCTTCTGCAGCGATAGCCCGGCCGCATACCGTTCGCGCGTGACATTGAAGGTGAACGGCCTGCCGACGCAGGCGCCTCGCGCTGTACCTGTGACTTTCAAGCAGGCCCTCTTCGTCGCGGTGACGGCCGGACTGGGTTATGGCTTCGATTCATATGCGGTGAACATCTACGGTTTGGTGCTGCCGGACATCAAGAAGACGTTGCAGATCACCGACGCCGAAGCCGGGTACATCGGATCGATCTTTTTGCTCGGCTACACCATCGGCACCATCGGCTTCGGATACGCCGCCGACAGGTGGGGGCGCAAAGCCACGCTCGGGGCGTCGATCCTGCTCTACGGCATCACCACTTCGGTGGCCGGACTGACCACGAATATCGCCGCCTTCACCGGACTTCGTTTCCTCACTGGTGTGGGCGGCGCCGGAGAACTGGCGGTCGGCGCGCCCTACACCGCAGAAGTCTGGCCCGCGAAGACCCGCGCCATAGGCGTCGGCGGCGTGATCTTTTCCCTCTTCTCATTGGGATACGTCCTGGCCGCCGCCGTCGCGCTGGCCTTGGTCCCCCACTTCGGCTGGCAATCCGCGTTCATCGTGGCGATCGTCCCGGCCATCGCCTTGTTCCTCATTCGCCGGGGCATCAAAGAGTCGCACCGCTACACCGACGTGCAGGCCAAGGTCGTCAGCGGGATAGCGAAGCCACGGCTTTGGCAGCTTCCCGGCGTGCGGCGGCGCCTGGTCTCCGGCTGGTTCATCTACACCGCCAACGCGGTCGGATACTGGGGCGTGACAGTCTTTTTGACGACGTACATCGTGAAGAGATTCCACGCATCCTCGATCGACGCGATCCGTTACGCGCTGGTGTTCTTCCTGCTGCAGGTCGTGTTCGTCTACCTGGGCACCGCGCTGGCCGATTGGGTGGGCCGACGACCGTCGGCGATCCTCGCCGCGGTCATCGAGATCGTCTCGACCGTTTCGGCCGCGACGTCCCACTCGCTGGACAGGTACCTGGTCTTCGGGGCGATCGCCATTGCCACCCTCGGCTGGCTTTGGGGCGTCGGCGACACCTACGTCTCCGAACTTTTCCCAACTGTGTTGCGCGGCACCGGCTTCGGAATCGCGGTGGGCGGTGGTCGGATCGTATCCATCGCTGCTCCGACTGTCGTTGGCTGGGGCATCACGCATTACGGGTTACAGACGCCATACCTGGCGATCGCCGGTCTGTGGGTGTTGACGGTCCTCGGCTACCTGCTGGGACCGGAGACGAAAGGCAAAGAGCTCGAGGACCTGGCCGAGGAGGCCCTCACGGAGGACCTCGTATCGGTCAAGGCGACGAGCTAGGAAGGGTCAGCGTCGCCGGTGCATTGGTGACCCGGCCGCCCGGACTCATCCACCCCGGCTCGACCGGCGAGGTCGTTGGGTGACTTCGAGACGCGGCTTTTCGGGTACAGCACCGACATGCATCGGCCCGACACGATCATCGAAATCCATCGCGACCGCGTGCGGGATCAGACGGTCGAGCTGTTCAGCGGCGACAAGTACACCCAGTCCGTGGGCGGCGCCGGCTACTCCGCCACGGCCACCCTCGACGTCACGCTGGATCGCGTCTGGTTCGTCCTCGACTCGCAGCAGCGGCCGTGGCAGGAGGAGACCGAAGGCCCGCGAGGAGCTGCCCCCATCGGTGCTCGCCGAAAACCCATGTGAGAAGGCGGCTTTGGCGGTCACCGGCTGGAGCATCCTGCGGCAGGTGCGCGACACCGTGATGAACGGATTCGGGCTCGACGAGAGCGACTTCGACCCCGGCGCGCCGTGCCTGCTGGAGGGTCCGAAGACCATCAACATCGGCGGCCAGGACCGCAGCCTCGACGCCCTCGACGCCGACATCGTGCCGCGCACCGGGGACGGGCGGCTGGTCGTCGACGGCACCGTGAGCGCCGAAAACAAGCTCTACGACTTCAAGGCCACCTTCACCGTGACCTACGAGATGGGCCTCGACGACATCCCGCGGACCCGAACGAGGCGCCGGTCGGTGTCGCGGCCGACGGGGACGGACGGCGCCGGCTGCGGGTGCAAAGCGATCCCGAAGCGCTGCACCGGCTTCCGCGATGCGGCGTGGCGGATTAGGCGCCGGCCTCGATGGCGGCGACCCTGGCGGCAGCGTCTGGTCCGCAGAAGGGCTGCAGGTCCACTCGGCCGGCGGCCAACAGGTCGTCGACGCGGCGCCTGAGGTCCCCCGAGGCGAGGTGGGCATACAGGTTCGCGCCCGGGCACGACGTCTGGGCCAGGTCGCGGTGGCCCGCCAGCGTGCTGCTCGCCACGCGAAAGTTCTGGGCGGCCCAGGCGAACGCGAGGGCGGCCCCGTGCAACTGGGCCTCCGACACGGCCTCTTGATCGAAGTCTCCTTCACAAAGCACCAGGAAATGGCCGGTGGTGTCGTAGTCGGTCGCCGTGTCGCCGGCGAGTTGGGTGCTGCGCAGTTCGTAGATGTTGCCGTCGCGGTCGACGCCGACGTGGTAGGCGATGTCGATCCAGCCGTGCTGGTCCTGGTGGTAGCGCTGGTCGGCCCGCAGGTGCGCCGGGGCGTTGCGGTTGTCGCCGAGGACCACGGCCTCGTGGTGCAGGGTCATGCGGGTGATGGTGTGGGGCCGCCCGCCGGAGCGGGCGGGACGCGCGCCCCAGGCATCCCGGCACAGCAAGGTCGCCGAGGTGGTGGCGGCCAGGCCGACGTCGGTCGTCGGTGTCCGGCTCGAATACGCGCCGGCCAGGGACGCCACGCCCACGCCGGCGGCCAGCCCCAGCAGCTGGCGGCGGCTGATCGGGGGCGGGCACATGCTCCTCACGATACGGTCGGGCGCGCTCAGGGCCGCTCGAAATGCTGGTAGTCGACCGGGCCCGCCCACGAGCCGCCCCACCGCCAGCCGCGGTCGGTGAACACCGAGACGGCCGGATCGCCGCCGTGCAGGAGCCCGGGGTCGGTGCGGCCGCGGTCGCGATAGGACGCCGCGTTCTGCGGCTGGATCGCGCCGTCGCGGTAGATGCACGGGTTGAGCAGGGGATTGAGGTCGACCGCGCGGCCGTAGGCGTGCTGCGACCAGTGATCGCTTCCCGGGATGCCCCGGCAGTTGAACGCCGAGGTGTTGTCGTCTTCCATGGACAGCTCGTCGTCGGCACCCGGATAGTGGTCGACGGTGCGCATCTTCTCGATGGGAAAGCGCAGCCGGTAAAGCTGATCGAAGATCGCGACGACCTCCGCCGCCACGTCTTCGTGCACGATCAGCTCGCCGTGATGGGTCTGGCCGTCGAAGCCGATGTGGTCCACGGAGACCCGACGCAGCCGCGCCGGCTGGACCGGGCAACCCGGCCGCCAGCTCGCGCCGAGTTCCCCGGCGGTGACTGGCCGGACCACCGCGCCGGCGGGGGCGGGCGGGTCGGCCGCCGCCGGCGCCGCGGCGCATGGCACCCCGACGGCGCCGGCCGCCACCACGCCGGCCAGCGCCGTGACCCGCCGCCCGCGCGACGTCATCGGGAACCGCCAAACCATCGGGGATCAACTTTAGGACCGCCGAACCGTAGACCTACCCTTGCGATATGCCCGTCGTCGGCAAGCTGGTCCGCTGGGCCGTCGTCATCGTCGTCCTGGCCCTTGCCGCGGCTTCCGCACCGGGCTATGCGCCGCGCGCGGCGCCCACCGTCGTCGCGGGGCCACCGCGGGCTCCAGTCACGCTGCCCACCCCCGAATCCCAGCCTCCCGCACCCGAATTCGCGGCGATCTCCAAGCTCGTCGACGACGCCATCGCGGCACGGCAGCTGCCGGGGGCCGTCGTTGCGGTCGGCCACGGGGGCAGGGTCGTCTTCCACCAGGCCTATGGCTCGCGCAAGCTTGCCGGCGAACCGGGGCTCGACGGATCGCCCGCTCCCGCGGAGCCGATGACCGAAAACACCATCTTCGACCTGGCCTCGCTGACCAAGTGCCTGGCGACGGCGACCGCCGTCATGCAGCTCTACGAACAGGGCAAGCTGCAGTTCGACGATCCGGTGCAGAAGTACCTGCCCGAGTTCAACCCGGCGAACGATCCGCAGCGCGCGCGGGTGACGGTTCGGACGCTGCTGACCAACACGTCGGGCGAGGGTATCGACGTCAGCCTCGGCGATCCGTGGGGACTCGACCCCCCGGACAAAACCGAAGGCGTGCACCGCGCGCTCGTCACCCCGCTGCAGTCAAGCCCGGGGCAGGGATTCCTTTACTCCGACATCAACTACATACTGCTTGGCGCGCTGGTCGAGAAGATCACCGGCGAGGCGGAAGACGTCTACGTGCAGCGCAACGTCTTCGCGCCGCTCGGCATGCAGGACACCCGCTACCTTCCGGTGGCCAAAGCGTGTGGGCCGCACCAGGTTTGGGGAGCCGCGGTCGGCTGGGCCCCCGCCTCGCAAGCGCCCGCGCCCTGTCCCGACGGCGCCTGGAGCGTCAGCCTCCTGCCGCGCATCGCGCCCACGGCGCGCGACGAGGAGAGCCGCGCCGACCCAAGCAAGAACCCCGACTTTTTCCGGCTGCTTCGGGGCACGGTGCACGACCCGACGGCGCGGCGCATGGGGGGCGTGGCCGGGAACGCCGGGGTGTTCTCGACGGCCCGCGACGTCGGCAGCTACGCGCAGGCCCTGCTCGATCGGCTCGCGGGCCGCCCGAGCACGTTCCCGCTGCGGCAGGCGACCCTCGAGGTGATGACGAGCCCCCAGCAGCCCGGACACACACCGCAACAAGTCGACGCGGCCAACCGCGCCGCCCGGGCCGCCATCGCGCGAAACGCCCCGCACTATCCGGCGATCCCCGGGCAAAACCTGTTCGGTTTCGGCTGGGACATCGATACGGGCTTCTCCAAGCCGCGGGGCCTGGTCTTTCCTATCGGCAGCTTCGGCAACACCGGCTTCACCGGCACCACGCTATGGATGGACCCCGGCTCGGACACCTACGTCGTCCTGCTCACCAACTCGATCCATCTGCGGGGCAGCCC
Organism: Mycobacterium palustre; assembly: GCF_002101785.1. Taxonomy (GTDB): domain Bacteria; phylum Actinomycetota; class Actinomycetes; order Mycobacteriales; family Mycobacteriaceae; genus Mycobacterium; species Mycobacterium palustre. The sequence goes on from NZ_LQPJ01000157.1 coordinate 14,414, forward strand.
GCCGATCTCGAACCTGCGCGGTCAGGTGGCCACGGCGGCGGCGCGGGCGCTCAGCCTCTACGAACGGTAATAGCCAGGGGGCCTTGTCATTTCACGCAGGGGATGTCGTCGGCAGCCATGCGCGTGAGGTTGCCCGGCGCGGGTTCGCGCGTGCCGGTGGCCGGGACCGTGGTGATCGGCTCCGCGGCGGTGGTGGCGGTCGGCGACGTCGAAGCGTGACCGAGGCGGACGAACGTCGAGGCGTCGGTCCCGACGGTCAGCCGCACCGTGTCGCGGGGGACGCTGTCGGATGCGGTGGCGCCGATGCCCAATTCGTCGTCGAGCTCCGCGGCGGCCGCCCGTGACCGCGAGCACCAGAGCCGACGCGGCGAGCGCCTTGGCGCCCGCCGCGATCACATGGCCGCGGCGCCGGCGATGCCGGGGCGCGCGCCTCGGTGAGCGCATGACCGAGAATAGCCAGGTCAACGCGCCGCTAACCGGCGTGTGCCCAGGCTACGGCGTGGACCCGTTCGGGCCGTTCGGGCCGAACAGGAAATAGCCGCCGAAGCCACCGGGTCCGCCCACGCCGGGCGTCACCCCGATGCCGCCGTTGCCGCCGGCGCCGCCGATGCCGAACAGGATGCCGCCGTAGCCGCCCTGGCTGCCGTTACCCCCGAACGCCAGCCCGGGCGCACCGTAGCCGTTGCCGCCCGCGCCGCCGAGCCCGAAGAGGAGGCCGCCGAGTCCGCCCAGGCCGCCCGCCCCACCGGTGCCGGCGCCGATCGCCGCCCCGCCGTCGCCCCCGGCGCCGCCGACGCCGAAGAAGGCGCCGCCGTCGCCGCCGTATCCGCCGGGCCCTCCGGTGCCGCCGCTGGTCAGGGCCGCGCCGCCGGACCCGCCGTGACCACCGAAGCCCCACAGCAGACCTGCGCCGCCGCCGCCCTGTCCGCCCTGCCCGCCGATGTTCGTGGCGCCGACGGCCGCGCCGCCGGTGCCGCCGTCCGCGCCGGTGCTGATCAGGTTGAACAGGATGTTGCCGCTGCCGCCGCTGCCGCCGAGGCCGGCGACCCCCACGGCGTCGGTGGCCGTGCCCCCGGCACCGCCGGCGCCACCCAGGCCGTAGAGCATGCCGGCGCCGTCGCCGCCGGCCCCGCCCCAGCCGGCCACGAAGCCGTCGCCCCCGGCCCCGCCGGGGCCGCCGTTGCCGAGCAGGAAGCCGCCGTTCCCGCCGAAGCCGCCGTCGCCGGCGACGCCCAACGGGCTAATGCCGCCCCGGCCGCCGGCGCCGCCGTTGCCGAAGAGCCCCGCGGCGCTGCCGCCGTTTCCGCCGAAGCCGGCCTGGCCGCTGCCGACGGCCGGTCCGCCGGCCCCTCCGGGGCCGCCGTTGCCGAACAGGAAGCCGCCGCTGCCGCCGTTGCCGCCGTTCTGGCCCGGCGCGCCCGAGCCGCCCGCGCCGCCGTTGCCCCACAACAGCCCGCCGTTTTGGCCGTTGGCGCCGGTTCCCGGTGTGCCGTCGGCGCCGTCACCGATCAGCGGGCGCCCCAGCAGCGTCTGGAAGGGGGCGTTGACCGCTCCCAGCAAATCCTCGGGCACGTTTTGCAGGGAAGCGGCGCCGGTCGCCTCGGCGCTGGTGTAGGAGCCCGCGCCCGCGTTCAGCAGCGCGACGAACCGCTCGTGGAACGCCGCAGCCTGAGCACCGATCGCCTGGTACGCCCGCGCGTGACCTTCGAACAGCGCCGCGACGGCAGCGGACACCTCGTCGGCGCCGGCGGCCACCAGCTGCGAGGTGGGCCCCGCGGCCGCGGCGTTGGCCGAGGCGATCGACGAACCGACGTTCGCCAGGTCCGAGGCCGCCGCCGTCATGTACTCGGGAACTGCGTTGAGAAAGGACATTCCTACCTCCGCCACGCGGCGACCGCCCGATGATCGCCGATGGCAAAATCGTATTGACGGCCCCGGCTACCGATCCCAAGTTTTGGCGCCGTCCGCGCCGGCGGGGCCGGGCGTTGGGATTTCGACGCCGGATGCCGTTCGAACGCGGCGCCAAAACCTTGCCCAGCCCAAACCAGCTGGGCGCCTTCGTTTTTGGATGCTATGGAAACGACCGGCGCTCGAGGGCTACGCACCCAAATGCAACCTGCGCCTGACGCCGGTGGCCGTGGTCAACCAGATCAGCAGCAAGCGAATGTATTTCGCGATCGACGGCGCCCATTCGACCCCGCACCTTGCTGCGGGTCGTCGCTACTTCTGCGCGTTGGGGCAAAAGGCGGCGATCGCAGCCAGTGCCAGATGCTCCGCGTCGTCATGGCTGAAGTGCGGCGCCCACGGATCGGCGCGGATGTCCTCGTTCTCGGCGGTCAAGATGTTTGTGATCATGTTCTCGAGCGGCCGCGGCTGCGGCAACAGCAGCGAGAAGCAGGTCTGGTGACCGAATTCCATGAACCGCTGACGCACCGCCTCGCTGCCGTTGTCGGCGATCCCGTAGTTGGCCAGCGACGACAAAAACAGGCCGTCCGCTCCGTCGGCCGAGGTCGGCATTTTGGGCGATTTGGTGACCGTGACTGTCTGCGGCGCCAGCGACGACGCCGTCCGGTCCCGCGACAGGTAGATGCCGACCGAGGTGATCGCGGCGACGCCGGCCAGCGCGACGAACGCGGCCGCGACCAGGACGCCCAGCGGGTTGGGCCTCGACGGGGACGGCAGCGGCGCCGGTGGGTGGTGAGGTGTTGGTGGGTGGTGAGGTGCCGGTGGGTGAGGCGCCGGCGAATGGTGAGGCGCCGGGGGGCGGGCGTGCACGGCCGGATCGTCGGGCACCGATCCGGTCGGGATGTCGCTGCCCTCGACAGTCATGCGCTGCCTCCCCCGGTCGGGCCACGTCCGCTCACCGTGGCCATCAATGCATCTTCGCAGCGATATGTGTCATCGGCCCTCGACACGCGCGCTAGTCGGTCACGGCCCGGGCGGCCCGGCGGCGTCGTAAGCGATCCATGATCAACTCGAGTCCGTGTAGACGATGGGCCGATCGTATCGCCGAGCGCCGACGCCGGATAGCCGATTTACGGCACGCCGCCGACCAGGTTGGCGTTTTGCGGACAGTATGCGCGAACCGAGATGGCGACATAAGTGTCGGCGTTATCGGCGAGCGACGGATTACTCGACCGAAATGCCGCGACAATCTGCGGCACCGTCATGCCCTGCCGGATGTCGTCGCACACGATCTTGCCGTTGTAGACGGCGGCCTCCGGATTGGCGAATGAGATGCCGTGGTCATTGAGGTCTTGGATGTATTTGTTGTCCTGATCCGGCGTGGACACGATCGACGACGGGGCGGCCGACGGCGTGGCCGGCGCCGCCGATGCGGTGGGGCCGGTGGTGGCCGCGGGCGGCGCCTTCGGGCCTTTGGGGTCCGGGCTCAGCAACCAGAAGGCGAGCACGATCGCGCCCGCCAGCGCGAGACCACCCAGCAGCAGCGCGGCGGCTTTACGCCAAGTGGCGCCCCATGATTCGCGGGCGACGGCCGGCTCGCTCGGGACGCTGTCGCCGTAGTCGCGCGGGGAGGTGCGGTCGGCGTCGTTAAAAGACGCGTGACTGGGTACGGCAACCGTCTCGGCGCGGTTGAGCGCGAACGTTTCCTCGCCAGCCGGGCCCGGCTCAGCCATGAGGGCCATGGTAGCCACCGCCGATCCTTTCGTCTTGCGGCGGCGGCTGCTGCTAGCCGACGGGCGCGTCGCGCGCGGTGACGCGTTCGATCATGTCCGGCGCCACGCCGAGCCCGCGCAGGCAGAAGCGAAGCGCACGGTCGCGCACTTCCCGATGGTTGGAACGGTGCCTCGCCCAGTGCCGCTGGGTGCCCGCCCACACCACGCCGTGGATCGACTTCGCCGCGGTCGCGGGAGCGATGTCGTCGAACACGCCGAGTTCCAGGCCGAGCTGCAGCTGCTCGGTGAGCGGCTCGAGGATCGCGCTGTACGCCGGCGCGACCACGTGGGGCGACGAGAACGCTTTGGACTGAGCCTCGAGGGACAGGCGGCGCAGATCGGATTCGGCGGTCTCGCCGAATGCGAGCTCCAGCCGTCCGTCCACCCAGGCCACTACCGCCTCCACCGGGCACCTCGCGCTGGCCATTTTGCTTCTGAGCCTTTGTGTTTCGCGGCGGGCCATCTCTAAGAAGACGGCGGCGACGAGTTGGTCCTTGGATTCGAAATGCCGGTAGAAGGCGCGGGTGCTCAGTTGGGCGCGCTCGAGGACGGCGGCGATGCTGAGGCCTCGAACGCCTTGGTCCTGGACCGATCTGGACGCCGCGGCCACGATGGCGCCGCGGACGTCGGGGTCGGGGGCCAGCTTGTTTCGTCTTCGTGACAGCGGGCTGCTCATGAATGCCTGTCGAGAGGGGGCCGGTTGCACAGGTTTCATAGGTGGCTAGGTACCCAGGGAGGCGGTCGCAAGAAACCCTGGGATGTTCAATCGGCTGACGTGCGGGCTGAAAAGTCCGGTTAGACCCTAGCCCGCCGTTGCGCCGTCGGCGGTGATCTGTTCGATCGTCTGTGGCGCCACACCCAGCCCGCGCAGGCAAAAGCGCAGCGCCCGGTCGCGCACTTCGTCGCGGTCCCAATGGTTCGTCGCCCACTGCCGCTGGGTGCCGGCCCAGACGACTCCGTGTATCGACTTGGCCGCGGTCATCGGGACGATGTCCTGGAACACCCCCATCTCCAGGCCACGCTGGAGCTGCTCGACCAGCGGTTGCAAGATCGCGCCGTAGGCGGGCGCGACCATCTCCGGGGACGAAAACGCCTTGGATTGCGCCTCTAGCGAGACTTGGCGCAGCTCCGCCTTGATGTCCTCGTCGAACGCCAGGTCGAGTCGTCCGTCGATCCAGGCGGCTACCGCCTCGATCGGGTCGCTGGCTTCGGCCATCCTGGCCCTCAGCCGACCGACCTCGCTGCGCGTCATCTCCAGAAAGACGGCCGCGACCAGCTGATCCTTGGAGTCGAAGTGCCGGTAGAACGCCCGTGTGCTCAGTTGGGCGCGTTCCAAAACCGCGGCGACGCTCAGCCCGCGGACGCCCTGCTCCCGCACGGACCGTGACGCGGCGTCCACGATGGCGCGGCGCACATCGGGATCTGGTTCGAGCTTTTTCCGGCGTTGCGAATGGCCAACATACGGCTGCCTACGTGCGAGAGGATCCCCCGGTCCTGTCATAGGTAATAAAAATAACGGGCTCAGCGGATGCTCACACTCGCTTTCGGAAAGCTTGCTCGGTCGAATCAAGATCGGATGCGCAGGGTTGCCGCGTTCGTGTTGGCGGGCACCCCAAATCAGCGAACGTGCGGCCGCGCATTTCAAGACGAACGGATCTCTTCAGCACCTTGGTCGCGCGCTAGCTCAGGTGCCGCAAAAGGTTTGGTAGGCCCCGAAATCGTCGGGCGCGGGGCGGGCGTAGCGCTCGAACCCGGGCCGTTCGTGGTACGGGTTTGTGACGGCATCTAAAAGCCGCTCGAGCGGATCGAGGTCGCCGGCCGTCGCGGCGGTCAGCGCCTCTTCGACCAAGTGGTTGCGGGGAATGTAGACCGGGTTGGTGCGGTCCATCAGCGCGGCGTCGGGATCGAGGGCCCTCCAGCGTGACAGCCAGTCGTCGAAGCCGGCCAGGTTGATGAACATCCCGCGCGCGGGTTCGGCGTCGCCCTTCGCCGCGCGGGCGAGGTGGCGGAAGAACGAGGTGTAGTCGACGTGGCTTTCGGCCAGCAGCGCGAGCAGCTCGTCGACCAGCGACGCGACCGCCCGCGCGTCGAGGTCCGGGGAGAGGCCCAGCTTGGCGCGCATCCCCGACGACCAGACGGCGTCGTAGCGGTCTTGGAACACCGCGAACGATCCCTCGGCGAGCGCGACGGCGTCCTCGAGGTCATCGGAAAGCAGCGGAAGCAGCGCCTCGGCGAAGCGGGCGAGGTTCCAGCCCGCGATCACCGGCTGGTTGCCGTAGGCGTAACGGCCCCAGAAGTCGATGGAACTGAAGACGGTGTCGGGGTCGTAGGCCTCCATGAAGGCGCACGGCCCGTAGTCGATGGTTTCCCCGGAGATCGTCATGTTGTCGGTGTTCATCACCCCGTGCACGAACCCGATCAGCATCCACTTCGCGACCAGCGACGCCTGCACGGCGGTCACCGCTTCGAACAACGCCAGGTAGGGCCGCTCGGCCTCGGCCGCGCCGGGGTGGTGGCGGGCGATCGCGTGGTCGGCGAGGCGTCGCAGCAGGTCCTGGTTGTTCGCTGCCGCGTATTGGAAGCTGCCCACGCGCAGGTGGCTGCTGGCGACGCGGGCGAGCACGGCGCCGGGCAGCAGGGCGTCGCGTTGCACCTGGCGCCCGGTGGCCACCACGGCCAGGGACCGCGTCGTGGGCACCCCGAGGGCGTGCATCGCCTCGCTGACCAGGTACTCGCGCAGCATCGGGCCCACGGCCGCCAGGCCGTCGCCGCCGCGCGCGAACGGGGTGGGGCCGGAGCCCTTGAGGTGGATGTCGCGCACCCGCCCCTGGTCGTCGAGGACTTCGCCAAGCAGCAGGGCCCGCCCGTCGCCCAGCCGCGGGACGTACCCGCCGAACTGGTGCCCGGCATAGGCCTGGGCCACCGGCGTGGCACCGGCGGGGACCAGGTTGCCCGCCAGGAAACGCAGCCCATCGGGCCCGCGCAGCCAGGCGGCGTCGAAGCCGAGGCGGCCGGCCAGCGGCTCGTTGAGCACGAGCAGCCGCACGTCGGGCGCGGTCTCGGCTTGCCAGCGCACGGCCATCTCGGGCAGGTCCCGGAAGAACCGGTCCTGCAACGCCACGGTCATGCCCGGTGCAACGCTCACAGCACCGAGACTACGGAAGGCCGTGCTAGCCGATGGCCTGCTTGATCAGGTCGCGGGCGCGGTCGAGCATCGAGGCGAACGGCCCGACGGCGAAGTTGAGCTTCGCCGATTCGACGCCCGGGTGCGGGCGGGTCGGCGCGATGGCCTCGGCGGCGCGCACCGCGGACCCCATCCGCTTGAGGTCGTCGGAGTCGAGTTCGCGCTGCAGGATCGGAAATTCTTCGCTCTCCTCGTGCCGCGCGTGATCGAGGACGGCGTCGCGCAGCTTGGTGACCTGGTCGATGAACTCCTGGGAGGTGACGTCGAGCTTTTCGATCTCCGACAACAGTTCCTTGGCTTCGTGCTCTTCCTTCAGCCGTGCGTCGACGATGCCGTCACCCGCATCGGCCTCGCGACGAACGCGGGGATGGACCACCATCTCCTCGGCGGTCTCGTGCACGGCCAGCAATTGCCGCAACTCCACGAACGGCTTTTCGCGGGCTTGCGGGTCCGAGGCGTGCAGCACGTCGTCGAACATGTCCTCGATCAGGTTGTGCTGCGCTTTGAGGTACGCGACAACTTCCTCGGGCGATTGGACAATCATGTCGGCCATCGCCGATACCTCCACTAATTAAAAGAATTCATGAATGCGGGCTGTGGGCTGTACGCCGCTTGCCACTACATACCCGCGCGAGCCCCCGCCAAACGCGCGAAGCGCCTGACGGGGGCCCGACGATGATGCGGCTAGACGCCGCGCCCGGTGTTGGTCGTCCCGATTCCGGTGCCCGCGGCGGTGTCTTTGCGGCGCTTAAGCCCGACGAGCCCGCCCAAGCCGAGCAGACCGAGCAGGCCCCACAGCCCGGAGTTGTCGTTGTGCTGGTCATTGTTGTTGTCCGCCAACGTGGTTGAGGTTGTTTGCGGCGCCGTAGCGGTCTCGACGGCGGCGTTCGCGACGCCCGCCCCACCGAACAACAGTGCCCCGGTAGTGGAAATGACTGCGATGGTCCTGCGCATGGTTACTCCTGAGATTGACTGCTCCGGGCGCGTCGCGCACGACACTGACCCAGAAAGAGTTTGGGACCAGTAGGTTCTAGCCCCGTGACACGCAACGCAGGCCCAAGGGCCTAGCGCCGCGAGGTACCGGCTACCCCCTGTTACGGCGGATAAACGGTGCGATCATTTGCTGATGGATCAGCGGGGCGCCGAACAGCGCATCGCCGAGCTGGAACGCCAGCTGGCCGAGCGGGCGGGGTCGCCGGGACCGCCGGCGGCAAGATCATCGTGGGGGGCCAGGTCGTCTACCACCGGTGCGACCCGCACGACCCCGTATCTGTGGCCACGTCCCGGCTCGGCGGGGGGCTCTGGCTTTGCCTGGGCGGGGCGGCGGCGGTCACGGCCGCTTTTCCGTCGACCGCGCTGTGGATGAGCCCGATCGTGTGCGGCAGCGGTCATGACCTGGGCCACAAACCGGGTCACTCGGGCACCAGCGTGAGCTTCCAATGCGTGGGCGACACCGACTACTACGACGCCAGCGACTTTGCGGTCTTCGCGCTGCAGTCCTTGCTTGCGATGCTGCTGGCGGTCGTGGCTTTGGTGATCGGCGGCCTGTTGTGGCGCCGCGCGCACAGGCCGCGGTGACCTGCCGCTACGGTTTAGGAAACCAATAGCTAGCCCCCACGGGAACGAAGATGACGACAGACCACGCAATGTATGACCAGGTCGACGGCCACGCGCCGGACCCCGCCGACATCGGCTCACGCATCGACCCCGTCTTGGCTCGCAGCTGGCTGTTGGTCAACGGCGCTCATTTCGACCGGTTCCAGGCGGCGGCGCATTCCCGCGCCGACATCGTCGTGCTCGACATCGAAGACGCGGTCGCGCCCAAGGACAAGGACGCCGCGCGCCACAACGTCGTGCGGTGGTTGGGCGCCGACAACACCGACTGGGTCCGCATCAACGGGTTCGGCACTCCCTGGTGGGCGGACGACCTCGCGGCGCTCGCCGGCACCCCGGTCGGCGGGGTGATGCTGGCGATGGTCGAATCGGTCGACCACGTGACCGAGACGGCCCAGCGGCTGCCCAACGTGCCCATCGTTGCGCTGGTGGAAACCGCCCGCGGTCTGGAGCGCATCACCGAGATCGCCGCGGCCAAGGGCACGTTCCGGCTCGCCTTCGGCATCGGGGACTTCCGCCGCGATACCGGTTTCGGGGAAGATCCGACCACCCTGGCCTACGCGCGGTCGCGCTTCACCATCGCCGCCAAGGCGGCCAACCTGCCCAGCGCGATCGACGGGCCGACGATCGGCTCTAACGCGCTGAAGCTCATCGAGGCCACGGCGGTGTCCATCGAGTTCGGAATGACGGGCAAGATCTGCCTGTCGCCGGACCAATGCGCCGTTGTGAACGAGGGCCTGTCGCCGTCCCAAGACGAAATTTCTTGGGCCAAGGAGTTTTTCGCCGAGTTCGAGCGTGACGGGGGAGAGATCCGCAACGGCTCGGATTTGCCGCGTATCGCGCGGGCCACCAAGATCCTCGAGCTGGCGCGGGCGTACGGCATCGAGGTTTCCGACTTCGACGACGAGGAACGGGTGCACTCGCCGGCGCCGACGGACACCTATCACTACTGAGCTGAGGCCGTGGCGATGAGCACCGTGGTGGATTTTCACTTCGACCCGATGTGCCCGTTCGCCTACCAGACCTCGCTGTGGGCCGCGACGTTCGTCAACAGCTGGGCAATTCTTCAGCCTCGAGGAGATCGACGCCGCGGTTTTGGATGCGGCGCTGGGCGACTCGACCACCTTGGGCCCGTCCTGGTGGATCCGCCGACGGGGCCGGCGCCCTACCCTCGACGGGCGCGACCGGGTCAGCATCAACCGCGGCGAGGTCGTCGACCTAAGCCGCGTGCTTGGCCAGCGCGATGCCGATTCGTAGTTCGACACTGCTGTACTCGACGGTGGGCCCCCGGGGCGGGGCCGCCGACCGGTAGGTCGCACCCGTTGGTGTGGTGAATTCGGCTGTGTGCGTGTGGTTTTCGCCGATTTCGGCGGTGACACGCCAGCCGGGCGCTTCCTTGGTGTAGTTGCATCGCTCGCACGAACCCACACCGTTGGCCGCGGAGGTGGGGCCACCCCGGGCCCACGGTTGAGCGTGGTCGCGGTGTCGGATCGGTGCATCGCAGTACGGGGTGCGACAACGGCCGTCCCGCAGCTCGATGAACGCGGCCAGCCCGCGTGGAAACAGCCGCGCGCGTGATTCCATCGCCACCAGCGCCCCGGCCCGGGGATGCGCGTAGAGCCGGCGCAGCGTCGCCCTCGAGCGCCGATCAAAGATGGCGTTCGAGACCATCGATCGGGCAACCGCCGCGGGGATCGGACCATAGCCGCTGATGTCGGCCGGCGCACTGCCCCCGCCGAGCAGCGTTTCGTCGGTGAGCACCAGGTTGACGGCGATGGGAGTCGGGACCGCCGCGTCGCGCCCGGTGACCCGCTCGACGAGAGCGTCGGCCATCACCTGGCCGCGCGAGCGGTCGTCGAAGGTGGTGTCGGCGGCCCGCTTGAGCGCCGCGTACACCGCGACACCCTGGGTGACCGGTAAGAGGGCGGTCAGGTACGTCATGGTGTCGGGGGCCGGCCGGATGGTCACCGTGCGCTCGGATTCGGCCTTGGCCGCTCGTTCGACGACGGCGTGTGGGTCCAGCCGGTAGGCGATGGACTTGGCCGCGGCGGCTACCCGCGCATCGCCCATGCCGTCCAGCCGGGCCGGGTCGGCACACAGCTCGGCGTCCAGTGCGCGGCGGGCATCGATGTCCAGGCAGGCGCTCTCGCGCACGATCAGCGTGGCCCGCCACTCCGACAGCGCCCCGCATTCCAGCGCCGCGAGGGTGTGCGGCATCTCGTGCACCAGGGCTTTGGCGAACCCGAGGTGCCGGCTGCCCCGGGCGGGCGAATCCCGCCGCGCCAGGGCGATCTCGCTGGCCACCCCGCGTCCGCGCCGGGCGGCCGGCACTCCGGCGGCGGCCTCGTTCGAGCGCCGCAGCGCATCGAGCTCCGCGGCGGCACGCGCCTGAGCTGCGGCGGCCGCCGACTTGGCCCGCTCCAGCTCGGCGATCCGCGCGATCAGCGCGGCCTCGCCGGCGCGGGGGTCCCGACTCGATTCGAACATACTTTCGACCATAGCACGGGCCACTGACGTCGCTACGCTGAGCGCTATGGCCGCCAAAAGCCGGATCCGGGTGGCGCGGGTGTACGACGAGATCGACCCGGACGAGGGCCAGCGTGTCCTGGTGGATCGCATCTGGCCGCGCGGGATCCGCAAGGACGACCCGCGCGTCGGCGTCTGGTGCAACGACATCGCGCCGTCGAAGGAACTGCGGGAGTGGTACCACCACGAGCCGGAGCGGTTCGACCAATTCGCCGCCCGCTACGCCGAGGAGTTGGGCGACAGCGCGGCACTGGCCGAGCTGCGAAAGCTGGCCAGGCGTGGCGTCGTGACCCTGGTGACGGCCACGCGCGAAGTGGACGCCAGTCATGCCGCGGTGCTGGCGAAGGTGCTCAGGGGCGGCTGAGCGTCGTGAGACGATCGTGCGATGCGGCTCGGACGGCACGTTGTTATGGTGGACCGGCCCGCATCGCGCTAGCTGTATTCGGTCGACGGCGTGATATCCGTTCCGGCGCAGTCGGATTGGCTAGGTCCGCTGATCGCGTTGAGCTTCGCCGCCGCCTCGTCGCGGGTCGGCGTTGCGACGGGTGTCCTGCTGCTGCCGGAGCACAACCCGGCCGTGGTGGCCAAGCAGGCCGCGAGCCTGGATCGGTTGACCGACGGGCGCCTGGCGCTCGGCGTGGGCGTCGGCTGGTCCAGCGAGGAGTTTGCCGCGCTCGGGGTGCCGTTCGAGCGCCGCGCCGCCCGTACCGCCGAATATGTCGCGGCGATGCGGACGTTGTGGCGCGACGACGATCGTCGCATCCCGATTGTGGTTGGGGGCAACAGCGATCCGTGTCCGCGGCGCTGTGCGACCCCAGCGTCGGCGACGTTGGCGCGCTGGCCGCCGACTAAGTTTCGGCGCTCGCCGACCGGTGGATGGGTGCGCTGTAGCACTTTGGGTAGGCTCCCGGTCTGAGATGAGCGAAACCGAAGTGATCTTGCCGCGGCAGCTGACCGACATCAGCGACGAGGTCCGCAACGTCCCACCGCCACCCATGCCAGAGGTGCCAGCACCGTACGCGTTTCGGCTGGCCGACCCGGACGCCGACGCCGAGATGATCGCCGAGTGGATGAGCCGGCCGCACCTGGCCCAAGCGTGGGAATCGGTGTGGCCGGCGTCGCGCTGGCGGCGATACCTGCGGGCCCAGCTCGAGGGCGACTACTCGCGACCGTTCGTCGCCAGCCTCGACGGGGTGGACCACGGATATGTCGAGTTATACCGGGCCGCAAAGGATTCCATCGCCACCCGGTACCAGTGCGATCCCTACGACCTGGGCCTGCACGCCGCCATCGCGACCCTGGAATTCACCAACAAGGGGATCGCCCAGTACCTGCTGCCGCATTTCGTGGCCAGCGTGCTCGGCGCCGAGCCGCAGTGCCGCCGGATCATGTTCGATCCCGATCACCGCAACACGATGGCGCGCCGGTTCTGCGAGGCGGGTGGCTGCGTGTTTTTGGGCGAGCACGACATGTCGAACCGGCGGATGGCGCTGTACGCGCTGCCCCGGACCCCCGACGACGTGCCCAAGCTTCGCGGCGGCCAGACACCCGGGCGTCAGTAGTCGTGCTGTGCCAGCGTGATGTCGCCGAGCCGTTGATTCTCGTCGAGCGATAGCGCCGCGGGCACGATCTCGCTGGTCACCAGCCCGTGGCGGCTTGTCACCTCGTCCACAATGTCGAAGCTGCGCGCGATCGACTCGGGGGTGTCGACGATGATGGTGGCCACCGGGACACGCCGCGCGAGCTGAAACAGCTTGTCGCCGTGGGGTTTATGGTCTCCGTGAAACCCCCAGATGCCACGCAGCACGGTGGCCCCGCGGGCCGTTTGGGAGCGCAGCAGTCGCTGCACGAGCGCGCGGTGCAGCGGCAGCCCGTCGTGCATGGTGGCCTCGGCGGTGTAGACCATCAGCTTTTGCCACAAGGTGCGCCCGTGGTCGTCGGTCGCGGGCAGCCGCTGGGGGCGTCCGAACAACTCGCCGTCGCGCTTGCACAGCCGCACCCGCTCCACGGTCAGCAGCGGGTCGGGCACCATGGCGGCCAATTCCGTTGCCGCCGTTGCGACCTGGGAGGTCGACCCGATGGCGATGATCATCAGCGGGACGTTGACGTTGCGGCCGAAAAAGTGGGCCCGGTAGCGCTCGCCGTGAGCGGTGCCGTCGACGCCGAGAAGCACGATGGCACCGGCAAACCCGTGCCGATGCAGCAGGTCGCAGATGGCGTAATACGCCGGTTTTCCGGCGATGCGCTCGCGTCGGCCCACGTAGACGGTGAGCTTCGCGGCGTCGCCGTGATTTCCGTCGTTCAAACTTTCGAGGTCGCGCGCGGCGTCGGTGCCCAGTCGCCGGCTTACCAGTCGGGCCCGCTCGAGGGTGATCAGCCCGCGGCCGGTCATGGAGGCCACGTCGTCGAGCAGGGTACGGACCTTGGGCTCGACGTCGACCGCGGCGACCGTCACCGCCGGGTCCTCGGACAGGCTCAGCGAGATGTCGTTGCGCAACTCGTGGCGTGGCCCGAAACTGGCTATGCCACGCAGCATTACGCTGGTCGCGACGTCGCCGGCGCCGAACAGGTCCAGCATCGCGTCGGCCAGGAACCGCCTGCCCTGGCCGGCGGCGCGCTGTCGCTCGCCGAAGTAGGCGGTCAGCTTCAGGCACGGCTGGTTCATAGGTGCTCCGCAACCCATTGTCCGAGCAGCGCGGCGGCCAAGCCCAGGACGGCGCTGACGACGATGTTGAGCAGCGCCGCCCACGTTTGGCGCTCCTCGCCGAGCCGCTGGGTCTCGAGCATCCACGTGGAAAAGGTGGTGTAGGCCCCGACGAACGCGGTGCCGGCCACCAGCGCCGCGTCCTTGTCGAGGGCCAACCCGCCGATCAGGCCCAGCAGCGCGGCGCCGCTGACGTTGACCGCCAGCGTCCCGAACGGAAACGGCTGGGCCAGGCGCCGGGACACCGAGCGATCCACCACGAAGCGCAGCACCGACCCGATGCCGCCGATGAGCACCACCCCTGCCCAAACCAAGGCCGTCTCCGCCGTCACGGGCGCACCCGCACGCGGCGGACCAGGGCGGTGGCCGCGTGCACCGCCAGCAGCCCCAGCACGATGCTGCTCGCGGTGTAGCCGACGGCCAGGGCCCAGTGGCCGTGCTCGATCATCTTCAGCGTCTCGACCTGCATCGTGGAGAAAGTCGTTAACCCGCCGCACAATCCGGTGCCCAGCAGGGGGCGCCGATAGCTCGACAACGGCAATCGCTCCAGCAGCCGGGTGGTGAAGTAGCCCACCAGGAAGGCGCCGACGATATTGACCGCGAACGTCGGCCACGGCCAGCTCGCCGGGTCGTCGACGGTCAGCGTGCTCAGCGCGGCACGGGCCAGCGCGCCCAGCGCCCCGCCTGCGAAAACCGCGGCCAACTCGCGATAGTCGGGTTGTGCCACGGCTCGATCCTTTCCGGCGGGTGAACGCTTCGCAGCATAGAGCGACACGCGCGTCGAGCGACGCGCAGAATTGGTAACCATGGCCCACCCGCGCGCCGGTCAACCGGCCCAGCCCGAAGACCTCGTCGATCTGCCGCACCTGGTGACGGCGTATTACTCGATCGAGCCCGACCCCGACGACGTCGCCCAGCAGGTTGCGTTCGGCACGTCGGGTCACCGCGGGTCGGCGCTCAATGGCGCGTTCAACGAGGCCCACATCGTGGCGATCACCCAGGCCATCGTCGAGTACCGCGCGGCCCACGGCACCACCGGGCCGCTGTTCATCGGCCGCGACACCCATGGGCTCTCGGAGCCGGCGTGGGTGTCGGCGCTGGAGGTGCTGGCCGCCAACGACGTCCTCACCATGATCGACTCGCGGGACCGGTACACGCCGACGCCGGCCGTGAGCCACGCGATCCTGACGTACAACCGCGGACGCACCGAGGCGCTGGCCGACGGGATCGTGGTCACGCCGTCGCACAACCCGCCGTCCGATGGCGGCTTCAAGTACAACCCGCCCAATGGCGGGCCCGCCGACACCGACGCGACGAACGCAATCGCCAAGCGCGCCAACGAGATTCTGCGCAGCCGATCCGGAGTCAAGCGGGTGCCGCTGGCCCGCGCGCTGGGCGCCGTGGAGCGCTACGACTACCTGGGTACCTACGTCGACGACCTGCCCAACGTGGTGGACATCGCCGCGGTTCGCGAGGCCAAGGTGCGGATCGGGGCGGACCCGCTGGGCGGCGCCAGCGTCGACTACTGGGGCGAGATCGCGCAGCGGCACGGCCTGGACCTGACGGTAATCAACCCGCTGGTGGACGCGACGTGGCGGTTCATGACGCTGGACCACGATGGCAAGATCCGGATGGACTGCAGCTCGCCGGACGCCATGGCCGGGCTTATTTCGATAATCGCCACCTCGGACCGCTACCAGATCGCCACCGGCAACGACGCCGACTCCGACCGGCACGGCATCGTCACGCCCGACGGCGGGTTGCTGAACCCGAACCATTACCTGGCCGTGGCGATCGACTACCTCTACAACCACCGGCCGTCGTGGCCGGAGGGCATCGCCGTGGGCAAGACGGCGGTCAGCTCGTCGATCATCGACCGGGTGGTCGCCGGCATGGGCCGCAAGCTGGTCGAGGTGCCGGTCGGGTTCAAGTGGTTCGTCGACGGCCTGATCGGCGGCACCATCGGCTTCGGGGGCGAGGAGTCGGCGGGGGCGTCGTTTCTGCGCCGCGACGGGTCGGTGTGGACCACCGACAAGGACGGCATCATCCTGGCCCTGCTGGCCTCCGAGATCCTGGCCGTCACCGGGTTGAGCCCGTCGCAGCGCTACCAGGAGCTGACCGCGAACTACGGCACCCCGTTCTACGCCCGGGTCGACGCGCCGGCCGACCGGGAGCAGAAAGCCCGGCTGTCCAGGCTGTCGCCGGAGGAGGTGGGCGCCACCAAGCTGGCGGGGGAGCCGATCACCGCGAAGCTGACGACCGCGCCCGGCAACGGCGCCCCGCTGGGCGGGCTGAAGGTGACGACGGCCAACGCGTGGTTCGCCGCCCGGCCGTCGGGCACCGAGGACGTCTACAAGATCTATGCCGAGTCCTTCAACGGGCCCGAGCATCTGGCCGAGGTGCAGAAGGTCGCCCGGGAAGTGGTGAATTCGGTCATCGGGTGAGCGCCCGTCGCGTCACATCCGTCACTCGGGCCCCTGGGAGGGCGGGCATAGGCGATCCGTGAATCCGCTGGCGCATGCGCTACCGGTGCGGCCCTCACCAGCGACTTTGAACGGCCCGTGGCAGTGGTGTAGCTTCGATGGGCACGACTTGGGGCTATGGCGCAGCTGGTAGCGCACCACACTGGCAGTGTGGGGGTCAGGGGTTCGAGTCCCCTTAGCTCCACCAAATAGGTACTTATCAAACCCTGAACACGAGACCAACCAGGAGAATTCTCACCCCGGTCGTTGGTCTCTTTTTCAGTCTGACCTGTGGTTGCCGCAGGTTGTTGTTGCTGGAGTTCTCGTACTTCGCGCGCCGCCGCGTGAAGGGTCTCGAGGGTCTCGCTGCGCTCTCCTGCTAGCGCCATGTCCTGGTACTGGACATTGACGTAGATTCGTTCGAACCAGGCCTGGTTGTACACGCGGCGCAGCTGAACGCCGGCCTTGTTGTAGGCCACTCCACAGTTTCGGATCAGCTCAATCGTGCCCATCAGAACGTCTTCGCCCGCCGAATTAGCTTGAGCGATCTGGCTGCGTTGCTCTTCCAGGCTTGCAAGTCGGCGTGCAAGCTGCTGTTGCTTCTCTCGGGCAATATCTGCAGGGACGACGCCATCCATGGCTTGGTCAGCCCACTTGTAGCGCTGCCGTTTGATTTTGCCGATCTCGCGATCCAGCACGCTACGTTGCTCGGCGGCGGCGCCCTGCGCTGCCCGCAGTTGATCGCGTAGCCCTTCGGAAATCTGCGGGATTCCGACGCGTTCCCATTCGTCTTGCTCATGTTGCCACAGTTCGTCGACCTGCTCTTCGATCTTGTAAAGCGGTACGTATGGCAGGTCGCATCCGTTCTGGCCGCTATGACGACCGGTGCAGGCGAAGTACTCGTAGGTTCCGCCGCGTCGCCCTTTGGTGATCATGTACAACATTCGCGATTTGCATCGCTTGCAGAACAGGCTCCCCGTTAGGTAGTGCAGGTGCTTACGCTGCTGTACGCCCGCTTGATTGTGTGAGCGCAGTGCTTCCTGGACACGCTCGAAAGTCTCTTCATCGATGAGGGGCTCGTGGCTTCCTTTGTGCTTGACGCCGCGGAAGGTGACGTACCCGGCGTAATAGCGGTTTTGCAGCATTGCGTGCAGTTGTGTTCGCCTGATTGGCTTTTCGATCTGCTTCTGCGTCGCACGTTGGGTGAAGCCGCGTACCTCCAACGCCGCAGCCAGGCGGCTGAGGCTCCACTCGCCGGTGGCATAGGCTTCGAACGCCCAGCGGATGTCGTCAGCGCGCTCGGGGTCAATGATGACGTGACGATTCTCCCGCCCGTTGACGAATTCACGGACGTTCAGGTAGCCGAGCGGCGCACGGGAGATGGTGCCGCCGGTGCGCGCTTTCTGTGTAAGACCCTTCACAACCTCCTGTGCAAGATTGCGGGAGTAAAACTCGGCGATGGAGCTCATAATTCCGTGCAGCAGCGCCCCTGAAGGCGTCTCGTCGATGTTCTCGGTGACGGAAACCAGCTTTGCACCCGCCTTCTGTATCGCGAGGTTGATCTCAACGTCGTCGACTCTGTTTCTGGCCAGTCGGTCAACCTTGTAGACGATGACGTAGTCGCAGGGCCTTTTCCGGAGAAAGTCGAGCATCTGTTGGAGTTCGGGTCGAGCCGCCGAACGGGCCGATTCACCCGCGTCTACGAACTCCATGACGACGGTAGCCCCGAGTGCCTCCGCCCTTTTCGTGCAGGCGTCGCGCTGGGCTGGTATCGAAAAGCCCTCAGCTTCACCACCTCGTTGCGCCTGGTCCTTTGTTGATACGCGCAGATAGATGACTGCGGCGGCCGGCGTGCTCGAGTTTTCATCTGTACGGGCATCGCTCATTGAGAGGCTTCCTTTAGCGGTAAATCGAGCGCGTCGCTCGATGTCGAGGCGGCACCGAGCGGACTCTCTCCCGCATCAATGCCGACGATGCCCCATTTGCCTGCGACAGCTTCGAAATACGCCTCAATCTCTCGCAGTGCCCCGTCGGGCAACTGGGGGTATTTGGCGCGGAGATAGGGCCCGAATGAGGGCAACTCCCGACTTGGAATCCATCCAACAGTTGCAAAGAGATCGACGGCCGGGATGCCGAGGACCCCTCCGATGGCCGTGAGGCTCTCCGCTCTTGGGGTGGGAATTGAGCCTTGCTCGATTCGCCATACTGTCCCAGGGTCAACAAGGGCTCTACGAGCGACTTCATTGACACTGAGGCCTGCCTCTGCACGCTTTCTTGAGAGCAAGCCTACTAATTGTCGCGTCTGTTCTGGCGTCATGAAAAATGTCTCCCTTACTACGTCCCATTGTACAATGGATTGTTGAATTAATTCAATAAAGAAAGACAATTTCACAACGCGCATAATTCGCGTAGTATCTGCTAAATAGACGACGACCTCAATTGATGGCGCTTCGGTGGCTGATAAAAGGTTATACATCGCCTTTAAAGATCCAGACGCCATCATCGGAGCTCCCGACCGGGTGGATTTGGCCGTCCTGCTCCATGTCGCGGGCGAGCGCTTTGGTATCGAAGCGCAAGTAGCGCCGCAGCGCGTCCGGCAGCTTCGCCAGTTCGGCGGTGTAGCCGAGGTCGTCGATGAGCTGCTCGGCATAATCCTGCACCGAGTCGTAGCGGCCGAGGTACGCCTCTGTGAAGTCGTCGAAACGCTCCGGGGTGGCTTCGTTGACTTCCGCCCAGGCAGCGAAGGCGTAGCCGTGCTCCTTGATGCCACGTGCGATCCCCGCGACAAGTTCGATCGGGTCGTTTTCGTGAATGCGCCACTGCCCGAACTGGTCGTAGTCGTGGATGGCGAACTCTTCCGCGCCGGGCTGCCGTGACTCGGCCAGCATGGCGTCGATGTCTGCCCGGATGTCGGCTGGTTCGCGGGCTGCGTCGATCCACGCGCCGTGAAGGACACCGTTGTTGTAGTCAGCGAGGCTCGCCTACGACCGGACGCACCAGAACATGAACACCATCCGCAAGGTAATGAACGAGAGAGATTACTGATGGAAGATTTCTAGACAGTCGAGCGATGGTTCGGTGCCCTGGACGTCGGGATCGCCATCGGCCTCATCGGGCTGGTGCTGTGCATCGCCTATTTGACGCTGCTCAAACTCGGCGATTGGTTCATCAAGGACGATGACTTCCAGCGGCCGAAGTCCTTCGATGAGCAGTTGGCTGACGAAAGAGCTGCACGCGCACACCAGGAAGCACTCGCAAGAATCCGACGCTACAACGAAGAAGCGATGACCGACGCCTACGTGGATGAGCAGTTCAACAACATCCAGCGTCGTGCGGCGGCAGAAGCTGCCATCAAGCGGTTCAAGCAGATTCCACCGCAATAATTAACTTCATCAGTACGCGATTAGGGGGCACCGGAACGGACAAGGGTGCCCCCCTTTTTTTCCTGACATCACAAGTTGAATCGATCTGTACACGAGGCGTGACCATGTCAGATTTTGGAACCGGCAGGGATCAGCGACGGTCTGACGAAGCACCTCCGCCGATCCCGCGAAATAGTCCCCGCGTACAGCTCGAACCGGTCGACGGACTGCGGCTTGAATTGACTTGGTACAACACAGTTTTCCGGCTCTACCATCATCCGTACCGGCCGATGGCGCATATCGAAATCGCCACGCCGCAAGGCGTCACTCGCACGTTCTTTTTAGAACACGACCGTACCTACGAGGAGTTGATCTATGAGAAGCAATTTCCAGTCCGTATTGATCCCGAGCCGGACGACGAAGTGGTCGCAGATTATTTGTCGATGATGACCACGAAAATAGAGGAAGATGTTGACAAGCTTTATTGACGGCGCGATGGGAGCGGGGTCAACAGGTAGTCGCTCAGACCGGCAAGATGCCCAGAATGTCCCAGCGCGACTTTTATTTGCGGATGCGTGGCTCGGTGATTGCAGGTGCTGACTATCAGGCGAACGAGGCCGGTGCCGCCAACCTTGTCGAGCCATGCCTTATGTGCTCTGCGGATGTCCTGCCGCACCCACTGAGCGGGCGCGATGTAGTACTCAGGATTTTCGCCCGAGCGGTCGACAAAGACCCAAAAGTGCTTCTTCGTGGGGTCGTCGCCGGACTTGGCAGAATCGCGCAGGAGGTAGGCGTGCCAAAGATCCGCTGCGCCGTGTCTTGACCTGAATGCCGACCGTTTCCCGCTGTTCGACGTCGCTCGCCAGGATATCGATACTCGGCGTGTTGCCGCTGAACGTCACGGCGTAGCCACCTCGCCGGTGATCTCGGCCGCAACGTAGTGCTCGCCCGCGCCAGCAACTTGATTCGGCCGCAGCTTGACATGGGTTGGCGATGCGCCTGAATTTGCCGTCTTATTCATCTACTCTCCTAATGCGTGTTGGAGCTGCAGCTAAGTCCTCGCCAACAGATTCATCGGGCGGCCGATCCGATCATCCTCGGATGTCACAAGGCTGGTTTACCCTCAAATGCCCGAGCTAAAGCGTGCTCCGAGTCCGCTCAAGCAGCCCCTGAACTGGTAAAACGACAGATATTTTGCTAAATGACAATGATTATCAATAACAACCGGAATAGAGTGCTCGATAGCAACGATGGAGAGCGAGAAGGCGACACGGCAAGCCCGCATTGACCCGCGGTTAGCGGCGGCGGGCTGGGCAGTCACGCCGTTCGATGCGTCGATGGCTGCCGACATTCCCTCCGGGAAGGCCGTCGAAGAGTGGCCGACCGATGTCGGCCCCGCTGACTATGCGCTTTGCGATGAACATGCACTGCGTGGCGTCGTAGAAGCCAAGAAGCTGACGGTCGGTGCGCAAGGCATATTGCCGCAGGCCGAGCGCTACGCCAGGGCGATAAAAATTGATCAGGCGTGGCAGGGTGAATTCGGTGTGCCGTTTCTTTACTCAACCAACGGCGAAGAGACATGGTTTCACGATGTACGGCGTCCGCAGAACCGCTCGCGCAAGGTGGCTGCGTTTCACACACCGAACGCCCTGAGAGAGCTGCTCGAACGCGACGTTGAGGCAGAGTTCGCCAAGCTGCGCACAATCCCGCTGAATCCGAAACTGCGGCCGTATCAGGTCGAGGCCAACACAGCCATCGAGCAGAGTATGGCCAACGGTAAGCGCAAGATGCTGGTGACGATGGCGACAGGTACCGGCAAGACGCTGATGACAGTCAATGAGATCTATCGACTCATGAAGTCAGGCGTCGCCCGTCGTGTGCTGTTCCTGGTCGACCGCCGCGCACTGGCCGCGCAGACGGTGCGAGCCTTCGCCAGTTTCGAAGCTGAGCCGGGTCTCAAGTTCGACAAGCTCTACCCACTTTATTCGCAGCGTTTCCAACAGAATGACTTCGATAAGGACGAGAAGTTCGACCCGAACGTGATGCCAAATTCACTGCTCACGAACCCGAAACTCGGTGACGCGTTTGTCTACGTCAGCACCATCCAGCGGATGAGTATCAACCTGTTCGGTCGCGACGCCGGGATTCACTTTGGCGAAGGGGACGGCGGCGACGAGGACGCCAACAAGCTCGACATCCCTATCCACGCCTTCGACCTCATCGTGGCCGACGAATGCCACCGCGGATACTCGGCCAAGGAGCTCGCGGTATGGCGGGACACGCTGGATTGGTTTGACGCCATCAAGGTTGGGCTGACGGCAACGCCGGCTGCCCACACCATGGCCTATTTCGAGAACTTGGTCTATCGCTACGACTACGAGCGTGCAGTCCGCGAGGGCTACCTCGTGGACTACGAAGTCGTACGCGTGCGCAGCGATGTACGCATGAACGGGGTCTTCCTCAACGAGGGCGAGCAGGTCGACCAGGTGGACCCTGATTCCGGCGCCCGGCAACTCGATCTGCTCGAGGATGAGCGTGCCTATGACGCCTCAAAGGTGGAGCGAGAAATAACGGCACCCGACAGCAATCGCAAGGTGCTGGCCGAACTGAAAAAGTACGCCGAAGCGCACGAAGCCGAAACCGGTCGCTTTCCAAAGACGCTTATCTTTGCCGCCAACGATTTGCCGCATGTGTCGCACGCCGATCAGTTGGTGGAGCTGGCCAAGGATGTGTTTGGCCGGGGCGAGTCGTTCGCGGGCAAGATCACCGGACGCGTTGATCGGCCGCTGCAGAAGATCCGTGAGTTTCGTAATCGGCCAAACCCGAAAATCGTTGTCACGGTTGACCTTTTGACGACGGGCGTCGACATACCCGATCTTGAGTTCCTGGTGTTCCTGCGGCCGGTCAAGTCCCGCATCCTGTTCGAGCAGATGCTCGGCCGCGGCACCCGCCGCTCGACTGACTTGCTGCCACCGAAGACGAACTTCGTCGTCTTCGACTGTTTCGACGGCACCCTGCTCGAGTACTTCCGGGCCACCACCGGCATGACAGTTGAGCCGCCCGAGGGAGACAGCAAGACGATCGCTCAGATCGTCGAGGACATCTGGCAAAACCGCGACCGCGACTACAACACCAAACGCCTCGTCAAGCGCCTGCAGCGCATCGACAAGAATATGAGCGGCGAGGCCCGGGAGCTGTTTGCCCGCTTCATCCCTGATGGCGACGTCGCTGCTTTCGCAGAGGATCTACCCGCCAAGCTGCGCGGCGACTTCGCGGGTACGATGAAGATCCTGCGTGACGCCGACTTCCTCAAGCTTTGTGTCGAGTATCCGCGCGCGAGAACACACTTCGTTATCGCCTCTGGCGTAACCGACACTGTCGAATCCGAGGTCATGATCAAAGCCGGTATTGGCAAGGAGTACAAGCCCGAGGATTATCTGCAACTGTTCGTCCGGTTCGTCGAGGAGCACGAGCGCGAGATCGAAGCGGTGCAGATTCTGATTGGTCGGCCGAATGACTGGAGTGCGGATGCTCTACGCGAACTGCGAGACGCGTTGAGTCAGGCGCCGGAACACTTCACCGACGACAATTTACAACGGGCGTTCAAAGCGACCCATCACAAAGCGTTGGTCGACATCATCTCTATGGTCAAGCGCGCAGCCATTGACGAGTCACCGCTGCTGACAGCCGAGGAAAGGGTCAACGCCGCCGTAGCCAAAGTCGCCGCCGGTCGTCAGCTGACTGACGATCAAACCAAGTGGCTGGAATACATCCGCCAACACCTGGTGGAAAACCTCAGCATCGAGCGGGAGGACTTCGAAGTCATCCCCATCCTGTCCGCACGCGGTGGATGGGGACGAGCTAATCGAGTGTTCGACGGAAAACTTGATGAACTGATCAAAGAACTGAATAAGGAGCTTGTCGCCGCATGACAACTGGTGATGTCGTAAACAAACTTTGGGGCTTCTGCCACGTCCTGCGTCACGATGGCGTCGACTACGGCGACTACATCGAGCAGCTGACGTATCTGCTGTTTATCAAGATGGCGGACGAGCGCGGTGCGGAACTACCCGAGCACACCGACTGGCCATATCTGCGTAAGCAGTCCGGCAGTGACCTGCTCGACGCCTATGTCGAGGCGTTGCGCACGTTGGGCAAGGAACACGGCATTCTCGGCGACATTTTCTCCGGCTCGCAGAATCGTTTCGGAAATCCGGTCAACCTGAAAAAGCTCATCGGCCTGATCGATGAGACCGAGTGGACTGCCATCGATACCGACGTCAAGGCTGCAGCGTTCGAGGGGCTACTAGAGAAGGCTGCCAGCGAGGGCAAGAAGGGTGCCGGTCAGTACTTCACCCCGCGCATCCTCATTCAGTCGATGGTGCGCTGCATGAAGCCCGACCCTCGCCTGAGCAAGGACTTCAAGATCTGCGACCCGGCCGTCGGTACGGGCGGATTCCTCATCGCTGCATATGAGTGGCTGAAGGCTGAGACCAAAGGTGGTGCGCTCGACCGTGATACGGCCAAGCGCATCCGTACCCAGACCTACTACGGCAACGAACTTGTGCAACGCCCTCGTCGGTTGGCGCTGATGAATCTCTACCTGCACCAGGTCGAGCCGCACATCACGCTTGGCGATTCGATCTATGAGACACCGGGCAACCAGCGCTTCGACGTCATCCTGATGAATCCGCCATTCGGCACAAAGGGGGCGGCCCAGGCTCCAGACCGAGAGGACTTCGTCGTCCAGACGAGCAACAAACAACTCAACTTCCTGCAACACATCCTGACCACCCTCAAGAAGGGCGGCCGCGCTGCTGTGGTTGTACCCGACAACGTGCTGTTTGCCCAGCAGGCTGGGGAGGTGTTCCATGTGCTCATGGAGGACTGCGACGTACACACCGTCTTGCGTTGTCCGCGAGGCACATTCAGCCCGTACACCGAGGGCACCAAGACCAACGTCATCTTCTTTACCAAAGGCAGGCCGACCGAGCGCACTTGGATCTATGACGCCCGTTCCAACGTGCCAAAGATCACCAAGAAGAGTCGGCCGCTTAGTCCCAAGCACTTCGCCGAGTTCGAAAAGTGCTACGGCGACGACCCCAACGGACTAAGCAAGCGATCTGAGAAGCAGTCTGCGGAAGGGCGCTGGCGCAGCTTCACTATCGACGAGGTCAAGGAGCACCACTACAAACTCGACGCCTTCAAGTGGATCCGCGACGAGGAACTCGACGACCCCGACGAGCTGCTCGACCCCGAGGAACTCATCACTGGGGCGATGGAGGAACTCCACCTTGCTCTCGACGACCTTGCCGACATCCAAAAGGTGTTGGAAGGCAACGGCAACGGAGGACCAGCGTGAACGTAATCGACGCGAACACTCTCCCGGGAGGATGGCACCACGTTCGTGTGGGTGACGCACTCAGACTTCAAAATGGCTGGGCCTTCAAAGCAAATGAGTGGACGTCCGACGGACGACCTATCATCCGAATCCAGAATCTCAAGTCACCAGATGCGACGTTCAGCCACTTCAACGGTGTACTACCGGAGAAGTTCGCTGCTAGGCGTGGCGATCTGCTCTACGCATGGTCCGGAACGCCGGGTACGTCCTTCGGTGCGCATATCTGGGACGGCCCAGACGCGTGGATCAATCAGCACATCTTTCGTGTCGACTTCTCCGATGAGCAGTTTGACCGCGATTTCTTAAAGCTGGCCCTCGACGTAAACACACGGGCTTACATTGAGCAGGCCCAGGGGGGAGTCGGATTAGCTCACATCACAAAGGCGAAGCTCAACGACTCTCTTCTGCCTATACCTCCGCTAGCACAGCAACGATTAATTGCTGGAGCAGTACGCGCGATCGAGGCGAAGCGGCAGTCCTCGGCGACACATCTCGCAGTAGCACATCGCGCGGTCGAGCACTTTCGTCAAGCCGTCCTCGCCACCGCATACAGAAGAGCGGTCGAGGACGACGCATCCGAAGGCCTAATGCCACTCGCTGCGATCCTTCGAGAGCCACTCAAGAACGGTTACTCGGCTCGGCCGGTCAGCCATGAGACCCCCTTTCGTGTTCTCACGCTGACGGCGACCACAAGCGGCTACTTCGACGGTAGGCACTTTAAGTACACCGATGAGTCATTCCCGCAAGACTCACCGGTCTGGCTGAAGCCAGGCGACATTGTCATCCAACGGGGGAACACGGCGGAATACGTCGGCGTGCCAGCACTATACGACGGCGAGCCGAACGCATACATCTATCCCGACCTGATGATTCGAGCCCGAGTTCGTTAGGACATCGACCCACGCTTCGTCTGGTACATGCTGCTCGCGCCTCAGGCGAGACAGTACCTGCGACAGCGTGCTACCGGATCCGCTGGGAACATGCCAAAGATCAATCAAAAGGTGCTGAATACGGTCCCCGTACCACTTCCTAGCTCGGCAACGAGGTCCGAGATCATGTCTCGGCTCGATGCTGCACTCGATCTAGCCGACAGAATCGAAGGACGGTTTCGGTCAGCATCGAAAATCATCGACCGCAGCTCCCAAGCCGTCCTCGCCAAAGCCTTCCGCGGGGAGCTAGTCGGTTCGGGAGAGCTGTCGTGAGCGTCCGGCCTGTTCGCCTCTGGTCTGATGAGCCTTCGCCGGTCGACTTACTGGCATTCGGCGCGGTAGCTGAGACGGCAGTCGAGGCCGTGCTCGATGACACCCTCGATCCGATAGCGCTTGGTGTTTCTGGCCCGTGGGGGAGCGGCAAGAGTACGGTGCTCCGGCTCATCGAGAGCGACCTGAAACAGCGCAGCACCCCTCACGAGAACGAGCAGATTCTCGTAGTCCAGAGCGATCCGTGGCGCTACGACCCCTCAGTCGGGGCCAAAGCAACGCTTATAAGCGAGGTGCTGACCGCACTTCAGGAGGAGTTGAAGCGCAAGGGTGGCGCATCGGAGAAGGCACAGAACCTCCTAAAGAAGCTCGCCAAGCGCGTCAATTGGGTCAAAGCGTTGAAAGTTGCAGCGAGGTCGTCGATCACCCTGCAGTTGCCAAACCTCGATGATCTGAGCGGCCTCATCAACGAAGAGTCTGTCGATGGTGACGAGGGTGAGAGCAAGACACTGGACGAGTTCAGGACCGAGTTCGCCGAACTTCTCAACGACGACGCACTCGTTCACGTCAAGCGTGTGGTTGTCCTGGTCGACGACCTCGACCGCTGCCTGCCGGAAACGGTTGTCGAGACCTTGGAAACAATGCGCCTCTTCCTGTCCGTTCCCAAAATGTCGTTCGTCATTGCGGCGGACGAGGACCGCGTCGCGGACGCTCTCCGTGATCGCTATCCACGAAGCGAACCCAGCGACGAGGAAGAGGAGCCGGCTCGGCTCTACCTCCATAAGATCGTCCAGACAACTCTGAAACTGCCAGCGCTGAGCCGATTCGACACCGAGGCGTATCTGTTGCTGTTGCAGTTGCAGAACCGCCCACAGGCTGACTTGAGCCCCGACGCTTTTGCCGACATCCTGAGCGGCTGCACCGAACTGCGTACCAAGGCGGGCTCGCTCGATGATCTAAGAGTGCCAACCGGTCTCGACATCACCGGTGAGCGGCAGTTCGCGACTCGCCTGACACCGATACTCTACGAGAAGCTGCGCGGTAGCCCGCGTCGGGTCAAGCGCTTCCTCAATGACCTTAACGTCCGAGCGTCAATTGCCCGCCGTCGTGGTATTGAGCTCGACATCGCTGTGGTGGCGAAACTCATGGTGCTGGAACTGCTTTTGCGGGACGGGTTCAACAAGGTCCTGGACTGGCTGGCCCGCGGCGAGCTGCGTGACAGGCTGGCCGAGCTTGAGCGTCTGGCTGGGCGGGTTGATAGCGGGCCCTCGACCGAACAGGAAGCCGTTGCGGCTGAGTCGAAAGACAACGTTGAAACCCCAAAGGCAAGCAAGAAGACAGCGGCCAGCAAGACGCCCCAGGAAGCACCCAAGGAGAAGACCGAGGAGTTTTCGGATAACTTCGTTCGGTGGGCCAAGTTGCCACCCCCAATGGCGAGCATTGACCTCAGCCCTTACCTTCACCTGGCCGCATCGTTTGGCAGTACGCCGCTTATTGACATCGGCTTGCCGGAGCGGCTACGCGATATTGCGGCCAACCTCCTCTCTTCTTCGCGCATCGAGCAAAAGGCAGTGACCGATGACGACCTGCGGGCGCTTGGCGGCACCGATGCCGTCACCCTGATCGAGCATCTAGGCCGGATAGCCCGCGACCGACCGACCGAGATGAGCCGTGCGGTCGGGGGAATTTTGCGCATCACCAACGTCGTGCCTGCCGCTGTGAACAATGCTGAGAAGGCACTAAAGGGTTTGCCCGTTGCGGACATTCGTCCACCAGTCATCTTGCTTTTCAGAGGCAAGCCCGCAACCCAGTTCGCTGCAGTGCTAAGTGACTGGTCAAGCCGCACGTCCGATCAGCCGCTCAAGAACGCTATCGCCGGCTTGGCGACACAGGGAGCTAGCTAGATGGGCACTAGTGGGGCCTACGGCGGCGCGGGGGGTAAAGCGGGTCGCGATGTGGCGGCTGGCGCCGACGAGTGGATCGACAGCCTCACCGGCGGGGATGCCAGTGACGGCACAGGTGTCGATACTGATGGAACTACTGATGGCAGCGATGGCAAGGAGGTAGTCGAGCTACCGCCTCAGTTGGTGTCTGGTGCGCTGGCGCAGCTGCGTCCACGAGCCCCTAGCGGTGGTGGCAGTGGAGTCGGCGGGATGTCTGGCGGCGGCCGTGTGCGGGGATCAGGCAGTAGTGGTGGCGGCCGAAGCGGTGGACTGCGACGTTCGACAACTCGTGCTGCCGGTACAGCCGGACGAGCCGGTGCGGCGGCATACGCCTACGCCACCGGCGACCGAGCCGGCCTAGCCGCGCTGGGGCTCGACTTCGACAGCCTTAGGGCGCTCGGTGATCCGATCGAGGTAACGCGCCGCATCGTCGAGGCCGCCTGTGGACCGTTGGCCAACGGAACCCTGGAAGAGCACGAAGAGCGCTATGTCGCTGCCAGTGTCGCCGAGTGGGTGCTCGAACAAGCGGACGGAGGCAGCCCTCCCACGCCTGAGGATATTGCTCGGCATTCGATTGCCACGGTTGTTGCTGAGGTTCTCGTCACGGAGATGAACAAAGCGCTAAACGAGCGGCCAGATGAAGTCGCCGCCGTGGCCGAGGCGGAGTTGTTCGAGGCGGCCGAAGTACTTGCCAGCAAGGCGGAGCTATCCGTGAATGGGGCCACCGAAGCCGAACTGTCGAAGGCTATCCAGGACGGCATTGGCACACTGGAGCAGATCTACGGAGTGAGCAGCTAGCATGCCTGACTTCACACTCCGCTTGTCTGTACCCGCGGAGCCTAAGCCGGCCGAGCTGAGGGAGAACTTCTACTGGACGGCAGACGGGCCATCATCATTCGAGGGGCCGTACGGGCCTCGGTTGGGCAAGCTAGGACCAGTTCGCACAGAGAACACCGACTTCGTGAGGTTGGCACTGCTTGTGTTTGCGGCCGACCGAACAACGCCGCGGTCGGGCGGCGGGTCAAATTGGTCACAGCGAGGATTTCGGCTGCGGGTTCCTGTTGGAAATCCGGAGCAGTGGCTCGCTGCCAGGGCCGAGCTCGAACACCTGCTCAATTTTCTGACGGGCGATGCATGGACGTTGGACTTCTATCGCGCTCGTCCACCGAAGGAGCCCGTGGCTAAGCAGCTGCCATTGGTCGCTCCGAAGCGGGTTGTCCTCCTGAGCGGTGGTGCAGACTCTGCCGTTGGTGCGTTGCTCTCGCGTTCGCAACTGGCCGCCGACGAAGGACACCTCTTGTTATCGCATGTCGGCGCGAAGAACCTGGCGCCAATCCAACGTGAGGTGGCCACGATAGCCGAGAAGTTGATACCGGGCCTGTCGCAAGCGCACTTGCAGATTGGTTTGCGCCGCAGCAGCAAACAGATCGACGGCTCCTCGTTTACCAACGAGCCTTCCAGCCGGTCGCGGTCGCTACTGTTTCTTAGCCTAGGTCTGGCGGCAGCATCTATCGACAGAGTGCCGCTGTGGATCCCTGAGAATGGCTTCGCATCGCTCAACCCCCCGCTCGATCCCAACCGACGCGGCAGCCTGTCGACCCGTACAACGCACCCCGCGTTTCTGGAGGGCCTGGCGCACGTCCTGGCTGGTGTTGGAGCCCACGGCGAGATTCACAACCCATTCACCGAGATGACGAAAGGTGAAATGTTTGCCAAGGCAGCCGAATTGGTAGGTAGCGACGAGGCGGCGGCGTACCTGAGCGCGACCCACTCGTGCGGCCTGACCGGCCAGCGAGCGTTTGGGGTGCCGGTAACGAAACAGTGTGGCGTTTGTTTCGGGTGCGTCGTGCGACGAGCTTCATTCAAGGCCGCGGGGCTCCAAGACGCCACCGCCTACATCGATCTCGACACCAGCACCAGGGTCAAGGGCTGGTTGACAAAGAACTCAGTCGAGCGCTCCATGCAAGGCTTCCTGCGACGCGGCGTGCGAACCCGTGACCTCGCGACCATGAGCCTGCCGCCGAGCTACCCGACTTCGGCCGCTGCTGAGTTGTGTCGGCGGGCATGTGCTGAGTTGGAGAACTACTTCACATGAGGACGCTGCCGGCGCTGGATCTCCACGCCCATATCGAACCCGCCATTGCGGCGCATGAACTCACCGCACTCGACGCCGCTGTGTTCGCGGTTACTCGGTCGCTAGACGAGGCAGAGGCGGCGCTGCGGCGCAACGACCCGACGACGGTTTGGGGTGTCGGATGCCACCCTGGCTTGGTTGTTGCGCAACGGGACTTCTCGGCCAAAAAGTTCGCAGGCCTCCTGGATGCCACCCCGTTCGCAGGAGAGGTAGGACTGGACGGGAAGTCACGGGTTGCGATGACGACGCAGGTTGCGACGTT
This sequence comes from Mycobacterium palustre, assembly GCF_002101785.1. Taxonomy (GTDB): domain Bacteria; phylum Actinomycetota; class Actinomycetes; order Mycobacteriales; family Mycobacteriaceae; genus Mycobacterium; species Mycobacterium palustre. The sequence goes on from NZ_LQPJ01000157.1 coordinate 44,882, forward strand.
TCGGTCGCTCCTTGAGATCCTGCGCGACAAGCCCCGTATAACCACCGTCCACAGCTACTCGGCGACAGGCAAGGTGCTAGATCTGATCGCCGAAGTCCGGCCGCTGGGCATCGTCTTGCACTGGTGGCTGGGTTCGCCGATAGAGACGATTCGTGCGGTCGACCTCGGGTGCTACTTCTCGGTCAACGCGGCGATGCTGAAGCGCGACGATGTTCTCGGATCGATCCCGCTCGATCGGCTGCTCACTGAGACTGACCACCCATTTGGAGATCGAAGATCCAACTCGGTACGTCGGCCAGGCGAGGTCGGTGAAGTCGAGATGGCTCTGGCGACCATGCACGGTCTGTCGAAAGAGATGATTCGTATCCAGCTTTGGAGAAACTTGCGGACAGTGGTGTCCGAGCTCGAGGTCGGCGCGATGCTGCCGAAGGAACTCCGAAGCCATCTGGCGGCGATCTGAGCCACACTTTTGCACCTAAGTTGGCCGACCATGCGTATCCCGCCGCGCAATCCCACGCGTGATGAGGTGCTTGCGGATCGTGGAGTGCTCGACACCGAAGCGGCGGCCGACTTGGACAAGTGAGACGCCCTGCTGATACATGGAGATTGCTTCGTCGATCTGCGCGCTGGTGAGAACGCGCTGCCGTCGCTCAACCCCGTGGCGATCAAGTATCGCCCGGACCGTTCGACGGTGAACGTCGAACTCACGCGCAAGTTGCAGCATGTTGCTTCCGGTCTTGTACTTTGTAATCAGGTCGGCTTGCTCCGCATCGGTAAGACGCCGCTGCGTCTGGAACGCTTTGACTGGCTGAATTTGCCGATCATCCGGGTAAAGTTGGCCCGGGTCACACATGAGGAGCCGTAGCAGGGCTTGATTATTTTTTGAATTGTGTCCTGATAGTCCCACCGATCAAGTGAGTCGCGTCATCGGCTACAGATCGCCCCGGCCATCGGCCGGGTTTTCTGTTGGTTGCGTCAGTAGTCTTTGTCGGGGTCGAAGTGGTGGCTGATCACGCTGCCGACGTCGAGGACCGTGTTCGTGTGGTCACCCGGATTCGACTAATAACCGTCGTCGAGGCGACCGAGGGCGAAGCGTTGATTGGCTTGCTCAGGAATGAGGAACCACTGCGCCAGCGGCGCCCCCAATGGGCCGGACGGGTACGAGATATCGATGTTCATGGTTTTGCCGGAGTGTCGATTTTCGACGATGTGCCCCTCAGCCGGTGGAACGGCCACCGCAGGAGCCGCTTTAGCAGGCGGCGCGGGGCAGCATCCTCGCGGATGTCGCGCACCAGATGCAAGAGTTCCGAAGCTCGCAAGCCACCGGATCCTGAACTCGCAGAGCTGATGTCGTCGTCACCGCGCAGCAAATAGTGGAATGCCTTGTGGCAGTTGTGATTTCGTCAACTAACATCAGATCAAGGTCCTACGCTGGATCGGCCACGGCTGCCCGGACGGTCGATGGACGGCCTTCGCTTTCAAGACGAGCGCCAACGCCCTCGCCGCGCGGCGCCTAATTGACAGTGTCGAAACGCGGGGGCAAGTGGAGCGCAGCCATCTTGCCCGCCGGCGAGTACCCCTGTGACACGGCCGATGTCCGCGAGGTCGTTGGGTGAAGGAGCCGTGATATTCCGAGTTACAGGAATTCCGTCAGCGGCTGGGGTCTCGTCGTTCTGGCTTTTGGTGATCCGCGAAGAGTCAAGGTAACGATCCAGGCTCCGCGGGACGCAACGGATGTGAACGGTGATCGTCGCATCGATTCTGCCGGCCTGTCGGCGGTGGCTGCGACGACAGCGGGATGGACGACGACCAGGACATTGACGACGAGCACCTTGAGTTGCCTGATGGCAGGAAGTTGCGGATCACCGGCAAGGCGCTGGAGTTCCTCGGTGACCACGACGAGTGCCCGTTTTGCATTGGCCGGGCCGCCGCACACCGTGGTGAGCCCGAGGACAGCAATCCGTACCCGGCAGTCGACGTGCCCGAGGGGTCGGTTGACTGGTACGAGACGGATTACGGCTTGTGGCTGGCGGGCCACGCCCTTGGCTCAACCGAGCCGGGAGGTCCGCTCTGGCATGAGCAGCCAAACCGCAGCTGACGCGGCGGCGCTGAGCCGTGGGTGCGTTACCGATTTTTCGCGTTCACCCGATTCCGATGTTCCATTTTTTCACCAGAGGCAATATCGCTACCAGTAATGAGTACGGGAGGGCGGCGCGAGATCATCGAAGGCCGATTGATCGCCATGACGCCAGCGGCTAAGTGCGGTGCGCAGGGCTATACGGTCACGGTGTCTATGGTTCCGGTTCTCCTGACGGTGTTGCGGACCGGCATGGCACATCCAGCAGGAGCAGACATTGGTGCCGGTGTAGCGGAAAACCCAGTGGCACGGTGTGGCCGGCGGCCACCGGTCCCATTTGGCCGGAGGTCGGCCGGGGAGGTCGCAGACGGCGTGATCAGATGCGTGCAAAGGTGCGGCAGCGAGATCGCCGCGGGCGAGTTGAACCCAGAGCGGACTATGAGCATCGGTGCGGGACAAAGGCAGAGCCTCCAGGGGACTTAACGCCCCTGCCCGCTACCCCCTGGATGAGGACGGACAGGGGCTGCGGTGTCTCCACCGAGTCCCGAGCTCTGCGATGTCCCAAGCTCACACGCCAAAGTTAGCAGGTGTGGCCGACACCGGAGCGGCTATGCAGGTCCGACGAAGTCGCGTCAGCTTTATCACCCAGGCGAGCACCCGCCGCTCGGAAATGACCCACCGGCATGATCACAAAGACGCCATCCCCGCAGGTAGAAGCACTAAACGCGGGCCGGCGGTAGGGTCGATGCATGGGTGGCGAGTTCGTCGAGATTCGGATAACCCCGCCCCGGGAATTCATCGAGCCGGTGCCAGAGGCCATCCGCCCGCGGCTGCTGGACTGGCAGGTAGATGCCAAGGGCAGGCACGTCGCCTCGCGCTACCGGATAACCCGGTACGAACAGGACGGCCAGCCGAGGTGGTGGTTGGACGGTACCGGCCAGCACCCGTGTACGAGCGACGACGTCGAGTACCTGAAGGACGTGGCCGAGCACCACGCCGGCCGACTGTTGCGCAGGCAGCGGTGGCGGCCCAAGAGCATGTACAACGGCGAGGAGCCGCCGCTGTGGCTGGGTGGTCAAGGCTGGTCCTCGTAAGACTGCAGGCGTTGTCACCGTCGAAAACGTTGAGGGCGTGCGCGATCGGTGAGGCCGAGAGATGCCGGTTTGGCTTCGCGATTCGAAATGAACACGTAATTCATTCGTTTCGGTAACGGCGCGGCATATCTTGGTTCGACCGGACGCGGGTTACCGTGTCGCCGTGCAACATCGCTGCGGGCGTGGATCGCCACCGCCGGCTTCTGGCAATGTCAACTTGAAGTGGCCCCAGTGTGACGGCTAGTTTTGGCCCCCCCTTCGCGGTGCGTTGGGATTTTCTG
>NZ_LQPJ01000158.1 GCF_002101785.1 Mycobacterium palustre
GGCCGGGGGCGGCGCCCCGGCGTTGGCCGGCGGCGGGGGGCCCTGCGGTGCCGGCCCCTGCGGTGCCTGGGTCACCACCGGCTGTTGCTGCGGGAGGTGTTGGTTGTTCGGCGGGATGGCGTCGGGCGCCGAGCTCGTCTGGGCCGGGGCCTGCGCGGGCGCCTGCACCGGGATCGGCGGCAGGGTGAGCCGCTCCTCGGGGATGTCCGGCGGCGGTACCGGGGGCTGACCGTTGATCAGCAGGTGGCCCTTGGCGCTGTTGACCAGCGTGGCCCAGCCGCCGTAGCCCAGCGTCGCGCCGATGCTGCACGCCACCTCGCGGCTGCCCGCCGACCAGCTCGGCAGCGACACCGTGGGGTAGATCAACGTCAGCGTGGTGGTGCGCAGCTTCACCGGCGCCAGGTAGGCGTCGGTCATCTTGGTGCACGCGTCCTTGATGAACCCGTCCTGGTCGGGCTCGGACGGCAGCGCGCCGGGGAACCTCTCGGCGAGGTTCACCGTGCCGGTGACCTCCATGGCGTGCGGCGCCGCGCAGTCGACCGGGACGTCGATCGGCTGGTTGGTGGTCGGGTCGATGCTCAGGCAGGTGCCGGCCGGCCACACCTTGGACTGGTCGACGTCGGAGACCTTGCCCTTGAACACCTCCTGCTGGTTGTTGGCACCGGGCAGCTGCAGGCCGCACAGCATGCGGCGTTCGCCGGACTGGCGCCACGCCCGGTCACCGGCCCACAGCAGGCTGATGGTGAACTTGCTGTTGGGGTCGAACTTCGGCCCGAGGTATCGGCGGATCGCCGGCTCGCACTGCTCCTGCGTCATCTGCTGAATGCGCGCCGGCGACGGGGGAGCCGCGCTGGGACCGTACTCGGAGCCGGGGAAGGTGCTCATGTCCACGGAATCGGCCACTTCGAACTTGTGGTTGTCGGCGCAGCCGACGATGGTGGCGGACTCGGGGGTCGCGTCCGGCCACATCAGACAGTCGCCGCCGCGGGCGCGGTTGAAGGTGGCGTCGCCCCGGCTTCCCGTGCTGGGCACCGGGTTGCCACCCATGTAGCCGGCGAGCCGCCCCTGACCCGGCGCGACCGGAATCGCGGTGACCAGCCCCGCGATCAGCAGCGCGCCGAGCGCGGTGAGCAGCAATGCCCGCCGCGTGGCCGTCGCCTGCAGCCCGCGGGGCCACTGGAGGCCACCCTCCGGGCGCTCGGCGGGGTCGGCTGGGGGGCCGGCGGGGGTGCCGGCCTGCGAAGCTTCCATCTCGGGCGCTTGCGACATCGGGTCCATTCTGACAGGGCCGGCTAAGACCTGTTACAAATGTTGCAGATGTGATGCAGTGTGATCGTCCCGCCGGGTGCTCCGCGAACGGCCCGCCGCCGCAAAAGTAGTGTCTTGGCCGTGATCGACCTGAAGCTGCTCCGGGAAGACCCCGACGTCGTGCGCCGTTCCCAACTCAGCCGTGGCGAGGACCCGGCGCTGGTGGACGCCCTGCTGGCGGCCGACGCCCAGCGCCGCTCGGCGATCTCGTCGGCCGACTCGCTGCGGGCCGAGCAGAAGGCGGTCAGCAAGAGCGTGGGCGCCGCATCCCCCGACGAGCGCCCGGCCAGGCTGGCGCGCGCCAAGGAGCTCGCCGAGCAGGTGAAGGCCGCCGAGGCCGCCCAGGCCGACGCCGAGGCGGCGTTCACGGCGGCCCACATGGCGATTTCCAACGTCGTCATCGACGGAGTCCCGGCCGGCGGGGAGGACGACTACCGGGTGCTCGACGTCGTCGGCGAGCCGGCGGCCATCGACGATCCCAAGGATCACCTCCAGCTGGGCGAGGCGCTGGGGCTGATCGACATGCAGCGCGGCGCCAAGGTGTCGGGCTCGCGGTTCTACTTTTTGACCGGCCGCGGCGCCCTGCTGCAACTCGGGCTGTTGCAGCTGGCCCTGCGGCTGGCCGTCGACAACGGATTCATCCCGGTGATCCCGCCGGTGCTGGTGCGCCCCGAGGTGATGTCGGGCACCGGGTTCCTCGGGGCGCACGCCGACGAGGTGTACCGGGTCGACGCCGACGACCTCTACTTGGTGGGCACCTCCGAGGTGCCGCTGGCGGGCTACCACGCCGACGAGATCCTGGACCTGTCCGGCGGGCCGCTGCGCTATGCGGGCTGGTCGTCGTGTTTCCGGCGGGAGGCCGGCAGCTACGGCAAGGACACCCGCGGCATCATCCGGGTGCACCAGTTCGACAAGGTGGAGGGCTTCGTCTACTGCCGCCCCGCCGACGCCGAGGCCGAACATCAGCGACTGCTGGGCTGGCAGCGCGAGATGCTGGCCCAAATCGAGGTGCCGTATCGCGTAATCGACGTCGCCGCAGGCGATCTCGGCTCGTCGGCCGCGCGCAAGTTCGACTGCGAGGCCTGGGTGCCCACGCAGGGCGCCTATCGCGAGCTGACGTCGACGTCGAACTGCACCACTTTCCAGGCCCGTCGGCTGGCCACGCGCTACCGCGACGACAACGGCAAGCCCCAGATCGCGGCCACGCTCAACGGGACGTTGGGCACCACACGGTGGCTGGTCGCAATCCTGGAGAACCACCAGCGGCCCGACGGCAGCGTGCGGGTGCCCGACGCGCTGGTCCCGTTCGTGGGCACCGAGGTGCTGGAGCCACCGTCGAGCTAGGTGTACCCGGCCATAACGTTGGTTACAGGCGGCTGATGGGTGGTAGGCCGCTGAGTGCGCTGTGGCGGCGTTGAGTGT